>CAZINY010000040.1:0-26515 GCA_964540735.1 uncultured Oscillospiraceae bacterium
GCGTATCATAGCCGCCACTGGCGGCTACGCCCGCCTTTCCCCCTGGACCCCTTCGACTCCATATTTGTTGAATTTTTTGCAAATAAGGAAGGCTGATATTTCATATTCCTTATGAGCATATGAAAAATGCACTTTATAACAGCTTAAGGAAGGCCGGGCCGCTTCGCGACTGCCGGCGCAGGCGTTTTCATGTCGGCAAGCCGCGCCAATTACGTTTGCGGAGCGCGGACGTCCATGGCCGCCATATGCGCCAATCCCCACAGGACGGAAGCCTCGGGGTTTTGCGCCACGCGAATCTCCACCTGCCCCCAGGGGGTCCAGGCATGGCCGCGCACATACCGCGCGATTTCCTCGCACAGCTCGGGGATATGGCATGGACCGCCGCTGAGCACCAGGACCTCCGGGTCATAGGCATGAATCAGGTTCACCGCGCCCATGCCCAGGGCGGTGGAAACGCAGTCCATGAGGGAGACGCTCAAGGCATCCCCCTGGGCGGCGCCCTGCGCCAGGGCACGGTAATCCACCGCCCGGTACTGCGCCAGCACGCTCTGTGGGAAACGGGGATCCTCCCGCGCCAGGCCGTCCAACGCCCAGGTGCCGGCCCACGCCTCCAGGCAGCCGGTGCCGCCGCAGGTGCAGGGGCGCTTCCGAAGCATTTCAATGCCCATGTGTCCCCCCAGCATGCCCATGGTGCCGTGCTTGCCTTCCAATACCCGGCCGTTTTGCGCCGCGGCCGTTCCGATGCCCGTGCCAATCATCAGCATGACCGCCGCGTCCGCGTCCCTGGCAACGCCGTGGGACATTTCCCCATACAGCGCGGCGGCGGCGTCGTTCATCAGGCGGATATCCGTGTGAAAAGCCTCCTCCGCCCATTGCGCCCAGGGAAAGGCGACCGCGTCGTTGTACTTCCCGTTGCAGGCCACCACGCGCCCCCGTGAAACGATGCCGGGCAGCGCCAGCGCAACCCGGTCCGGCGTGAGGCGCAACCGCTCCAGCAGGCTCCGCCCCCGCCGGGCAACTGTGTCCAGGGTAGCGTCCAGAGGCGCTTTATGATCTATGCCGAAGACCTCGGGCGCATGCATCTCCCCCTGGGATACCGCTGCCATTTTTACGCGGGACCCGCCCAGATCAACCGTCAGGACGTTCATGCGCGCCCCTCCTCTTTGCGGCGCGGGACGGACAGCCGCCGCTTCATGAAAGCCATATACGCCAGCCAATCCTGCCGGTTGAGATAATGCACGCCGTCCCGCAGGAAATATCCGACGCTTCCCTCCGCGAATGCGGCAGGCGCCTTCGCCTCCGCGTCAGGGCCGATAAAGCCCTGCTGCCCGTGCAAACGCCACGCAGGCGAGGCGGCCAGGCAACAAAGCTGCTGCGCGTAAGGGTCCGCCCACAAATCCTCCTCCGCGCTGCCCACCGCTACATAGCGGGGCGCTATGGCCGCCAGAAGAAAATGCTGATCGTAGGGCATTGCCGACTGATCCGCCGCATACCGGTTCCGGTTGCCGCAAAACCAGTAGGGAAAATTCTTTGCCATATCCGCATACGTTTCTGCCCCGGCATGCTTTGCCTGTTCCAGCGCGGCGCCGCCGCAGCCGGACTCGTTGGAAAAAACGAAGCGGAACCTGCCGTCATACGCGCCGCACAGAAGCGCGGCCTTGCCCAACCGGGAATGCCCCAGAACCGCCACGTTCTCCGGGTCTATTTCCGGGCGCGTCGCCAGGTAATCCAGGGCGCGGCTGGCCGCAAAGGCCCACATGGACAGCTTTCCCCAGTCGGCGGCGGGGTCCGTGCGGGGATAATACCCCGCCAGGCCCTGGGTCATGTCCCCGTCGTCGGTGGTGATATGGGTGTAGCAGAGGTATCCCAGGGCGAAACCGTTGTCAACGATTTCCTCCACGGGGCAATAGGGGTTGTATATCTCGGGATGAAAGTTCATGAACAGGATTAGCGGGCGCGGAAGGTTTCCGCAGGGAAGGATAAGCTCCATGGGAAAAGTAAACGTCCCCCCGGGGGTGCCGAAAGCTATCTCAAGGCTTTCGTGCCGCGCATGGCCGGCGCAGCACCGCGCATCCACGCCGCACACCTTTCCCTGCGCGCTTCCGGAAAAAGGAGGCCGCACGCCATACTGCTCCTTTTCCAGAATGTCCAGCAATTCGCGCCGTCGTGCCGGCCACTGCGCCGGGGATACCACCGGCGCGCCGTCCCGGCAGGTCAGCAGGTCTGGTTGAAACATGTCCAAGCACCTCGCCTTTCATCCGTTCGTGGTCACAGCTGCGGATAAATTTCATCCAGCAGGAAGGCCAGCATGGCCCGCTGGTCGCGGTTTTCCGCGGTGGTTGTAATCACCGCCTGCTTTTCAGGAATCACGACGGAATACTGTCCGTACATGCCGTCCGCCCGGAAGGACCGGTACTTTCCGCGCCACAGCAGGTAGCCGTAGCCTTCCTCGCCGTTTTCCGCCTGCTTGCGGCTGCTTTCCGCCGCCCATGCCGCCGGAAGCACCTGCCGGCCCTCCCAGCATCCGTTTTGCTGATAGAGCACGCCCAGCTTGTGCAGTTCCGTAATGGCGAGCATCAAACCGCTGGCGCCAAAGGTACGTCCCAGGGGGTCCCGCTCCCAGGTGGGCAGCTTGATGCCCAGGGGCGTGAACAGCCGCGGAGCGAGATAGTCCACAAGGTCGCACCCGGCCCGCTTCTGTACCGCCAGCCCCGCCAGATAGGGGCCGACGTTGCTGTACACAAAGCGCGTCCCGGGCGCAAAGTCAAAGGGGATGGCAAGCGCCGCCCGCGCCCAGTCGTCCTCCGGCATGGCCACCCGCTGCGCCCCCATCAAATAGCCCTTTTCCTGGCCGAGGCACATGGTCAGGCAATCGCGGAGCGTCGCCTGCAGGAGGTTCGGGCCGGGCGCATCCGGCATCTCGTCGGGAAAGAGATCCGCCAGGCGCTCATCCAGGCGCAGCAGGCCTTCCTCCACCGCGAAGCCCACGGCGCATCCGGTAAAGGTTTTGCTCGCAGAAAAGATCAGGCGGCGGCAGGGGATGTCCCAGTGATGGGTATAGACGGTTTCTCCGGCCCTGCTGATCATCAGGCCCAGCAGGCGGAGCTGTTCCGCCCGCTCCTCGATACGTTCAAGATTCATGCTTTTTCCTCCTTGTTCTGCCGGGAATCGCGCGGCGCGCCGGGGACCGGAAGGAAGGGCAGCAGCAGGGTGACGCAAACGCCGCCCTCCGCCGGGCATTGAATGTCCAGCCCATAACGGTCGCCGTAATGATTCCGCAGCCGGTTGTGAATATTGACCAGCGCCAGGCTGTGCCCGGCGGGAATATGGAGCAAATTGCGCATGCTTTTGTCGTTGAGCATGGCTTTGATTTCCTCCAGCTTGTCCGGGGGAATGCCCACGCCGTCGTCCGCAATGCTGATCCTGCAATCCCCCTCGCCGGTTCGCACGCCGGAAATGGTCAGGGCGCCCTGGTTGGGCTTGGATTCCAGGCCATGGTAAATGGCGTTTTCCACCACGGGCTGAAGCGTAACCCGGGGAATGGATACGCATAGAATTTCCGGGTCTATCTCTACGCTGATGGTAAACCGGTTTGCAAAGCGGATGCGGATGATGTCCAGATACATCCTGATGATCGTCATTTCATCCTTCAGGGAGACGATGTCGTCGCCCTTGATGCAGTAGCGCATGATGGCGGAAAGCGAATTGGTAATGGAGACAACCTCCGGGCTGTTCAACAGGTAGCCGTATCCGCGCAGGCAGTCCAGCGTGTTGTACAGGAAATGCGGGTTGATCTGGCTCTGCAGGGCGGAGAACTCGGCGCGCTTTTTGGCCAGGCTCAGCTCGTACATGTGCGTTTGGGCCCGGATGTTGGCGGCGGTCATTTCCGAAACCTTGTCCAGCAGCGTATTGATCTCCTGACAGAACAGCTCCATTTCGCTGTTGGTGCTGATATGAATGCGGTTCTGGAGCTTGTCGTCCAGGTCGTTTTCGATAAATTCCGTCAGGCGGGTCAGGGGCGCGGTGATACTGTGATGGATGTGGGCGCTCCACACCACGGTCAGGACGATGAAAATGGCGCAAATCAGCATGCCCAGCCACATCAGCGGCAGCAGGTCCACGGAAATCTCGCCCTCGGGCACGACGCTCACCAACCGCCAGCCCAGGGCGTCGGTCTCCAGGGAATCCACCAGGTGCCGCACGCCGCCGATGTCCATGGTTTTCGCGCCGTCGGCCGCATCCAGAATTTCCTGCAGCAGCGCGGCAGGAACCAGAGAAGAAATCCCGTTGTTTTCACTGGCCATGCTGATGACTTCGCCCTCTTCGTCCACCAGCAGCAGCACGGTGCCCGGCGTGGCGCGGCCGCTGGACAGCGCCTCGTATAATTGGTCCACCCGGGCGAAGATGACGCAGGTTCCCAGCTTTTCGTTGAAGCCCGCCCCCGGGTACGTGTTGAAGACGGGGCGGACATAAGCAAACAGGTTGCTGCCGGTAAACGTATCAAAGGCGGGCCCGTAAAAGCCGGAATCCAGCGCGTCGGTGGAAAACAGGCCGTAACGCTCATCCAGGGCGTCCAGGGCGACAATGTTCTGCTCGGAGGGGCTCAGGATGCTCTGATTGGGGCTGACGATGGCGATATAGCGCAGGGTCGTGCTGTAATTCAGCAGGCTGGAAGTAAAATCGGTGAAGGTCTGGCCATATTCCAGGCGGCGCGTAGGAGTGGCGGCGTGAAAATACTGCTGAAGCGTCTCGTTGCTGCAAATGGCGTTGCCGATATAGGCCATTTCCTCCCCGATGCGGTTGAGCCGGTCGTTGAGCTGGACCAGCATGGTGTGGACAAAAGTGGAGGTCTTTTGCTCCGTAAGACGCCGCGCCTGCACGAAATACATGGCGGACATCGCCAGAATCACCAGGATGGATAAAGCGGTGATCAGCGTGACCTGCCGCCGGAGGGATGCGAAATACTTTTTGCCCAGCATGAATCAAGAATCTCCTTTTTTCCGGTGCAGGCTTCGGTAGGCGGCGGGCGTATGGCCAAAGTAGCTTTTGAAGGTGGCGGAAAAATGGTTGTAATTGCCATAGCCGGTCTGACGGGCGATTTCCGTCATGCTGACGGAGGAATGGGCTATCAGCCCGGCGGCCCGCTCCATCCGGTGCCTGGTGAGGTATTTGGTGAAGGTCAGCCCGGTGACCGAGCGGAAAAGCTCGCTGCAATAGGTATAGTTCAGGTGGAACCTGTTGGACAGGTCGTGCAGGGACAAATCGTCGATCAGGTGCCGGTCCACATAATCCAATAGCTCCAGAAAGGCCGGGCTGCAGTCGTTGAAGCGCAGCGCGGCGGGCTCGCCGCCCTGCTCCAGGGTGGGAAGCGTCTCCATCAGCAGCTGATACTGCCGGGAAGGCGCAAGCGCCTCCTGGGCGACGGGCTGCGTATAGCAGCTCGCCGTTTCTTTTAACGCCCTTAAATCCTGAACCAGCGCGTTCTCGGGCTGCGGAGAAAAAATCAGCACGGCTTCCTCGCTGGCCCACAACACCAGGGAAGACGCGAACCGGCCGCACATCATGGCGGGCAGGCGCTCCGGCTGCGGGCAGCCCACCAGCGCCATGGACAGGGCGCCATCGGGAAACGGCAGCTCCCGCTGGAGAAACAGCCGCTCCAGATCCGCCGCGTCGTTCAGGGCGGCGGCCGTTTCCGGGTCGCTGCGGCAGCGCTGGGCGCGGATGCGCTCCGCCAGGCGCTCCAGGGCCGCTTCGGCGGCGTCCGGCAGAACGGGCTTCAGGCAGTAGTCGAAGGCCTGCAGCCGAAGGGCGGCCTGCACATAATGGAAATCCGCGTACCCGCTCAGGACGATAAACACCGTGGGCACGCCTTCCTCGCCGCAGATGCGGATCAGGTCGGTGCCGCTGAGCTCGGGCATGCGCATGTCCACCACCGCAGCGTCAAAAACCTGCGTGCGCAAAAGCCTTAGCGCTTCCCGCGCCTGGGTGACAGCCACGGGCTGGCAAAAGCCGAACGCTTGCCAGGGAAAAGCATGCACGGCGGAAAACAGCGCCATGGGCTCGTCGTCCACAATCAAAACGCGATACACAGGCACCTCTCCTTTTGCTTCAAATGGAATGACGCTTTTGAACGCGCTCATTATAACAAGCTTCCGGAGGCTTGTCCACGGAAAAGATGGAGAAAATGGTACAAAAACTGCCAGAACCGAAAATAGAATGACATGCACCCGAAAATAGTTCATTTTCAACAAAAAAGAACTGAAGTAGAATAACAGCAACAACAAAGACGAAGAAAGTGGGTGTTCGCGGGAATGGTAAAACAAAGCGCAGTCATCAACCGCCCCAAACGGTCTTTGGGAACGCGGATCTGGAAAAACCGGTGGATCTACGCGTTTCTGCTGCCAGGGATCGTCTTCGTTCTGATCTTCTGCTATGGACCCATGTACGGCCTGGTCGTGGCGTTCAAGGATTACAAGATCAGCAAGGGCATCCTGGGCAGCCCGGTGATGGACCCGTGGTACGGCAACTTTTCCATGATGTTTACGGACAAGAAGTTCATCGCGGCCTTTTTCAATACCATACGCATGGGCTTCATGTACATCATCACCGGTTTCCCGGGACCCATCATCCTGGCGCTGCTGCTCAACGAGCTGCGCGGCAACCGCTACAAGCGGACACTGCAAGTCATCTACACCTTTCCGAACTTTTTGAGCTGGGTGATTGTCAGCGGCCTGATGACCACCATCTTTGCCGGGGAGGGCGTTATCAACAGCATCATACGTTCGCTGGGGGGAGAGACCTACGGCTTCCTGACCGACAAGGGCCTGATACGCCCGCTGCTCTACATCACCAGCATCTGGAAGGGAACCGGCTGGTCGGCCATCCTGTACCTGGCGGGCATCGCGGGCATCAGCCCCGAGCTGTATGAGGCGGCCGATGTGGACGGCGCCAACCGCTTCCACAAAATGCTCTACATCACCTGGCCGGAGATCCGTTCCACCGCGGTCATCCTCCTGATTCTCGCCTTCGGCGGCATCATGAGCAAGGGCTACGACCAGATCCTGAACATGGTCAACCCGGTGGTGCGGGACGCCGCCGAAACCATCGACACCTACATTTACCGCATTACCTTCCAGGAAAAGCCGGACTACGGTTTCTCCACGGCCATCGGCTTCTCCAAATCCGTCATCAACTTTATCTTCCTGCTGGCCGCCAACAAGCTGGCCAAGGTCATGGGCGAAGGGGGCATCATGTAATGGCCATGCATACGCATAAGTCCAAACTGCGCAAGGCGACGCCCTTCGACATCTTCAACGTCGTTTTCCTGCTCGTTCTGGCCCTGATTGTGATTATTCCCTTCTACTACACGGTGGTCCGCTCTTTCCTGACGCAGCAGGAGTTCATCATGAACGGCACCACGCTGTGGCCGGAGGACCCCACCCTGGGCAACTACCGCGACATCTTCATCGGCACCGGGATGCTGCGCGCCTTCTTCAATTCGGTGCTGTACACCGTCACCGGCACGGCCTTCAGCATGTTCCTGGCCACCACCCTGGCCTACGGCCTGAGCAAAAAGAACTATCCCGGCCGCTCGCTGTTCCAGAACATGATCATCTTCACCATGTATTTTGGCGGCGGCACCGTGCCTTTCTTCCTGCTGATCAAGGACCTGGGGCTGTACGGCAACCGCTTCGCGGTGGTCATCGCCCTGGCCTTCAACGCCTTCAACATGATTATCCTGCGCAACTTCTTTGAATCCCTTCCCCCGGACCTGGAGGAGGCCGCCATGCTGGACGGCGCGGGTCCCGTCCGCATCTTCGCGCAGATCGTTCTGCCGCTGATGAAGCCCGCCCTGGCCACGGTGACGCTGTACTTTGTGGTGGACCGGTGGAACGAGTGGTTCTGGAGCAACCTGCTGCTGCTGGACAGCCGCATGTGGCCCATGCAGCTGGAGCTGCGGCAGATCCTGTGGACCTCCAGCGCCATGGCCACGGAGGTTCCCGCCGAGCTGGGACGCCGGACCTACGGGGAAGGCATGCAGGCGGCGGCCGTCATCGTTACCATGCTCCCGATTATGTGCGTTTACCCCTTCCTGCAAAAATACTTTGCCAAGGGCGTCATGATTGGCGCCATCAAGTCCTGACAGCGTTTCCACAGCGCACTATACATCCCCCACCGGGATGATAGGATAAACCACAAGGAGGTATTCCCATGAGCAAACGGTTCCTGTCTCTTGTGCTGGCCATGATAATGGCGATGTCCGTCATGCTGGCCGCTCCCGCCGTGGCGGAGAGCGATCCCTACGCCGAGCACCTGACCTTTACGGTGTTCACCATTGACGGCGCGGATGACATGAAGGAATGGCCCCTGGTCAAGCAGGCCATGGAGAAGTTCAACTTTGACTTCGATATCCAGCTGGTGGCCTGGGATTCCTGGGACGAGACCACCCGTACCCTGGCCTACACCCAGAGCCTGCCCGAGGTCATCGCCTGGTACAACCTGAACAAGGACGAGTACCTGGAGTGGGTGGATGAAGGCGTGTTCA
This sequence comes from uncultured Oscillospiraceae bacterium, assembly GCA_964540735.1. Taxonomy (GTDB): domain Bacteria; phylum Bacillota; class Clostridia; order Christensenellales; family Aristaeellaceae; genus Egerieenecus. The sequence continues at coordinate 8,546 of CAZINY010000040.1, forward strand.
AGGCCCTGCCCGACGACCTGTCCGCTTATCCCAACCTGCAGAACCTGGTGGAGAGCTACACCTGCTTTGACCAGTTCCGCGTGGACGGCAAGCTGTACGCCTTCCCCAAGGTCAAGAACAGCAACCCCGTGAACCTCTACACCACCTACATGTTCGCCTATCGCCGGGACTGGGCCGAGGCCATGGGCTATGATTTCGCTCCCGTGCAGACCCTGACCTACGACGAGTTTGTCGCCTACCTGCGCGACGTGAAGGAAAAGGACCCCGGCCAGCTGGGCGATAAGCTCGTTCCCCTGGACTTCGACAATGGCGGCAACCACTGGGCGCTGTTTGCGCAGCAGTGGAACCAGTACATCGGTTCCTTTGAAATCGTGGACGGCGCGTATACCTGGGGCGCCCAGGACGCGACCTCCGTGGACGCGCTGAACGCCATCAAGGCGCTCTATGACGAAGGCCTGCTGGCCATGGACAGCTACAACGACTCCAACAACGCCGGCCGCGAACGGTTCCTGGCGGGGCGCTCCGCCGTGCTGTACGGCAACATGGGCGCTTCCATCCTGCAGGAGACCGCCGATACCCTGGCCACCAACGTGGAAGGCTTTGAGGAAGAGGACCTGGGCCTGATCTGCCTGGAGACCGTGGACGGCACCTATCATGTGAGCCAGATCGACGAGTGGTGGGCCGCCTTCGCCTTCTCCGCGGATTGCCGCGACGAAGTGATGGAGCGCTGGCTGGCCGTCGGCAACTGGCTGCTGGACCAGGAGCAGATCGAAACCTATGCCTACGGCGTGAAGGGCGAGGACTGGGACTATGACGCCGACGGCAACGTGGTGCTGAACTACACCGATGAGGATATCGCTCCCACCGGCAGCAAGTACTACATTGTGCAGGAGCGCTCTTTCCAGAAGTACTTCATCTGCGAAGGTCTGGAAGTGTACCTGGAGGGCAACCCCGCGTACAGCGACTACATCATCAACGACCTGTTCACCACCAACATGGAAACCTGGGCTACCAACGCCAGCTTTGCGGCGACGGACTATAACCTGAACAACACCAAGAACGAGAACTATCTGGACTTCCGTTCTTCCGTAATCAATCAGATCAACGACCTGGTTATCCAGGCGGTTATCTCCGATGATCCTGCCGCGGTTTGGAACGCCTTCATCGAGGAGAACGCCGAGGAAGGCGCCAGCGTGGCGCAGCAGCTGACGGAGGAATTCCTGCAGTAAGCGCGCTGTTTCCCTGACGCCGGACGGCGATGATTCGCCCGGTTTCCCGTGGGCAGGGAGCTCTCTGCACAGAGGGCTCCCTGCCCTTCTTTGTCCCATGGGGTTGCTTTTGTTCAGCATCCGGCACGGCGGATGCTGAACAAAGGCCAATATCCTGGGGACAACGGCCTGTTTGTAAAAGGAGGCGACGCGCATTGTCCGCGCAGATACATCCCTTGGCCATTACCATGTGGGATTTTTCCTGGATAGAGCGCCGGTGGGACGGCGCGGGATTCGAGGACTGGGACGCGGCGCTGGACCAGCTGCAGCGCCGGGGCTATGACGCCGTGCGCATAGACGCCTTTCCCCATCTGCTCTCCCAGGACAAGGACCGGGAATGGCTGCTGCTGCCTGTGTGGTACGCCAACGATTGGGGCAGCCCCTACAAGCTCCGGGTCAAGCTGTACCCGCAGCTTTTGACCTTCCTGCGCAAATGCCGGGACAGGCATATCAAGGTGGCGCTGAGCAGCTGGTTCCGGGAGGATGAAACCCAGGCGCGCATGCGCCTTTCCACGCCCCAGGCCATGGCGGAGTGCTGGATTGCCACCCTGCGGCTCATCGAACAGGCCGGCCTGCTGGACGCCATCCTGTACGTGGATCTATGCAACGAGTTCCCGGGGGATTTCTGGGCGCCTTATTTCCGCAACGATCCCCCCTGGATGACCTGGAGCTGCTGGCATACGGACTGCGCCATGGCGTATATGCGCCAGGCCATTGCCCTGGTCCGGCAGGCATATCCCCGGCTTGCCTACTGCTTCTCCTTCGACGGGGACCAGACAGGCTATTACCGGGAGCGGGACCTGTCGTTTTTCGACCTGGCGGAGCACCATATCTGGATGACCAAGCTGAACCGGGAGCAGTTTTACCGGGAAGTGGGCAAGGCCAAGGACGGCCGATTCACCGAGGCGGCTTACCACCTGCTCGCCGACCATGCCCTGGACGTATACCGGGAGAAAAAGGACTATTGGCAGCAGCTGCTGGTCCACGGGATACAAACCCTGGCGGCGGACGCCAAGGCGGCGGGGCTTGCGCTGGCCACCACCGAGTGCTGGGGCATTACCGACTACAAGGACTTTCCCATGCTGCCCTGGGACTGGGTGCTGGAGCTGTGCGAGCTGGGGGTGCGCGCCGCCTGCGCTACCGGGCAGTGGGCGCTGATCGCCACAAGCAACTTTGCCGCGCCGCAGTTCCGCGGCATGTGGCGTCATCGGAACTGGCACCGCCACATGACGGACATCATCCATCAGGCGGCGCTGCCGCCGGAGTTGAAGGATTCCCCGCTGTATGAAACCATGCAGTGGCATACCTGAACCACGGGAGGGAACATCATGCGCGAACGGATCAGCCTCAATGGCACATGGAAACTCAAGGGGACCGCGTCCTACGTCCCCCTGCGGGATAAAAGCATGGAAACCGGCAAGCCGCTGGAGGGCGTCACCGGATGGATGGACGCGCAGGTGCCGGGCGGCGTAGCCCGGGCGCTGTTCAAGGCGGGATATATCGAGCATCCCTATGTGGACATGAACAGCCTGAAATGCGAGTGGATTGAAAACCGCTGGTGGATCTACCGCCGCGTTTTTGACCGCCGGCCCCTGGACGAAGGACAAAGGGTATTTTTGCATTTTGAAGGCGTGGATTACGCCTGTGTGGTCTATCTCAACGGCGACGTGCTGAGCGAGCACGAGGGCATGTATGAGGATTTCTCCTTCGACATTACCCAACAGTACCGCGCCCAGGAGCACTTTGTGCTGGACGTGCTGATTTTGCACGCGCCTGACGAAATGGGGCAAATCGGCCGCACCAGCCAGACGTTTACCCAAAAGAGCCGCTTCGGCTACAAGTGGGACTTCAGCACCCGGCTGGTCAACCTGGGCATCTGGCAGGATGTATCGCTGATTGTGGAAGACGAGGCGGCCCTGAACGATCTGTACGTGCATACGGACGTGGACGAGGACGGCACAGGCCTGATTTACGTGCAGGGCAACGTGACCATGCACGCGCCCGTGAGCCTGCGGGTGGAAGCCGACTGCTCCCTGGACGGCGTCAGCCTGTGCCATGGGACGCTCAGCTGCCGCAACCAGGCTTTTGAAGGCTGCCTGGCGGTCAAGGAGCCGCAGCTATGGTATCCCAACGGTCTGGGCGGACAGCCGCTGTATCAGGTAACGCTTACGCTGTATGGCAACGGCGTCCCGCTGGACCAGCGCCGGCTTCGTCAGGGCATCCGCCGCCTGGAAATGGCGCAGAATGAGGACGCCCCCGCGGGCGCCCTCCCGTACACCCTGGTCGTCAACGGCAAGCGCGTTTACATGAAAGGCGTCAACGTCACGCCCATGGACCACATCTATGGCGATATTCCCCCCGAGCAGGTGGCCTATCAGCTCCGCCAGGCCGCGGATATGCATGTCAACATCGTGCGGGTGTGGGGCGGCGGCGTGATTGAAACGGAATGCTTTTACGACTGGTGCGACCGCCTGGGCCTGATGGTGTGGCAGGAGTTCATCCAGTCCAGCTCCGGGATCGACAACATCCCGTCGGAGCGGCCGGAGTTCCTCAAGCTCCTGGCAAAAACCGCCGTACATGCCATCAAAACCAAGCGCAACCATACATCCCTGGTCCTGTGGAGCGGCGGCAACGAACTGATGGACGAGCAGCGCAAGCCCCAGACCCTGGCCAACAAAAACCTGGCCATGCTGGAAACGCTGACGCATGCCCTGGACCCTTACCGCATGTTCGTCCCCACCTCCCCCTCGGGGCCCGAAGCGCATATTGCCTCCCAGCCCGGCAAGAGCCACGACGTCCACGGCTGGTGGCAGTACCAGGGCAATGGCCGTCAGTACAGCTACTTCGGGGATACGGACAGCCTGCTGCACAGCGAGTTTGGCTGCGACGGCATGAGCAGCATGCAAACGGTGGTCCGCGCCCTGTCCCGGCCTCCGCAGCGGCCTGAGCGCATGCGCGAGAATGACCTGTGGCGTTTCCACGGGGACTGGTGGTGTACCTACGACCGGGAAGAAAGCATGTTCGGGCATGTGGAGGATATCCAGCGCTACATCCGCCTGAGCCAGTGGATGCAGGCGGAAGGCCTGCGTTTTATCCTGGAAGCGAACCAGCGCCGCAAATGGCACAACAGCGGCAGCATCATCTGGCAGCTCAGCGAACCCTGGCCCAACCTGTCCTGCACCTCCCTGGTGGACTACTACGGGCATGCCAAGCAGGCGTACTTCTGGGCGCGCAAGGCATTCTCGCCCCTGCATATCACGCTGAACTACCGCCGGCTGGACTACGCCCCCGGCGCCGTATTCAGCAAAGAACTGGTTATTCTCTCGGATGCGGGTGTGGCCGGAGACGCCGCGATTACCTGCCAGGTGCTGGGCTTGGACGGCGCATGCTACCTGGAGCAGCGGTTCACCGTGGCGCTCCAGCCCTCGGGGCGCACGGCGGCAGGCCACCTGACCTTTCCCATGCCCCACACCCGGGAAGGCATGGCGATGGTCCGCCTGCGGGCGGAGGCCGGGACGGCGTCCAGCGTCAACGAATACTATTTTGCCGACCATGACCAGCAACCCTACGCCGCCGCCGCGACCCTCCACGGGGCGCAAATCACCGCCGCTATGGAGCGGACGCTGGAAAACGGCGCGGTTATCCGCGTGCGGAATACGGGGACGGCGCCTGTGCTGCACGCTTACCTGGAGGACGCCCTGGACCAGTGGAACCTGCGGCCCGACGACAATTTCCACACGCTGCTTCCGGGAGAAAGCTGGCTGGTTACCGTTTTGTGGAGCAAGCGTTTCCGCATCGGCTTTGACGAATTTGACGCTTCCGGGTCCGACGCCCCCGCGTTGACGGTATACGGCATCGGACTGGACGGCGGCGTAAGCGTGCAGGGAAAGGAGAGCGCTCTATGAATCCCACCACCGTTGATTTTCGGACCGGACGCCTGGAAGGGGCGCAGGTAACCGCCTCGGCCCGCACCCTGGGCGATTTGCAAGGCGTGTTCCAGCAGGAGGCGCTGCGGCAGGCCATGGACCCGTCGCAGATTGTCTATGAGGTGCAGAGCCACTGCTGCGTGGCGGAAGGAACGCCCGGCGGCCTGTTTTTCGGCACCAGCAATGTGATGCCCGGGCAGGTAGGCGACGAGTATTTTATGACCAAAGGGCATTTCCATGCCCGGCGGGAGTGCGCCGAGTACTACTGGTGCATCGAAGGCGAAGGCGCGCTGATCCTCATGGACGAGCAGGGACGGTGCTGGATGGAGCCTATGCGCCCCGGCAGCCTGCATTATATTCCCGGCTATGTGGCGCACCGACTGGCAAATACCGGGGACGTTCCCCTGCGCGTAGGCGCGTGCTGGCCGGCGGACGCGGGGCACGACTACGCGGCCATTGCGCAGACGGGATTCACCGCCAGGCTGAAGAATATCGGCGGCAAACCTACGCTGGTGCAGGTATAAATACGAAAGGCAGGGTGGCGCAATATGAAGCAAAGCAGCTATGACAAGTACCCCGCCATTCACGTGCGGTGCGGCAGCGGTGTGCATGCCTGGCAGGGCTGGGACCAGATTGGCGCCGAACTGCGCCGGGGCGGCGAAAACCGAATCGTCTGTGTGGACTGCTATCATGGGGTGTGGGAGGAGGAAACCCTGGCGGCATTGACCGCGCAGCTCCGCCCCGACCATGTTTTTCTGGCGGGGGACGCAGCGCTGGACAAACGCCGGGTCCAGGAAATGCTGGCCTACAACGTCACCGACGACCGCGTTTTCGGCATACTGTCCCATCACCGCATCGGGCAGTTTTTTGTTCCGGAGCAGGTGGAGCGCCTGCGCCGGGAAATTGCAGGCGCGCAGGGCCTGCGCCTGGTCTTCGGCGTGGGCGCGGCGCTCCTGTGCCAGCCGGACGTGCTGGTCTATGCGGATATGGCCCGCTGGGAGATTCAGCTGCGCTTCCGCTCCGGCAAGCTGGCCAACTGGCTGGATGACAATTACGGGGAAGATACCCTGCGCAAGTACAAGCGCGCCTTCTTTGTGGACTGGCGTGTCCTGGACCGGCACAAGATGTCCCTGTATCCGCGGATAGATTACCTGCTGGATACCAACCAGGCCGCTCAGCCGAAGATGATGCGGGGCGACACGTACCGGGCGGGGCTGGACCAGGCGGTTACCCAGCCCTTCCGGGTCATGCCCTACTTTGACCCCGGCGTGTGGGGCGGCCAGTGGATGAAATCCGTCTGCGGGCTGGATGCTTCCCAGCCCAATTATGCCTGGAGCTTTGACGGCGTCCCGGAGGAAAACAGCCTGCTGCTGGACGTCCACGGCATTGTGCTGGAAACGCCGGCCATCAACCTGGTGCTGTCGCACCCCAGGGCATTGCTGGGGGACAAGGTGCACGCGCGCTTCGGGGCGGAATTCCCCATCCGCTTTGATTTCCTGGACACCATGGGCGGGGGAAACCTGAGCCTGCAGGTGCATCCGCTCACGGAATACATCCAGAATGTGTTCGGCATGCATTACACCCAGGACGAAAGCTACTATATCCTGGACGCGGCCGAAAACGAGGATACCCATGTTTACCTGGGCTGCAAAACAGGCGTCGATCCCGCCGCCTTTGAGCAAGCCCTCCGGGACAGCCAGCAGACGGGCAGCTTCGACGCGGAGCGCTACGTCAACGTGATTCCCGCCAAAAAGCATGACCATTTCCTGATTCCTGCCGGGATCGTCCACTGCTCCGGCAAGAACTGCATGGTGCTGGAAATCAGCGCTACGCCCTACATTTTCACCTTCAAGCTGTGGGACTGGGGCCGTCTGGGGCTGGATGGCCGGCCGCGGCCCATCCATCTGGAGCACGGCATGAAGAATATCCAGTTCCAGCGCGATACGGCCTGGGTCAAGGAAAACCTGGTCAACCGCGTGGAGGTGCTCCGCGAGGAGGAGGGCCTGCGGGAAGAACGCACGGGATTGCACGAGCGGGAGTTCATTGAGACCAGGCGCTACTGGTTCACCCGGAAAACCGAGCACGATACCCAGGACGGCGTGCATGTGCTGAACCTGGTGGAAGGCGAGGAAGCCGTTGTGGAAAGCCCCGAGGGCCGCTTCGCGCCCTTTGTGGCGCATTATGCGGAAACCTTTATCATTCCCGCGTCGGTGGGCAGGTATACCATCGCCCCCCATGGCCCGAGCCTGGGCCGCGAGCTGGCCGTTATCAAGGCCTATGTCAGAACGTAAAGAAAAGAGGTTGCGCGTATGGATTTTTATCCGGGATTTGACATCGAACCCTTGTCCGTGGACCAGGGGTTCCGCCTGGGGGCGGACTGCTTCGGGAATGGCGTTGAGTTCCGCAAGTTGGACAGCCTGCGCAAAAGCCTGCGCGACCCCAACTGTACCGGACCGGAAAACGTGTACGCCATCATGATGGATGTGGGCCGCACATGCGACCTTCCGGCCATGCGCCAGCGGATGCTGCTCTACGGCGTGGTCACCTATGCCGCCGGGCAGCTGGGCTGCGAACCCATCCGCAGCCAGGGGCATATCCACAAGGTATCCGCCCACTGCGGCTGGTCCACCCCCGAGGTCTATGAGATCTGGTCCGGCAAAGCGGTGATCTACATGCAGGAGCGCGGCGACGATTTCCCCGGCCGTTGCTATGCCGTGGAAGCCGGGCCGGGGGAGGTGGTGATCGTGCCGCCGTACTGGGTGCACGCCACCATCAGCGCTGATCCGCGCCAGCCCCTGACCTTCGGCGCATGGTGCGACCGGGATTACGGCTTTGAGTACGGTCAGGTGCGCAGCCACGGCGGGATTGCCTGGTTCCCCCTGCTGAATGCGGACGGTAGCCTGCGCTGGGAAGCGAACCCGGCCTACCGGACGGATCAGCTCATCCTCAAAAAGCCGGCATCCTATGCCGCCCTGGGCGTGGAGGCGGGCGTCCCCATCTACCAGCAGTTCCGCGAGGACCCCGACCGCTTTCTGTTCGTATCGGACCCGGCCCGGTGCAAAGACGTATGGGACGCCTATGTCCCGTGACGGAACAGGAGGAGTATGATGAGCTTCCCAAAGCATTTCCTGTGGGGGACGGCCACCTCGTCCTATCAGATTGAAGGCGGCGTCCATGCGGACGGCAAAGGCACGTCCATCTGGGATGAATTTACCCGCAAACCCGGCGCCGTCCGCGACGGTTCTTCCGGCGACGTGGCCATCGACCATTACCATTTGTTCCGCCAGGATGTGGCGCTCATGGCGGAAATGGGGATTCCCAATTACCGGTTTTCCATCTCCTGGCCCCGCGTTCTGCCGGAAGGCGACGGGAAAATCAACCCCAAAGGCCTGGATTTCTACGACCAGCTCATGGACTGCCTGCTGGAACACGGGATCCAGCCCTTCTGCACGCTGTATCATTGGGATTTGCCCAGCGCGCTGCACCGCCGGGGCGGTTGGCTGAACCCCCGAATGGCGGATTGGTTCGCCGACTATGCGCGGATTGTGGCGGAACGCTTGGGGGACCGATGCAAATCCTTCGTCACCATCAATGAGCCCCAGTGCGTCATCGGCTCGGGCTACGCCCTGGGGGTGCACGCCCCCGGCCTTCGGTGCGGCGCGGGAGACCTGGTGAAAATGGCGCACAACCTGCTGCGGGCGCACGGCGCCGCCGTAGCCGCCATGCGCGCGGCCGTCCCCGGCCTTCAAATCGGTTATGCCCCCTGCGGGGACCCCGCCGTCCCCTTCACCGACGCCCCCCAGGATGTCGACGCCGCCCGGGAAGCCTACTTCCAGGTGCCGGCGGATGAAATCAACGGTCCCGCCTGGAACATCGCCTGGTTCTCCGACCCCGTGATGCTGGGGCGGTACCCCGAGGACGGCCTAGCGGCATACGAGCGTTTCCTTCCCCCAGGCTGGGAAAAGGATTTGGAAAGCATCCATCAGCCCCTGGATTTTTACGGGCAGAACATCTATCAGGGTCAGCTGTGGCGCGCCGGCAAGGACGGCCGCCCGGAACGGGTGCCATTCCCCGCGGGTCATCCCCATAACGGCCTGGGATGGCCCATCCATCCCAACAGCCTTTACTGGGGCCCCTACTTCCTCTACCAGCGCTACCGTACGCCCATCATCATCACCGAAAACGGCATGGACGCCCACGACGCGGTCAGCCTGGACGGGAAGGTGCACGACCCAAACCGGCAGGATTATATGCACCGGTACCTGCTGGCGCTCCTGCGCGCCATCGACGCGGGCGTTGACGTGCGGGGATATTTCTATTGGAGCTTCTTTGACAATTTTGAGTGGGCCCACGGTTACAACGAACGCTTCGGGCTGGTTCACGTGGACTATCAGACCCTGCGGCGCACCGTCAAGGACAGCGCGTACTGGTACCGCCGCGTCATCCTCACCAACGGCGAATGCCTGCAAACGGACAGGAAGGAAGGTTGACAAACATGGAGCAAGTGAAAATCATCAACGGTCGATCCCTGCCCAACATCCCCTGGCAGCCCCGCCCGGCGGACGCCGGCAGCGCGCCCCTGTGGCGCTTCCAGGGAAATCCCGTCATGGGGCGCAACCCCACCCCGGAAATCGGCCGCATTTTCAACAGCGCGGTGGTCCCGTGGAAGGACGGCTACATCGCCGTGCTGCGGGGCGAGCAGGTGGACGGCGTCCCCCATGTGTATCTGGGCCGCTCCCGGGACGGCATCCATTGGCAGGTGGACCGGGAAAAGGTGCGCTTTGTGGACGAGCAGGGAAACCCCTGGATGCCGAACTATGCCTATGATCCCCGCCTGGTGCAGATTGATGATACCTATTACATCATCTGGTGCACCGATTTCCATGGCGCGGCCATCGGCATGGCGCGAACCACCGATTTTGAACACTTCGTCCGCATGGAAAACCCGTTCATTCCGTATAACCGCAATGCCGTGCTGTTCCCCCGCAAAATCGGCGGCATGTACAAAATGCTTTCCCGGCCTTCGGATTCGGCCCATACGCCCTTTGGGGATATCTTCGTGTCGGAGAGCCCGGACCTGATCTACTGGGGACGCCACCGGCATGTCATGAGCCGGGGACCCATGTGGTGGGAAGCCGTGAAGATCGGCGGCGGCGCCTGCCCCATTGAAACCAGCGAAGGCTGGCTGCTGTTCTTCCACGGGGTGGCCAGCACCTGCAACGGCTTTGTGTATTCCATGGGCGGCGCAATCCTGGACAGGGACCAGCCCAGCAAGGTGCTTTACCGCTGTGAGAACTACCTGCTGACCCCTGAACTCCCCTATGAAGTCAGCGGCTTTGTGCCCAACGTGGTATTTCCCTGCGCCAGCGTGCAGGATGCCGACACCGGCCGCATCGCCATTTATTACGGCGCGGCGGATACCTGCGTGGGCCTGGCCTTCGGCTACGTGGACGAAATCGTGCGCTATATCAAGGCGCACAGCGTCCTCAACGCCGGGGACGGCGACGCGTTTGAGGCGTTCTGACCGCGCAGGCAGCGCGCCGCAGGAAGGAGGCGGATGGACATGCGGTTCCTGCATCGTCCCAATGTCCTGATTATCTATACGGATCAGCAGCGCTGGGATACGCTGGGCTGCTGCGGGCAGCAGGCGGTTCCCACGCCTCACCTGGACGCCCTGGCGGGCATGGGCGTGCGCTTGGACCAGTGCTATGTGCAAAACCCCGTTTGCGCCCCCAGCCGGGCAAGCTTCCTGTCCGGGCAATACTGTTCCGCCCTGCGCATCGGCGCCAACGGCGTGCAGTTTCCCGAGGACGCGGTCACCTTGCCGGGCATTCTCCGGTCCTACGGCTATACCACCGCGCAGATTGGCAAGCTGCACTTTGAGCCCCATGCCCGCAGGGATCACCGCGATCCCGCGCGCTGTTACGGCTTTGACATCATGATCCAGTCCGACGAGCCCGGCTGCTACGACGACGCCTATACCAAATGGGTGGAGCGCGTCGCGCCGGAGCAGCTGGCGGATGTGCGCACCATGCTGCCGCCCGCGGCCGTGCTGTGGGGGAAAAAGGGGTATTCCCAAACCCCGCGCAATACCCATGAACCCTATGTGTTTGCGGGGGATGCGGAGCTGACGCACACGGCGTTCGTCACGGCGCAGGCCTGCGATTTCCTCCGCAGACAGCCCCGCGACAAGCCCTATTTCCTGGTTGCGGGATATTACGCGCCCCATCCGCCGCTGAATCCGCCCAAGGCATACCTGGACCGCGTAGACCGCGGCAAGGTGCGTTTGCCCATCCTGGGACCTGAGGATACGCTTTCCCCCGAACTGCGCCACATGACGGATGACGCGTGGCGGGATGTGGCCTGCGCCTACCTGGCCATGGTAGCCCAGGTGGACGACGGCGTGGGCGAGCTGCTGGCCTGCCTCCGCGAACGCGGCGACCTGGAGGATACCGTCCTTGTCTTTACCAGCGATCACGGGGAATTCCTGGGCGATCACGGCCGCATCCAGAAGGGCATGCCGGGGCATGATTGCATTACCCATGTGCCGTGCATCGTCAGCTATCCCCGCAGGATACCCGCCGGAGAAGTCCGCAACGCGCTGGTGGAGGCCGTGGACATTGCGCCCACGCTGCTGGATTATTGCGGCGTGCAAACGCCCTCGTTCATGCAGGGCCAGTCCCTGGAAAACCTGCTGGCGGGGCGCACGGACAGCCATAAGGAGGCCGTGCTCACCGAATACTTCGGCGAGCATGGCGACAGGCAGGCCACGGTGCGGACCCAGCGCTACAAGTACTATTGCCCGGAGCAGGGCAAGGAGCTGCTGTTTGATCTCCAGCGCGATCCCTACGAATTGCACAATGTGGCGGAGGACGCCGGCTACGCGGAAGCCCTCAGCCGGATGCGCCTCCTCATGATTCGCGCCATGCAGCGGGCGGCCTATCAGGGCCGTCCCCGGACGGACGAATACTGACTTGCTGAAAGCGGGCGACCTGTTATGCCACCGCTCACCCTGATGATCAAGCCGGCATCGGGAAGATGCAATATGCATTGCCGCTATTGCTTCTACATGGATGAAATGCGCCGCAGAAGCGCGCCGCCGCCGCCGCCCATGACGGCGCAAACCCTGGAGCGGCTCATCCGCCGCGCCATGCTCCACGCCCAGGGACGGCTTCACCTGGTGTTTCAGGGGGGAGAGCCTACCCTGGCGGGGAAGGATTTTTTCCGGCATCTCCTGGCGCTGGAGAACGCCTACCGGTCTTCCGGGCTCGCCGTTTCCCATGCCATGCAGACCAACGGCTATGACCTGGACCCCCAGTGGTGCGAAATTTTCCGGGAGGGCCGTTTCCTGGTGGGCGTTTCCCTGGACGGCACGGAAGCGCTGCACGACGGCAGCCGCCGAAGCCTTCGCGGCGAACCCACCTACCGGCGCGTCCTGGACGGCATCCGCCTGCTGCGCGCGGAAAAAATCGCATACAACGTTCTCTGCGTGGTCACCGAGCCCATGGCAAACCGCGCCGGCGAGGTCTTTGACGCGCTGAAGGAGCATGCGTTTCTGCAATTCATTCCCTGCCTGGACGCCCTGGACGGCGCGCGCGCCGGGTGGTCCCTGCAAAGCGCCAGTTACGGACGGTTCCTGGTGGAGCTGTTCGACTGCTACGAGCAGGCTTTCCGGCGCGGCGAACCGGTGAGTATCCGCACCTTTGACAACTGGCTGGCCATGCTGCGCGGCCAGCCGCCGGACAGCTGCGCCATGAGCGGGCAATGCGGAAGCTACTATGTCATCGAAGCGGACGGCAGCGTTTATCCCTGCGATTTTTACGCCGTGGACGCCTGGCGGCTGGGGAACATCAACGACGCCTCCTTCCCGCGCCTGGAAAAATCGGAGCTGGCGCGCCGGTTTCTTGCTCCCCTGCCCCTTGCGCAAAAATGCGCCGCCTGTCCGTGGCTGCGCCTGTGCCGTGGCGGTTGCCGGCGGGAGCGGGAACCGCTTTCAGCGGGCGGCGCGGGCGTTTACCGCTGGTGCCAGGGGCTGCAATACTTTTTCAGCCGCCGCTTCACGCGCCTGGAAGCCTTGGCCCGCCGCACGCCGTGGCCCGCCGGATATCCTGCCTTTTCCCATGACCCCAAATCATCCAAATAAAAAAGGAGATCGGTACCATGATGCTGGGAGCGCAAACCTATACGGTACGCATGTACACGCAAAACGCCCGGGATTTCCGGGAAACCATGCGGCGCATCGCCGCCATCGGCTATCAGTGCGTGCAGCTTTCCGCCGTGGGCAACATTGCCCCGCATGTGCAGCGGGAAATCTGCGATGAATTCGGCCTGAAAATTGCCCTGACCCATACCAACCCCGACCGCATGCTGGAGGATACGGCAGGCGTCATCCGCGACCACGACATCCTCGGCTGTGATTACATCGGCATTGGCTTGTTGCCGTCCAGGTACCAGGCCGCAGAATGGATCGACCAGTTCGCCAAGGATTTCCGCGCACCCGCGCAGAAGATGCGCGAAGCCGGAAAGCGGCTGATGTACCACAACCATAACCTGGAATGGACCAGGCTGCGCGACGGCCGGCGGATCATGGACGTGCTGCTGGAGCAAATGCCTGCGGAGCTGATGGGCTTCACGCTGGATACCTACTGGGTCCAGGCCGCAGGCGCGGATATCCTGGAGTGGATGGAAAAGCTGCAGGACCGCATCCCCTGCGTGCATCTGAAAGATATGGCTGTGCAGGGCTTTGACCAGCACCCCGCGCCCGTAGGGGAGGGAAATCTGAATTTTCCGAAAATTCTTTCCAAACTCCGGGAGCTGGGCAAAACCCAATACCTGCTGGTGGAGCAGGACGACTGCTACGGCGAGGACCCCTTTGATTGTCTCCGGCGGAGCTACGACCATATCCAGGCCATGGGATATTGACCTCCAGGGCCGCCGCTTTCTTCGGAACCTTTCGCCATCCTTCGAGCCCATGGATTGCGCTGCAGTCCATGGGCTTTTGCATACCCTTCCATTCTCGTCCCCTGCCGCCGCCGCTTCTAAAGAACTCGTCATTCGTTGTCAATTTCTATGGATTGAGCCCCCAGGGGGGACATGGTACACTGAACATGGATGTTTACAGGCAGCGGAGAACAAAAAGCAATATGGTTCCACCATAACCGGGAGGGATTTTCTTATGCGGATAACGGAAAAGGGCAAAGCGGTCAGCCGGATTGTGCTGGGCTACCGCGCCACCTGGCTGGAGACCCATGCGGCGGAACAGCTGCGGGACGCCGTCGAGCGGCTCAGCGGCGCGCGCCTGCTGATTACCTATGAGCAGGACGCCTGCCCGGTCGTGGACGGACGCATTTTGGTCGGGCGTCCCTCCACCCACCGGGAAATCAGCCGGTACGCCAGGGCGCAGGGCTTTCCCCCGGAAAGCCCTGAAGCGAACGACTGCGTCATTCTCTGCGCCGTGGGGGAGGACCTGATCCTCAGCGGGACCAACGACCGGTCCGTTTATTACAGCGTTTTCCATCTGCTCCAGACGCGCTTCCATGTGGGATATTACTTTGACGGGGATACCTACGAGCAGCAGGGTGACCTGTCCGTGCCCACGGGGCAGTGGGTGGAGCGCTCCGCCTTTCGCTTCCGGCACACGGTGGGGCAGTGGGTGTACAACTTCGCCGCCCTGCTCAACGGGGAGGAGCGGAGGCGGGAGCTGGAATTCTTCGCCCGGAACAAAATCAACTCCTACCGCTTCTACACCTGGAACAGTTATTTTCGCAAACGGGTGTTTCAAAAGATGGGCGTGCCCACGGAGCCCATTACCGCCGACGACCTGGCCCGCATGCGGGTGCTCCAGGAAACGGCGGAGTATGCCCGCCGCCTGGGCATGGAAACCATGGTCTATCTGCTGCCCCAGGAGACCAGCCTGGAATTTCGCAAGGTATACCCCGACGCGCGGTACTTCGGCTGCGAATGGGTCAAGGATGACGACGCCGCGCCGGACATCGTCCCCTACCTGTACCCGGACGACCCGCTGTACCGCCGCCTGGTCCGCACCAGCGTGGAAACCTGGATTGAGACCTATGGCCCCTGCCGGCATTTCTCCGCCGCGCCGCCCTCGGAGCACCACATCGCCACGGACATTGAGGACTTTATCAACATCAGCGTGAACTTTGCCAAGTATACCTACCAGGCCATCCGCGAGGCCGTGCCGGACGCCCGCTTCTTCTTTGACGGCTGGGGCGTGCGGGCCAACACGCCCCCCGCCATCTGGACCATGCCGGGGGTCATGGAGCGCTTTGTGGACGCGCTGCCGGAGGAGGTGTACTTCCTGGACCTGTGGCCCAACCGCAAGGAATCGGTGTACACCTTCCGGGAGCCCATGTACCGGGACAAGAACTACGGCCCCTTGCGCCGGGCAAAGTACATCCTGGAGCCCATCAACGAGTTTGGCGGCGACGATCACCTGCACGGGTGCTTTGAGCGGCACATCGAAGCGGCCAAGGAAATGACGGACCCCGCCGTGGTGGCCCACGGGGAGGGCTTTGGCAACGCCACGGAGCTGTGCGGCTTCAGCCTGCACTTTTTCGATCTGCTGTTCTCTCTGGCCTGGGACCCGCGCAGGGTGGAGGTGGAAACCTTCCTGCGCGACACGGCGCTGCGCCGCTACGGCGAGCAGCGGGGACAGGCCGCGCTGCCCGCCCTGCGCTGCCTGCACCGGGCGGTGTACTCCCACCTGGACAGCTCCCACGCCCGCTATCAGAAGCGTTGCTACCTGACCCGGGTGCAACGCCGCCTGGCGCCCGTGGAGGAGTCCCTGGAGGTGGCGCACGCCCTGGCAGGGTTTATCGAAGGCGTGCTGGCCATTCCCGGCGCGGAGGAGGACCGGGCCATGGGCCGCGACCTGTTCGACGCGCTGAGGCAATACATCACGGAATACTTCAACCTACACCTGCAGCGGCTGTTCGGCATCTTCCTCACCCGCGCCCAGGGCCCGGCCGAGGAGGTGCACCGCGGCTTCCGCCGGCATGCGGATATCCTGGAGGCGCTCCTGGACTGCTTGGAGGAGATGGCGGCCGAGGATGAAAACTCCTATGTGGAAACGGTGGTGCGGCGCTATGAAGGCCGTCCCAGCGATCCGGACGTCTCCGGGGCGGACACGCACATCACGGACTTCCGCGCCTGGATGCGCGACCTGGGCACCACCTTCGCCGGTACCATTCCCAACCTGGTGGATTACCCCAGCCGGGACTATGTGGAGCTGATCCGCGGGTATTACCACCCCCGCATCCGCGCCTGCGTGGACGCCCTGGACCAGCTGCTGGACGACCGGGGCGCCACCCCGTCCCAGGCCGTGGACGACCGCCTGGAGCGCCTGTACCAGGGGGTGGAACAGCGCTGGCTCCGGGAGGGCTACCCCGTAACGGACGCGTGCCGCGCCCCGCACCTGCCCCTGGGCCGGGCGGCGCAGCGCGCCTGGGAGCGCCTGGCGTCCCTGCCCCTGGAAACAGACCTGGCCGCGCAGTCCACCCTGAACGTATCCGAGCGCGCCGATGTGTGTGCCAGCTACTCCGAGGATACCGACCTGAAGCAGGAGCGCTCCTGGACCACGGAAAACCCCTTTGCCAAAAAGGAGGAGCATGCATGAGCCTGTTTGCGGAGCTGGGCCTGCGCCGCTATCTCAACGCGGAGGATACCTTCACCACCAACGGCGCCAGCTGCATGCCCCCGGAGGTCTACCGCGCCATGGAGGAAATCTCCGGCGCGTGGGTGGACCTGGAACAAATGCAGCGCCGGGTGGGGGAAGCCTTGGCCCAATGCACCCGGAACGAGGGAGCCTACGTATCCGCCGGGGCGGCCAATGCCCTGACCCTGTGCGCCGCCGCGGCCATCTGCCAGGGGGACCTGGAGGCCTTCCTGGCCCTGCCGGACGCCTCCCGCTGCCAGCGCAATGAACTGCTTGTTCTATCGCCCCAGCGCAATGCCTACTCCCTTAGCCTGGCTGCCAGCGGGGCGCGGCTGCGCTGGGCGGGGCAGACCGGCGCGCCCCTGACCCTGGCGGAGCTGGAAGATGCTCTCACCCCCCGCACAGCGGCGGTGTGCTACTTTGTGTTCCATGGCGCGGCGCTCTGTCCGCCCCTGGAAAGCATCCTGGCGGCGGCCCATGCCCGGGACATCCCGGTGTTTGTGGACGCGGCGGCGCAGCTGCCCCCGGCGGAGAACCTGTGGCGCTTCACGGAAATGGGCGCGGATCTGGTCATCTTCAGCGGCGGCAAGGGACTGGCCGGCCCCCAGGACAGCGGCCTGGTGGTGGGCAAGCGGCTGTGGACCCAGCGTCTGCTGGCGCTAGGCGCCCCCCACGAGGGCCTCTGCCGGGGATCGAAGGTGACCCGGGAAACCCTGGCGGGGCTGTATGCGGCGGTGAAGCTGTTCCTGTCCGTGCCGGAGGCCCAGCGGCAGGAGCAGCTCCTGCCGCTGGGCCTCCGGCACGCGGCGCTGCGCGCGCAGGACCTGCGCCAGGCCCTGCGGGAGGACGGCCTGCTGGTGGGCTATGACGCGGCGGAGGACGCACTTTCCTTTCACCCGCAGATGCTGACCCTGGAGCAGACGTGGGAAGCCTGCCGCATACTGGAACGCAGGGTCTTGCACGGAGAGGAGGCATAAACATGGGCGCAACGGAAAAGCGCATGGAGCAGCTGGGCATCCGGCTGCAACAGACGGATTGGCGAGGCAAGGGCACGGTGGACGCGGTGCTGGCGGGCGTGGCTACGGTCAGCTTTCAGGGAATC
>CAZINY010000041.1:0-14535 GCA_964540735.1 uncultured Oscillospiraceae bacterium
CTGCCGCTCCCGCGCTATCCAGGCCTTCGGTGCTCGCTCGCCGGGAATAATCCGTTTCTCCACCGCTTCCTCATATAAATTATATTCGTGCAAACAGCGTTTTTTCGACAAAAGCTCCTTTTCTTCGCTGTTGCAATCCTTGGGGGTAGGTTGTATGCTATGGATGAGGTACAAGCGCTTGCCTCAATTACGCAAGAACGGACAAGGAGGGATACAACTTTGAAACAGCATTACCGCCCGGACCCAATCCTATTCATCCGTATACAACTGGAAAACGCCTGGGACGCCGGCGACCTGGAGGCCGCGCTTCGCATGAGCCGTCTCATGGACGAGGCCATGCTGAGGGACATGCACCAAGGTCAGCCTCTGGAAAGTCAAGCAATCTGAGCCCCGCGATTCCACCTAAGATAAAATTGCCGGACGGAAGGCAGCCTGTTTTTTCCAACCCGTTAACCTTCCCCTATCTATGACCGGCGCACCGCCCTATCTGTAGCTGACCTGTCACGGCGAAGGCCCTTGCGCGCTTGACGCGAACGCGCAGCCTTCGCCGTCTATTGTTTTCCGTCCGCTTACGGCGCCAACCAGCAAACAGCAAAGGCCGCGGCCGTCCCTGTGACGCGCCGCGGTCCTGTTTCTGACGGGTTCTTTGCAAGGCTCCTGTTATGGAGCGTTACCCTTATTTGTTGTCGTAGCCCAGGGTGCGCAGGTCATCCATGCGGTTGCGCCAGTCCGGGCGCACCTTCACCCACAGCTTCAAATTCACATGCATACCCAGAAGCGCCTCGATGTCCGCCCGCGCCTCCGTGCCAATCTGCTGGAGCATGGCGCCATGGCGGCCGATAATAATCCCCTTGTGCGCGTCGCGCTCGCAATAAATGGTGGCGTGAATCTCCATGAAATCATCGTTTTCCTTGGTCATGGCCATCATTTCCACGCCAATGCCATGGGGCACTTCATCCCGCAAGTGCAAAAGCGCCTTCTCCCGAATCAGCTCCGCGCAAATTTGCCGCTCGGGCTGGTCGATCATCATATCGTCGGGGAAATATTTCGGTCCCTCGGGAAGGCGCTTTACCAGCTGCGCCTCCAGCTCCGGCAAACCGTCTCCGGTCTTGGCGCTGATGGGAATCAGGGCGTCGTATCCCGCGTCCGCAAAGGAAGCCATCAGGCCCAGCAGCCGTTCCTTGGGCAGCAGGTCGATTTTGTTCAACGCCAGCACCTTGGGCACCTTGCGCTGTCCCATTTCCCGGACAATCTTCCGATCCTGCTCCCCCACCTGGGTAGCGTCCACCAGCGCCAGCAGGCCGTCCATACCGTCCATGGCATCCTTTACGGACTGCATCATGCTCTCCCCCAGCTTGGTGCGGGGATGGTGAATGCCGGGAGTATCCAGAAAAACGATTTGCCACTCCGGGCGGGTCATAACGCCCATGATGCGGTTACGGGTCGTCTGGGGACGGTTGGAAACAATGGCCACCTTTTCGCCCACCAGGGCGTTCATGAGCGTGGACTTGCCCACGTTGGGGCGTCCTACAATGGTAATAAAACCGGAATGAAATACCATATCCACTGATCCTCTGTTTCTGTTTTTTCATGATCGCCGCGCCATTACGTCTGCGGCAGGTCCTGCGGGCCAAAGCCCTTGGGCAACAGTTCCGGCAAGGTCGCCTCCGCCCGCTGACCCTCGCCCCAGGTCACCAGCACCCGAATCTCCGGGGCAAACTCGTTCAGCGCCTGACGGCACGCGCCGCAGGGCCAGGGCGCGGAACCCTGCGCCGCAATGGCGATGGTTACAAACTCCCGCTCGCCCTCGCTCACCGCCTTGAACAGGGCGGTGCGCTCGGCGCAATTGGTCAGGCCAAAGGAAGCGTTTTCAATATTGCACCCCTGGTACACCCGCCCGTCGGCGCACAGCAGGGCCGCGCCCACCGGATAGTGGGAATAGGGGGAATAGCTCCGGCCCATGGCGGCCCGGGCCAAAGCCAGCAGCGCCTCATCGCTGACCCGGGCATCCGTTTCCCGTCCCATACCCACGGCGTCAAGTATCTTTTCTTCCATGGCGCGCATCTCCTTTCGTTCTTCCTCCACCATATGGTCATAGCCCATCAGGTGGCAGATACCGTGCACCAGGAGATAAGCCGCTTCCCGCTGCGGGGAATGCCCGTATTCTTCCGCCTGGGCCAGCACATGCGGGATGGACAGAATCAAGTCTCCCAGCATGCAGGCGTCCAGCTGGTCGTCCAGTTCCCGGCGCAGCAGCCGCTCCGCGCGCCCGGCGGTGACGCCCTTGGGATAATTCACCGTAGGGAAGGAAAGCACATCCGTCGCCCGATCGGTCTGCCGGTATTCCCGGTTGATCGCCCGGATATCCTCGTCATTGCATAGCCGGACGCTCACCGCGCAGGGAAGCCGGACGCCTTCGGCCCATAGCGCGCAATCCGCCGCGGTCTGCATCAGAGACAGCAGTTCCGGTTCCACCGGCGTGTCAATCTCCCACAGCAGGATCACGATCTTCCTTCCTTTCCGAGAGCGCGGGGATCTCCTCGTTGAATTCCACATTCACCTTTTCCGCTTCGGGCTCTTCATAGGTCTGTTTCTCCACAGCGGCCTCCGCCTGGGGGCCAGCCTCTGCCTGGGGCGCGGCCTCTGCCTGGGGCGCAGCCTCCGCCTGGGGCGCAGCCTCCGCCTGGGGCGCAGCCTCGGCCTGGGGCGCGGCCTCCGCCTGGGGGGCGGCCTCCGCCTGGGGGGCGGCCTCTGCCTGCCTGGAGCCGGACTTTTCCTTGCCGCCCTGCGCCGCCCGTTCCTCCTCCCGCTGATTCAGGAAGAAGGGATCCCGCTTGGGCACCGGCGTGGAAGGATACTCAATGCGCTCGTGGAATACGCCGTTGAGCACCTTGGCAAAGGCTTCGCAAATGCCGTCGATATCCCGCAGCGTCAAGGGGCAATTGCTGAGCTGCCCATCCTCCAGCTTGCCCCGGACCAGCCGCTCAATAAAGCGCTCAATGGCCTGGGGGGTCGGGTCGGGCATGGAGCGCACAGCCGCTTCAATGGTATCCGCCAGCATGACGATGGCGGCTTCCTTGCTGGAAGGCCGGGCGCCGTCGTAACGGAAATCGGCAATATCCACGGGCTTGCCGTTGGCCTGCTGCAGCGCTTTGTGATAGAAGAACATGACGGGCGTGTCCCCATGATGCTCCACAATGATTTTCTGAATTTCCATAGGCAGGCGGTATTTCTGCGCCAACTGAAGCCCGTCCCGGGTATGGGTGGTCACAATGGCCGCGGAAACATAGGGATCCGTATGGTCGTGGGGATTCTCGCCCATTTGGTTTTCCTTGAAATACAGGGGCCGCTTGAGCTTGCCCACGTCGTGGAAATACGCGCCTGTGCGGGCCAGCAGGGGGTTCGCCCCTATCTTCTCCGCGGCCGCTTCGGAGAGGTTGGCCACAATGATGGAATGGTGATAGGTCCCCGGCGCCTCCAGCAGCAACCGCCGGAGCAAGGGCTGATTGGGATTCGCCAGCTCCAGGAGTTTGCTGGGCGTGGCCAGGTTAAAGGTGGTCTCAAACACCGGCTGCAAGGCCAGCGCCATCAGCCCGCTTACCATTCCGCCGCCCATGGCCCAGGCAGCGTTGTTGACCACGCCCTCCATGGCGTTGGAGGTCATCAGCTCCAGGGCCACCAACAGCGCCAGGTTGCTCACCGCAGCCACCAGGCCGCATACCGCCACCCGTACGCGCTGCGGTTTCTCCCGCAGAAATACCACCGACAGCGTACCGCTGACGATGCCCATGACCAGCAGGTGAACCATCTCCGTGGAATAGTTGCTGTTGCCCCCCGCCGTTACGCCGCTTACCAGCAGCGCCATGGGCACAATGGCGGCAATTCCCACCGGCACCCCCAGCAGTCCCGTCAGCAGCATGGCAGCCATGGTAATGGGCGCCAGATAAGCGCTCAGCCCCTTGACGCACAGCATACACAGCCCCATGGTAATCACCAGCACGGTCATAAGCACCAGCAGGCCCCGCAGGTCATGGAGCATCTGCTGGTCCAACAGGCGTAATAGCGCAATCAGCATCGCCATGGCGGCCGCCACCAGCAGCGCCGCGCCGGCGTATACGGAATAATCGTAGGCGTTATCCTGGAGCATACCCAGGGCGCGGAGCATTTCCACCTGGTTGCGGCTGACCCGTTCCCCTTCGCGAATGATGTTCTGCCCCTGGAGGTACACCACGGGTTCCACAGCGTCCGCAGCCTTCTGCCGCGCCTGCTCCGTGGCCTCCTGGTCAATGACCATGTTGGGCGCCACGCAGCTTTTCAGCACCGTGGGAACAATGTTCTGGAACAGGGACGTTTCCACCCGGTAACCCACAATCTGCAGAATATTGTTGATGGACTGGGTCACTTGCCCTTCCCGGATGGTGGTGTTCAGGGTATTCTGCACCGCGGTGGTCACCGTGGAAATCATTTCCTCCATGGTATCCGTGTCCGTGCGCAGCAACGTTTCTATCTGATAATCGGACAGGGTAATGGTGGTAATCAGCCCCCGGGCATACTCCAGCTCCGTCTCGGTAAATTCCCGGTTACGGAACTGGGCGTCCGTTTCGCCCTCCTTGCGCAGGGTAAGCCCATACTGTTGGGTCGTGCGCAGCTCCTCGAAAATGGCGGCCAGGTCGTTGAGCACCTGTTCCGACGCGCCTTCCTGGAAATGGTAGGTAGGCTCCACCGCGTCCGCCGCGGCTTCCCGCCGGCTCTCGGTGGTAATTTCGTCCACCACGTCCTTGGTGGCGGTGATGGTCTGATGAGAAATCGACCCCACCGTCAGGCTGTAACGTTCCGGGGCGCTTACAGCGCAAAAAAGCCCGAACATCAGCAGCGCGCCCACCAGAAGAACCAGCGCGCATTTCGCATCCACGCTGCGAAACCACTGGCCCAGACTTCTGTGCCCCCATTTTTTCCGGAGCTTTTCTCCTCGCTTCTTCGGCCGCATCAGGCATTCTCCTTTGCACGACGGTCGTACGCCGCATAGGCGTCCACAATCTGCTGCACCAGCTCATGGCGCACCACATCCTGACTGGTCAGGTACGCCATACCAATAGCGGGGATATCCCGCAGCACCTCGATGGCCTCGCTAAGCCCCGACCACCGTGCGCCGGGCAGGTCGGTCTGCGTCAGGTCGCCGGTAACCACCGCCTTGGAGTGGAATCCCAGACGGGTAAGAAACATTTTCATCTGCTCGGTAGTCGTGTTCTGCGCCTCATCCAGAATGATGAAGGAGTCCGACAGGGTGCGGCCGCGCATATAAGCCAGAGGGGCCACTTCCACCACGCCGCGCTCCACCAGCTTCTGGTAGCTGTCCACGCCCATAAAATCATACAGCGCGTCATAGAGGGGCCGCAGGTACGGGTCCACTTTCTGGGTCAGGTCGCCGGGCAGGAAGCCCAGCTTTTCCCCGGCCTCCACCGCGGGCCGGGTAAGCACGATGCGCTCCACCTCTTTGTTTTTCAGCGCCACCACTGCCAGCGCCATGGCCAGGTACGTCTTGCCCGTGCCCGCCGGCCCCACCGCGAAGGTCAGGTCATGATCCCGGATGGTCTGCACATAGGTCTGCTGGCCCAGGGTTTTGCAGCGGATCTGCTTGCCGCGGTGGGTAATGGCCACCACGCTTTTGAGGATCTCGTCCATCATATCCACCTTGCCGTCCCGGGCCAGGGCAATGGCATAGCGGATGCGGGCGCGGTCCATCTGTTCGTGCCGGCGCAACATGTCCAGCAGCTTTTCCAGCACTGCGGCGGCCAGCTCCACATCCTCCGCTTCGCCGGTAACCGTCAGCTCGTTGCCCCGCAGGGCAACCGTCACATTGCACTCCTGCTCAATCAGCGCCATATTTTGATCGTTGAGTCCAAACAGCGACATGTATGCCTCCATGGATTCCATGGAAAGCATCATCTGTTTTGCCTGTGCCAAATATGCGTCCTCCATTCTTCTCGCCGCAAACCCACGGCCCCAGCGCGCTCCTTCCGCGCCCTGCCGTGCCCGTGCGGCCATGCGGGCTATACGCCGCCGCTCTCCCGGGGAACCTGCCGGCCGATATCCACACGCCGCTCCCCCATGGCGACAGCCTCTAGTATCTCACCCTCTATCATACAATAATCTACCCATTTGTCAACGAAAACCTCATTTCGTCCCGCCTTTTCCCCCAGGGCGCGCAGAGCGGCCAGGCCCGCTTCCGCCCGGGCGGCCTCCAGGTCCCGCCATGCCACGGTTACCTGCGCCTCCAGACAGGTTTCCCGCCGCGCCCACAGGGGGAAAAACAATCCGCCCAGGGGCGTCACCTCCGCATGAATGTCCTCCTGGGCAAAGCCCGAATCCTCCTGGTGCCAAAGCCGGAACCAGGGCGTGCATAAGCTCTGGCGCGTAAAGACCGCACCCGTATATACCGTCTGCGTCTCCCGCAGGGATACCCGCACCCGCGCGCCGTCCCATACCCTGGCGGTCACTATCCCCCGGGCCGATACGGGCCGCGTGCCTTCCGCGCCTTCCCGTTCCACCCCGGCAATGAGCACCTGGCCTTTTCGCACGGTATCCCCGGGCTTGCACATGGCCGTTCCCGCCAGGGGAACCACGCTGACCACCACGCCGTCGCGGCTGGCCACCACATCCTGGCTGCCATGCCAGTCCACGGTTTCGCCCATGGGCGTGCCTTCCACCAACCGCACCTGCAGCACCGTGCCGCGCCATCCCACCTCCACCCAGGCGACCTTGGGATAGCGCCATTCCAACGCCTCCTTGAGCGCCGCCGCATCCACCCGGGACTTCCAGATGAAAGGCCGCACGCCCTGTTCTTCCAGGAACGCCCGCACGTCCCCGGCATAGGCGCCCGCGTCCACAAGCTCCACGGCCCAGACCATGCGCAAGGACACCAGCACCATCCCCAGGGCCAGCGCTGTCAGCGCGCAGACCGTCCAGCGGGCTTTCAGCCGTTCCCGCCACCGGCTCAGCCCCACGTACCCGCCCGGGCGGAAGGCCCAGCCGCCTCGGGAGGCCAGTTCCTCCAGCTCGCCCAGGCGCTTTTCCGGCGCGTATCCCGTCACACGCCGGCCGCTGCGCTTCACCCCTGTCAACTCGATGTCCCGTTCCGCGGCCTGACGCAGGAATTTTTCCAGGTTCAACCCTTCCGCCTGGAAGCGGCGCAAAAAATGCTCCTTCATTTTCCCGCGCCCCGCCTTTCCAACTGCAACGATTCAATGACGCCTCCCACCGTAGCCTCCTGGGCCGTATAGCGCAGAAAGCGCAGCCGCTTTCCCGTGAGGGTCACCTCCCCCTGCGCCGTGCGGAAAGTCATCCGGTCGTCCTGATAGGCCATCAATCCCTGATGCTGCTCAATAAGGGCCGTATCCCCGCCCAGCAGGGTGATCCTGGGTATATTTCCCGTCACCTCCGGGGGAAACAAAGGGGCCTGCCGCATGTTCCCTTCACCTCGCTGTTCTGTCACAGGAAAGCATACGCGCAGGGAGCACAGGATAGACCCCGCAAGCGCAAAGGCGCCCCGGCTCCCCCTCCAGGGAACCGGGGCGCCTGCGTGTCGAAAAGAGGGCTTCCGCCACTTTTCCGAAGGTGTAAGGAATGGATTTTGCAACCCAAATCAACGCCCCCGCAAAGCCGGCGGATACGAATAGAAATCGGAGGGGCCGCAACCCCTCCGATTTCCCCCAAAGGTTTTGGCAGCCTGCGCCTTATCTGCCTCTGAGATAATCCGCCCAGGCGCAGACAACCTTGCGGGTACGGGCCAGGGTGCTCTCCTTGGAAACCCGCCGCCAGTTCTCCACATAAGCGTGATACCAGCGCTCCAGGCTGGCCGCCAGCTCGGAGCCGTCCCGGTGGGGCAGGTCCCGCCCTTCTTCCACCGCGCCCACGTAGCAGCCCAGATCGTTCAGGAGCTTCACGCCACAGGCGGCCAGATGCAGGTCGTGCAGAATGCTCCGATGGGCGCTGTCCAGCTCCACCGAGGCTTCCCGCAGCCGCGTTAGCGCCGCGTCCACCTGGGCGTTTGCCTCCGCCAGGCCCTCCAGCTTCATCTCGGGATCGTTGTAGACGGCGTGGCGTCCCGCCGCGTCCTTGGCCTCAATCCAGCGAACGGTGTGAAGCCAGTCGAATACTTCATGGAAGGACAGAGCGTCGAAGGCTTCCATGAAGCGTCCGGACCGGTCCCCAAAGGCCAGGAAGGACACGGCGCGATTGACCTCCGCGTAGTCCATTTCTCCCGCGTTCCAGGCGAAGGCCGCGCCGTACAGAATGTCCGGCACGGAAAAAGCAGGCTGGCACAGGTGGCCGTAGTCGCCCCAGTCCGTGTTCAGCATGCCGATGGCGTGATACTTATGGGCATGGGCGCACATGGCCCGGTTGTTGCTGAAGCCGTAGCGCAGCAGGGGCACCAGCTGTTTCCAGGTGCACACCCCGGGGCAGGCATACTGCACCGCCCCCATCCGCGCCAGATCGCGAATCTCGTTTTCCCGCTGATTGGGCAGATAACCCCAGTTCAGGCAGATAACCCCTTCCGGAATCTCCGCATAGGCTTCGGGATGACGCCACATGATGTCCCCCCAGAACATGGGCGTGACGCCCTGCGCCAGCAACCACCGGCACAGTTCCGTCACATGGGACATGTACAGCGCATGTTCCCCCTTCTCCTTGGCCAGGGCGCTGCTGCGGTCCTTGCCCAGGTCAAAGGTTTCGTCGCAGCAAATGTTGAACTTGTCGCTGGTGAACAGCGCGCGGTATTCGGTAATCAGTTCCTTGATAAAGTCCATGGCTCCGGGATGAGAAACGTTCAGGGTATGATGCTCCCCGGCATAGGTGTAACTGAAGGGGATTTTTTCCGCGTCCCGCAGCTCGCACAGCTCCGCGCAGGTTTTGGTAGAAAGGATCTCGTACATATGTCCAAAGCTGGACAGGGAGGGCACCAGCTCGATATGCCGGGCCCGGCAGTAGGCGTCCAGCTCCATGATTTCCTCCGCGGTGAGGGGCGTATCCTCCCGCCAGGCTTCGCTGAGGTTGCGGAAAAGATAGGTGTGTTCCACATAGAGCTGCCATTGGTTCAGCTTGTAGCGGCAGAGCAGGTCGGCGGTCTTTTTCAGGGTGTCCAGGGTGGGCACGCGGCCCCGGGAGCAGTCCAGGTAGTAGCCGCGAACGGGCAAGTCCGGCGCGTCCTCGATTTCCAGGGCAGGGAGCGCGGACCCGTGGCGCTGTATCCACTGCCGCAGGGTCATGACGCCGTGAAGCAGCGCCTCATCGCTGCCGCCGCGCACCGTGACGCCTTCCGGCGTTACCGAAAGCCGGTAGGTATCCGCGGGCAGGCCGCCGTCCTGGGTCAGGGTAATTTCCTCCGGCCGGGCCGGGCCCCGGGTAACGGTCAACCGCAGGCCGGCAAATTCCTCCACCGCCTGACGCAGCAATTGCGCGTACAGCAGCGCTTCGGGTTGCGTCCCCGCCAGGTTCACGGGCGTGCTCCAGTCCAGGGCAAAGGTTCCCTCCCCATAAGCCACATGGCGAGGCATGGGCAGAAAATCCATTTATGCTTCCCCCTTCTCCCGAATGCGGAAGGTTTTGATTTCATAGGGCTTGATGACAAAGGGAATTTGCCCGTTTTCCCAGGTTGCGGGCCCAACGGGTTCCTCCACGCAGTTGCACTCCTCCACGCTGGCCACGGGCCGGTTCCAGCGCAGCGCGGTGAAGGTGCGGGCGTTGTCCGTCTCGTACAGGCGCGCAATCCAGCCGTCCCCGTCCTCGGCGCGCTTAACGGTTTCCAGCACAACGTTGGGATGCGCGGTGGACGCCAGGGAATAGACGGGCGTCTCCGCCGCGCCCTGGACGCAAAGCGCAGGCTGATTGAGCCGGTACGCTTCCTGCACGGTTCCGCCCACCCGCCAGTCGCCGCCGTGGGGATACAGGGCATAGGTGAAGAAGTGCTCCTCCTGGTCGGTAACGGGGTTTGGCTCCACGCCGGACTTGATCAGGGTCAGGGCAATGCAGCCATCCTTGACCGAGTGCCCATATTTGCAGTCGTTGAGCAGGCTGACGCCGTAGTGGCCCTCGGAAAAGTCCATCCATTTTTGTCCGCAGCTTTCAAAACGCGCCACGTCCCAGGAAGTATTCTGATGCACCTTGCGCTTCACATTGCCGAACTGAATCTCGAAGGTGGCCTCGTCGCTGTGCACGTCCGTGGGGAAATGCACTTTCAGCAGGTGCTGATGGTCGTGCCAGTCCACATAGCTTTCAAAGTCGATGCGGCGGCTGTGGGCATAGAAGCGGATTTTCTGCCGGATGAGGCTGTTGCTCACCTTGCGCTCCACCTCCAGGGTCGCGCGCACGGGGCCCATCTCCGTCCAGCGCAGGGACTGCACGTCCGTCACATCCCAGTACTTCTCCGTATAATAGATGTCAATGTCCCAGTTGTCGTAATAGATGGGTTTGTCCTCATACATGCGCAGGAGATTGCCCTTCTCCCCGGCCTTGAGCACCTCCCGCTGGTACGTCTTGTCGTACAGGCGCGAGAACAGGCCGTTTTCATCCAGTTCCAGCGTGTAGTAAGGCGTCTCCAGCCGGTTGCCTTCCTGGTGGAAAGGCGTCCCCGCCTGGGCAGCCTCCCGGTCCAGGGTATAGGTGCGCCATCCCTTGGAGGGCAACCCGCGCAGGTAGGCCACCGCGCCCTGGGCGGTTTGTTGCACGGGCGTCCGCTCGCCGTTTTCGTCCACCAGGGCAGCGGCCTGCACAGTCCCCAGGCAGACGGTTTCATCGCTTTCAAAGCCTTTGGTGTTGAACACCGTGAGCTTTTCCGACGCGGGCGCCAGCAGCGCCAGACGTTCCTGCTCCATGCGGGCGATCTTCTCCTCCAGGGCGGCATACTCCGCCTTGGTCACCTCGTACACCTCATGAATGGACGAGCCGGGCAGGATGTCGTGGAACTGGTTGAGCAGGATGGTTTTCCACATGCCGTCCAGCTCCGCCGCCGGATAGGGCAGTTGATCCGCCGCCAGCACGCTGAGCAGCTCCAGGTCCATCATGTGCAGCTCCGCTTTGCGGTTGGAGCGCTTGTTCCGGGCCATGGAGGTGTAGGTGCCCCGGTGGTACTCGAAGTACAGTTCGCCCTCCCACACAGGCAGGCGCCTGTTGCCGGAAACCCGCTTGTCCAGCTCCTCAAAATACGTGCGGGCAAAGCACTGGCGCACCGTAGGCAATCCCGCCACGCCCTTTTCCAGGCGCGCGGAGTTCTCCAGCATACCCCGTGTCGGGCCGCCGCCGCCGTCCCCATAGCCGTAGGAAATGAGAATGTCGTTGTTGATATCCTTGTTCTGATACCGTTCCCAGCCGCCCAACAGGGCGTCCGGGTGCAGCAAGCCATTGTAGGTGGTGAAGAAATTCTTCACATCCTGCCCCACGCCCAGGGTGGTAATCAGGTGCGTGAGCACCTGGGTGCCGTCGATACCCCGCCACAGGAAGGTATCGTAGGGATGCTTGTTAAACTGGTTCCAGGCCAGCTTGGTGGTCATGAAATAGTCGATGCCGCACTTCTTCATCAGCTGAGGCAGCGCGCCGGAATAGCCGAACACGTCCGGCAGCCACAACACCCGGTTGTCCACCCCGAACTCCTCCCGGAAGAAGCGCTTGCCATGCAGGAACTGCCGCACCAGGCTTTCGCCGCTGGTAAGGTTGCAATCGGCCTCCAGCCACATGCCGCCTTCGGGCTCCCAGCGTCCCTCCCGGACGCGTTCCTTCACCCGGGCGTACAGCTCCGGATAGCGCTCCTTCAAAAAGGCGTAGAGCTGGGGCTGGCTGGACATAAACTTGTAATCCGGGTACTCGTCCATGAGCTTGAGCACGGTGGCAAAGCTGCGCGCCACCTTTTCCCGGGTCTGGGCCACGGTCCACCACCAGGCCACGTCGATATGGGTGTGGCCGATACAGCTGGCAATGATGTCCGCGTGGCCGCCCAGCTCCTCATACAAATGCTTTTGCAGGTACGCCCGGGCCTGGCGCACCGTGTCCATATAGGCGTCGGAATAGGGCGTGCGCAGGTCCAGCAGGTTCACCGCGTCGTTCATCACCCGCTCCAGGGCCATGCGGCGGGTATCCTGGGGGTCCAGCCGCGGGAAGGCGGACAGGGGGACATACAAATCCCAGTACAGGCCGTCCAGGTCCGGGTCAATCTCCCGCAACTCAAAAATCAGGTTGAACTCCGTATGCAGGATGCCCGTATACGCCTGCAAATCCACGCGGTAGCGCTCCCCGGCCCTGGCCTCCCGGGTCAGCAGCGCCTCCCGGTGGTTCATGTCCATGCCCTGAACCATCTCATCGTTGATAAAGAGCAGGAACTGCGGGTTCTTGGCGTCGTCCCACTCGTCGATCTGGGTGCGCACATGCAGCCACAGGCTCCGCCCGGCAAAGCTCTCCGGCACGGTGATCTCCGCCCGGAACCAATAATGCCGGTCCGGGCCATACCAGTGCATCTTCGCGCTGTCAAAGGGCAGGAAGGGGGCGGCGTCCGCCTCCGCATCCCCGGGGCGCAGGAAAAAGCCTTCCTTATAGGTGATAGGGTCCACCGTTACGCGCTGGCGCACGGCGTATTTTTTCATTTCATCGCAAATGCCGTTGATCCGTTTGTCCAGAAAAACCATCGTATCCCCCCTCCGTCCCGCGAGCGCGGAACGCCTTCCATCCTCAGGAGTTTTCCTTGGTATAGCGCACCAGCTCATCCACAGTGGTAAAGGCCAGGCCGGTCACCGTATCCGCACAGCCGTAATATACGGCAATGCGGCCCGTGGCAGCGTCCGTGAGCGCCGCGCAGGGGAACACCACGTTGGGTACGTCGCCCACGCACTCATAGAGCTCGTAGGGAGCGAGCACGTAATCCTTGGAGCGGTAGAGCACCTTCCAGGGCTGTTCCAGGTCCAGCAGCGCGCTGCCCATACGGTAGACGAAGCCGTTGCAGGTGGTGATAACCCCGTGGTACAGCAGCAGCCAGCCCTCGTCCGTCTCAATGGGCGCGGGGCCGGGGCCGATCTTGGTGGACTGCCAGGCGGAATCGTTGCCCTTGATGGTGCCCATCATGTAGCGGTGGCGTCCCCAAAATTCCAGGTCTCTGGACTGGCTCACATAAATATCACCGAAGGGCGTATGCCCGTTGTCCGAGGGCCGGGACATCATCATGTACATGCCGCCAATTTTGCGCGGGAACAGCACGCCGTTGCGGTTAAAGGGCAGATAGGCGTTTTCCAGCTGATGGAAGGTCTTGAAATCCTCCGTCCAGGCCACGCCGATGGTGGGGCCGTGATAGCCGTTGCACCAGGTAATGTAGTACTTGCTCTCCAGGGGGGTGATGCGGGCGTCATAGCGGTATTCCTTGTGAAGGATTTCCTCGTCTGCGCCCTCCATGCGCAGGGGCTCGTCTTCGATCTCCCAATGGTAACCGTCCTTGCTGCGCCCGGCGAACAAATCCATGCTGATGGAGCGGCTGTCGCAGCGGAATACCCCCGCGAAGCCATCCCCAAAGGGCACCACGGCGCTGTTGAACACGGAATTTGCGCGCTTGTTCCCATGCCGGCCGATAATAGGGTTGCCGGAGAACCGCCACATTGGCATGGTTTCTCCCGCGGGCTTATCCTCCCAGGGGATATTCGGAAGCGCCTTGCCGATGATCCTGGTCATACCATAACACTCGCTTTCTCGGGTCGTTTTGTATGTGGAAAAGGGGTCCCGCCGCGGTGCGGCCGCGGCACGGGCCATGAAGAAAGCCCGCGGGGAGCCGGGGGAATATCGAAAACCCAACTGTTTGCGATGTTCCCCGCTCCCCGCGGGCGGGTTCCCTCACATCAGGAGGAACTTGGCTTTACTTGCCCAGGAAAGCGTCCACCTGGGTCTGCGCTTCGGCCACGATATCATCGAAGCCCGCGGCGCGCATTTCTTCCATCATCTGCGGCACGGAAACGGTGGGATCGGTGGTGCCGGTCAGCACTTCGCCCTTGTAGCGGTTGTAGATTTCGATGCAGGCAGCCAGCTGGTCCTGCACGGAAGAGGTGTCAAAGTAGAAGCCCAGCAGCACAGAGGGCTTGGCGGCCTCGTTCAGCGCCTTCACTTCGTCCCACTGGTTGAAGTCCACATCATCGGTGGGGGTTACGTTGAAGAAGGTTGCCTGGGTGTAACCGGCCATGGGCCAGTCCGCATTGTTCTTATGCACAGCGGTCTTGGTATCGTCGGTGTACTGCCAGTTGTCGCCTTCCACGCCATAGTAGAACAGGTCGCGCACATAGGAGTCGGTGTTGATCAGCTGCAGGAATGCCAGCGCCTTCTCAGGATGCTCGCAGTTCACGGAAATGCTGTTCAGGGAGCCGCGCACGGTATCGTTGGAAACCACGGTTTCGCCCCACTGATAGGCCACCGCGTTCACGCCCATGTTGGGGCCCCAGGTGGTGATGGCAGCGCTGGGCCAGCCCTGGGCCACGGAGCATACCTTGTACTTGTTGTCTTCCGGCAGGGTGGCGG
>CAZINY010000041.1:14545-24130 GCA_964540735.1 uncultured Oscillospiraceae bacterium
CGAAGTGCCCAGTTCCACGCGGTTCTTGGCGGCGTCGGCATTGATCAGGCCAGCGTTGTACCACTCATGCAGGATCTTCAGGTTCGCCATGACATCGTCCTGCTCCAGGACGGAAACCACCTTGCCCTCGGCGTCGTCATAGCGCACGCCCAGGGTGCCCAGGCCAGCGTTCATGCCATCGTAGAAAGTCATCAGCCAGGTGGCGCCATTCTTGTTCAGGGGGAACACGGCGCTGTTGCTCTTGTCCTTCAGCTCGGTGAGGATGGGGGTCAGGGCCTCCAGGGTCGTGGCCTGGCTGGCGTCGATGCCGTTGGCATCCAGCAGATCCTTATCCCACACGAAGTACTGGGACATGGAGCTGTCCTTGTAGGTGGGCACGCCGTAGATGCGGCCGTTCACGCGGCAAGCATCCCAGTAGCCTTCGGGCAGCATGGCCTTCAGCTCGGGCGCGGCGGTGTCCAGCAGGTCGGTGATGTCCAGGTACGCGCCCAGCTGCACATCGTTGTTGTAGGTGTTCATGTTGCCGAAAATGATGTCATAGGGCTCATTGGTGTTGACGATCACGTTGCGGCGCTGATCCCAGTCGCCCCAGCCGATTACGTCCATCTCGATGTTGACGCCGATCTTCTCCTCCAGATAGGGGTTGATCTGGGCCAGCCATGCGTCGTAGTTGGTGGGCATGCTGCCGCCTACGGTCACCCACTTCAGGGTTACCACGTCGCCCTCAGCGGACGCCATGCCAACCATACCCAGCACCATTGCCAGGGTCAGAAGCACAGACAGAAGCTTTTTCATGTACAGATCCTCCTTACTATTTATCGTGTATTCCCGCTATCAGCGGAAAGTACGACCGGAACAGGCTTATCCCTTCACCGCGCCGATGGTCAGGCCGGAGATGAAATACTTCTGGAAGAAGGGATACGCGCAGGCAATGGGAATGACGATCACGATGGCGATGGCCATGCGCACGGACTCGCTGGGCATGGAGTTGCGGTACTGCTGCAGGCTCAAGCCAGCGGAGGGGTTGTTGGCGATGTAGTCCAGGCTCTTCATCATGTTGTTCAGCAGCGCCTGGAGGGAAACAAGCTCCGAGCGGGAGATATACAGGGAGGACTGGAACCAGTCGTTCCAGTACCCGAAGGTGAGGAACAGGCCGATGGTGGCCAGCACAGGCTTTGAAATGGGCAGCACGATGGTGCCGAAAATACGCAGCTGGCTGGCGCCGTCGATCTTGGCGGACTCAATGATGCTGTCCGGTATGGTGGAACGGAAGAAGGTTTTACACACGATGATGTTGAACGAGGACACCGCCAGAGGAAGGATTAAAGCGCCGAGGGTGTTTTTCAGGTTCAGAATGTTGGCGTTCACCACGTAGGAGGCTACCATACCGCCGTTGAAGATCATGGGGATGAACACCACCCAGGTGTAGAATCCCTTGAGCTTGAACCCCGGGCGGGAAAGCACATAGCCCATGGTGGTGGTCAACGCCAGGCCCAGCAGGGTGCCGGTGACCGTCACCAGCACGGAAATCCACAGCGCGGAGAAGATGGTAGCTTTTTCATTCCACAAGAACATGTAGGCGGAATTGGAGAAGCTCTGGGGCAGGAAGCTGTATCCGGACACCCGGATGGACTCCTCCGAGGAAATGGAAATCATGAACACGAACAGCACCGGGATGATGGCCATGGCAGCCAGCAGGATAAACAACACGTTGAAGCCTGCGTTGGTGCCCGGACGGACGCGGTTCATCTTCATGGATTCCACTTGAAATTCGCTTTTTTTCGCGTTTGCCATGAGGATTCTCCTTTCCGTCAAATGATGGCGCTGTCCGGATCAATCTTGGACACGATGAAGTTGGCCAGCAGGATGGTGGCGCAGCAGCACACGGACTGGAACAGGGACGCCGCGGCGGTGCGGCCGATGGGCGTGGAACCTTGCAGCGCGGAGTAGATGAAGGTGTCAAAGGTGGAGGCCACGTTGTGCAGGGAGTTGGGTACGCCCTGGGTTACCTGCCAGAACAATCCGAAGTCGGAGTAGAAGATCTTGCCCACGTTCAGGATGAACATGGTAATCAGGATGGTCTTCATCAGCGGCAGGGTAATGTACTTGGCCTGCTGCCACTTGGTGGCGCCGTCCAGCATGGCCGCTTCGTACAGGCTTTGGTCAATGCCGGTAATGGTGGCCAGGTATACCACCATGTTGTAGCCCACGCCCTTCCACAGGTTCATGAACACCAGGATGAAGGGCCAGTAGGTGGGCTCGGAGTACCACATGATTTTCTCGCCCCCCAGGGCCGTCACGATCTTGTTCATCAGGCCCTTATCCGGGCTGAGGAAGGCGAACACGAAATAGCTCACCACCACCCAGGACAGAAAGTGCGGGAAGAACATCATGGTCTGGTACACCTTGCTCTTGCGCTTGGAGTACAGCTCGTTGATCATCATGGCCAATCCCACGGGAATCACGATGTTCAGCACGATGAACACCAGGTTGTACAGCAGCGTGTTGCGCAGCAGCATCCCGAAGGTATTGTTGTTGATGAAGAACTTGAAATTGTCAAAGCCCACCCAGTCGCTCATGAACAGATTGGCCAGGAAAGACTGCTGGGGGAAGATCTTGTACTTTTTGAAAGCGATGATCAGGCCGAACATCGGCAGGTAGCTGAAGAGCGCGTACCAAATGAAGGTAGGCAGCCCCAGCAACCCCAGTTCGGTATCGTCCCGTGTCCACCGGTGGCGTTTGCGCTTGACCCCTGCCGACGGGGCCGCTTTGACGCTGACATGTTCTGACATTGCGTTCCCTCCCGCTCGTAAACATGATGCAAATTGTTAATTTATCATCTGAGATGATGCTAACATACATTCTTAAGAATTGCAAGCACTATTGAAAAATTTTTTCATATTTCTATTCGTAAAGCACAAATTCATAATATTTTTTTGTCAATGTAAAAAAATCATGTTAACAATTGTTAATTGTCGGAGAGTGAATTGACAATTGCCGCGGGGTATAGTATGCTGAAAACGAAAATGCTACACAGGAATGAGCGATCCATATGCCGAAAATCACCATGCAGCGTCTTGCCGACGAAGCGGGCGTCTCCCGCATCACCGTATGGAAAGTGCTGAACGACCGTCCCGGGGTTTCCGAAGAATTGCGCCAGGTTGTCCGGCGCAAAGCGGAAGAACTCGGCTACGGTATGCCCGGCGCCTCCCTCCTGCAGCAGGAACGCACTTTCTCCGTGGTGGTGGCCCGTCCGGAATCCTCCGTTTTCTGGATGAATATCATCCACCACATTGCCAAGGAACTGGCCAAGCAGGGCATGAACATGCTTTATACCTACATGCCCACCGGCTATCATGAGGGCTACAGCCTGCCCAGCGCCCTGACCCACGGCGGTGTGGAAGGTTTCCTCGTATTAAATGTATATGACCGTCACCTGCTGGAAATGCTAGCCGGCTCCCCGCTGCCCAAAGTCTTTTTGGACACGGTGCCCACCCTGCATCCGCAGGACCTGCACGGGGACCTGGTGATCCTGGAAGGGCAGGGGCGCGTGCGGGAAATCACCGCCCGCCTGTTAAGCGGCGGGCGCACCCGCCTGGGCTTTATCGGCGACGTAGGCTATGCGCAGACCAACCTGGACCGGTACCACGGCTTTCTGGACGCCCACGCGGAAGCGGGAATCGCCCCCGACCCCACCCTAAGCCTTACGGAACCGTTGCGCCTGCGGGATCACTACGAGCAGATCAGCGCCTTTCTGGCATGCCTGCCCCAATTGCCCGACGGTTTCGTCTGCGCCAGCGACTTCATCGCCAGCTTCGTCCAGCGCTATCTGGAAGAATCCGGCCGTCAGACGCCCGCAGGATTTGTGCTCACCGGCTTTGACAACAGCTCCGAATACCCGGGCGTCGCAGGGAAGCTCACCTCCGTGAACGTGGAGACCTCCGCGCTGGGCAAGCTCCTGGCGCGCAAGCTCATGTTCCGGGCAGATTATCCCGCCGCCCCCACGGAAGTATCCTACGTTTCCACGGAGATTGTTTACCGGAAGCCGCTTAAATGACCCGCCGGAAGGAGCGCCTGCGCGGGCCTCTGAAGATTGTTAGGAAAAAGAATTTTTCGCTTTCATAAAAATAATGGTTGCTTTTTCGTCGGGAATTATGTAGAATAATACAGGTATGTTTGAACAGTTTACGTTGGGTGTCGGGAAACATATGCCGTAGTCCATGGGCGCCTCGTTGTTCCCCGATATCTGGTTACATCAATTGCATCATCATGTAACAAAACCGCCGGACCCGTTGAAAATCAACAGGTCCGGCGGTTACATATATCCATGATCTCATGTAACCATTTATTTTTTAATAATCATTGTGCCGGAGCGGCGAACCTTCGCGACAGTTTTCTGTCCGCAACCAGGTAACACAGCAGATGAATCAGGAACGTGGCGCCCCAGGAGATGGGGTAGGAAATATACAGCGTATTCAGCGTGGGGTCAGCCGCGAAGAAGGTATAAATCCACACGATGCGCAGCAGGCAGGCGCCGGTCAGGGAAACGATCATGGGCATGATGGAGTAGCCCATGCCCCGGAGCTGGCCCACCATGGTATCCATGACGCCGCAAAGGAAATAGGTAGGGCAGATAATCCCCATGCGGATCAGCCCATAGCGGATCACGTCGGGATTGGTGTTGTAAATGCTCAGCAGCGGCGTACCGAACAGCAGGAACAGCATGCCCAGCCCCAAGCCCACCACCGTCACCGTACCCAGGCACAGCCACAGGGTTTTGCGCACCCGCCGGTATTCCCCGGCGCCGAAGTTGGCGCTGGCAAAGGTCATATCCGCCTGATACACAGCGTTCATGGAGGTATAGATGAATCCCTCCAGGTTGGAGGCCGCGGCGTTCCCTGCCATGACCGTGGAACCGAAGGAGTTCACCGCAGACTGAATCAGCACGTTGGAAATGGAGAACAGGCTGCCCTGCAAGCCCGCCGGCAAGCCGATGCGCAGAATTTCCAGCAGGCTTTTCCCGTGTATGCGCAGCTTGCGCAGGTCCAGATGGATGGCCCCGTCGGTGCGCATGAGGCAGATGATGACCAGCACCATGGAGACCCCCTGGGAAACCACCGTGGCAATGGCCACGCCCGCCACGGAAAGATGACAGACAATCACCAGGAACAGGTTCAGCACCACGTTGACGATACCTGCAATGCTCAGATAATATAGCGGACGTTTGGTGTCCCCCACCGCCCGGAGAATGGAAGCGCCAAAGGTATACAACATATTGGCCGGCATGCCGATAAAATAAATCTGCATATACAGCGTAGCGCCGTCAATGACATTTTCAGGGCTGTCCATAAGCTGCAGCAGCGGCCGCGCGGCAAAGAAGCCGATTACGCCCACCACGACGCCGCCCACCGCAGCCAGCAGGATCGCCGTATGCACCCCCTGCTGCACCGAGTGGAAATCCCGAGCGCCGTAGGCTCTGGAAATCGCCACGCTGGCGCCCACGCCCAGCCCCATGAACACGTTGATAATCAGGTTGATCAACGCGCCCGTGGAACCAACCGCCGCCAAGGCTTCCTCTCCGGCAAACTGCCCCACCACCACCACGTCCGCGGCATTGTACAGCAGCTGGAGCACGCCGGTGAGCACCAAGGGCAACGTGAAGCGGATGATCTTGGGCAGCAGCGTGCCGCTGCACATGTCCATTTCATAATGACGGCGCTTACGCATACCTATCCCCTTCCCCAGTAACGTAATTTATACCATGCGATTGGTCAATTGTACATACGTGAT
Organism: uncultured Oscillospiraceae bacterium; assembly: GCA_964540735.1. GTDB lineage: Bacteria > Bacillota > Clostridia > Christensenellales > Aristaeellaceae > Egerieenecus. The sequence continues at coordinate 20,336 of CAZINY010000041.1, forward strand.
CGCCGGGCTATTGAAAAGCCGTCCGGGCTGAAAGCGATAATAGGGGCTCGCCCCCAGGCCGGGGCTGATATACTGCGGAATCCCGCTGAGATAATCCAGGCCCACGATCAGCTCGTCATCCGGGAACCAGCCATAGTCCGGACAGTATACGGCTCCCATTCCCGGCAGCCGCCACTGGCCGGCGCAGTAATGTCCCGCCAGAATCAGCGACACGCGGTGGAAAGAGAACACATCCTCCTTCCCCGTCCACTGGAGCATGGTGGAAACATACTCCTGATCCAAGGGCATATGGGTCACCGCCACCTGGATATCCTCCTCTTTGATCTGTCCAAGGGTTTCCCGGATGCTGGCAATTTTCTCCAGCTGGTACTCCGCCACCCGCAGTTGCGCCGCCTGATCCGCCGTCAGGATCAGCTCGTCCCCCCGCAGGGCATCCCGCTGGGCGGTATAGGCCGCCTCGGTGGAATCCAGGTCCAGGCTGTACAGATATTCCGGCACCAGCCACAGGGTGCAGTCCCCCCGCACCTGCGACTGCGGTTCATCCAGGTAAATCGCCCCGTGATCCACCGCGGCCTCCAACCAGTCCGCATAAGGGGAAATGCTGCCGTGAGCCGACGGATTCAAGGGCGGCGGATCGCTGTCCCCGGCCACGATATATACGGACACATCCCGCGGCGTCATATCCAGCAGTTGGAGCAACGGCTCCACATTCCCGCTTTCCCCCACCATATCCCCGGTGAGCACAATGCAGGACACATTCTTCTGGGTTATCACCTTTTTCAGCGCGGAACCGTCCGGGCCCAAACGGGCCGCATGCAGGTCGCTGAGATGCAGGATGGAAAAACTCTCCAGGTCCCCGGGCAGATTTTCCACCGTGACCCGCTGAACCAGATATTCCACCTGACTGTTGGACGCCAGGTTCAGAATTAGCACAGCGGCGCAGGCCAGGAGCATCAGCGCGAACAGCCACAGCATAAAATTGCGGAAGCGATGGGTTGTTCGTTTTGGCGCAAAGATATAGGCGTTCTTACGTCTGCGTCCCATACGATCCCTCCATCGCGGCATGATACAACACTACTTTCTATTATAAGCATATTTTACAATCCTGCAAGATTGCGCCGCGTGAAAAAGGCACAGAATTTCTCCGCGCTCCAGGCTCTCCGATACCGAAGGTCATGGCGCCGGGCCGCGGATGCATTCTCGGACCCGCAGGCAAGCGGAGGGGCCAGGCCGGAAAAAGGCAGGCGCAAATCGCCCCGCCATCCGCGCCGCTTTTTTTGCGAAAACGGCAGGAAAGACCCTGCGCCGCAAGGAACAGTAATAATACGCCGCGCCCGCGACAGCCGGGGCGCGATTACGTATACCAATGCCGCAACGCAAACGGAAAGCGAGGTTTATCACCATGGATGAGATGCAGGTCCGCAGGCAGGCGGAGGAACTGGTAGCCCAAATGACGGTGGAAGAAGCCGCTTCCCAGCTCAAGTACGACGCGCCGGCCATTGAGCGCCTGGGCATCCCCGCCTACAACTGGTGGAACGAGGCGCTGCACGGCGTCGCCCGCGCAGGCACGGCCACCGTATTTCCCCAGGCCATTTCCATGGCGGCCATGTTTGACGAGGAAGGCGTCGAAAAGGTGGCGCAGGTGATCTCCACCGAGGTCCGCGCCAAGTACAACGCCGTTTCCAAGCGCGGCGACCGGGATATTTATAAGGGGCTTACCTGCTGGTCGCCCAACATCAACATTTTCCGCGATCCCCGGTGGGGCCGCGGCCATGAGACCTACGGCGAGGACCCGCAGCTTACTTCCCGGCTGGGCGCGGGATTTGTCCGCGGCCTGCAGGGCAAGGGCAAATACCTGAAAGCCGCCGCCTGCGCCAAGCATTTTGCCGTACATTCCGGCCCGGAAAACCTCCGGCACGAGTTTGACGCCCGTCCCACGGAAAAGGATCTGTGGGAGACCTATCTTCCCGCCTTTGAAACCCTGGTGGAAGAAAGCCATGTGGAATCGGTCATGGGCGCGTACAACCGCGTCAACGGCGACCCTGCCTGCGGGAACAAGCGCCTGCTCACGGACATTCTGCGCAACCAATGGCACTTCCAGGGGCATGTGGTCAGCGACTGCTGGGCCATTGCGGATTTCCACATGTATCATCACGTTACTTCCACCGCCCCGGAAAGCGCCGCCATGGCGTTAAAGGCCGGCTGCGACCTGAACTGCGGCGTCACCTACCTGCATCTGCTGGCCGCCCTGCAGGAGGGCCGCGTCACCGAGGAAGAAATCCGTCAGGCCGCCGTTCGCGTTATGTCCACCCGTATCCGCCTGGGCCTGTTCGCGGACGACTGCGAATACGACCGTATCGACCCCATGGAGGTGGATACGGACGCCCATGCCGGCCTGGCCCTGGACGTGGCCCGGCGCGCCATGGTACTGCTGCGCAACGACGGGCTGCTGCCCCTGGATATAAACCGGCTCAAGACCGTCGCCGTCATCGGCCCCGTGGCGGACAGCCATGCGGTGCTGGAAGGCAACTACAACGGCATTTCCAGCCGCTACGTCACCTTCCTGGAGGGCATCCGCAAGGCCTGCGAAGGCAAAGCCCGGGTGCTCTATGCCGAGGGCAGCCACCTGTATAAGGACCGGGTGCAGAACCTGGGCATGGCCGACGATCGCCTGGCGGAAGCTCAGTGGGCCGCCGAGGAGGCGGACGTGGTGATTGCCTGCGTGGGCCTGGACGCCACCCTGGAAGGGGAGCAGGGCGACACGGGCAACGAATACTCCAGCGGGGATAAAAACACCCTGGAACTGCCGCCCTGCCAGCTGCGCCTGTTGGAAACCCTGCGCAAGACCGGCAAACCCCTGGTGCTGGTGTTGGCCAGCGGCAGCGCCATCCGCGTGGAGGATGGCAACGCCATCCTCTGGGCGGGCTATCCGGGACAGGCCGGCGGGACCGCTCTGGCGGAGATTCTCTTCGGCCAGACCGCGCCTTCCGGCAAGCTGCCGGTCACCTTCTACAAGGACCTGTCGGACCTGCCGGAGTTTACCGACTACCACATGAAGGGCCGCACCTACCGCTACTATGAGGGAACGCCGCTGTATCCCTTCGGCTACGGGCTGAGCTACGGCGCCGTGCGCTGCACCGGCGCGGAGCTGGCGGGGGATACGGTCAAGGCCACCCTGCGCAACGAAAGCCAGCGGGACCTGGAGGACGTGGCGCAGGTCTACGTCCACGCGCCTCAGGATGCCGATGAAACGCCGCATCCCCATCTAGCGGCTTTCAAGCGGGTGCTCGTGCCTGCCGGGGCAACCGTTACCGTGGAAATCCCCGTCCCCGCCAAGGCATACACCGTGGTCCGGGAGGATGGCCGTCGGGAACAGGCGCAAGGCCCCTGCCTGCTCTATGTGGGCACCCAGCAGCCCGATGCCCGCAGCGCGGAGCTTACCGGCTGCCAGTGCGTCCAGCTGACGGTGGCGCCATAAACCGCAGCGGGGAGAATTTGCCGTTTACGGAAAGCAAACAAGGCGGAGGGGGTATGCCCCCTCCGGTCAGCGTGTCGAAAAAGTGGCGGAAGCCACTTTTTCGAGACAGCAACTTCGGTCAACCAGAGGTCGCCCGAAATTGTAAGGAATTGGAGGTGTTGCAAAAATTTCGCGCCTGCGGGCGCGACCAGGGGGCTTTCCCATCGCCCCCTGGACCCCCTTCGGTCCCCGTACTTGATGAAACTTTTGCAAGCTAGGGAGGCGATCGTTTCATCTTTACTATGCCGGTGTGAAAAAACATGCTTTTTTCAGCGGGG
>CAZINY010000042.1:0-17117 GCA_964540735.1 uncultured Oscillospiraceae bacterium
CGGTGAAGTCTTCCTCCGCGCACTTCTGGCCGAAGCCCGCCGTCTCCCCGCTGGCATCCACGGTCAGCGCGGTGATAACGCCGTCCTCAAGGGTAGCGGTTACGGTCACGTCGCTGGAAAAGCCCTTCATGGAAGCGCTTTGGCCTTCACCGGGCTCGGCGGTTTCGGCGGTCTGGGCCGCGCCGATGGCGCCGGAAGTGATCTTGCCGTCTTCGGCGGTGAGGGTCACGGTGGTGTCGCCGGTATAACCGTCGTTTACAGTCACGGAAGCGGTACCGTCGTCCTTCACGGAAACAGTGGTGTTGTCATCCTGAGCCACCACCGTGCCGGGGTCCCCGGCGGAAGCGCTGCCCGCATTGGACAGGGCATCGTTGGCGGCATCCACCACAGCCTGGGAGGTAATGGTCGCGCCGGAGAGCGCGTCAATGCCCTGGCCCAGCGTCAAGGGAGCGGTCTTGCCGATAAACTGGGAGGTGAAGTCTTCCTCCATGGCCAACTGGCCCAAGCCCGCGGTTTCGCCGCTGGCGTCCACGGTCATGGCGGCGATGGCGCCATTCTCCAGGGTGATGTTCACCACCACATCGCTGGCAAAGCCCTTGGCGGTGGCAGTGAGCACATCAGCGCCGGCAGAGGCGGGGGCGCTCAAGGCGCTGTTGATGGCGTCCACCGCAGCCTGGGAGGTGATGGTGGCGCCGGATACGCTGTCAATACCGTCGCCCAGGGTGAAGGGGCCGGCCTTGCCGATAAACTGGGAGGTAAAGGCCTCCTCCATGGCCAGCTGGCCCAGGCCCGCGGTTTCGCCGCTGGCGTCGATGGTCAGCTGCGCAATGGCGCCGGCGTCATCCAGGGTGAGCTGCACCTTCACATCGCTGGCAAAGCCCTTGGCGGAGCCTTCCTGCACCGCGCCGGTGAGAGGAGCGGTCTGGGCAGGCGCGCTGGTTTCCTCCTTGGCGCCGAAGGTCACCAACGGATCGGCCGTGGTGGTCTCACCCAGGGCCACTTCCGCCACGCAGCGCAGCGCCTCATTGGTGGCATTCAGCACAGCGGTGGATGTAACGGTAGCGCCGGACAAGGCGTCAAAGGAGCCGCCGTTCACCGCATCTATACCGATAAACTGCTCCTGGAAGGATTCCTCCTTCGCGCGAGCGCCAAAGCCGGGCGTCTCAGCAAAGCTGGTATCACCCACGGCGCAACCCGTAACCAGGCCGTCGGTACCCACGCCCAGGTTCACAGCCACGGGACCGTTATAGCCGCTGGCGCTGGCAGTGACGCAGTAACCCACCACCTCATCGCCATTCTTCGCCGCATACAAGCCGGAAACCTCATAGCCGTCAGGCACGGTGATCTCCTCATAGCTTTCCGCGGGCATCACCGCATTAAAGGCATCCCGCAGAGCGGCCGCGGCGCGCTCCTGAATGGGGCCCTTGGTGATCATATTGGTCACGGCAAGGGCAACGGCAGCAACCAGGGCAATGATGCCCAGAATGATATACGCCGGCAGCTTCTTTTTTCCAGCCGGAGCGCCGTTTTCCTGGTTCACATTGGCGGTATTGTTTTCCATGGTACAAATCCCTCCATCATGGGGCAAAGCCCCTTTGCTTGGAACAGTGGGTGTATGGAAAAACCGGCCGGTCCGTCGCCGGTCCACCGGCTCTTCGCCGTAAGTAATTCCTGCCCTTACCGGGCAAGCTCCAGGCTATACTTCTCCGCAAAGCCTTCGGTACAATAAACCTGATCTTCCCCGTCCACCAGCATGGCATCCAGGTGATTGGCTTCACAGAACGCCAACGCTTTTTCCTTGCCCATGACAATGAGCGCCGTGGCCAAGGCATCCGCATCCATGGAACTCTGGCCCACGATGGTAGCGCTGGTCAGATCGGTCTGCGCAGGCAAGCCCGTCTCCGGGTCCAGGATGTGGTGGTAGAAGACGCCATCCTTTTCAAAGCAGCGCTCGTACACGCCGCTGGTAACCACCGTCCCCGGTCCCATGGAGAGCACCGCCAGGGAGCTGGATGTATTCTGCGGGTCCCGCACGCCCACCCGGTACAGTGAACCGTCCGGCTTGGCGCCGGTGACGTACACGTTGCCGCCAAAGTTCAGCAGCGCGCCGTAGCTGCGGTTTTCGCACATCTTGGCCAGCTCGTCGGCAATGTAGCCCTTGGCGATGCCGCCCAAGTCAATCTGCATCCCCGCAGGTAGGGTCACCTGATTGCCTTCCACCACCAGCTTGCTGTCATCCACCAGGGGCAGGGCGGCCAGGCGCTCCTCTTCGGTGGGCATGCGCTGGGTGCCTCCGGAAAAATCCCACAGGGAGGTCAGCGGCGCGATGGTCACGCAGAAAGCCCCGTCGGTCATGCTGCTGATTTCCAGGGCGCGGGTAAGGATCTCCGCCGTCTCCGGGTCCACGGTTACGGTTTCGCCCCCGGCCGCGTTAATGCGCCCCACATCGCTGTCGGCGATGGTGCGGCTGAGCAGGTTTTCATACCGGCGGCAGGCGTTTTGCAGGTCGTCCATGAGGGTGGCATCCGCCCCGTAGAGGGTGAAGGTCACCACCGTGTCAAAATAAAAGCCCGTACCCGTAGTGCGCACATTGGGATCGGTGGCTGTGGAGGCGGCGGCATCCGGTTCGTTTTCCTGGCTTTGCGCAGCGCAGCCTGTCAACAGCAGCGCCAGCAGCAAAAGCAGGCATAGCCATTTTCTCTTCACCTGCGTTCCTCCTTGCTTTCCTATTCTGCGGGTATCAGTTCCACCGTTACCCGATTCGGCAGGCATATAATGAAGGTTTGGTTCGGCCGGGTTTCCCAGTTATCCAGCGTAACCTCTCCCATCTGAACGCAGAGCTGATTATCGCAGGTGGATGTGTGCATATACGCGCCATCCCCGGTGATGACAATTTCGTTGCGGCTGCCGTCCGCTTGCTCCACCACCACGGTCTGCGGCTGGGAGAGCGGATACCTGCCCCATTCCCGTCCGTCCACGGTGATGAGGATTTCGCTCTCACCCGTAGCGGATTGCGTCTTGGGCATCAGCGCGGACACCGCAAAAAGCACGGCGGCCAGCGCAAACACGCCGGCAATGATCAGCATATTCCGTTTCCTGGCCGTCAAAAGCGCCTCCCTTCGCGTCCAAGCGCGGCCTTCTCCCATCCAGGGAGCGCCTTAAAAGTCCAGTTTTTATTATACCACGTGGCAAAAATGCCTGTCAATGGAAAGCCCGGCCTGAGGGAAAAAAGATTGAAGCCCGGCCTGGGGGAAAAAAGATTGTAAGGGTTCAAACATAGGTTACACGCAAAACGCAGCAAGGAAGTCAAGGGAAGGGTGGAGATTTGCGAAGCAAATACAACCCGACCTTGACTGAATAAGACAGAAGTATCATGACTTCCCCTATGCGCATTGGGCGCGGATCCGCGCCAACAATAGAATTGACCGGCTAAACCGTGAAATCCGCCGCAGGGCCCGTGCGGTGGGGACGTTCCCTGACGGAAACTCTGCCCTGATGCTGGTCTGCGCTCGACTGCGACACGCAGCTGCCTGCCGGACCTTCCCCTGACACAAGAAAACGCCCCCATGCCGGACAGCCTGTCATACTGTCCGGTTGGGGGGCGCAATGCGTCGCTGCGCGCAGGGGGAATAGCTTTGCCGGTTATTCCTCCGGCACCCAGCTCATGAGGAACGTATTGATATACCAGTCGTCCGAATGCAGCTTGTAGCTGGTGTATACGTTGGCTTCCAGGGTGCGCTCTTCCTCGGGGAGCTTGCTCATGTTTTCCGTGGCAAACTCCTCGTTGCTGTTATAGTCGTAAATATACATCTTTACCCGGTTGGATACATTGCCTTCAATGGTGGTAAGGCGGTAGATGCCGTCTCCAAGGTCCTCCACGTCGTAGACCAGACCCACATGCACCGTTTTGTTGGCGCTTTTCTGTACGGCATACACCACGCAATAGCCCGGGCGCGGAATCTGCGTGGTGCGTCCCAGCTGCTGATAGCCTTTGAGCAGCTTGCCCACGCTGGCTTCCTTCACATGATATACGCCCTCCACCTGCTCGGGAACGTCCTGCAGCTCATCCATGGGGATGCCGGCTTCCAGCATGCACCAGGTCACAAACCCGCCGCACCAGCCAAACTTGCACCCTTTGCCGCAGCGCCACCAGGTATACTTGTTGCTCTGGGTCAGCGTACGCCCCCCCAAGCTTTCCCATTCGTTGTAGGCGATGTCCAGCACCTGCCGGATCTCCTCGGGTACCTGCGCATTGGGATCATTGGGGTCCGGCACGGGCGTCGGCTCAGGCGTGGCGGTAACCTCCGTATAGGTCTCAGGGTCCAATACATCCCCCAGGGAGATTTCTTCTTCCTCCCCCGCGGCGGGCACGGCCCACAGCAGCGTACCGCAAAGCGCCAGGGCTAGCAAACGGCGCAGGCATCCCATGGCTGATCCCTCCTTTATTTTCGGAGATAGTGTACCACGTTTTATCCCTTGGAGCAAGTCTTGTGGAAAGAAGGGACGGAACCACAACGGATTGTGGAAAAAGTTTTCAACAGCTCAAAAGCGACTTTTCTTTGGCGCAACCCCTTGATATTTCAAGCGTTTCATGATATGATTGCACGGAGCGGAAAACTTTGCGAAGGTTTTCCACAAGCGGGTTATCCACAGCGTACGGCCCGAAAAGGGACGGGACGCTTTTTTCACCCCCTTTTTCCCGCCGGGAAAAACGGGGAATTCAGCAGGCACGGCAGGCGCGGCGGCGCAAGGGTGTTTGGAAGCGGAGGATGAAGCGCATGGACATGACGGAGCTTTGGGAGAAGGCGTGTATGCTGCTCAAGGGAGAAATGAACGAAATATCCTACAATACGTGGATTCAGTCCTCCCTGACGCCGCTGTCCCTGGAGGGGGACTGCCTGACCCTGTGCACCTCCGCCGAATATATGAAATCCATGATTGCCAGCCGCTACGCCACGCTGATCGCCAACGCGCTGGGAGAAGTCGCGGGCCATCCCATGCAGACCGAGATCCTCACCAAGGCGGAGGCGGACAAAAAGCAGTCCAAGGCAGAGCCGGAAGCCGCCGCCGGATTCACCTCCATGTCTCTGAATCCCAAGTATACCTTCGATACCTTTGTGGTGGGCAACGGCAACCGCTTTGCCCATGCCGCCTCCCTGGCGGTGGCCGAATCCCCGGCGGAGGCATACAATCCCCTGTTCATTTACGGCGGCGTGGGTTTGGGCAAAACCCACCTGATGCACGCCATCGGCCACTATGTGCAGCAGCAGTATCCGCAAATGCGGCTAATGTACATCACCAGTGAAAACTTTACCAACGAACTGATCTCCGCCATTCAGCAAAACCGCAACGTGGAATTCCGCAACCGCTTCCGCAATGTGGATATTCTCATGGTGGACGATATCCAGTTCATTGCCGGACGCGATTCCACCCAGGAGGAATTTTTCCACACCTTCAATGCCCTGCACACGGCGGGGAAGCAGATTGTCATGACAAGCGATAAGCCGCCCAAGGACATCGCCCGCCTGGAGGAGCGCCTCTGCAGCCGCTTTGAATGGGGGCTCATCGCCGATATCCAGAAGCCGGACATTGAAACCCGAATCGCCATCCTGCGCAAGAAAGCCATGAGTGAAAACATCATGGTGGGCGACGATGTGCTGGAATTGATTGCCTCCCGCATCGAAAGCAACATCCGGGAGCTGGAAGGCAGCCTCACCCGGCTGGTAGCTTTTTCCACCCTGCACAAGCGCCCCATTGACATTGCCCTGTGCGAAGAAGCCCTTAAGGAAGTTTTCGAGCAGAAGGCTCCCCGCCGGGTGGATGAGAATGTTGTGATGCACGCGGTGAGCGATTATTACGGCGTCTCTCCCGAGGACCTGAAAAGCTCCCGGCGGAACCGGGAAATCACCGTCCCGCGCCAGGTTGCCATGTACCTGACCCGGGAGATGACGGGTCTGAGCCTGCCCAGCATTGGCCGCGCCTTTGGCGGGCGCGATCACTCCACGGTTCTCTACGCCTGCAATATTGTGGAAAAAAATATGAAGACTACGCCCAGCATGGCCGCCCTGCTGGAAGATATCCGCAAGCTGATCCGGGAAGGCAAATAAAGCGCCTTTCCTTGCCCGGCGGCTGACAAAACCCAAAATGCAACCCTCCCGTATGCAGCAAGAAAAGCATCGAAGCTGCGTCAGGAGGGTTTTCGTATACCCGGGATAGCTTCCCGCGGCATGACGGCCTAAAGCAAAAGCCCCCGTCTGCCGCGAAAGGACGCGGCCGCCGGAGGCCTGAACAAGCAATCGAAAGCACGGGCGTCCGCAGGGAAAACAGCGGAAGGGCTTCCCCACGCACGCCAAGCCGTCCCCGGAAAGCCCAAGGACGGGGCGAATGCGGAAGCAACGTCGTGGTCCACTCCCATGCAACGCCGCGGGAAAAGCAGAGATTCCGGAAGAAAAACGGCTCGCGCTCCAGGCCGCTTCCCCGGCGTTTCCCAAGGGAATGCGTTTCAGCGCTTGACGCCGGCCATATGCTGCAACAACGGTATGGCCAGAAAAATCAGCCAGCCCGGATGCCACAGATTACAGTAAACGCCCAAAAGCAGGTAAATAATGGTGACCATAACGGGGTTTCCCAGCAGACGCAGATAGCCCCGTTCGCTATCCGGAAGATAGTACAGCGGAATGGTCAGGAACAAAATCCACCCCGGATGCCATAGGTGGAAGAAAAAGCCCAGGACGAGATAGCTCAGCGAAACCAGCAGCGGATACGGGAAGTCCTGGCGAAAGCGTGGGCGGTCGTAAAAACTGCCCTCCGGCAGCGGCGCATCCTCCGCAGCCGCCTGTTCCGCAGCTGTCTGTGCCACAGGCGTCTCCGCCACCGGAGCGGACGCCGCCTGCTCTTCCGGGCGAATCAGCTCGTCCAGGCTGCATCCGTACAGTTTCGCCAACGCTACCAGATTTTCCAGCTCCGGCGCGGATTCTCCGCGTTCCCACTTGGACACAGCCTGGCGGCTTACGTCCAGCCGCCCCGCCAACTCTTCCTGGGACATCCCGTTTTCCTTGCGCAGCTGTGCCAGCCGCCGTGCGATCTCCAGGGTCATGCGCAGTTTCCTCCTTCTTTGCTCCAGCGCCATTATACCAGCCGCCGCAGCAAAACACCAGCAACTTTGCATGCCAACGGAAGCGCAACCGGCGGTTGCCCGGACATCGGGCATGGAAACAGCATGCCTGGCGCCATGCAGCACGCCTGCGCGGCCATGCTGGTCCGGCTTGCACACACCATGCAGGCATACAAAAAGCCCGGCACAACATGTCCGGGCTGCTATCGTGTGCGGGAAACAGGACTTGAACCTGCATGAAGAAAACCCTCACTAGAACCTGAATCTAGCGCGTCTGCCAATTCCGCCATTCCCGCAGAATGCGATATATGATTTTCGACGCTTTTCGGGAAATTCCTTCTTGCCGCATGAAAAAAAGGAAAAGAAATTTGCAGGTCCCGGCGGAAGGAACGCACTTTGCCTCCACGAATATGTATACACTGGAGCGATGCTCCGCAATGCTTGCATAAGTGAGGAATTGTCAGCCATGGAATACCGTCAGGATGGAAGGTTTGTATTTTGTGACACGGCGCGGGGGACGCTGGGCGTGGAAGTGGTGGCGCCGGGAATTCTGCGGGTGTTTTTGGGAGAGGAAGCCCGCGGCTATGTTTCAAAGGCCGTGGACGCGGATCTTCATGAAGCTTGCCCCTTCATGGTGAACAGCACCGAATCGGGGTGCGCCATTTTGACGCCGCTGCTGCGTCTGGAAATGGATGCCCAGGGCCGGACGGATTTCTACGACGACCAGGGACGGCCCCTGAGCCTGAGCTATCGCGGGGAGCGCGGCATAGTGGATCGCGGCCTGACCCCGGAAGCCCTGGAGCTGCTGGCCAAGGAAGGCCACCGGCCTCAGGACCAGGCTGGACCGTTGCCCCTGGAAGAGCTGCGCGTTCTGCAGCCGGATGACGCCGTGTATGGCCTGGGGGATAAGACCGGTTTCCTGAACAAGCGGGGCTATGCCTACGAAAATTGGAACACGGACGAGCCCGCTCCCCACGAGGAGTGCTTCAAGTCCCTGTACAAGGATTTCCCCGTATTCTTCGTTTCCGGCGCGGATGCCGGGCGCGCCTATGGCATCTTCTTTGACAATACCTTCCGCACGTACTTCGATTTTGGCTTTGAAAGCCCGGCATATCTTTCCTTCGGGGCCAAGGAAGGGTATCTGAACTATTACTTCCTGGCCGGACCCACCCTTGCTCGGGCGGTGGAGCGGTATACCTGGCTCACCGGACGCTGCCCCCTGCCCCAGCGGTGGACCCTTGGGTATCATCAGTGCCGGTGGGGCTACGCCTCCGCGGAAACTTTCCGGGAGCTGGCCCGTACCTTCCGGGAGCTGGACATCCCGCTGGATGCGCTGCATCTGGACATCGACTACATGGACGGCTACCGGGTCTTCACTACCAATAAGGAGACTTTTCCGGACTTCCCCGGGCTCATCCGCGAGCTGGGGGAGATGGGCGTCAAGGCCGTGACCATTATCGACCCCGGGGTGAAGGTGGACCCCAACTATGCAGTGTACCGCCAGGGCCTGAAGGAGGATTATTTCTGCAAAACCCCCGACCAGTTGGTTTATGTCAATGAAGTGTGGCCGGGGAACAGCGTCTATCCGGACTTCGGCGCGCCCCGGGTGCGCCGGTGGTGGGCCGGGCTGCAGCGTTTCCTGACGGAAAAGGGCGTCAGCGGCGTGTGGAACGACATGAACGAACCGGCCAGCTTCCGCGGCCCCCTGCCCAACGATGTGCTCATGACCGATGAGGAGCGCGTATCCACCCACGGGGAAATGCACAACGTCTACGGCCACAACATGTCCCGGGCCGCCTTTGCGGGCTGGAAGGAGGCCACCGGGCAGCGCCCCTTCGTCATCACCCGCGCCTGCTACAGCGGCTCGCAGAAATATGCCGTGGTGTGGACCGGGGACAACCAGAGCCTGTGGAACCACCTGCGCATGGCCATTCCCCAGCAATGCAACCTGGGCCTGAGCGGCATGGCCTTTATAGGCACGGACATCGGCGGCTTTGGCGCAGACTGCACGCCGGAGCTCATGGCCCGTTGGGTGCAGGTGGGGTGCTTTTCCCCGCTGTTCCGCAGCCATAGCGCCCGGGGCACCCGCATGCAGGAGCCTTGGCGCTTTGGCCAGGAAGTTACGGACATCTTCCGCAAGTACGTGAAGCTCCGTTATGCCCTCCTGCCCTATTATTACGACCTGTTCCGCCAGTGCGAGGAGACGGGCCTGCCGCCCCTGCGCCCCCTGGTGCTCCACTATGAGCAGGACCCCAATGTCCGGGAGCTGAACGACGAGTTCCTCCTGGGCGAGAACCTGCTGGTGGCTCCGGTGGTGGAGCAGGGCGCGCGCCGGCGCATGGTGTATCTTCCCGCCGGGGAATGGTACGATTTCTGGACCGGCGAAAAGCATCCGGGCGGCTGGCTCATGCGGGAAGCGCCCCTCGATTTGTGCCCCATCTATGTGAAGGCGGGAACCATCCTGCCCCTGTACCCCGACCAGCGCCACACCGACGAGCTGGCGGACCCCGCGCTGATCCTCCGCTGCTACCCCAGGGAAGGCGTCTGGGAGCACTACCGGGACAACGGCCGGGACTACGCCTACCGGAATGGGGCGTACACCCTCTACCGCTTCACCCAGGACGAGGGCGGACTGCATCAGGAGCTGGTTCACAACGGCTACCGGACGTATCCGGAGATTCGCGTAGAAACCGTGGGCAAATGAGGTTTTCATGGCGCGCCGGCGTTGGCCTGGTCAAAACACCGCCACCACCGGCGTCTTTGCGCAAAAGCATACGGTCAAAAGCAAGGAGGTACGTTTGATGCAGGATTTTATGTCCCTGGTTACCCCTGGCGTCCGGTGGGAAAACGGACTGCTGGTGCTGCCCCCTGCGGGCGGCGGGGTGGAGCTCCGCCCGGAGGACGCCGCTTCCCATGGTTATCTGAACCTGACGCTGACGGTGGAAGAAGAGCATTCCATGGCCTTTGAGCTGCGGGTATGGGCCGCGGAGGAAACGCCCCGGGTCATCATCCGCTTCGGGCTGATGCCCCGGTACCGCGCCCGGATTCCCCTGAACATGGGGTGGCTGGACGGCCACGTGCTCTTCCCCGGACATATTCCCGGGGAATTGAAGGTGGTATGCCATGGCTCCCGGATTGCCCCGGAGGAGATTCAACGGGTAGCGCTGGTGGGGATGCCCTGCTTCCACGAAGTACGGGTGCGGCTGGAGGCGGCGGACTGGAGCGACGCGCCTTGCGAGCCCGCGCCGGTCCCCCTTACGCCCCTGGTGGATGAGATGGGACAGTATATTCCCAAGGACTGGCCCGGAAAAACCCAAACGCCGGAAGCCCTTAACGTGTTCCTGCAGGACCAGGCCCGGCTTCCCGACGCCTATCCCTCGGAGAGCTGGAACCGGTGGGGCGGCTGCGCCCGCCGTCCCATGGCGGCGGGAACGGGATTTTTCTCCCGAATCAAGCAGGGGAACCGCTGGTATCTGCTGGACCCGGAAGGCTGCGCCTTCTTCAGCCTGGGGCCGGACTGCGTGGTGGCCCGGTGCGACGCCCGCATCGACGGCCTGGAACCCCTGCTGCGCAACCTGCCGGACCCGGAAGCGCCCGAAGCCCGGGAGCTCTATGCGCCCATGGAGCGGGCCTTTGGCGAAACGCCCCGGGGACCGGGAAAGCTGTTTTCCTTTGAGCGTGCAAACCTGCGCCGGGCCTTTGGCGACGGGTGGGAATCCGTGTGGCGGCGCATGGTGGTGGCGCAGCTGAAGCAGGCGGGGCTGAACACCCTGGGCAACTGGTCCGACGAAACGCTTTTTGGCCGGATGCCGTACGTTACCAGCCTGCCCCGCTTCCCGGAAACGTCGCATAAAATCTTCCGTGATTTCCCCGACGTGCTTTCCCCGGAGTACCGGGCGGACGCGGAGCGTTGCGCGGAGGCGCTGCTGGACCGGCGGGACGATCCTTTCATGGTGGGGTACTTCCTGCGCAACGAGCCCAGCTGGGCCTTTGTGGACGGGCTGATTCTGGCCGACGAGGTGCTGCGGGATACGGCGGATACCTGCTGCAAAGCGGAATTGATCGCTTTCCTGCGGGAACGTTACGGTTCCGTGGAGGCGCTGAACCAGGCGTGGGGCGCAGGCTTTGAGAGCTTCGAGGCCCTTCGCCGTCCGGAGGAAAAGATGTCCGTCCGCTTCCCGGGCGCGGAGGCTGACCTGCGGGACTTCTCCCGGCGGTTGATCGAAGCCTATGTGGCTGTGCCGGCCCGGGCCTGCCGCCGCGTGGACCCGAACCATATGATCCTTGGCATGCGCTGGGCCTGGATTTCCGACCCTGCCCTGGCTGCTGGCTGGGAAAACTTCGATGTGTTTTCCATCAACTGCTATGCGGTGGACCCCACCTCCGCCCTGGAACGGGTACGGGAATTGGGCGTGGATTTGCCGGTGATGATCGGCGAATTCCATTTCGGCGCCCTGGATGCGGGGCTTACGGCCACAGGCCTGGAGGCGGTACCCAATCAGGAGGAGCGCGCCGCGGCGTTCCGCTACTATGTGGAGCGGGTTGCCGCCCATCCCATGGGGGTGGGGTGCCATTATTTCCAGTGCTACGACCAATTTGTGCTGGGGCGCTTCGACGGGGAGAATTACAACATCGGCCTGTTCGATGTGTGCCTGCGGCCTTACGCGGAAATGCTACGGGCTTCCCGGGCCTGCGGGGAAAGCGCCTGGGCCATTCACGCAGGGGAGGCCGCGCCCACAGAGCGCCGCCCCCGCAGTATTCCCATGATTGCCTATTGATTGCGTGCCGCCGGACGCAGGGACGGCCAAAGGTTTTCCCTGGCTTCGCGGGGCCGTTCTGCCTTCCCGGGCGGAACGGCCCTTTTGATGTTCCGCGCCAACGGGAAGGGCGTGCATACAGCCATTGCGGCGGGCCGGGACCTGTGTTATACTGTATCCAACCAATCCACGCTAACAGCAACGCAGGACAATGATATACCGATTTCCCTACGGCAAAGGAGGAAGCCCATGAAACGACTTTTGGCTGTTGTTACCGTTTTCATGCTGACGTGTTCCTGTTTGCTTGCCGCTCATGGAGAGGCGTTCTTTGTTTACCCCACAGATGAGCTAGGGTATCCCATTCCGTTGAACAGCGTCGTTGCTTGGGGAGATCTGGCGGCGGCCTATTCCCCTGCGGAAAAAGCGCTGTATCTCAGCGGCACGCCCCAGCAGGTCTATCCGGTCCAGCTGGAAGCGGGCGACACGCAGGCCCAGCTGGATGCGCTGGAAAAGACCCTGCTTTCCTATGGTCTGGAACAGGTCGCCTCCAGCGGAAGTCAGCTGCTTTCCGACGGACACGCGCTGTATCTGCTGGACAATCATGTGCTGTACCGGCTGGATATGCAGGAGAACCCTGGGCAAGCGCAGGCGCTCTTCTTCTGCGACCCGCTGCCGGAGAACGGTATGCGGGGTGATCCCTTTGTTTCCCGGGCTGCGCTTTCCGGCGGACAGTTGTACGCACTGGTGAGCATGAGCGCCCTGGATAACAGCGGTACCGCCCAGCGGAACCTGTACGCCTATGCCCTGGAGACTGGTCAACGCCGGGAACTTCCCCTGGACGGGCTTTCCACCGGCGAAATCTGGGGGAATGTGCTGCTGTCCCTGGGCGAGGGCGAAGTGCTGTACGGCACAAGAAACCCGGACAACGTCTGGAGCTACTGGGTATACACCGCGGCAAGCAACGCCTTCCGCCCCCTCTATGAGGCGTATTCCTGGCTGTTGCTGCCAGCGGATGCGGAGATCGTGGGTTACGATCCGGTGCAGGGACGTTTCCTGTATGTGAGCAGCCGCACCCTCTACGCCGCGCAAAGTGGAAACGCTGCCCAGCCCGTGTACCGCGTCAGCGGCTATACCTATGAAGCGGCGCTGCTGTCCTCCGGTCAGGCGCTGCTTTTGCAGGAGAACGAGATCGAGGTCATTGACCCCACCCAGCCCATGGAGATCACGACTCTGCGCCTGTACCTGGATGGCGGGAATGTGGATGCCTTTGCCTTTGAGCAGGAGAATCCCGACATTCAGCTGGCGTACGAGTTTGTCTCCGAGCAGCCTTCCGCCCGCCCTGCGGCGGATATGCTCAGCGCGGCGGTGTCCTCGCGTACCTTCCAGATTGACATTTTCGGCGTGCCCATGGGCGCTTTTACCCGGACCGTCATGGAAAAAGGTTACTATGTGCCGGTGACCGGCGAGGAAACGGAGGCCTTTGTTGCGTCGGCCTACGCCTACATCGCGGAGGAAGTGGTGGACAGCCAGGGGCAGCTGGCGCTGGTTCCCATGGAAGTGCGCCGGAACAACACGCTGAACTACAGCAGCACGGCGGCGGAAGCGCTGGGCATCGACCCGGCAGCCCTGCCCCGGACCTACGGGGAACTGCTGGATTTCATCCGTCAGTGGGACAGCCAATATGGCGACGCAGCGGAGGCGCTGGAAATCAGCCTCTTCGATACCCGCGTGGGGCTGGCCCTGGGGAAGATCAAGACCATGCTGCTGCGGGATGTCCTGGCCCTGGCCCAGAGCAAGCCGAAAGCAGCCGAAGCCCAGCTGGATACCCTGGCCGCGTTGTTTGACGAAGCCACCGCCCTGGGCCGGGAGGTTTCGGACCGGGTAACGCCGCCGTCCATTGGGGTTTTTGAAGGATCTTATACATCCGACGAGGTACCGGAGGAGCTGTATGACGGCGCATATCTGTTCAGCATGAACCTTTCGGCGCTGCCTTCTTCCCGCATAGAGGAGGGGCCTTACCGTTACTGGACCCATCTGCATCCCCTGGAGCTGTCCCTGTGGGAGGGAGAAGCGCCCATGGCGATTTATGCCGGCTATGCGCTGGTGATCAATCCGTACAGCAAACACAAGGAAGAAGCGATGCGCTACCTGCGCTATTTCCTGGAAAACCTCCCGGAAGCGCAGGCCGCCAATGTCTTAAGCGGCGCGAAGCCAGTGTCCTACTTTGAATGCATGGAAGAGTATAAGGGCTATCAGATGAATCTGGAACAGGCAGAGCACCATGCACAGAGCCTGTCGGGCGCGGAGCTTGAGCAGACGCTGGAAAGGATCGACTATTATCACAAGCGAATTGCTGCCTATGCGCCTTATATCTACGCGGTAACGGAGGCGCAGATTGCGGAGCATGCGGCGTCGGTGGCGGCGACGCAGGCGGTTTGGTTGGAAACGGATGTGTATGTGGACGGCAGCGCCGCCGCCTGGGAGCAGTTCCTGGCTGGGAAAATCAGCAGCCGTCAGCTGCTGGAGCGCATCATGGAGATCAGCCGCATGGCGCATCAGGAAGCATAGCATGGATAAATCCGGAAAGCCGGGCGGCGCGTTCTCCTGCCGGGCGGCTTTCCATCCTGCGCCTTGATCGCGGGAATCACCACGGCCCCACGCAATCAGCATGCGTGGGGCCGGTTTGATAGAAAGCAAGGAAATATTACCGGTAGCTGGGCAAGTAATCCCCATGGGCGACGATGAGGTCGTCCACCATCTTGCGGATGGTGTCCACGTCCAGCTCGCTGCCGGTATGGGGGTCCAGCATGGCGGCCTGGTAGATGTGCTCCTTCTTGCGAGTGCGGGCAGCCTCAATGGTCAGCAGCTGCACGTTGATGTTGGTCATGTTCATGGCCGCGCACTGCACGGGCAGGGCGCCCACGGCGCAGGGCTGCACCCCGTAGCCGTTGACCAGGCAGGGCACCTCCACGCAGGCTTCCTCGGGCAGGTTGGAGATCAGGCGGTTGCGGTTGAGCACGTTGCCGCCAATCTCCTCGGGCCGCCCGGTGACGATGGCCTCCATGATGCGGGAAGCGTATTCCCGGGAGCGCTCGTGTTCCTTGACGCCGTTTTCCAGAAGCTCGGCGTATTCCTTCTTCCAGCCGTTGATCTGGTTGACGCAGCGGCGGGGGTACTCATCCAGGGGGATGTTGTAGCGCTCGATGAGCTCGGGGTACTTGCTCTTGATGTAGAACATGTTGTACTCCGCGTTGTGCTCGCTGGACTCGGTGCAGTAGTAGCCGAAGTGCTTGATGTACTCCAGGCGCACCTTGTCCTTGCACTCGGGGTCGGCCAGCTTGGCGTCCACCCGCTCCTTGATGGCCGGGTACAGGTCGTTGCCCTCCCGGTCCATGATCTTCAGCAGCCAGCCCATGTGGTTGATGCCCGCGATGAGCTCCTTGCGGCCGGGGAGCTTGTCCTCCATGCCCAGCTCCTTGAGCAGGGTTTCGGAGCAGACCTGCACGCTGTGGCACAGGCCCACGGTCTTGACCCCGGTGTAGCGCAGCATGTACCCGGTGAGCATGGCCATGGGATTGGTGTAGTTCAGGAACAGGGCGTCCGGGCAAACCTCCTCCATGTCCCGGGCAAAGTCCGCCATGACGGGAATGGTGCGCAGGGCGCGCATGATGCCCCCGATGCCCAGGGTGTCGCCGATGGTCTGGCGCAGGCCATACTTCTTGGGCACCTCAAAGTCGATGATGGTGCAGGGGTCGTACAGGCCCACCTGAATGGCGTTGATGACGAAGTCCGCTCCCCGCAGGGCGTCCTTGCGGTTTTCCACCCCCAGGTAGCACTCGATTTTGCCATAGCCGCCCTTGGTCTGGCGCATGGCCTCCAGGATGGTCTGGCTTTCCTTGAGCCGCTCCCCGTCGATGTCGTACAGGGCAAAGGTGCTGTCCCGCAGCTCGGGCACGCACATGCAGTCGCCAATGACGTTGCGGGCAAAGACGGTACTGCCCGCGCCCATAAAGGTAATCTTCATAGGAAGGGAACCTCCTCAGCTTGTTTTTTTGTAATCTCAAATTACCAGAAAACCCCGGAAAATAACATAGCTTTTTGTGGTGAAAACTTGTTATAATGTTGGGTGAGCACATCCCACATCATCAAGGAGGCGAACGCCCCATGCGGGTGGAATGGATTGTCAACGAGCACCTGCCGGGGCTGAACCCGGTGCAGTTTGGCAGCGAGCGGTGCGCGCCCTCCCACGCCTTCGGCCCGGCGGTGCGCACCCATTGGCTTTTGCATTACGTGATTTCCGGCCAGGGGCGCTTCACCCGGGAGGGGGAGACGCACCCCGTGCACGCGGGGGACATCTTCGTCATTCCCCCCTACCTGGAAACCTATTACCAGGCGGACGCCCAAACTCCCTGGCACTATGTGTGGATTGGTTTCACCGCCGACGCCCGCCTCCCCGAGGCCCTGCGGCGGCCCGTGCTCCACTACCGGGAGGCTGGGGCCATCTTTGAGGAAATGCGCCTGTGCGCCCAGCGGGACAGCGGCCGCAGCGCGTACCTCGCCGGGTGCTTGTGGAAGCTCATGAGCCTGCTGCAGGAGGAGCACCCCGGGGCGGACTACCTGGAAAAGGCCCTGAACCTCATGCAGTCCGAGTACATGAACGGTATCACCATCCAGGAGATTGCCGATCGGCTGGGGCTGAACCGGAGCTACTTTTCCGAGCTGTTCCGCAGCCGCATGGGCGTGGCCCCGAGGCAGTACCTGCTGCGCCTGCGCCTGGAAAAGGCGGAGCGGCTCATGACCGTGTACCACGAGCCGCCGGCCACCGCCGCGGCCTCCGTGGGCTATGGGGACATCTGCCAGTTTTCCCGGAGCTTCAAGCGGTTTTACGGCCTGGCGCCCCGGGAATACTGCAAGCGTCACGGGAGCTGACGCGGCCCTGGCGCGGAGGCGCAAAGTGTGGTATACTGCCTGTAACCGGGACGGAAAGGAAGAACCAGATGAAGGACACATTTTTGCTCATTGACGGCAACAGCCTGATGCACCGGGCTTTCCACGCCCTGCCCCTGATGGGCTACGGCGGCGTGTATACCAACGCCATCCACGGCTTTTTGACCATGCTGCTCAAGGTGGTGCGGGAGGAGGACGTCCGCTACTGCGCCGTGTGCTTTGACGAGCACGGCCCCACCTTCCGCCATGTGGCCTACGCGGATTACAAGGCCGGGCGCACCCCCACGCCCCCGGAGCTG
>CAZINY010000042.1:17127-23994 GCA_964540735.1 uncultured Oscillospiraceae bacterium
GGGATGGAGCGTAAAACCACTGGTTCCTACTACACGCCCCCGGAGCTGGTGAGCCAGTTCAAGCTCATTCGGGAATTGCTGCCCCAGCTGGGCATCCGGCAGTATTCCCTCCAGGGCTACGAGGCGGACGACCTGCTGGGTACCCTGTCTTTGCAGGGGGAGGGCATGGGGGTCAAGCCCCTGCTGCTCACCGGGGACCGGGACGCCCTGCAGCTGGTGGACGGGGTGACGGAATTGATGTTCACCCGCAAGGGCATCACCGACACCGTGCGCTTTACCCCGGAGACCGTGCGGGAGACCTACGGCTTCGGCCCGGAGCAGGTCACCGACTGGAAGGGCATGGCCGGGGACTCCAGCGACAACATCCCCGGCATTCCCGGGGTGGGGGACAAGACCGCCGTGCGCCTGCTGCAGAAGTACGGCACCCTGGAAAACACCCTGGCCCACGCGGCGGAGGAAAAGGGCAAGCTGGGCGAAAAACTGCAAACCTACGCCGATCAGGCCCGCAGCTGCAAGGAGCTGGCCCGCATCCACCGGGACGCTCCCGTGGAGCTGCGCCTGGAGGAATGCACCCTGGACGGGCTGAAACAGGGCGTCCCTGCCCTGGAAAAGCTCCAGCTGCGCAAGGTGGCCGCCATGATCGCCGGCAAGGACGCACCCGCCGGGACTGCCCCGGCACAGGCGGTCCCCGCCGCGCCCGTGGCACAAACCGCGCAGGCGCCCGAACAGGAGGAAGCCGACGCGCCTCTGTCCCCCCTACCCTATCCGCCCCTGACGGAACTGGCGGGGCTTCCCGCCTGGGAAGGCTTCCTGCAGGCCCTGACCCCCGCGGCCTATCCCCTGGCCCTGTGCCTGGAGGGGGACTGCACCCTGGCCACCGCCGACGGGCAATGCTGCCGCCTGGCCCTGGGCGGGGATCTGCTCTCCCCCGGGGTGGACCCGGCGGAGGCCCTGCGGGCGCTGGCCCCGGCGCTGCTGGCCGGGCCGGTGGTGGTGCACGACGGAAAGAAGCTCCTGCACACCCTGCGCCGTCACGGCCTGCCCCTGCCCGAGAGCTTCCACTGGGACACCATGCTGGGGGCTTATGTGCTCAATCCCCAGGAAAAGAGCTACGCCCTGGGGGCACTGCTGGGGGGCCTCCCCGCGGACGCCCGGGGCCTGATGAGCCTGTTCCGCTGGCAGGAAAAGCGCACCCGCCGGGACGGGGTGGAAAAGCTGCTCAAGGAAGTCGAGCTGCCCCTGAGCCACGTGCTCTTCCGCATGGAGGAGGCGGGCTTCACCGTGGACGGGGACGCCCTGCGCGCCCTGGGCCAGGGCTATACCGCCGAGATTGAGGCCTGCCGGGAGCAGGTGTATCAGGCGGCGGGGGTGCGGGACTTCAACCTGAACAGCACCCAGCAGCTGGGAGAGGTGCTCTTTGACCGTCTGCAGCTGCCCCACGGGAAAAAGACGCAGAAGGGCTATTCCACCTCCGCGGAGGTGCTGGAGAATCTCCGGGACATCGCCCCGGAGATCATCGACCCGCTGCTGCGCTACCGCCAGCTCACCAAGCTCAACGGCACCTACATCGAGGGCCTGCTGCGCCTGATGGGCCCCGAGGGGCGCATCCACTCCACCTTTGACCAGGTGGCCACGGCCACCGGGCGCATCTCCTCCAGCGAGCCGAATTTGCAGAACATTCCCGTGCGCACCGCCCAGGGCCGGGAGATTCGTCGGGCCTTTGTGCCTCGAAAGGGCTGGGTGCTCCTGGACGCGGACTACAGCCAGATTGAGCTGCGGCTCATGGCGCACTTCTCCGGGGACAAGGCCCTGGTGGAGGCCTTTCGCACGGGGCAGGACGTCCACGCCCGCACCGCCAGCGAAATCTTCGACGTGCCCCTTTCGGAGGTGACCCCCACCCTGCGCAGCCGGGCCAAGGCGGTGAACTTCGGGCTGATTTACGGCATCAGCGGTTTTGGACTGGCGCGAAACACCGGCGTCACCCAGAAGGAGGCCAAGGAGTTCATTGCCCGGTACTTCGCCAAGTATCCCGGCGTGAAGCGCTTCATGGACGAAGCGGTGCGGCTGGGCCAGGAGCGGGGCTACGCGGAAACCCTGCTGGGGCGGCGGCGCTACCTGCCCGAGCTCAATTCCTCCCGCAACGTCATCCGGGAGTTTGGCCGCCGGGCCGCCATGAACACCCCCGTCCAGGGCACCGCCGCGGACATCATCAAGCTGGCCATGGTGCGCGTGGACGAAGCCCTGCGCCGGGAAAACATGCAGGCCACGCTGATTTTGCAGGTGCACGACGAGCTGCTCATCGAGTGCCCGCCGGAGGAAGCGGAGCGCGCCGCGGCGCTTTTGCGGGAATGCATGGAGCAGGTGATGACCCTCTCCGTGCCCCTGGCCGCCGAGGTGCATCAGGGCGCCAACTGGTACGAAACCAAATAAACAAAAAACTGCCCCCGCCGCGGGACTGTGCCGCGGCGGGGGCGGTTTTGTATGTTCAGGGGGTCGCGGTGGGCTGGGCTTCAGACTGATCCTCGTGTCCGTCCAGTCCTATCTGTTCCTTCAGTATCATTTCAAGATCGATGCGCTCCGGGGAAAGCCAAAGCTGCTCCGCCATGGCGTCGGCTTCATTGTAAAGTTCCTGGTAGGCACTGTAAAGATTGTAGTATACCTCCAGCGCTTCGGAGGCGGGAGGAACCGCATCCCCGGCGCGGTAAACCACTTCATAGTTGTCCGGGGTGCCTTTGCGAATCTCCAGAACGTCCTCTCCCAGCGTCTGATGATAGGGCCCCCAGTCCTCAATGTAACGTTTGGCCACGTTATCTTCCCGTATCATTGTACGAGTTTTATTGCCACAGATAGGGCATAATATCCATTCTGTTTTATTCAAAACCTTTGTCCTCCGACCTATTTGGATTTTTGCTTGTTCAAAAGTATTGCACATATAATTACTGCCGCACAGAATACAAGAATTAAGTACCATAGATTTTCAAGGCAAAAACCATTATCTAACATCAATCGGTATCCCCAAGAAGCGGGGAAAATACGCCCTATGGCTTCAAGAAAATCGGGCAGCAAGTCGATAGGGAACATAATCCCCGAAAGCATAATCGAGGGTAAAAACACAAGCTGCGCTATCATTGTCAGCTTTGCCTGATTTTTTACAACCAATCCTAATATACTTCCAATACTCAGCGACACAATGATGTATATGGCAAGCGCAAGAAAGAAAAACGGAAGCTGTACTGGCAAAGCTGCATCAAACAGTATCGGGGCAAGCAGTAATATAATGGCACAGCTAATCATCAAATGCACAAATGCAGAAAGGAACATTGTAACAAGACCTAAATATAAAGGGACTCCATTTGCTTTATAAACCTTTTTTACATCACTTCCATAAGTTTCAATCAATGATGGCGGCAACCCAATAAACGCTCCCATTGAAACGCTCATCACAATCATAGATTGTATCAGTGTGCTTCTCATTTCAGGCATAACAGAAGTAAAAATACCACCCATAAGCAGAAAGAAAATAAGCGGAACGATATAGCAGGTTACCAACAAAGATTTACTGCGTATATCCAACTTCCACTGTAATGCTACGCCATATAAAAAACCGTTCATTCTGCTTCCCTCCTTGCCATTTCGATAAAATGCTGTTCCAACGTGCCACGATCAACTTTAATATCTAATACATGGATTTTTTTCTGTTTTAATTCGCCCAGTAAAGAAATCAAAGTATCTTCGATATTGTCCGTTTCAAAAGTGTTGTCTCCTTGCTGCGTCTTGATATGGATAAAATATTTTCTCCCAACCCTATCGGTCAGTTCCGAAGCTGTACCGCAAAAGGAAATATTTCCGTTATTTAGAATAGCAATGCGGTCACATAAGGTTTCTACTTCCGCCATATCGTGACTTGCCAAGACGATTGTTTTTCCGTGTGATTTGAGCTTTCGGATTTGTTCGTGGAGCGATAGTCTACCCTCGACATCAAGTCCCGCAGTCGGCTCATCGAGAAAAATAACATCGGGATTGCCTATAAGTGCAAGAGCAAGATGTAACCGTCTTTTTTGTCCTGTGGATAATTGTATATACTGCTTCTTTTCCATTTCTTTGATACCAAGACCGTTAAGCGTGGTATCATCAATTTTTGTTTTATTCCATTTTGCAAACAGCTTTATAGCCTCCATTGGCTTAATATGGGCGGGCAAAGATGATGATTGTAGCTGAATACCCATTTTCCCGTTTACAGTAATCGCACCACTGTCATATTTTCTTAGACCTTCGATACATTCAAGCGTTGTCGTTTTTCCTGCTCCGTTTACGCCGAGCAGAGCGAAAATTTCTCCTTTTTCAATTTGAAAATCAAGACCCTTAAGAACCATATGACTGCCATAACTTTTCTTTAATTCACGAACTTGTATTGCGTCTTTCACGGTTTCACCTCCTCAAAGGGATTTGTTCCAAGTTTTGAAAAATAGACTTGCAAAGCTGGTTCTAAATAAGCGTTAACGATTTTCTGCCTTTCTTCCCAAGCGTTTGTGGCAGTATCAATGTTACCGACTTCCATCAATTTCGGAAGCATACTCATATCGCCATTTGTAAACTCCATAATCAAGCCCCAATATTCTTTTACAACCTGTTGGCATTTTTCGCTTTCAGGCGGTACATTTTCTTTTTGAAGCTGTACGATTTCATCACTTAGGCGGTTAAATCTGTCCATAAAATCTAAGCCGCTTTCTTTATCAAATTGACTGCGTATATGATCGAGCGTATCATCATCGAAACGCTTAATAAGATAATAAGAGTCATTCTTCATTTGTAGATTGACAATAATATCTGCATACTTCTTAAAGTTGACCGTCTGCATTTGTAAAACTTCTGCTTTTAACTGTTCTATTGCTGACAACGAAGCCTGAAGCTGTTCTATTTTTTGGCGTATATCATCTGCCTGCTCTGTAAGAGCATTTGCAACATCAGCCGGTGTTTCCAAAGAGATCAACCGCTCTTTTATATCGTCCAAAGAAAAGCTCAGTGATTTCAAAGATATAATCTGATGAAGTGTAATCAAATCTTTGTCGGTATAAAGCCTGCGTCCGCCTTCGCTTTCTGCCGATGGGGAAAGCAGTCCTTCTTTATCGTAGTATTGCAGAGTACGGACGGTAACTCCCATTTTCTTTGCCACTTCTCCAACTGTCATAAACCCTTGCGGAATTGCTCTGTATTTTGCCATAATTATTTACCTCCTGACACCTATTATAAATCATTACGCAGCGTCACAAACAAGACCTTTTTTAAAAATTTTTAGGCGGCAAAGATTTTTCTCTGCCGCCTTTCTGTAATTATACAAAGATGATTTCTTTTTCTATAATCTCCTTTGCACACGCTCGTATGTTATTCATTCTCTGTGTCCATTCTAAAGCGTTTTCCGCCTTTAACTGCTCCGTAATACCCCGCACCCGTTTCATCTGCTCTGTAAGTCTTTCCATACGCTCCTGTGCTTGTTTATCTATATCGGCAAGGTAAGTGTTCAGCCTACCGCTTGTAAGTAGCGTTGTGTATGTATTTCTGTGGTATTCTTTCAGATACCGCAAGTGCCGCTGTCCCCACAAACCGATAGGCTGTTCTTTTTCGGCGGGTAAGATAAGACAAGGAATATAATAATCTCCTTGCAGTTCATACCACAGACCATTTTTATCATCGTAAATATACTTGTCCATTGAAAAATCCTCCGTTATAATATATTCGCACATACATCACAGTTCTCCGATTGCCACACTCTGTTATATCTTGTTATGAGATTTTCTTGCCCTTGCATTTGCCCTTATGAGCAAGGAGGGAAAGAGTAAACTTGTGTGTAACCGTATAAAGAGATAAGGCGAACACATTGCGATAAATCCTTTATTTTCAAGGCTTTTGGAGGATTTTATTAAAACACTGTACCCTCTGTTGAGAGGTCATAATTTACTGATATTCAAATTCACATTTGGCGCGACATAGATCAACACGTAGTCCTGGTTTGCCAGCTGTACCAGGCGGATATCATAGTCCTCCAGGGGCACCTGGCGGGTGCAGTTCTCCATGAACAGGTATTTCAAGGACACGGCCAGGATGAGCAGAACCGCCGCTGCGGCCATGCCCAGCAGGATGTACTTGGCCCGCCGCCAGCCCCGGGTTTTGCGAAGCTGACCCAGGGCCGCGGCAAAGCTCATGTCCTCCTGGGCTGGAGCAGGGGGCGGGGTGGGGGCGCGCATGTCCTCCAGCGCCTGGCGGCAATCGAGGCACTGGGCCACATGCTCCTCCACTGCCTGCACGCTCTCCTGGCTGGCATCCCCGTCCACATACAGGGGCAAAAGGTCCCGAATCAAATCACACTTGCTCATGTTCATCCCTCCTGACAGCTTCCTGAAGCTTCACCTTCGCCCGGTAAAAGGTCACCCGCGCCCAGGCGTCGGACTTGTGGAACAGCTCCCCCAGCTGGCGAAAGTCCAGCTCTGCGAACACCCGCAGGGTGAAGATTTCCCGGTAGGGTTCGGGGAGCGTATGCAGCAGGCGATGGAGCCGGGCTTCCCCCTCCCGGGAGAGCAGCAGTTCCTCGGGGCGGGCTGCGCGTCCGGGCTGTACTGGGGCAGGGCGCGGGCATGCTCCCGGCGGCAACGGCTGAAATACAGCCGCTTGGCAATGGCGCACAGCCAGGTTTCCACGGCGCAGTCCCCGCGGAAGTCCCGCCAGTGAACCATGGCCTGCACAAAGGTTTCCTGGCACAGCTCCTCCGCCAGGGGCGCGCTGCGGCACAGCCCCAGCAGGAAGCGGTACACCGCCCGAAAATGCGCGGCGTACACCGCGTCGAAGTTCTCCACCTCCCTCGCCTCCTTTCAT
>CAZINY010000043.1:0-23823 GCA_964540735.1 uncultured Oscillospiraceae bacterium
TGGACAAGAACATCGCCCAGTACACCAAGTCCGGCTCCGGCCCCTCCAAGAAGGTCGGCATCGGCGAATGCGTCATCGGCATCGGCTTCCTGCATGACGGCATCACCCAGATCCTGGACGGCTACGACAACATCAGCCTGGTGATCCCCGCCAGCGGCACCAGCTTTGAAATCGGCGCCACCGCCATCTTCAAGGGCGCCAAGCATCCCAACGCCGCCAAGCTGTGGATTGAGTTTGCCCTCAGCCCCGATTGCGTCAACATTGCCAAGGAAAACGAGAGCTTCCAGTTCCTGGTAATTGACAACGCCGAGCAGCCTGAAGAAGCCACCGCCTTTGGCCTGGACCCCGAGAACGTCATTGACTATGACTTTGAGGACGCCAAGGCCAACACTTCCAAGTATGTGGAGGATTACTTCAACGCCTTGGGCGCTGCGGCGGACGACCGCTTCCAGACAGAATAACTGAACATTCTGTGTCGGTGGGGAGGATGACGCAGCGTCATCCTCCTTCTCCGTCTTAGGAACAAAGGAGGGAGTTACGCTTGCTCAAAGCGCAGAGCGCAAGGCTGGATCGCCAAAAGCTGTTTGGCGACCCGGTGATGGTCTCCACCATCGTGGTACTGCTGATCTTTTTGGCCTTATTTATTCTCTATCCCCTGGCGATGCTGCTCATTGACAGCGTGGTGTCGGAGGGGTATTTCACACTGGACATCTTCGCCCGGGTGCTGGACATGGGCCGCTTCCGCACGGCGTTTACCAATACGCTGGAGCTGGGCTTCATCGTGGGTCTGGGGTCCACGGCGCTGGGCCTGCTGTTCGCCTATGTGGACGTGTATGTGAGCATCCGCTCCCGGGTGGTGCGGCAAATGTTCCGCATTGTAAGCATGCTGCCTGTGGTTTCGCCGCCCTTTGTGCTGTCCCTAAGCATGATCCTGCTGTTCGGCCGCGGCGGCATCATCACCCGGAGCCTGCTGGGCATTTATGACAGCAACATTTACGGCCTGCACGGCATCGCCATCGTGCAAATTCTGACCTTCTTCCCCGTGTGCTACATGATGCTCAAAGGGCTGCTGAAAAACATTGACCCCTCCCTGGAGGAGGCCAGCCGGGACATGGGCGCCAGCCGGTGGAAGGTGTTTACCACCGTTACCCTGCCGCTACTGCTGCCCGGCCTGGGCAACGCTTTCCTGGTAACCTTCATCGAGTCGGTAGCCGACTTTGCCAACCCCATGATGATCGGCGGCAGCTTCGACACCCTGGCCACCACCATCTATTTGCAGGTCACCGGCGCTTACGACAAGGCCGGCGCCAGCGCCATGGCCGTGGTGCTCCTGTCCCTGACGCTGATTCTGTTCCTGATTCAAAAATACTACCTGGAAAAGCGAACCTACGCCACCCTCACCGGAAAGGCTAGCCGCGCCAGAATGCTCATTGCCGACAAGAGCGTTACCCGGCCCCTGACCTTCCTGTGCTCGCTTTTCTCCGCCTTTGTCATCCTGATGTATATCAGCATTCCCTTCGGCGCGCTGTTCAATCTGTGGGGCCGGGATTACTCCCTGACCTTCAAGCATTTTGAATACATGTTCAAATACAGCGGCCTCAAGGCTTTCCGCGATTCCTTCGTGCTGAGTCTCATCGCGTCCCCCATCACGGCGCTGCTTTCCATGATTATCAGCTACCTGGTGGTCAAAAAGAAGTTCCGCACCAAGGGGCTCATCGAGTTTGCCAGCATGCTGGCCATGGCCGTGCCCGGCACGGTGCTGGGCGTGGGATACATCCGCGGCTTTGCCAACGGCGTATTCCACACGGGTTTCCTCCAGGGGCTTTACGGCACGGGCGCCATCCTGGTGATCGTGTTCATCGTGCGCAGCCTGCCCGTGGGCACCCGCAGCGGTATTTCCGCCCTGCGGCAAATCGACAAGTCCATCGAGGAGAGCGCCTATGACCTGGGCGCGGGAAGCGGCAAGGTTTTCACCTCCGTCACGCTGCCCCTCATCAAGGACAGCTTTCTCAGCGGTTTGGTCACGACCTTTGTGCGCTCCATCACCGCTATCAGCGCCATCATTCTGCTGGTGACGCCTCAGTACCTGCTCATCACCACGCAGATCAACGAGTTTGCGGAAAAGGGCAAATACGGCGTGGCCTGCGCCTACGCGACCATCCTGATTGCCATTGTGTACGCGTCCATCGTCGTGATGAACCTGGTCACCAAGTATTTCGGTACCAGCAGAAAGTTAAAGGGAGGCAGCGAAGATGCCTAAGGAAAGCAAAGGCGTGCGCCTGGATCATATTTCCAAAATCTATCAGGACCCCAAGACCGGCAAGGATTTCTACGCCGTCCACGACGTATCCCTGGACATTGCCCCGGGCAGCTTCGTGACGCTGCTCGGCCCCTCCGGCTGCGGCAAGACCACCACCCTGCGCATGATCGCCGGTTTTGAAAGCCCGGACGAGGGCGAAATCTATCTGGGCGGCGAGCCCATCAACGCGCTCACCCCCAACAAGCGCGACACCGCCATGGTGTTCCAGAGCTACGCCCTGTTCCCGCATTACAACGTCTTTGACAACGTGGCGTACGGCCTCAAGCTGCGCAAAGTACCCAAGACTGAAATCCAGCAGCGGGTCAAGGCCATTTTGGAGCTGGTGGAAATGAGCGGTATGGAAAGCCGCATGACCAATCAGCTCTCCGGCGGTCAGCAGCAGCGGGTAGCCCTGGCCCGCGCCCTGGTGGTGGAACCCGGCGTGCTGCTCTTTGACGAGCCCCTTTCCAACCTGGACGCCAAGCTGCGCGTCACCATGCGCACGGAGATCCGCCGCATCCAGCAAAAGCTGGGCATTACCGCCATCTACGTAACCCACGACCAATCCGAGGCCATGTCCATTTCCGATGAAATCATCATCATGAAAAAGGGCGTCATCGCGCAAATGGGCAGCCCCAAAGCCATTTACTACCATCCCAAGGACGAGTTCGTCGCAGACTTTATCGGCGAAGCCAATTTCATCAAGGGAACCGTCAAGGCCATGCAGGGCGCCGACTGCATCGTCAGCGTGGAGGGACGCGATGTCGTGGTGGAAACGGACACGTCCCGCCAGCCCGGCGACCAGGCCGAAATTGTGCTGCGCCCGGAAGCGATTCAGATCGCCGCGCAAGGGCTTCTGGCCTGCACCGTGGAGCTAAGCTGCTTCATGGGCAGCTATCAAAATTATCATGTGCGTCTGGAGGACGGCACCCTGGTAAAAATCACCGACAGCTGTCCTCTGAACAAGCGCGTCTTTGAGGTGGGAGAGCGCGTAGGCATCAGCTTCAACAAGGACTGCGCTCATCTGCTGTAAGCCCAGCAAGGCGCGCAGGGCTTGCGCCATAGTTCATCCTATCTATATAAGAAAGTGTTTGAGGCCGTCTGACGGTATGCCAGGCGGCCTCAGGCGATCGAAAAAACGCCGGGAAGATGCCGGAGGGGCCGCAGCCCCTCCGGTTCTTCTTTGTATCCGACGGCTTTACCGTCGGGGCGGGTACTTGATTTTGCTTGCAAATTCTTGCGATCTCTGGTTGACCGGATTTGCCTCCTCGAAAAGCGGCTCCCGCCGCTTCCGCGGCACGCGGCGTTGGGCCTACGCCCCGCCAGGATTACGCCTCCCCGCTGTTTTCCCGGCTAATTTCCAGCGTCCAGTCCATGGACTGACGCTCGCCCACGGGCGCGAAACGCTCCCCGCTGTCGTCCACTTCCAGTTCTTGATTGGCTATGTAAACGCTCAGGATATAGTTCTCCATGTCCGCTCGCGGGATCGGTTCTTCCAGGCCGATTTCCATGGTATACACCAGCGAACCGTCCTCCTGAAAATCGCATGTATAGCCCACCGTAGACGGGAGCAGTTCCCCTTGCGCATCCAGAATGCCATTGGCGACCACCTGCACCTGCACGATCTTCCCGCCGATTTCCGCGGCCTTGTCCTGAATGGATACGGCGTCCGCCGGGATGGTATCCGGTCCGCCGTAAAGCCGGTACATATAATTCCACGGATCGCCGGGCAGGGACTCATAGTCGGCCAGCACCAGCGCCTCGCCCTCCGCGGGCCGCACCGTGCCGCTGAAAAGCACGGCGCTGCACAGGTCGTCATAAATCTCCGTGTCCTCCTCGCCCAGGACCATGCCCGTAACCGTCACATCGCTGACCGTATACACCACATCGCCCAGGCGCATTTCATAGGTGCCCGGGGCCAGCTCGCCGCGCTCGATCGCTTCCTGATATTCCTCGCTCCAGTACTTTCCGAAAAGTTCCGCCGTCTGGGAGCTCAGGGCGGCGTAAGCGACCGCCGCCGCCAGGCATACCAGCAGCGCCGTTAGCAACAATGTACGCAGGGTAAACTTCCGCATGTGCTTTTCCTCCTCCGTCCGGCGGAGCGCATATTGCACCCGGCGTTCAAAGCTCTGCGGCACGTCGCCATACACAGCCTTCAAGGGAAGATCCTCCAGGCGCTTCATATGCCCTCCACCTCCTCAAACGCTCGATCCTGTTTCATTTTTTCTCTGCCCCTGGCCAGGCGGGACTTGACCGTGCCCTGCGGTATGCGGAGCATGCCGCCAATTTCTTCCACGGAGTATCCCTCCACATAGCGCAGCACCATGGGCAAGCGGAGCTTTTCCGGCAGTCCGGTGAAAAAACGGTACAGATTCACGTCGGCCCCTGCAGGCGCAGGCATTTCCGGGACGGTCTCCATGGGCGCTTCCCGCTTTTTTTGCCGCAGTATCTGGTAGCACTCGCGAATCAGAATCCGCACCACCCAGCTTTGCAGCTTGGCCTCGTCTTTAAGCGACTCCCGCCTGCGCCAGGCTTTTTCGATGCACGCCTGCACCGCGTCCTCCCTGTCGCACAGCTGCGGCAGCAGACTGCTGGATACCCGGTACAGGGTGCCTTGCATGGCAACGATCTGCCGGGCAAAGACTTCGTGCGTCATAAGCTCCTCCCCATGGCGTTTGTAAATCGATCTACACCTGTAAGATGCGCGGGCGCACCCGGAGGTTCCGTAATGCGGAAAAAAAGTTTTCCAGGGCGTCGGCGGCGGGCCTGCGAGGCATTCTCAGCAGGGGGAACCGTTGCGAAACAAAAAAGCAGGCGCTTCCTCCCCAGGCAGCGCGCTCCCCGGGCAGTCCAAACCGCTCCGGAAAGCGCAGGAACCGTCGCCAGGCAAAAGAAAATCGCCTTTTTCCCATCGTACGGGGCCATGCGAAGCGTCCCTGGGGAAAAAGGCGGAATGGATACTGTTTAGCGCCGGTTTGGGCGCGTTTTTTTGAAAAGACGAGGTCGTTGGCCGAAGCCGCTTTTTCGGCACGCAGATGTATGCTTTTTCTTAGGTTTCAAATGCATCCGCATGCTCGCGGAAGAATTTTTCGTACACCCGGACGTTTCTCAGCTCCGTC
Source organism: uncultured Oscillospiraceae bacterium (assembly GCA_964540735.1). Taxonomy (GTDB): domain Bacteria; phylum Bacillota; class Clostridia; order Christensenellales; family Aristaeellaceae; genus Egerieenecus. Next base: position 5,419 of record CAZINY010000043.1, read on the forward strand.
CACCTGCGCACCTCTACGGGATGAACGTCAAAATCGTAGATTTTCACCCGCTCCATGGCCAGCAGGAAAGGCGAATGGGTGGCGATCACCAATTGACAGCCCGCGTACCGGGCGGATTCCTCCAAATAGGCCGCCAGCTCCAGCTGCCGCTCGGCGCTCAGGCTGTTCTCCGGCTCGTCCAGCAGATAAAGGGCGTCCTCCTCCAGACGCTGCTTGAAATAAAACAGCGCGCTTTCCCCGTTGGACATTTCCCGCACATTGCCCCCCAGCTGCTCCCGCACAAAGGCGGATTGCGTCTTGCGCCGGGCGCTGTTGCGTTTTTTCAATTCCTCATAGTCGTCCAGGTTGCGCAGCTGGAAGACGGTATGCCGGGCCTGGGTGTGCTGCCGAAACAGCTCCTCCCGTTTCTGGTCGATCTCCACGTTGATTTCCCGGAGATTGAGCATATAATCAAACACGTCGTCGCTGGTGACCATGCGGCTGTGCGCGGGAATATCCTCCTCCAGGTTGGCCCGGCACGCCCGCACGTAGGCTTCCATAAAGGTGGAGCTGTTTCCCGGGGTATCCCGCAAAAGCCCCAGCTTGGCAGCCATGACGTTCAACGCCGTGGTCTTGCCCGTGCCATTGCCGCCATACAGAATGGTGATGGGGGCAAAGTCCAGCCGCTCCAGCCCAATGCCCGACAGCACGCCCAGGGGATACATGGTGTTGTAGCAGGTGCGTTTCTCGGCCAGGCGGGCGTTCCACTCCCAGTCCTCATCCGGGAAAACGAAACTGTCCAGATACATGCGCCTTCCTCCCTCGTACCCCGGTCAGGTCCGCCCGCGGTTTGCCAGAAGCTCCGCCAGCGCGGGCACCTCGCGCCCGTCCAGCGTCCGCCCGGCATGCGCGCAAAGCATGGATTTCAAAATGGCTTCCTCGCAGCACTCGCCCACGGCGCGGAAGGGCAGGTTGATTTCCTCCTCCCGCAGCACCCGCATGGTTTCAAAGGCGCCGGAGGCCACCCGGGGAGCAGTGGTGAACCCCACCATGATTTCCCCGCTGCCATGCCCCACATAAGACCCCAGCCGGGCCATGCCCACGCTGGCGCGCTTGATGACCCGCTTGAGCTGCCGGTGGCTCAGGGGTAGGTCCGTGGCCACTACCATAATAATGGACCCCCGGTCGCACTCCGCCAGCCCCGCAGGCAGCCTCGCCCATTGAAAGTCCGACGACGCGCCGTAATTGGACTGCACCAGCACCCCCAGGGTAAAGGTTTCTTCTCCCAGGGTCATCTGTCGGGAAGCGGAGCCAATACCGCCCTTCATGCCGTAGCAAACGGTGCCGCGCCCCGCGCCCACGTCCCCTTCCGCAAAATCCGCGGCAGCCGCGTCTATGGCGGCGCGCACCTCCGCCTCGCCTATTGGACGGCGGACAATATCGTTGATGCCGCTGTCGTTGCATTCCAGCACCACGGGATTCACGCTGGTGAGCTTCACCCCGTCCCGGCGGCACCAGTCCGCCATCACCGACACCAGCGCGTCGTGCACCTTGCCCACATTCAGGGTATTGGTCAAGGCGATGGGCGTCTCCAGCGTGCCCAATTCCTCCACCTGAATCAGCCCCTGGCTTTTGCCGAAGCCATTCCACACAAAGGCCGCGGCGGTGAGTTTCTCCGTAAACGGGTTGGCCGGCGGCGGCAAAATCACCGTCACGCCCGTGTGGCAATCCTCCCGGTCCACGGTGCAATGCCCCACCCGGACCCCAGGCACGTCGGTAATCTGATTGCGGGGACCGTGGGGTAAACGTCCGACAGACAGTTTCATGCGCAACCTTCAGCTCCTTTTTGCTGCCCTACGGTCCTTACATTCGCGCCGGAAAGCGGTTTTTCCTGTTACGGAAGGATTTTCAAGGGGAAAAATGGAATTAGCAGTGATAAAAGAATCAGAAGGAGGCGGCCGTATGGCATCTCCCTGGATTGGCCTAACGCCGGGCCTAAACCGTGAGGAAACCTATCTGAGCGTCCGCGAGGATTTTTGCCGCGCCCTGCTGCATCTGGGGGCGCGGCCGGCGCTGCTCCCGCTCACCGACGATCCGGACGCCCTTCGTGACTATGTGCAAACCCTGGACGGCTTTCTATTCACCGGCGGCGGCGATGTGGACCCCCTGTACTTCGGTCAGCCCTGCCGCCCCTGGAGCGGCGCCATCAGCCCGCAACGGGACGCCATGGAGATTGCCCTGTGCCGTCTGCTACTGGACAGCCGCAAACCCGTGCTGGGGGTTTGCCGCGGGTTCCAGATCATGAACATCGCCCTGGGCGGGGATATTTACCAGGACCTGCCTAAGGAATTCGCCACGGACAATCCGGTCGCCCACCAGCAGCCGCAGCCTGCCTGTTACCCCATCCATCAGGTGACGCTGGCCCCCGGCAGCCGCCTGCACGCGCTTCTGGGCGGCTCGACCCGCGTGAATTCCCTGCACCATCAGGGCGTAAACCGCCTGGGCAGCGGTTTTCTCCCCACAGCCCGCAGCGAGGATGGGCTGTGCGAAGGCGCGGAACTGGTGGGCGAGCGCTTTTTCATAGGCGTGCAGTGGCACCCGGAACGCCTGTGGGAGCGCGACCCGGGGCAGCTTTCCCTCTTTGCCGCCTTTGTGGACGCATGCGAAGGAAAACATGGTTGAAAATTCATTTTTCATGTTTGACCGGCGATCGGGTTATGCTTTTTCTACATAATATACCTTTATCGCCGCAAGAACAGAATGCAAGTTTGATACATCAAAAATGCATTTTTTACCTTGACAAGGTCATGCACCGGTTGTATCCTGTTCCTATCAGCCGCGCGGATTCATGCACTTGTCAGCCGCGCGTTCCGCGAGACTCGTCCTATTTATCATCAAAGGAGGTCACCATTTCATGAAGAAGCTGCTTGCTTTCCTGACAACCCTGGCGCTGTTGGCCAGCATGGCCGTGCTTCCCGCCTATGCGGAGGAGAACGTCTATACCGCGCTGTACAGCTCCGAGGTGTCCACGCTGAACTACCTCACCAGCAGCACTACCTGGGATTACACTCCCGGCGCCAACGTGGTGGATACGCTGATTGAGTACAACAACATCGGCGAAATCATCCCCGGCCTGGCGGAAACCTGGGAGGTTTCCGAGGATCAGCTCACCTGGACCTTCCACCTGCGCCAGGGCCAAAAGTGGTACGACTACACCGGCGCCGAGGTGGGCGAAGTGACCGCCAACGACTTTGTGGCCGCCGCCAAGTATGTGCTGACCCCCGAATATGACAGCAGCCTGGAGTATATGTTCGAGGAAGCCAACATCCTTAACGCCGCCGCCTACTATGCCGGGGAAATCACCGACTTCGCCGAGGTGGGCGTAAAGGCTGTGGACGACTATACCCTGCAGTACATTGTGGATAAGCCCACCCCCTACCTGCTCTCCTGCATGACCTACGGCAGCTTCATGCCCGCCTATGGCCCGCAGCTGGAGGAACTGGGCGCGGACTTCGCCACTGCCTGCGAAAAGATGTACTGCTGCGGCGCGTTCATCCTCACCGAGTTCGAGCCCCAGGTGAAGCACGTCTTCGTCAAGAACGTCAACAACTGGGACGCTGAGAACGTCCACATTGACCGCATCGAGCAGATTTACAACGCTGAAGCCGCCACGCTGGCGCCCACCATGGCCCTGCGCGGCGAAGTGGACTACGCCGACCTGAGCAACGACATCATCGACGACTGGAAGGCCAACAACCCCGACATCATCAGCCGCGGCCGCGCCATTCCGGACTTCAGCTACTTCTTCTGCTTCAACTTCGATCCCCAGTACGACGCCGAGTACGGCCCGGACAACTGGCGCATCGCGGTGAACAACAGCAACTTCCGTCACTCCATCATGAGCGCCTTTGACCGCACCTATTCCATGCGCGCCCTGGAGCCCGACGATCCCGAGTCCATCCTGCAGAACACCATCACCCCCGCCACCTTCTGCGCCGCCGACGGCGTGGACTTCAGCGAGCTGGCGCCCTTCGACGGCACCGAGGAGAACTTCTTCAACGCCGACAAGGCCCTCGAGTACAAGGCCAAGGCGGTGGAGGAGCTCACCGCCGCGGGCTGCACTTTCCCGGTGACCATCCTGCTGACCTACAAGAGCGGCGATACCGACTGGGAGAATGAAAGCATCCTGTTCAAACAGCAGCTGGAAGGCGTGCTGGGCACGGACTACATCAACGTCGAATTGTACGCCGGTCCCTCCGAGTCCTTCCTGTCCGCCACCCGCCGCGCGGGCGTGTACAGCATGATGCGCTGCAACTGGGGCGCCGACTACGCCGACCCGCTGACCTGGGCCTCCCCCTTCGCCGAGAGCATCGACAGCGAAACCGGCCTGCATGAAGGCAACAGCTACAACAAGATGGACGTTTCCCTGGACGGCGACGCCTATCCTGAAACCAAGGAAATCCTCACCGCCTACTATGCCACCGTGGAGGAAGCCAAGAACATCACCGATGACACCACCGCCCGCTACACCAAGTTTGCCGAGGCGGAGGCCATGCTCATCAACAACGCCATGGTAATCCCCTACAATATCGAAGCGGCTTCCTATCAGGTGACGAAGCTGAATATCTTCGAAGGGCAGTATTCTCCCTGCGGCGTAAGCAACCTGCGCTACAAGTACCAGACGCTGCATGAGAACTTCATCAGCGCCGAGGAATACGAAGCTGCCTACCAGGAATGGTTGACCGCCATGGGCAAGTAAGTCCATCCCCGGCGAGGCGGGCGTCCATGCTCCCCGCCGGGTTTTTTACCCCGGTCTCACGCAGGCCGGGGTTTCCGCTGTATCTCAGAGGTATGAACGGAACGGCGGATTCCAGCTTATACAGAGAGGAAGACGTACGTGGCACGATATCTGGGCAGGCGGTTTCTCCGCTCCTTCATCACGCTATTTATCATTTTGTCCATCGTGTTCATTCTGGTTCGCCAGATGCCCATCGACGGCTATTTCCCCAACATTGAAAAAATGACCGAGGCGCAGATTCAGAATGGCCTGCATCTGATGGGCCTGGATCAGCCCATTCTGGTCCAGCTTTACAACTTCTTCAAGGAATTGATCCTCCACGGCAACCTGGGCACCTCCTGGGTGTACCGGGACAATGTGCCCGTGGCGGAGATTCTCGCGCCCAAAATTCCCGTTTCCATCAAGCTCGGTTCCCTGTCGCTGCTCTTTTCCATGCTGATCGGCCTGCCCATGGGCACTTTCATGGCCAAATACAAGGGAAAGTTTTTCGACAACCTGGGCGCGGCCTTTATCGTGCTGATTCAGGCGGTGCCTGCGGCGGTTTATTACCTGTTCATCCAGCTTTACGGCACGGAGTGGCTGCACATCAGCATGCTGTTCGACCCGGACAAGGCCATCAGCTGGGTATTACCGGTATTCTCCATGTCCCTGGGGAACATCGCCTACTACGCCATGTGGCTTCGCCGCTACATGGTGGATGAAAGCAAAAAGGACTATGTAATGCTGGCGCGCATCAAAGGCGTCAGCGAAAACAAAATTTTCTTCCGGCATGTGTTCCGCAACGCCTTTGTCCCCATGGCTCAGTATTTGCCCACCTCCTTCCTGAACACCGTCATCGGCTCCATTTACATCGAATCCCTCTACTCCATTCCGGGTATGGGCGGCCTGCTGGTGGACGTGGTCAAGAAGCAGGATAACAACATGGTGCTGGGCATTGTGCTGCTCTACGCCACGGTGGGTATCATCGGCCTGCTGCTGGGCGATCTGATGATGGCGCTGATGGATCCGCGGATCAACCTGGCGAAGAAGGGAGGCGAGCGCTGATGGCATTTCTGAAGCACCCCAAGGTGGAAGCCCTGGAAAACAGCCTGCACGCACAGCTCAAGCAGGACCTGAGCGAAAAGGAGCTTTTCGCCTTCGCGCCCTTCGACGCCGAAGAAGCCGAGCTAACCGGCGACAGCAACTATTCCTACTGGCGCTCCACGCTGCGCGCCTTCCGGAAAAACCGGGTGGCCATGGTGCTGTTGGCCATTATGCTGCTGATTGTGCTGTTCACCTTCATCCAGCCGCTGCTGCCCGGGCAATATGACGCCTTCGTGGTCAGCAACGGGGACAACGGCCTGCCGCTGAAGAACAAGCAGCCTTCCGCCGAGCATTGGCTGGGCACCAACTCCATCGGCCAGGATCTGTGGGCCCGGCTGTGGAGCGGCACCCGCACCTCCCTGTTCATCGGCCTTGCCTGCGCCATGATCGAAGCCTGCGTGGGCATCCTTATGGGCGTGATGTGGGGATACCTGCGCAAGCTGGATTTTCTGTTTACCGAAGTGTATAACGTGTTGGACAACATTCCCAGCACCATCATCCTGATCCTGTTTTCCTTCATTCTCAAGCCGGGCATTTGGACAATCATCTTCGCCATGTCCATTACCGGCTGGATCGGTATGGCCCGCTTTATCCGCAACCAGATCCTCATCATCCGGGACCGGGACTACAATATTGCGTCCCGCTGCCTGGGCACCAGTACCTGGCGCATTATCGTGAAAAACCTGCTGCCCTATCTGGTGTCGGTCATCATGCTGCGCATGGCCCTTTCTATCCCAGGCGCCATCGGTTCGGAGGTATTCATCACCTATATCGGCCTGGGGCTTCCGGCTACCGTGCCCAGTCTTGGCAACCTCATCAACGAGGGCCGCAAGCTGATGATGAGCCCCAGCCTGCGCTATCAGCTGATCTACCCCACCATTATCCTGTCCATCGTCACCATCTCTTTCTATATGATCGGCAACGCCTTCTCGGACGCTGCCGATCCCAAGAGCCATGTGTGACGGAAGGGAGGAACAGACCGTGCAAGAACCGATTCTCTCCGTGGAAGACCTCCACGTGAAATTCAAGCTACGCGGGAAAACCCTGCATGCCCTGCGGGGCGTCAACCTGGACGTATACCGCGGCGAGTCCCTGGCCATTGTAGGCGAAAGCGGCTGCGGCAAGAGCGTGCTGAACAAGAACTTCATCGGCCTACTGGACGGCAACGGCTTTATCGCCCAGGGGCAGATTCGCTATTATGACGCCCTGGACAAGTTCAAAGGCAGCCCTGCCCGCAAACAGGACGACCAGGGCCGCGATTATGTGGACCTTACCGCCCTGCCCAAGCCCACGGATTGGCTGAACATCCGCGGCAGCGAGGTGTGCATGATTCCCCAGGACCCCATGACCAGCTTGAACCCGCTGAAATCCATCGGCAAGCAGATTCTGGAAGCGCTGGAGCTCCACCAGGGGCTCAAGGGCAGAGCCGCCCGAGAGGCCGCCATCGACATCCTGCAGGATGTGCGCATCGATGATCCCCGCCGGCGCTACAAGCAATATCCGCATGAGCTCAGCGGCGGCATGCGGCAGCGCATTGTTATTGCTATCGCCATTGCCTGCCGGCCCAAGATTCTCATCTGCGACGAACCCACCACCGCCCTGGACGTGACCATCCAGGCCCAGGTGCTCAACCTGCTGAAGGAGCTCAAAGCCAAATACAACCTGACCATTATCTTCATCACCCACGACCTGGGCGTGGTCGCAAACATTGCCGAGCGCGTAGCGGTCATGTATGCCGGAGACATTGTGGAGCTGGGCCTGGTGAACGAAATCTTCTACGACCCTCACCACCCATACACCTGGGCGCTGCTCTCCTCCCTCCCCCAGCTGGGGCACCGCGGCGAGGAGCTGTACTCCATCAAGGGCACCCCGCCCAACCTGTTCCAGGCCATCCACGGGGACGCTTTCGCCCCCCGCAATCCCCTGGCGCTGAAAATCGATCATCTGGAACAGCCCCCGTACTTTGACATATCCCCCACGCACCGGGCGCGCACCTGGCTGCTGGACCCCCGCGCCCCCAAGGTGGAGCCTCCCGAGGTCATCCGTAAATTGAAGCAGTTGGGAGGGAAAGCTGTTGGAAACCCGTGAAAAAGAAACGCTGTTGAAGGTGCGGGACCTGGAGGTTACCTTCGGCAACAGCTGGCACCGTTTCAAAGCCGTCAAGGGCGTGAGCTTTGACGTATACAAGGGCGAAACCTTCGGCATCGTTGGCGAAAGCGGCTCCGGCAAAACCACCATCGGCCGGTGCATCATCCGCGTCTACCCGGCCAGCGCCGGTTCCATCCAGTTCAAGGGCCGCGAAATCACCGGCCGCATCTCCAAGGAGCTGGACCGGGAGATCACGCAAAAAATCCAGATGATCTTCCAGGACCCCATGGCCAGCCTGAACGAGCGCGCCAAGATTGACTACATTGTTTCCGAAGGCCTGCAAGGGCGCGGTTATTCCAAAGCGCAGATGCAGGAAATGGTCAACGCCGCCCTGCGGGCCGTGGGCCTTCCGCCAGAGTTTGCCACCCGCTTCCCCCATGAATTTTCCGGAGGACAGCGCCAGCGCATCGGCATTGCCCGGGCGCTGATTATGAATCCGGAATTCATCATTGCCGACGAGCCCATCTCCGCCCTGGACGTTTCCATTCGCGCGCAGGTATTGAACCTCATGAGCCAGCTGCAAAAGGAACGCAGCCTGACCTATCTGTTCATCAGCCACGATCTGTCCGTCATGCGCTTCATCTGCGACCGCATTGCGGTGGTACACAAGGGGCTGATTGTGGAAATGGCGGATACGGAAACCCTGTTCCAGCATCCTGCGCATCCCTACACCCGGGCGCTGCTCTCCGCCATTCCCCAGCCGAATCCCGACGTGGAAAAAAGCAAGGTATTGGAGATATATGACCCGAGCTGCCACCACTACGAGCAGCAGCCCCCCTGCTGGCAGGATATCGAGCCCGGACATCAAGTGCTCTGCAATCAGGAAGAGCTGGCCGCCTGGAAGCGCTGGTAACGCATTGCGCCGCAGGCCTGCCCCAACGGCATGCCACGGGGCCCATCCGCTTACGCTGAAACGGCGCCCTATTCAGACAGCAAAAACGGCCTGCCGTCCCAAACACGGGACGGCAGGCCGTTTGCTTTACCGCAATTACGCATTCTTGATTTCGATGCGCCGGGCAACCTTTTCGGGTTCCGGCGTGCTCTTGGGCAGGCGCACGGTCAGTACGCCATCCTTGTACTCGGCGGAAATACCCTCCTGATGAATGCCTTCCAGGTTGAAGCTGCGGGACATGTGGCCATAGCGGCGCTCGGAATACAGGTAGGATTCCTTTTCTTCCTTCTTCTCCACGTTCATGTCCGCGGCAATGGTCAGCACGTCGTTATCCACCGTCAAGCTGATCTGATCCTGCTTTACCCCAGGCAGCTCCGCTTCCAGGGTATAAGCGTCGGCCTGCTCCTTTACATCCACACGGAATCCGGCGGAACCCACCATGTCGTTCATATCGAAGAACGAACGGAAGAAGCGATCATCAAACAGGCTGGGACGGGAAACCTCACGACGGGAACGATAAGGAACGAGCGTATACATATACATTGACCTCCTTCAATACTTTCAGTCCATGATGTTTTTTTCTTTTCCGGTTCATCCCTGAACCGTGACTATAGTATATGATAAAGGTCAAAGATAGTCAAAGTTCGTAAAGGTCAAATATAGGTATTTATATGCATATATCTTGTTATCTTTTCGATTTTCTATGTTTTTCTAATGGAAACGGCTGATTTCAAGAAAATTATTTCATGCCTGCCTCAGGAGCGAAACGCGCGCAACAGCGCTATTTTCCCATCCTGCGAGGCCGGCGGGAACAGCGAAGGTCAAACCCGCCGATGGTCAGACAGGCTGCAAAGGGTTGCGCCGGCTGGCCCGGAACGCCCCTTTTCAGACGCTTTGCCGTCGGACAGCGCGCCGCTTTTCTTCTTTTTTCCCTGATTGTCTTGAAAACCGGAACAGCAAAAATGCCGGAGGGAATTTCTTTCCCTCCGGCATTCAGAGCATTGACAAAGTATGCTGCTTTATCTTTTTTGCAAGTTATCCATTGCGTGCTTGCAAGCGCAGAGGGTTTCGCCTCTGCAAGGTTGACCTTTCTTTGAAAGGTCAAGTCGCGCAGCGACCTTTCGATTCCATCCAAATGGATGGAATCGAAAGCCTTGGCACGACCAAAGGGCGATCGGAAAGCCCCCTGGTCGCGCCCGCAGGCGCGAAATTTGGCAACAGCCCCGTCGCGAAGCGACTTGGCTTTTCCTTCGAAAAGCCAACCTCCAGCCGGCAGAGCCGGCGGATACGAATGGAAGTCGGAGAGGCTGCGGCCCCTCCGACACCTCCCTGGAGTTTTTCGACAGTCTGTGCCGGAGGGAATCCCTTTCCCTCCGGCTTCATGCGCCATCGCTATGCTTTCTCTGCCGCAGGCATTCCGTCTGCCAGGGTACTCCACACCTATCCCTCCCTGACACGGCCCCTGCCGCCTCCCTGCACCATCACACAGGCGCTTTCTGCGTTTCTTCCCGCGGGACCCGCTCCAAGGGCGTTACGGCGATGCGGTCATCCTCCACCCGAAGCTGTACCGTATCCCCCAGGGAGATAGTACCAGCAATCAGCTCCTCGCTGAGGGTGTCCTCCACCAGCCGCTGAATCACCCGGCGCAGGGGGCGCGCGCCGTATTTGGCGTCAAAACCTTCCCGGGCCAGATAAGCCACCACGTCCTCGCCATAGCGCAGGTGAATATCCCGCTCCAGCAGGCGCTTTTCCAGCTGTCCCAGGAACAGCCGGGCAATCTTGCGGATGTCCTCCTCCTCCAGCGGATGGAACACAATGAGTTCATCCACCCGGTTGATGAATTCGGGCCGGAACAGTTCTTTGACCTCCTTCATCACGGTTTCCTTCATGGTTTCGTAACTGCGGGCGTCGGTCATGCTCCCGCCGCCAAACCCCAGGGAGCGCCCGGAACCTATGGCATGCGCGCCGGCGTTGCTGGTCATCACAATAATGGTGTTTTTGAAGCTGACCACCCGCCCCGTATTGTCCGTCAGGCGGCCGTCCTCCAGAATTTGCAACAGGATGTTGAACACATCAGGATGCGCCTTTTCCACCTCGTCCAGCAGCACCACGCTGTACGGCTTGCGCCGCACCGCCTCCGTAAGCTGTCCGCCCTCCTCATAGCCCACATAGCCGGGGGGCGATCCGATCAGGCGCGACGTGGTATGCTTCTCCATGTACTCGGACATATCCACACGGATCACGCTGTCCTCATCGCCGAACATGGCCTCGCCCAAGGCGCGGCAAAGCTCCGTCTTGCCCACGCCCGTGGGACCCAGGAAGATGAACGAGCCAATGGGACGCCTGGGGTCCTTCAGCCCCGCCCGCGCCCTGCGAATGGCGCGGCTCACCGCGCTCACCGCCTCCTCCTGGCCAATGACCCGCTGATGAAGCGCGTCCTCCAGGTGGAGCAGCCGTTCCGCCTCGCTTTCAGTCATTTTCTTCACGGGAATGCCCGTCCAGCTGGCCACGATCTGCGCAATGTCGTCCTCGGTAACCACGTCCTTGGCGGCGTTTTTGGTCTGCTCCCACGCGGCGCGCTTTTCCTTGATTTCCTTCAGCAGCGCCCGCTCCTGGTCCCGCAGGCCGGCGGCCTTTTCATAGTCCTGATGCGCGATGGCCTCCCGCTTTTCAATCTGCACCGCTTCCAGGCGCTGCTCCTGAGCCTTGACATCCGGCGGCGCGGTAAAGGCCTGAATGCGCACCCGGCTGGCCGCCTCGTCCATCAGGTCCACGGCCTTGTCCGGCAGGAATCTGTCCGCAATATAGCGGTCGGAAAGCGTTACCGCCGCCTGCAGCGCTTCATCGGTAATGCGCACCTTGTGGTGCGCTTCATAGCGGTCCCGCAACCCCTTCAGGATTTCCAGCGCCTCCTCAGGCGTGGGTTCCCCTACCATGACCGGCTGGAAACGGCGCTCCAGGGCCGCGTCCTTTTCGATATTCTTCCGGTATTCGTCCAGGGTGGTAGCGCCCACGCACTGCAGCTCGCCCCGTGCCAGGGCCGGCTTGAGGATATTGGCGGCATCCATGCTGCCCTCCGCCTTGCCGGCGCCCACCAGGTTGTGAATTTCGTCGATAAAGAGGATGATGTTTCCCGCCTTGCGGATCTCCTCCATGGCGTTCTTCAGCCGCTCCTCAAACTCGCCCCGGTACTTGCTTCCGGCAATCATGCTCCCCATATCCAGGGACAATACCCGCTTGTCCCGCAGCAGCTCGGGGATATTACCCTGGGCAATACGCTGCGCCAGGCCTTCCACCACGGCGCTCTTGCCCACCCCAGGCTCGCCAATCAGCACGGGATTGTTCTTGGTGCGCCGGGACAGAATCTGAATGATCCGCTGAATCTCCATGTCCCGGCCGATCACGGGGTCCAGCTCGCTCTGCCGGGCCGCCTGGGTCAAATCCCGGCTGTACTGCGCCAGCACGGGCGTCTCCTGCTTGCCCTTTTGCTTCTCCGCAGGCCGCTCCTGCTCCATGCCGCCGGACGCCCCATAGGGTTGGGTGCGCAGTTGAATCAGCAGCTCTTCCCGCGCCTTGTCAAAATCCACGCCAAACTGCCGCAGCACATTGGCCGCCACCCCGTCCCCTTCCCGAAGAATGGCCAGCCAGAAATGCTCCACGCTCACATAGCTTTGCCCCAGGCGGCGTGATTCCAGAATGCTCTGCTCCAACAGTTTCTTGGCCCGTGGCGTCAGCTCAAAGAGCGCGGGGGCGCTCATGGCGCTGAGCCGGTCCCCGGCCCCGGCGCTGAGCATATCCCGCACCTGCTGGTAATTGACCCGGGAGCCAATGGCTTCCGGAAGCCGCTCCGGTTCCTTGAGCAGCCCCAGCAACAGATGCTCCGTGCCCACATAGGGCTGGCGCAGCTCCGCCGCCTCCCGCTGGGCCGCCGATAGGGCGCGCTGCGCCCGCTCCGTAAACCGACCGAATATCGCCATGGAAAACCTCCTCATTATGTGCAACTCATCCTGCCCGGAAGGGCGCGGTTTTAACCTGCCAGCATCATCCTTGTGCGCTTGGCCCGGGCCTGCTCCAGCGCCGCGCCCTCCAGGGCGGCTTCCTCCCAGGCGCACAGATGCGCATCCTGGCAATCCGTAAGCAGCGCGTCCACCCGCTCCAAAGGCACGGAAAGCATCTTCACCGCCGCGCCCAGCCGCAGGTTCGACCAATGGGTGAAAAATTCTTTTTTGGGCATCAACCTGGCATGGGTCAAAATTCCCCAGGCCCGGTAAACGGAATCCTCCAGATTGACGCGGCCCCCTGCCAGCGCTTTGTCCCGCAGGGCGCGCTCCATGTCGATAAGCTGGTGCCCCACCGCGGTCACCGCGCTGATCAGCTCCTGCTCCGTGCGGCCCAGGGTTACCTGGTTGGAGACCTGATATAGGTTGCCCAGGGCCTCCGACCCTTCTCCATAGACCCCATGGATGGTCAGCCCCACCTTGGCCACAATCTGCCCCACGTTCCCCATCTGCTTGCACAGGGTGAGCATGGGCAGATGCATCAGCAGGCTGGCCCGCATGCCGGTACCCGTATTGGTGGGGCAGGCGGTAAGGTATCCCAGCTGATGGTCAAAGGCAAAGGTCACATGCCGGGAAAGGCTGTCCTCCGCACGGAAGCATTTCTCCGCCGCGTCCCCCAGGTTCAGCCCCGGGCTCACGGCCTGAATCCGCAGGTGGTCCTCCTCATTCATCATGATGGACAGCGCTTCTTCCTCCCGGAACAGCACCGCGGCGGAGGCCGCACGGGAAACCAGATCCTTGCTGATGCTGCGGCTTTCCGCCAGGCTTTGCCGCTGCAGCGGCGTCAGTTCCCGCAGGCGTACCAGATCATATTCCGGGGCGTTCTCCTCCAGGCGGAGCGCCTGCACTGTCCGCGCCACGCACATGGCCGCGCTGTCGGGTTTATCCCCCAGGTCGAAGGGAAGGTCCTCATAGTTGCGCGCCAGGCGCACCCGGGAGGAGAGCACCACATCCAATTCCTTCATGCGTTCCCCTCCCCGCTGGCCGTCATGGCCCGCAGCTGGTCCCGCAGCCGCGCGGCGGTTTCAAAATCCTCCAGGGCCACGGCCTGCTCCATCTGCCGCTGAAGCGTTTCCGCGGCGGTGCGCTTGCGCTGATCCTCCTCGGTGGATAGCGGACGCCGGCCCGCATGCTGCACCCGCCCATGAATCTGCAACAGCATGGGTTGCAGCTGTTCCCGGAAAGCCTCATAACACTTGGGGCAGCCCAGATGGCCGGTGCGCGTAAATTCGCTCAGGGTCATATGGCAGCGGGGGCATACGACTTCCTTTCCCGCGCTTACAGGGGCAGTATCCCCCGTGATGGCGGATAATATGGTGGACAGCAGATTCTTGATATTCCCGCTGGCAATGTCCATATTCATTTTGGCCATGCAGTCCCCGCAAAGGTGGCGGGTGGTGATTTCTCCCCCCACCATGACCGATATGGTGTACGAGGCCTCGTTGACCTTGCATTCCTCACAAAGCATAGGTTTCTCCTTCCATACGTCGCCCACAGGGGCGGTCGAGCGGACGCTCTCCTTTTATGTTATGGCGGCGCGGCACGGTTTGCGCTCATGTGGCGCGGTTCTGCCGGGCGATGGCTATGAGCATGCTTTTCAGCGTACGGGCCCGGACGGCGTCCTTAAGCGGGTCCGGCAGCGGCACGGACACCGCCTGGGCCGACGTGGCCGCCCGCATGATCTCGGCTTCCTGGGCCGTAATCAGCTTTTGCTCCGCCAGTTGGCCGATCAGGTGCGACGCGTCCGTCTCGCCGATGGCGTCGCCGATGCGCTCATGAATCAGGTACAGCAAATGCTGCCCCGCGGACTGCACCACCCGCACAATGCGGATGTACCCGCCCCCGCCCCGCCGGCTTTCAATGACATAGCCGTGGTCCGGGGTAAACCGCGTCGCCAGCACATAATTGATCTGCGAAGGCGCGCAGCCGAAATACTCCGCCAGCTCGTTCCGCTTCAGCTCCACTTCCGTCTCATCCTGGGAGAGCAGCTGCTTGATAAAACTTTCGATGGTATCGCTTAATCGCATGGTATCGCCTCATTTCTTCCCCGCCAAAGACTGACTTTCTTTGACTTTATGTAGTATACCACACTTTCCCTTCGGGCGCAAGATCCACCCCGTGGCAGCGGTGGAAAAAACGCATGAATCCATCCAAAGCAGCGCATACTGCATGGCAGGAGGTGCGCCATGGCACTATATCGAATCCGCCACGCGGAGCGGCTGCGGGGCGAGCTGGAAGTACACACCGCCAAAAACGCGGTGCTGCCCATACTGTGCGCAGGGCTATTGACCCGGGAACCCCTGCGGATTGAAGGCGTGCCGCACCTGACGGATGTGGATACCCTCTGGGCCATCTTGCAGGACTGCGGGGCGCAGATCTGCCGGGAGGGGGATGCGGTAACCCTCTTCACCCAGGAGCCTGTGTCCCCGGTGGAGGAAGATCTGCTCAGCCGCATGCGCGCCTCGGTGCTGGTCATGGGGCCGCTGCTGGCGCGCACGGGCTATGCCCGGGTGGGCTTGCCGGGCGGTTGCGCCATCGGGCAGCGTCCCATTGACCTGCACCTGAAGGGTATGCAGGCCCTGGGCGCGGCATCCACCCTGACCCCCGGCTCGGTCACCCTGCAGGGCAGCCTGCGGGGTGGCAGCGTATACCTGGACTTTCCCAGCGTCGGGGCCACGGAAAACATTCTTTTGGCCGCCGTGCTGGCGCAGGGCGCGACCCGCATTGAAAACGCCGCCAAGGAACCGGAAATTGTGGATTTGTGCGCGCTGCTCAACCGTATGGGGGCGCGCATCCGCGGCAGCGGCACCAGCACCCTGTACATTGAGGGCGTGCGCGAATTGCACGGGTGCGTTTACCGCCCCATTCCCGACCGCATTGAGGCGGGCACCCTATGCTGCGCCGCGGGCATGACCCAGGGCAGCGTATTCCTGCGCAATATCCGGCCGGACCACATGCGGGCGGTATTGTACAAGCTGCGCGAAGCCGGGGTGGATTTCCGGGAGAATCAGGCGGGGCTTCGGATTACGGGCCGGGCAAGGAATCCCATCCAGGTGCGCACGCTCACCTATCCCGGCTTTCCCACGGATATGCAGGCGCCCATGATGGCCCTGGCGCTCTGCAGCCGGGGCGCCTCGGTATTTTGCGAAACCATTTTTGAAAACCGCTTCATGCACGCCCGGGAGTTGGCCCGGCTGGGAGCGCGCATCCGTATTGAGGACCGCATCGCCCTGGTGGAGGGCGGGTATCCCCTGCAGGGCGCGGCCGTAACCAGCACGGACCTGCGCGGCGGGGCAGCCCTGATGCTGGCCGGTCTGCTGGCGCAGGGGGAAACCCTGCTTTCCGATCCCTCCGGGCATATTGCCCGGGGCTATGAAAACTTGCCCGGCATGCTCCGGGAACTGGGCGCGGACATTGAGGAAGCCGCCGGGGACGGCTGGACCTCCGCCAACGGATAACCCCCCTTGCGCGACTTTTCCCGGCATGGTAAGATATTCCCCGGAGGGATGCCGCCATGCCGTATTGCCGTTTGTGTGAAACCGTTTTTCCCACGCCGAAGGAGCTGGAGGATTATCTTTCCGCCTACGTTGCGGAGCTTCCCGAGCAGGAGCGCGCCAGCGAGGATGTGATGGCCTCGCGCCTGGCCCTGTGCCGCGCCTGTCCCCGGCTGAAAATAGCCACCTGCTCCCTGTGCGGTTGCTACGTGCAGGCGCGCTGCGCCAAGGCGCGCCTGCACTGTCCGGATACCCCCGCCCGTTGGTAACCGTCCTCCGCGCCCGATGCTCCCGCATCCGGCGTTTTTTTCTTTGCCCGCCGCATACCCGCCGCCGCGTCCGCGTATGCCATTTTCGGGGGCTCCATGGCGAGACCGGAAACATACAGGCCAAATGTTACACGGAAAACAAAATTTTTCTTGCGTTCTTTGTCTGAGAATGGTATGCTTACATTATCAGATCATTGCGTAAACTTCCCAAACCTCCGATGGAACGAGCCCCAAGAATCGGCAGAAAGGGTTGATGAAATTATGATGCGTGTCATCCTGGTTGGCGTGGGCGAACGCGGGACGGGCTACCTGGAGGCCCTGCTCACCGAAGCGGATCGCCTGGACGCGCAACTGGTTTGCGTGGTACAGCCGCAAAAAGACGCCTCCCCCGCGCTGGTAGCGCGCCTGCAGCAGGCGGGGATTCCTTTGGTATCCAGCATGGGCGAGGCCTTTGAAAAGCATGGCATACAGGCCGACGTCGTGGTGCTTGCCTCCCCCCTGCAGCATCATTTTGAGCAGTGTTTTGAAGCGCTTTCCCATGGCTGCCATGTGCTTTGTGAAAAGCCCTTGGCATCCGACTATGTGCAAGCCCTCACCCTGGAGAAGCTCGCGGACGAAAAGCGCCTGCAGCTGGCCGTCGCCTACCAGCACTGCTACTCCCAGGCTATGCGGCGGCTGAAGCAGGATGTGATTCAGGGGCGTTACGGCAAACCTGTTACCATGCGCGCCCTCTCCCTCACCGGCCGCAGCGACCTGTATTACCACCGCAACCGCTGGGCAGGCCGCTTCTATGACGAGGAAGGCCGGTGCATCATGGACGGCGTACTGCACAACGAGGCCAGCCATTCCCTGCAATCCCTGCTGTACCTGTTGGGCGACGACGAACTGGACAGCGCCGCGCAGGTGGAAAGCGTGCGCGGCGAATGGTGCCGCGCCCACGCCATCCAATCCTACGATACGGCGGTGGTCAGCGTCCGCACCGCGCAATGCCCCTCCGTGCTCATGGCCGCCACTCACAACTGGGCGGGCCGGGACACCCACCGCTACCGCTACGTGTGGGAGCACGGCTATGCCGAGGGCGACTGGACCCAGGACCCCCGGCTGATGATCCATGCCGAAGACGGTATCATTGACTACGGCGACTGTGCCTGCCCCCAGGATGAGGAGCTGAAAATCTTCCTGGACTGCCTGCGGAAGGGGGAGCCCGTTCCCTGTTCCGTGCGCTCCGCCAAGGCGGAAGTCGCCGTATGCACGGGCATGTACCTGTCCGCCGGATGGATTCGCACCTTGCCGGAATACGAGCTGCAACGGATACGCGGCGCATCCAACACCTCCGACGAAGGCGGCGTATTCCCCACCTCTCCGCGGCTTACCGCCCTGCTGGAGCTTTGCTATCAGAAAGGGAAGCTGCCCTTTGATCTAGGCGGTTTCCTGGGCGGGGAAAGCAAGGCGGTCACTATGGAAGCTATTCTGCGCGGTATCGAAGGCTAAGTCCTTTATGCTTTGTGGCGGAAGCCGCTTTTTCGACACGCTGGGCCGGCCGGGCAAAACGCCCGGCCGGCTCAGACCGTTGATAAAGTATTTTGCCTCGTCGCTTTTGCCAATATCTTATGTTTTGTATTCTTTCAAGCGCAGAAGATTTCGCGCCTGCGGGCGCGACCAGGGGGCTTTCCGATCGCCCCCT
>CAZINY010000044.1:0-23032 GCA_964540735.1 uncultured Oscillospiraceae bacterium
CTCTTTACTGTGATAGTGCCATTATATCACTTGCCTCGTGTAGACGCAACCTAGAGAATGCCTTTGATATTGCCAGCAGCCTGCTCACAGGAAAGGCGTGGGTGGAACAAACCCTGCCGGACGATACGCGCCTGACCTGGGTGCTGGAGCCGGACATGACCTTTGCCCTGGGGAACATGGACCCCGAAGCCAGCGGCTCCGTGCTGGTCACCTACAAGGAGGACAAACGGATTACCCAGGAAAGCACCGTCTTTATCAATATGGCCTATGGGGACGGCTTTAACTGGGAACTTCGCCCGGTGGAAACGGATCTGGAATCCCTCAGCGAGGATGCGCTGAAGGTTTTGCAGGAGCAGGGCGCGGAGCGCCTAGCGGCGGATATGCTCCGGGGACTGCTTCGCCTGCCCCAGGAAGATCTGCTGTTTATCAGCGAAGGCTTGAGTGAAGAAGCGTGGCAGCGCGTACTGGAAGCGCTGGGCGGCGCGTAAAAGGCGCGCGGCGGCCTTGCCACGAACGTAAAGGAGGAATCCCCTGTGAAGAAACGAATCATCTGTCTGGTCATGGCGCTGGCAATGGCCTTTAGCTGCGCGGGCGCTCTGGCGGCGCAATACGACGGCTTGCCGGAAAAAATGATGCTCCAGATGGAACTGAGCGGCCTGAAGGGAAGCGTTACCCTTTCGGCAACGGGAGACCCGGAATTGGAAGCGCTGCTCAGCGGCCTGTTTCAGAATACCACCCTTGAGATACGAGGGATACGCTCCTCGGGGCAGGCGCAATACCAGGCGTATTTCCAGCGCGGGGAAGAACAGCTGGGCCTGACGCAGTTCTTCGGGGATGGGGAGAGCTTTGTGCTTTCCAGCGCCCTGGCGCCGGAGGACAAACTGCGCTTTTCCGCCACGGAGAGCCTGCTGCAACAGCTTCTCCCGCAGGAGGACGGGATCAATCCCCAATGGTACACGGCGGCCCTTGGCCTGCTCCAGGTGGACGAGGAAGACTGGAGCGCCAACTGGGAAACGGCGCTGGCTCCCTATGAGCAGGCCCTGGAAATGTGGCTGAACGGGTACGCGGCCGCTCCTACGGTGATCCGCCAGGAGGACGGCGAGACCTGCATGCAGGTGAATTATGAAATCCCTGCCTCCGCCGTGAAAACCGAGGCCGCGGCGCTGGTCCGGTCCATGCTGATTGATGAAAATCTGCGGGGGCTGCTGGCGGGGGTGATGGACGCCGCGCAGGCCGAAGCCTACCTGAATACGGACTGGGCGGATTACTATGCCCAGCGGATTGACAGCCTGAACCTCACGGGTACTGTCAGCCTGGAACGGCAGATGTCCCTGACGGGCGATGTAATTTACACCAAGGTGCTGCTGCCGGTGCCCGCGGAGGAAACCGGGTATGATACCCTGATGATCTATCAGGAGGGCGACGCGCTGACGGTGACTCTGGCCGGCAGCGTGGATACGCTGATCTTCTCCATTACCGAAAAGGAGGAGGGCGTCAGCGGCGTACGCGTACGAGGCGTGGTGGAGCGGCAGATGGTGGAGGGCGACGAAGGCGGCTTCAAGACGGAGTATACCTTGCTGCGCACCACGCGCGAAAGCATCGACGACGATGGGCGGCAGCACCAGTATGAATCCTTGACCCTGACCCTGACGCCTGAGGAGGGGGATACGGCGGAGCTTAGCGTGCTGGCGCATTTCCACAGCCTCAGCGCCAACCGCAATCCAACGACCCTGGAGCTGGATGCTTCCTGGAAGCGCGGGGAATTGACCCTGGCGCTGCAGGGCGAGTTCAAGACCACCTCTCCCTGGGTGCTGCAGACGCTGGACGAAACTGGCGCCAAGGATATTGCCAGCCTTTCCGCGCAGGAGCGGGAAACGGTGGCGACCGACTATGCCGCCGGCGCGCTGGCGCTGGTGCAGCAGCTTGCCACGGCGACGCCCACGGACCTTGCCGCCGAAGCGGGTACGGCGTCGGACCTGGTACCATTGACGGAAGAAGACGAGTAAAGCAAACGCGAGGAAAGGGGCGGGGAGCATGATGTGGCGGAAACGGTGGCTTGCGTTTGGCATGGCGCTGCTGATGCTGCTGGCTCCGTTGGGCGTTTCGCAGGCGCGGGGGGAGCAGGACGGCTACCGCTTGCGCTATGCGTTTACCCTGGAGGCGGAGAACTGTCTCGAATTATGGGAGCGCCTGACGGGGGAGCTGTTGGGCGCAGAGGACCGGCGTATTGCGCAAGTGGCGTTTTCCTTGATCAACGCGCAGGAACTTGATATTCAGACCGGTATGAACGGCGAACAGCTCCGGGCTGCGGTCTTGCTGTCCGGACAGGAGATGCTGTATTTCCGGCATGATGTGGCAGCCAACCGGCAGGTCATCACGAGCAGCCTCTTTCCCGGCGTGGCGCTGGAGTCTGCACTGGCGGATATGCTTCGGGTGCAGCAAACCTTCTGGCAAATGGACGTGGAAGGGCTGTATGCGGACCTGTCTGCCAATACGGAGCGCTGGCTTGCGTCCCTGGACCGGCAGGAAGAGCAGGGAACTTTTCTTGGCTCCGTGATTTCCGGCGCCAACCAGCGCGTCACCTATTCCGTGGACGACCGCGACCTGGCGGCGCTGGTGGATGCCTGGGTGCAGACGCTGCTTCTTCGGCCGGACGCCGTTGCGCTCCTGGACGCCTGGCTGGGCGAGGGGAGCGGCGAAAGCTATCTGCTGATGTTGGAAGCATTCAACCGCCAGGTTGCCCTGGATAATCAGTACGCGTATACGGTCAGCCTGTTTTTCCACGGGGATGCCCTCGTGGGGCTTACGGTTAGCGGCGGTATGCGCGATAGCCAGGAACGCCCCTGGCAGCTTACCCTGGGATGGGACGACGCGTCCCTGGATCTGCTGGCCACCGTTCCGGATGGGTCGGACGACTGGCTGATGCGCTATACCGGCGTGTTCGGCGCGGCGGACGGGACGGAAACGCAACAGCTGCGTTTGCTGTGCTGCCCGGCAGGGACCGGGTATGACGCCGCCAGCCAGGGTCAGGCGTACGGCCAAATGGGCCTGGATTGGTCCCAGCATACAACCGTTGACGATGGGGTGCAGGAGACCGTCTTGCAGGGCGAGGCCTTTGTTCGCGCGGAGGATTTGACGTTGACCGTGCCTTTCTTTGGCGAGGCAACGAAGGATCTGGAGACGCTGGCGCTGGATTGCGGCGTGACGTTCTATGCAGACGATGGAGACACTGTGCTTGGGACGGTCACATGCGCCGGGGAGCGGACGGAGATAGCGCCCGCGCCGGACGAGGAAGGCATGACGGTGCTCTCCCTGTCGGAGGATTATACGGAGCGCACGGAATGGCAGAACGCCTTGGAACAGGGCTATCAGCAACTCATGCTCCGGATGTTCAAGGCATTCCCCAGCGATGCCATCGACCTGATTACGCAGTGGGTGCTGGAGCAGCAATAACGCACGAGGCGACAATGGGATAATGGACTCCACCGGAACCGTGACAGCGGCAGGCGCTGCCCGGTTCCGGTTTTGTTTGTGAAAAATTCACAAAAAAGTTCCGAATTTCAACGCTGCTTCCCTTTTCAGACCCGGGAAGCTGTGCTATAATATCTCCGACCCGGAAACATGGAAGGAGAGACTCACGCATGGTAGATAAGCATCTGATGGATCAGATGGAAAACATATTGGGACGGTTAACCATACCGGTGACCATTCTGGATAAGGACCCGGAAACCTGGACCGAGTCGGAGCATATTCCGCTGGAACAGCTTACAGACGGGATGATTCAACCGCTGCACGGCGTATTATATTTGGGAATCACGCAGCCCGCGGTGGTGCTGTGCTGCGAGGAACGGCTCCCGGGGGCGCGGGACGTGCTCACTCTGGCGGAGACGCTGGTGGCGATGCTGGCCGGAGGCGGCGGCCGGGAGGAAAACGCCTTTGACGTATACCGCCGCACCCTGCGGGGCG
The DNA here is from genome assembly GCA_964540735.1 of uncultured Oscillospiraceae bacterium. GTDB lineage: Bacteria > Bacillota > Clostridia > Christensenellales > Aristaeellaceae > Egerieenecus. The sequence continues at coordinate 3,967 of CAZINY010000044.1, forward strand.
AACTGGCCGGCGCGGAGCTGGAAGCGCTGGCCCACGAGCATCAGCTGCCGGAGGAACTCAAGCGCTGCGTGCTGGTTTTCCATATGGTGCAGACGGAGAATGAGCGCGCCTTCAGCCTCCTGCGGGACCTGGTGCCCATGCAGGAGCGGGATGTGCTCATTGATATGGATCGCCACACCGTGGCGCTGGTGCGTGACATGACCGACGCGGAGAGCAGCGACGAACTGATCCAGTTCAGCGAAGCGCTGCAGGAAACGCTGATGAGCGAAACCGCGCATCAGATGACCGTGGGCATTGGCAGCAGCCGAAATAGCCTGGAGGAGATACGGGAAAGCTACAGCGAAGCCCGGCGCGCTATTGAGGTGGGCCGCATTTTCCAACCGGAGAGCAGCATTTATATGTTCAGCAGGCTGGTGCTGGAACGTTTCCTGATGGAGCTTCCCCAGGAAATCAGCGCTTATTACCACAGCCTGCTGTTCAACCGGAAAACCCAGCGGCTTTTCAATGAAGAAATGCTGTATACCATTGAGATGTTCTTCAAGAAGGATCTCAATCTCTCCGATACGGCGCGTCAGCTGTATATCCACCGCAATACGCTGGTATACCGCCTGGATAAGGTACAGCGGCAGACCGGCCTGGACCTGCGCAAGTTTGAAGACGCGGTTACCTTCAAAATCCTCATGGAATTGAAAAAGTGCGGCGGGGACAAGGGCGCGCGGAAGTGAGCCGTTCCGCCGGAGAAGGAGCGTGAAATATGAAAAAAGCGAAATTGATCCTGACGTTGGCGCTGGTGGCCTGCCTGGCGGCCGGTTGCGCGTATCTCCCGCTGCTGGGCATGACGCCCGGCGCGGCGGCAACGCCGGAAACCTCCGTCTCGGTGGACGGCGACACGGTGACCATCTCCAAGGCGGAGTACGAGCGATATCAGCAACTGGACGTGCTCCTGGAACTGGTGGACATTGTGGATACCTACTACTACCAGGACGTGGATGCGCAGGCATTGCTGGACGGCGCGGCGCAGGGCCTGCTTTACGGCGTGGGCGATCCCTATACCTTCTACTATACCCCGGAGGAATATGCCGAACTGTGGGAAGAGGACGAGGGAAACTATGCCGGCGTAGGCATTCAGATTTCGGGTTCCTATGAAACCGGCGACTGCACCATCAGCCGTGTGTTTGACAACGGCCCGGCAAAGGAAGCGGGAATACACAAGGGCGACATTCTCCGCAAGGTGGATGACCTGGAAGTGACCGTCTACACCCTGAACGACGCGGTGGACATCATGCGCGGCGAGCCTGGCAAGCCCGTGACCCTGGTGATGGAGCGCAACGGGGAAGAGCTGACCTTTGTGGTGAACCGGGCGGAGGTGCAGGTGAACTGGGTGGAAAGCGGCATGCTCGCGAACGGTATCGGATACATTTACTTGTATGAGTTTGCAGGCGATTGCGCTTCGCAGGTGGACGCCGCATTGGCCGATCTCCTGGCGCAGGGCGCCAAGGGCGTGATCCTGGACCTGCGGGACAATCCCGGCGGCTGGCTGGACGACGCGGTATCCATTGCCGACCTGTTCCTGGACGAAGGCACGGTATGCTATCTGGAGTATAAGGATGGCACCAGGGAATACGAGTACTCCAAGGACGGCAAGGAGGATGTGGAGCTGGTGGTGCTGGTCAATGAATTCTCCGCCAGTTCTTCGGAAATCCTAACCGGCGCTTTGCAGGACCGCGCGGGCGCTACGGTGGTGGGCGTCCAATCCTACGGCAAGGGAATTGTGCAGTACGTGTTGCCTGTGGGCTATGAAGGCGCGGGCATGCAGGTAACGGTGGCCCAGTATTTTACGCCCAACGGTAACGCGGTGCATGGTATCGGCATTACGCCGGACGTGGAGATTGCGCTGCCGGAAGGGGATAACGGTATGTATGAATTTGGGGATCTGGCTGATCCACAACTGAACAAGGCGCTGGAAATCATGCGGGAGAAGCTGGGCGTTCAGGCGAACGCGGCGTAAACCTGTGGAATCCGCGAGATCGCGCTTTTCGCCGCGCAGGCAGGCGAAGGGCGCGATTTCTTTTGCCTCCGATGGATGCGCGCCGCAGAGGGTTTTCTCCGCTCCGTGGGCGGATTTTCTCCGCTCCGCGGGCGGATTTGCTTGCTTTTTTCAGGTTGATGATATACAATAAAATGAAAAATCCTGTAAGCGCGGACCTGCCGCGCAGCAGTAAGAGCCAGGAGGAAAGCGCAATGAAGGTTATTTTGCTCCAGGATGTGAAGGAACATGGCAAGCGGGACGAAATTGTGAACGTATCCGACGGATATGCCCGGAACTTCCTTTTCCCGCGGAAATGGGCCATGGAAGCCACGCCCGGCGCGTTGAGGGAAATCGAGCGCAAGCGCGCGGCGGAAGCCGCCCGCGAGGCGGAGCGCCGCGCCGATGCAGAAAAAAAGGCCGCGCAGCTTAAGGGAAAGATCATTGAGCTGTCCGTTCGCTGCGGTGAAAAGGGCCGGCTTTACGGTTCCATTACCTCCGCGGAGATTGCTCAGGCGCTGGAAAAACAGCACGGGGTCAAGGTAGATAAGCGGAAGATTGAACTGCCGGAGCCTATCCGTCAGGTCGGGGACGTAAACGTCAGCGTATGGCTGTACAGCGGCGTGACTACGCCCATGATCGTGCGGGTCAAGGCGGAGGCCAAGTAAGATATTCCGGTACGGAAGGCGGTGGGGGGACATGGAGGAAAGCCTGCAGCTGCGCGGCGTAACGCCGCCCAACAGCGTGGAGGCGGAACGCAGCGTGCTGGGCGCCATGCTTCAGGACAGCGGCGCGGTGCTGCAAGCGGCGGAAGAACTGGAGGAGGACGACTTCTATACCCCCGCCCATCGTGAAATCTTCAGCAGCATGATACAGCTGCATCGCGGGCAAAGCCCCGTGGACCTGGTCACCGTGGACGCGGAACTGAGCCGCCGCGGAAGCCTGGAGGGCGTGGGCGGCACGGCTTATCTCATCGAGCTGAGCCAGTATGTGCCCACCACCGCCAACGTCAAGGCATACATCCGCATTGTGCTGGAGAAGTCCACCCTGCGCAAGCTCATCCGTGCCTCCAACGAAATCTCCCAGGAGTGTTTCAGCCAGCAGAACCCGCTGCAGGAAACCTTGAATCACGCAGAAAAAGCCATTTTTGACATTGTGATGCATCGCGCCAGCGGCGAGTCCCTGGTGCATGTGAAAGAGGTCCTTTACCATACCTACGCCAACATTGAGGAGCTCAGCCGCCTCAAGGGACGGGTATCCGGCGTGCCCACGGGCTTTACCGCCCTGGATAATCTGCTTACGGGCATGCATGGGGGCGAACTGATCCTGGTGGGTGCGCGACCGTCCATGGGTAAGACTTCACTGGCGCTGAACATTGCCGGGTACGCCGCCCTGTCGGCGGGAAAAAGCGTGGCCGTGTTCAGCCTGGAAATGCCCCGGGAGCAGATTGCCATGCGCCTGCTCTGCTCCGATGCCCGGGTGGACATGCAGCGCGTCCGTTCCGGCACCATGAACGGGGAGGATTGGATGCGTCTGGCCCGTTCCATTGGCCCCATGTCCAACGCTTCCATGTACATTGACGATACCGCCGGCATCACGCCCTCCCAGCTGCGTAGCCGCTGCCGGAGGCTGATGATGGACAAGGGCCTGGACCTCATCGTACTGGACTATCTCGGATTGATGCACAGCGACTCCAAGGCGGAAAACCGCCAGCTGGAGGTTTCGGAGATCAGCCGCCAGCTCAAGGCCATCGCCTTGGAGCTGAAGGTGCCGCTGGTGGCCTGCGCGCAGCTGTCCCGGGCCGCTACCGCCCGCGTGGACAAGCGACCCATCCTTAGCGACCTGCGCGATTCCGGATCTATCGAGCAGGACGCGGACGTAGTGATGTTCATTCATCGGGAAGGCTATTACGACCCTGCCTGCGAAGAAAAAAACGTGGGCGAAATCATTCTGGCCAAGCAGCGCAACGGCCCGCTGGGCACGGTGAAAGTTGCGTGGCTGAGCGAATTCGCCACATACGCCAACCTTGCTCCCGAGCAGGGCGGCGGATATAGCGACGCGCCCTTCTGAGCGGGCGCAAAAGGAGGCAATCATCCCTTATGGAGACCTATACCGTCAGCCAGCTGATCAAGGATGCCCGATTTGAGGGCTTTCTGCTGGTTCGTTCCAGCGATCAGCGCACGGGCAGCAATGGCAGCCGCTACCTGGACATGAACTTGGCCGACCGCACCGGGGAAATCAACTGCAAGATGTGGGACGGCAATGTGGCGCCGCCGCCTTCGGGGTCCGTGGTGAAGGTGCGCGGCCTGGTGCAGGAATACAACGGGCGCCTTCAGCTGCGGGTGGAACGGCTTCGCGCCTCCACCAAGGACGATCCCGTGGATTTGAGCCAGCTGGTTCCCTGCGCCCCCGAAAAGCCCGAGGACATGTACCGGGAGATTACCGAGACGGTGGCGCGGTTTCAGCGGGAGGATTTGCGCAAGCTGGTGACGGAGATGCTGCGAATGGCGGGGGAGCAGCTCATGTATTTCCCGGCGGCCCAGCGGCTTCATCATGCGGAACGGAGCGGCCTGCTCCACCATACCACTGGCATGCTGCGCACGGCGGAGCACATCATCGCCGCCTATCCTTTCTTGAATGGCGATTTGCTGAGGGCGGGGGTGATCCTGCATGACCTTTGCAAGATTCAGGAAATGAAAAGCGACGCCATGGGCAACGTCAGCGATTACACCCGCGACGGTCTGCTCATTGGCCATCTGGTGCGGGGCGTGGCGCAGCTGACCCTGGCGGCGCAAAACGTGGGTGTGGACGGGGAACTGGTGCTGCTATTGGAGCACATGATCCTCAGCCATCATGGCGAGGCGGAGTACGGCTCGCCCAGAATGCCCATGTTCCCGGAGGCGGAGGCGCTGCATTGGATTGACCTGCTGGACGCAAGAATGAATGAAATGCACGCGATCATGCAACGCGTGCCGGAAGGCGCTTTCTCCGAAAAGATCTGGAGCCTGGACCGGCGGATGTATCATCCGCGCTATGAGGAATAATTTGCTGCGATGCTTCGTTGCAATATTTAGAGAAAAGTTTTACTGGGAATCAAGGGAGGTTTGAACATGCGTAAAAAGCTGCTGCTGATCCTTTGCCTGATCCTTTGCGCGGGAATGCTGGCCGCTTGCTCCGGCGACAACCAAAATGGACAACGTTTCCCCGTAGTTACGCAGGCGCAGCAGAACTACCAGGCCGCTACCGATGCGCCTACGGAAGCGCCTGTGCAGGGCGAGCCCCTGGTGGATGAGCTGATCGACTTTGACGACGGCACCTATGATCCGGCGTTGGAGGAGGAAGAGGGTGAGCCTCCGCTGAGCGGAAGCGTGTTTGACAACACCTATCAGCCCATTGTGGAGCAATCCACGCCTACGGTGGCTCCCACTCTGAACAGCCAGTATGCAGGCGCGTCCCCCGTCGTGATTGATCCCATCGACAAGCCTACGCCTACGCCGCTGCCGGCGATTACTTTCTCCTACCAGACTTACAACGCCTCCAAGCTCCACCTGAGCTTTGAAGGCCCGGCGGGCTGGATTGTGGATGATTCCGCGGCGGATACCTACATTCTTACCCAGCCTGCCAACGAAGCCGTACCGGGATATACTTCCATGATTACCGTGCGGGTGACCACGGTGAGCAGCCAGTATAGCGCCAGCGACCTGGCCAAGGAAGTCCGCCAAATGCTGGATACCATTGATACCAATGGCAGCTTCTCGACCTTTGACAAATCGCTGACCGCGGAGCGTACGCTGCTGGGAAAGACGGGCGTCTATGCGAACTATACCGCCGTAACCACCGATGGAGCAGAGGCCGCGGGCCGCGTGCATGCCACCTGCATTGACAAGGTGCTCTACACGGTGCACATCACCTATCCCCGCGGATACCGGGAAACCTATGTGGACCAGGTTTATGACAAGTTCCGCTCCACGGTGCAGATTACCCAATAACCGTGCAAAGGGGAGAAGGTACCCATGACAAAGCGACAGGCGCGCGGACGGGAGCTGTTCCTGTCAGGTTATAATTGCGCGCAATCTGTGCTGATGCCTTTTTCGGATCTGCTGGGGCTGACGGAGGAACAGGCGGCGCTGGTGGCCGTGGGCTTTGGCGGCGGCATGGGGCGCATGCGGCAGAACTGCGGCGCATATTCCGCGATGGCGATGCTTTGCGGCGCGCTTTTCGGAACGGAAGGCGCAAAAGCGGAAAACCGCGCAGCGGTATACGCCCAGGTGCAGTCCGCAAGGCGCATGTTTTGCGAATGCTTTGGGACGGATCAGTGCGCGGAGCTGCTGGGGATTCCGCCTGAAGTTTCAGAACCGCAGCCGGAGGCCCGGACGCAGGCGTACTATGAAAACCGGCCCTGCCTGCGCATTGTAACGGAAACCTGCGGCCTCGTAGAAAAAATGCTGGAAGAAGCACAGAGGAGTGACGTATGCGCGCGTTGATATTCTCCACCCATACGGGAGGCGGGCATGACGCGGCGGCGCAGGCCATCCGGCAGGCGTTGGAAGCCAGAGGGGTGGAAACCCGCGTCATGGACTGCGTTGCTTTCGGCGGCGCATGGCTGTCCCGGGCGGTATCCGACGGGTATGTCAAGCTGGTGCAGCATTATCCGGATGGATTTGGGAAAATATACCGTTTTAGCGAAGTTATCAGCACGCCCAAAAGAAAGTCTGCCGTCTATCTCATGAACAGCACGTATGCGTTCCGCATGGCCAAGGAAATCAATGATTATGGGGCGGATATGATAATCTGCACGCACCTGTTCGGCGGGCAGTCCGTAACGCATTTGCGCAAGCACGGACAGTACAAGGGCTTTTTTGCCATGGTGATGACGGACTACACCTTCTCGCCTTTTATGGAGGACGTAAAGCCTGATGTGCTTTGCGTCAGTCATCGCGCCATGCTTCGGGAGTGCCGGGAAAAAGGGTTGCCGGAGGGGATTCTCATGCCCTTTGGCATACCAGTGAGCCCGGACTGCAAGCCTTGCGAGGATCGCGCGGCGGCCAAGCGGAAGGTTGGCCTGGACCCGGAAAATCCCCATGTGCTGTTGGTGGGCGGGTCCATGGGCGCCGGTAATTTGCCCCGGGTGGTGGCGAAGCTGATGCCCGCGCTACCGGCAGACGCACGCCTTACCCTGGTCTGCGGGTCCAACCTGCAGGCGAAGGCGCAGGCGGAGAAGCTTCTTGGCGGCAATGAGCGCGTTCGTATTCTGGGACGGGTATCCCCACTATACGACCTGATGGCTTCCGCGGATGTGCTGATTACAAAATCCGGCGGATTGACCACCACCGAGGCCATGACCATCGGCACGCCCATGGTGATTGTGCATCCCATTCGGGGTTGTGAAACGGCCAATGCGGCATTTTTTGAACGAACGGGATTGGCGCTTTACGCCCGCTCGTTGGACGAACTTACGGAGAAAACAGCTCGGCTGCTGGGCAGCCGGGAAGCCCGGGAACGCATGATTGCTACGCAGCACCGGGAAATTGATCCCGAATGCGCCGCGCATTTCGCGGCGTACCTAATCGAAAAAACAAAGCAGCGCATGGATTAACAATTTGCGTGCTGACAAAGGGAGGAGCCGATGCATTCGGCTCCTCCCTTCGTTCAATTGTCCTGCGGCATGTCCGTCTCAACAGCCCAAGGATAAAACAGTTCTTCTTCCACCAGCGCCTCCGCCTGCCCGTCGGAAAGGCGCGTCAATTCGGCAAGCACTTGAGGCGCATCCGTTTGACGCATCAGCAGGGTGAAGGTCACAGCCGTGGTAAATTCGCTGGTCAGCAGCTGCGCCGGAAGGCTTTTGAGGGCGTGCCGCACCCGGTCCCATAGGGGATAAGCCACTTCGCACAGGTAGCGTACGGAAGGTTCCATGGTAACCACTTCCGCGGCCTTGAGTGCTATGACGCATCCCTGCGTGTAAGCTCGCACCAGTCCGCCGGCGCCCAACAGCACCCCGCCAAAGTAACGTGTGACCACCACGCATACGTTCACGACGCCCTGCGCCTTGAGCACTTCCATGATGGGCATCCCGGCGGTTCCGCCGGGTTCGCCGTCGTCGCTGTAACGCATGATGCCGGCGTTCAGACCAACGACGTAAGCATAGCAGTGGTGCGTGGCGTCCTTGTACTTCTGGCGGACGGATTGCAGGAAAGCCAGCGCTTCCTCCTCCGAGGACACGGGAGCGGCATAGCCGATGAACCGGCTTTTGTTGATGACGACCGTATCCGAGGCGGTTTGACGGACGGTTTTATAGGGCTTCATGCTTTCAGCACCAAACGGCAGAATCCTTTCTTGCCTTTCTTGAGCATCACGCCTTCGCCTGACAGCTGCTCCGCGCATACCTGCGCGGCAAAGTCCTCTACCTTCTGGTCGCAGAGATAAACCGCGCCAGCCTTGAGCTGGTTACGCGCGTCGCTCTGGCTCTTGCACAGTCCGGAGCGTACCAGCATGGTGGTAATGCGGGCGTCCTCCGCCAGCATTTCCGGGGTAATTTCACAGGTGGGAATGCTGCCGCCCGCGCCGCCGCCGGCAAACAGCGCCTGCGCCGCTTCCGCGGCCTTCTGGGCCTCGGCCTCGCCATGGACCAGCTTGGTTACCTCGTAGGCCAGCACTTTCTTCGCTTCGTTGATTTCGCTGCCTTCCAGCGCGCCCAAACGGCGAACTTCATCCATGGGCAGGAAGGTCAGCAGTCCCAGGCACTTCTCCACGTCCTTGTCGTCCACGTTCCGCCAGTATTGATAGAAATCGTAAGGCGAGGTTTTCTGCGGGTCAAGCCACAGGGCGCCCTTTTCCGTTTTTCCCATTTTGCGGCCGTCGTGGGTGAGCAGCAGTTGGAAGGTGCAGGCGAAGGCGCTCTCCTGTTCCTTGCGGCGGATGAGATCCGCCCCGCCCAGCATGTTGCTCCACTGGTCGTTGCCGCCCATTTGCAGCCGGCATCCGTACCGGTGGAACAGCTCCAGGAAATCATAGCTCTGCATGAGCATGTAGGTGAATTCCAGGAAGGAGAGGCCGTTGTCCGTGGCCATACGGGCCTTGTAGCATTCGGCGGTCAGCATCCGGTTCACGGAAAACAGCGAACCGATGTCCCGCATGAAGTCGATGAAATTCAGGCGCCGCAGCCAGTCCGCGTTGTTGGCGATGATGGCCTTGTCGTCGGAAAAATCCAGGAAACGGCTCATTTGCTGCTTAATATGCGCCACATTGTCGTCGATGGTTTCCACGGTCATCATCTTGCGCATATCGGTTTTCCCGGAGGGGTCCCCGATCATGGCGGTGCCGCCGCCCATGAGGGCAATGGGCTTGTGCCCCGCGCGTTGCATGTGGGCCATGGCCATGATCGGAATGTAATGGCCGATGTGCAGGGAATCCGCAGTGGGATCAAAACCTACGTAGAAGGTGGTGGGCTGCTCCAATTGCTTGTACAGCTCGTCTTCAAAGGTAACCTGGGCGATAAAGCCGCGTTCTTTGAGAACATCCAGAATGTGAGGCATGGCTTTTTGTCTCCTTTATCTTAAAATAGGTTTATCCCTGAGCAATCACGTCCCGCAGGACGCCCATACCCTCCTGAATCTGTTCGACGGTGCTGTTGGAGAAATTCAGGCGAAGGGTATTGGCGTGGCCGCCTTCCGCAAAGAAATGGGTGCCGGGCACATAGGCCACGTGGCGCCGGACGCATTCGTTGAGCATGGCCGTGGCATCCAGCCCCTGGGGCAGTTCCACCCAGATGAAGAGCCCGCCCTGCGGTCGGGTGAAGGCCGTGCCCTTGGGAAAGGATTCCAATTCTTTCAGCATGGCGTTCAGCTGCACCGCGTAGCTTTGGCAGATGGCCTGGATATGTCCGGGCAGCAGCCCTTCCCGAAGAAATTCCGCCACGATGGCCTGGTTCAAGTTCGCCGTATGCACGTCCGAGGACTGCTTGCCGATGGTGCATTTGCGGATAATGCGCGGGTCGCCCGCCAGGTAGCCGACGCGCAGGCCGGGGCTGATGATCTTGCTGAAGGAACCGAGGAATACCACCCATCCCGCCTGGTCGAAGGACTTGATCGCGGGCAGGGGATCGCCCTGGTAGCGCAGGTCCCGGTACGGGTCATCCTCCGCCACCACCACGCCGTATTTGGCCGCCAGTTCCGCAACGGCCTTGCGGCGCTCAGTGGGCAGGGCCTTGCCCGTGGGGTTCTGGAAGGTGGGGATGACGTACAGCAGCTTGGGGTGGTATTCCTGCATGGCGCGTTCCAGGCTTTCGATTACCAGCCCATCCTCATCGCTTTCCACGGGTACGGGCTTGGCCTGGTACAGGCGCATGCACTGGATGTTGCCCAGAAAGGAGGGGTTCTCCACCAGTACCGCGTCCCCGGGATTCAGCAGCGCCTTGCAAAGCAGGTCCATGGCCTGGGTGGACCCCGTAACCGGCAGGATGCCGCCCTGGGGAATTTCCACGTCCAGGGCCTGGCGCACATAGGGATAAAGGCAGTCCAGCAGGGGCTGGTACCCTTCTGTGGGCCCGTATTGCAGGATATTTTTGCCGTTTTCGGCCATGACCTTTCCGCACAGCCGGGCGACGGTATCATCCGGCAAAGCGGAGCGGGCAGGGTTGCCGCCGGCAAAGGAAATCATGCCCGGCTGGGCCGTGAGCTTCAAAATTTCACGGATAGCGCTGCCGCTGACGGCGTCAAAACGCCGGGCAAAGGTAAGTTGATCCAGTTCCATCACGCATCATCCTTTCGCAAAAACCGGGAATAAAAAATCCTCAGGCAATGCCTGAGGAAGGTGAACAAATGTCACGGTACCACTTCCACTTTTGAGCGCTAAGCGCTTCTCGTCAGGGAACGCAATGATTCCCACTGCGCGATAACCGGCGCACCGGATGCCGCCTACGCAACGCCATGACGCCTTCAGCGAACGGCTCGGAGCCGTATGCGCACTCTCGCCGCCGTTCCCTTGCACCAACCGGGAACTCTCTGAGACGGGGAATGAGCCGTGCGCGCTTCTCCTCATCGCCAATTTTAGCATTATTATAGCTGATTCGGGACGTTTGTCAAGGAAAAAATGTTCACCTTCCGGCGTAAGAGAACAGGAAACGCGGAATGCGGGAAAAACGTAAAAAGGCATTGCTAAAAATGGCTTTTTCTTGTATACTAAATGATGACCGTGTGCGGACGGGCTTTTCACATGCGCTTGTACGCGCGCGTCGCCTCTGCGTATGCCGCATCCGAAGCGGACGGCAGCATTGGATAAAGGAGGTAGGGACTGCAACATGGAATGCAAGATAAAGACCGACATCGGCACCATCTATATCAGCGAGGACGTCATGCTGAAGGTCGTAGGTTACGCGGCGCTGGAGTGCTACGGCATCGTGGCTATGTCCAGCCGGCGCGCCAAGGACGGCCTGGTAGAGTGGCTGGGCCGTGAAAACCTGAGCAAGGGCGTACAGATCCGCAGCGTCGGCGATATGCTGGATGTGGACCTTTTCATCATTGTGGAATACGGCATTTCCATTGCGGAGGTTTGCAAGACCATTGTGGAAACCGTCCGCTATAAGCTGGAGAGCATGACCGGCGTGAAGGTTCGCAAAGTGAATATTTCGGTGGAAGGGATCCGCGTTTGATCCATCGCCCGATGTGAACGGAGGAAGAAACCCTTGATTCAATTCAAAACGATCGACGGACTGCTGCTGCGCGATATGGTCATGGCGGGCGCGGCTTTGCTGGAAAAGAATCGGGAGACGGTGGACGCCCTGAACGTGTTCCCTGTGCCCGATGGCGATACGGGAACCAACATGTCTTTGACCATGGGCAGCGCCACCCGGGAAATCAACAGCAAGGAGTTCCTGCGGGCGGACGAAGCTGCCGCGGCGTTGGCCAAGGGCGCGCTCAAGGGCGCCCGGGGAAACTCCGGCGTTATCACTTCCCAGCTCTACCGCGGTTTTTCCCGCGCCCTGGACGGCATTGACAAGATCACCCCCATCCAGTTCGCCAAGGCGCTGAAGAACGGCGCGGATACCGCGTACAAGGCGGTCATGAAGCCCAAGGAGGGCACGATCCTCACGGTCGCCCGGGTGATTGCGGAGGACGCCATCAAGCAGGCGGAAGCCCATCCCGACGACTATGACGGACTGATGACCGTCATTCTTCGCACGGGGGAATCCATCCTCAAGCAGACGCAGAACATGCTGCCCGCTTTGCAGCAGGCGGGAGTGGTGGACGCCGGCGGACGCGGCCTGCTGTACCTGTATACGGGGTACGCTGCGGTGCTGCGCGGGGAGGACATCAACGATACCACCGTGGCCGTAACTCACGAGGACGGCGAGCCGCGCTTTGAGGACGATCACAGCGCCATTGAAACCATCAACTTTGCTTACAGCACCGAGTTTACCATGCAGAACCTGCGGGAAGACTGCACCGACGGCGAAGTGGATTCCTTCCGCCGCCGCCTGAACCGCATTGGAGACAGCGTGCTGGTGATTGGGGACATGACCGCGCAAATCAAGGTGCATGTGCATACCAACAACCCGGGCAAGGCCCTGGAATACGGCCTGGAGCTGGGCGAGCTGGTGGACCTGAAGATTGAGAATATCCTGGCCGAACGCCGCGAGGCCGAGGCGGCCAAGGCCGCGGAGGAAGCGGCCAAGCAGCCCCCGCAAGCGGACGTTCCGCCGAAGGAATTCGGCATGGTGGCGGTGAGCATGGGGGAGGGTTTCTCCCAGATTTTCCGCGACCTGACGGTGGATCATATCGTCGAGGGCGGGCAGACCATGAATCCCTCCATCGAGGATATTTTGGAAGCCATCAACCAGGTAAACGCCAAGTGCGTGTTTGTCTTCCCCAACAATGGCAACGTGGTGCTTGCCGCGCAGCAGGCCGCGGAGCTTTCCGAAAAGGAAGTCTACGTGGTGCCCACCAAGAACGTGGCCATGGGCATCGCCGCGGCGGTAGCCTTCCAGCCCGAGCTGAGCGGCGAGGAAAACGCCCAGCGCATGGAGGAAGCGGCGCAGCGCGTCAAGACCGGCATGGTGACCTATGCCGTGCGGGACAGCGAATGGAACGGCGTGCATATCAACGCCGGCGATATTATCGGCCTGCACAATGGCGCGATCGCTTATTCCGGCGCCAGCATTCCCGAAGTGGTACGGGAGCTGATGAAGTCCGTTATCACCGACGAGGACGAGCTGATTACCGTCTACTACGGCGCGGACGTTCAGGAAGCGGATGCGCAGGCCATTGCCGACGAAATACAGCAGCACTACGAAAACTGCGACGTGGAGTGCCACATGGGCGGACAGCCGCTGTATTATTACCTGATTTCTGTGGAGTAAAACCATGGAGCTGAAGGACCTGAAAGGTCTTGGGCCGGCACGGCTGGCGGCCTTGCGCGCAATGAGAATTTTCTCATTGCGCGATCTTTTATACACCTTGCCCGTATCCTATCGGGACGGTACCCGCTGTTCTCCCTGCGCGCAGGCGTCCGGCGAGACGGCGGTGCAAGGGATTCTGCGCGCCGATCCCAGGATCAGCCGTTTTCACGGGCTGACCAAAGTCACCGCCAGCCTGCGGGACAGCAGCGGCGTGCTGGCTTTGGCCTGGTACAACCAGCCCTGGATTTGCCAGCAGTATCACGGCGGCGAGGAGCTGCTGCTTTGGGGCCGGGTGACGGAAAAGAATGGACGCCGCGTTATGACGAATCCCCAGCGGTTGACGGAGGCGCAAATCCTTCCGGTATATCGCGCCGTTCCCGGCCTGCCTGCAAAAACCTTCCGGCAGGTCATGGGGCTGGCGCTGGAGCAGGTGGACGACTGCTGCCCGGAAAGCCTGCCTCGGGCGTTGCGGCTTCGTCACGCGCTGTGCGAGCTGAATTTCGCCATACGGCAGGCGCATTTTCCCTCCTGTATGGAAAATTTGCGCATGGCCCGGCGGCGGCTGGCTTTTGAGCGGATGCTTTTGTATCAGGCGGGCATTGGGCTGATGCGCCGGCGCGGCGAACGGGGCATACCTTTTCCGCTGAAGCCGGACATGGGGGAACGCTATTGGCAAGCGCTTCCTTTTTCCCCCACGGGCGCCCAGCGGCGGGTGCTGGAGGAAATTTTCCAGGATATGCGGCGGGAACGCCCCATGGGCCGCCTGGTGCAGGGGGACGTGGGGTGCGGTAAAACGGCGCTGGCTTTCGGCGCGCTGTGGGCTGCGGCGGCATGCGGGTTTCAGGGCGCGCTGATGGCGCCCACGGAAATTCTGGCGCGGCAGCACCTGGAAAGCGCCCGGCGGTTGCTGGAGCCGCTGGGCATACGCTGCGGGCTGCTGCTGGGCGGCATGCGGGCGGCCCAGCGCAGGGAAGCTCTGGCCGCCATTGCGGACAGGTCCTGGCAGGTGGTGATCGGCACGCACGCGCTGCTGAGCGAAGGGGTGCATTACCATCGCCTGGGTCTGGTGGTTACCGACGAGCAGCACCGCTTTGGCGTAAAGCAGCGCAGCCTTTTGCAGCAAAAGGGCGAGGGAGACGGCGCCTCCCCCCATGTGCTGGTGATGTCCGCCACGCCGATTCCGCGCACCCTGGCGCTGATTTTGTACGGGGATTTGGATGTTTCCGTGGTGGATGAACTGCCTCCGGGCCGCACGCCTGTGGCTACGCGCATCGTTCCCGAGGAAAAACGAGAGGATCTCTACGGTTTTATTCGCCGTGAGGTTTCGGCGGGACGTCAGGCCTACATTGTCTGCCCGCTGGTGGAGGACAGCGAGTCCCTGGAGGAAGTCAAGTCCGCCACGGCCCAATACCAGGCGTTGACCGCCGGTCCGTTGGCGGGCTTGCGCGTGGGGCTGACGTACGGCAAACAGCCGGGCGAGGAAAAAGAAAATACCCTGAGCGCTTTTGCGCGGGGGGAGCTGGACGTGCTGGTGTCCACCACGGTAATCGAGGTGGGCGTCAACGTGCCCAACGCGACGTTGATGATCATCGAAAACGCCGATCGCTACGGCCTGAGCCAGTTGCATCAGCTGCGGGGCCGCGTGGGGCGGGGAAGCGCGGCCAGTTGGTGTTTCCTGCTGGCGGAACCCAACGAGCGCTTGCGGACCCTGACCCGGACCAACGACGGCTTTGCGGTGGCGCAGAAGGATCTGGAGCTGAGAGGCCCCGGAGATCTGTTCGGAACACGGCAGCATGGCGAAGCGGTGGCAGACTTTCTGCTGGATGGGGATGTACGGCTGTTGGAGGAAACCTCCCGCTGCCTGAAGGAACTGCGCGAGAATCCCGCGCTGGCGGAGGAGCGCGCCCAGGTGGAGGCGGAGGCGGAGTCCTTTTTCCGCAGCCGCATCCGGGATGTGGCCCTGAATTAACGGAGAACAGGAAGGACGAGAGCACAACAATGAAACGATTGGCCAGGTTTTTGCAAAAGTATCGTTTCCAGGTGATTGCTGGGCCGGTTTTCAAGCTGATTGAAGCGATTTTTGAGTTGATTGTCCCGCTGGTTATGGCGGATATGATCGACGTGGGCGTGGCCCAGGGAGATGTGGGGTATATCTGGCAACGGGGCGGTTTGCTGCTATTGTTGGGCGTGGTGGGCCTGGCTTCCTCGCTGACCTGTCAGACCTTGGCCAGCCGCGCGTCCCAAGGGGTGGGAACGGACATGCGCAGGGAACTGTTCCACCACATCAATACCCTGTCCTACAGGGAGCTGGATCATTTCGGTACGCCCAGCCTGATTACCCGGATGACCGGCGACATCAATCAAATGCAGACGGCCGTGGCCATGTTGATCCGATTGGTGGTGCGCGCGCCGTTCCTGGTGATTGGCGCCGTGGTGATGGCCATGCGCATCGACCTGCAGCTTTCGCTGGTTTTCCTGGCCATTGTGCCGCTGCTTTCCCTGGCGCTGTATGTGGTCATGAGCCGCTCGGTGCCTTTCTACAAGCTGATTCAGCGCAAGCTGGACCGCGTATCCCTGATTACCCGGGAGAATCTTTCCGGCGCGCGGGTGGTGCGGGCCTTCCGCAAACAGGGGGAGGAAGAAAAGCGCTTTGAGGGCGCTTGCGTGGACCTGGCGGAGAACGCCATTCACATCGGGAAACTGTCTGCGGTGCTTTCGCCTTTTTCCTTTATCGTGATGAATGTGGGTATGATCGCCATTTTGTGGTTTGGCGGCGTTCGGGTGAATCTGGGCAGTCTGACCCAGGGCGAAGTGGTGGCCTTCATCAACTATATGACGCAGATCCTTATTGCGCTGGTGGTGGTGGCTAACCTGGTGGTGACCTTTACCAAGGCGGCGGCTTCCGCGGCGCGTATCAACGAGGTGTTCGATACGCAGCCCAGCATTGTGGAACATGCGCAATCGAAGGTTGCGCCGCAGGCGGGCGCGGCGAAAATCAGCTTCCGCGGCGTGGATTTCCGCTATTACGAAGGCGCCGCGCTGGCGCTGAAGGATGTGACCATGGATATTGCCGCCGGGAGCCTTATCGGCGTAATCGGCGGCACGGGCAGCGGCAAGTCCACCCTGGTAAGCATGATACCGCGGCTGTATGACGTAAGCGGCGGTTCGGTTGCGCTGGATGGGGTGGATGTGCGGGAGTATCCCCTGGCGCAGCTTCACGGCAAGGTGGGCATGGTGCCCCAGGGCAATCTGCTTTTCTCCGGAACCATCCGGGAAAATTTGTGCTGGCGCAAGCCCGGCGCTACTGACGGCGAGCTCTGGGAGGCGCTTCGCGACGCCCAGGCGGAGTCCTTTGTGGCCGCTTTGCCGGACGGGCTCAACAGCCGGGTGGAGCAGGGAGGCAAGAATTTCTCCGGCGGCCAGCAGCAGCGTTTGACCATTGCCCGGGCGCTGGTGGGCAATCCGGAAATATTGATTCTGGACGATTGTTCCAGCGCTCTGGACTATGCCACGGACGCGGCGCTGCGTAAGTCGTTGCGCAGGCGCGCGGAGCAGGCGACGGTCTTTATGGTCAGCCAGCGCGTCAGCACCGTGCGGGGATGCGATCGCATCCTGGTGATGGAGGATGGCGAGATTGTAGGCAGCGGCGCCCATGCACAGTTGCTGGAAACCTGTCCTACCTATCAGGAGATTTGTATGTCGCAGATGAACGCGGAGGAGGCGGGCGCATGAGTACCAAGGAAGTCGTCAAGCGTCTGATGCATTATGTCAAGCCCTATGCGGGGCTGCTGCTGGGGGCGCTGGTATGCGCGGTGGTATATGTTGTGATGTCCCTGCTCAGCCCGGTGCTGATTGGTGAAGCGGTGGATGGTATTATTGGCCCGGGAGAGGTGGACTTTGCCACAATTGGCCGGATTGCGCTCTACCTGGTCTTTGTGCTGGCGGCGGGCGGCCTGTTCCAGTGGCTGATGACCCTGTGCACCAACAAGGTTTGCTACCGAACGGTCAAGGATTTGCGGACGGAGGTCTTTTCCCGGATCATTCATGTGCCGCTGAAATTTATCGATCAGAATGCCCATGGCAACATCATCAACCGGATTGTCAACGATGTGGACGCGGTGAGCGACGGCCTGCTTCAGGGGTTTACGCAGCTGTTTACCGGCATCATTACGATTTTGGGAACGCTGGCGTTTATGATTTCCATTAACCCCTGGATTGCGCTGGTGGTGGTGGCGCTGACCCCTGTGAGCCTTGTGATTGCCACCATGATTGCCCGGGGAACGCATACCACCTTTTTGAAGCAAAGCCGCATTCAGGGCGAACTGGGCGGGCATGTGGAGGAAATGCTCAGCGGGCAGAAGCTGGTGAAGCTCTTTGGCCACGAGCAGGCCAGCGAGGAGAAGCTGGAAGAAATTAACCAGCGGCTGTATGTGTGGGGCTACAAGGCGCAGATTTATCCCGCCTTTACCAATCCGCTTACGCGATTTGTCAATGGCCTTGTGTATGCGGCGGTGGGCGTGGCCGGCGCGTTGGCGGCGGTGCGCGGCGTGCTGACCATCGGTCAGCTCTCCTGCTTCCTCAGCTATGCCAATCAATATACCAAGCCCTTTAACGAGGTAACGGGGATTATGGCGCAGCTGCAAACCGCAATGGCGGCGGCCCGCAGGCTGATGGCGCTCATGGATGAGCCTGTGGAGGAAGAGGCGGCCAACCTCAAGCATCTGCCTCAGGGGAAGACTGCCATTGCCTTCCGGAATGTGAGCTTCCACTATCTGCCGGAGCGGCCGCTCATTGAGCGCTTCAATCTGGAAGTGCAGCCGGGGCAAAGAATCGCCATTGTCGGCCCGACGGGTTGCGGAAAAACGACGCTGATTAACCTGCTCATGCGCTTTTATGATGTGGTGGACGGCGCCATTACCCTGGGCGGCGTGGACATCCGGGACGTAAGCCGGGATGAGCTGCGTTCCCGCTTTGGCATGGTGCTTCAGGAGACCTGGCTGACGCAGGCGACTGTGGCGGAGAACATCGGCTATGGCAAACCGGGCGCTACCCGGGAGGAGATTATTGCGGCGGCCAAATCCGCCCATGCGGATAGCTTTATTCGCCGCCTTCCCCAGGGGTATGATACGGTCATTTCCGAGAACGGCGGCAATCTCTCCCAGGGGCAAAAGCAGCTGCTGTGCATTGCCCGGGTCATGCTGATGGACCCGCCCATGCTGATTCTGGACGAGGCCACCAGCAATATTGATACCATGACCGAGCTGCGGGTGCAGAAGGCTTTTGCCGCCATGGTGAAAGGCCGCACCAGCTTTGTGGTGGCGCACCGGCTCTCCACCATCAAGGAATCGGATCGCATTCTGGTGATGAACCAGGGGCATGTGGTGGAGACGGGCACGCACGAATCCCTGCTGGCGCAGGACGGATTCTATGCCAAGCTCTATCGCAGTCAGTTTGAGGCGCAGGAGCAAGCCTCCGCGTAAAGGCACGCCAAATGCTGCCGGGATCAAACCCCCGCGGGGGAAAGCCGTAAGGCTTTTCCCACGCGGGGGTCAGATCGTTGACAAAAGTTTTTGCTTTATTTGATTGCAAGTTAAGCATAGCATGCTTGCAAACACAGGGGATTTCGCGCCTGCGGGCGCGACCAGGGG
>CAZINY010000045.1:0-21846 GCA_964540735.1 uncultured Oscillospiraceae bacterium
GGAGCCGTTGACCAGGAGGTTCGGAAACCTCGAGGGCAGCACCGCGGGCTGCATGAGGGTTTCATCGAAGTTGGGGTAGAAGTCCACCGTGTCCTTCTCGATGTCGTCCAGCAGGTGGAGGGTGAGCTTGGCCATGCGGGCCTCGGTGTAACGCATGGCGGCGGCGCCGTCACCGTCCACGGAGCCGAAGTTGCCCTGGCCATCCACCAGCATGTAGCGGATGTTGAAGGGCTGGGCCAGGCGGACCATGGCGTCGTACACGGAGGAATCCCCGTGGGGGTGGAATTTACCCAGCACGTCGCCCACCAGACGGGCGCTCTTGCGGTAGGGCTTGTCGGGGGTCATGCCCAGCTCGTTCATGTCGTAGAGGATGCGCCGGTGCACGGGCTTTAAGCCGTCCCGCACGTCCGGCAGGGCGCGGTCCACGATAACCGCCATGGCGTAGGAGATAAAGGAGCGCTTCATCTCCTGTTCCAGGTTGACCGGTATCAGCTTATCTTCAATCATGTTTCATGCTCCATCTTCCATAGTGGGCTCACAGCGGGCATAGCGGAGTGAGCGTCCGCGGGCCCCCCAGGGCGCCGCTGGCGCATTCCCCGCGCGCGGCCCTTACACGTCCAGATCCTTGACCAGGTCGGAGTTTTCCTCGATGAACTTTTTCCGGGGCTCCACCTGATCGCCCATGAGCAGGGTGAAGATTTCGTCGGCGGCCATGGCGTCCTCGGGGGTGATGCGCATCATGGTGCGGTGGGCGGGGTCCATGGTGGTGGACCACAGCTGTTCCTTGCTCATTTCGCCCAAGCCCTTGTAGCGCTGGATCTCCGGCTTGGGGTCGCGGCCGATTTCGTCCAGCACCCGCTGGAGCTCCTCGTCGTCGTAGACGTAGCGCTCCATCTTGCCCCGGGTCACCTTGTACAGGGGCGGCATGGCCGCGTATACATAGCCCTTCTCAATCAGCGGGCGCATGAAGCGGTAGAAGAAAGTGAGCATCAGGATGCGGATGTGCGCGCCGTCCACGTCGGCGTCCGTCATGCAGACGATGCGGTGGTAGCGCAGCTTGCTCTCGTCAAAGTCCTTGCCGAAGCCGCAGCCGAAGGCCGTAATCATGGAGCGGATCTCCTGGTTGCTCAGGGCCTTGGCCTCGTTGACCTTCTCCACGTTGAGGATCTTGCCCCTCAGGGGCAGGATGGCCTGGAAGTGCCGGTCCCGGCCCTCCTTGGCGCTGCCGCCGGCGCTGTCGCCCTCCACCAGGAAGATCTCGCACTTGCTGGGGTCCCGCTCGGAGCAGTCCGCCAGCTTGCCGGGCAGGGAGGCGGACTCCAGCACCGTCTTGCGCCGGGTCAGCTCCCGGGCCTTGCGGGCGGCCTCCCGGGCGCGCTGGGCGCTCAGGCACCGGTCCAGGATGGCCACGGCGGGGTTCTCCTCCAGGTAGGTGGAGAGCTCCTCGCTCACCAGGCTGTCCACAATGCCCCGCACCTCGCCGCTGCCCAGCTTCGACTTGGTCTGGCTCTCAAACTGGGGGTCCTCCATTTTGATGGAGACAATGGCCGTGAGGCTTTCCCGGACGTCCTCGCCCTTGAGGTTCTGCTCGTTGTCCTTGATGAGCTTGTACTTGCGGCCATAGTCGTTGATGGCGCGGGTGAGGGCGGTGTTGAAGCCCATGAGGTGGGTGCCGCCGTCGGGGGTGTGAATGTTGTTGGCAAAGGAGTAGATGTTCTCCTGGTAGCTGTCGGTGTACTGCATGGCCACTTCCACCAGGATGCCGTCCTTGAGCCCCTCGGTATAAATGGGCTGGGGAGGCAGCAGGGCCTCCTGGTTGCGGTGGCGGTTCAGGTGCAGCACAAACTCCCGCAAGCCGCCGTTGTAGCAGAATGACTTTTCCACCAGGTTTTCCCCCCGCTCGTCCCGGAACACAATGCGGATGCCCTTGTTCAGGAAGGCCATCTCCTGCAGGCGGTTTTTCAGCACGTCAAACTGGAAATCCCCCGTGTCAAAGATGCCCTCCGGGTTGTCCGGGCTCTTCACGTCCGGCAGGAAGCGGATGGTGGTGCCCGTGCGGTCGGTCTCCCCCACCACCTTCAGGTCGTACAGGTACTTGCCCCGGGCGTACTCCTGCTGATAGATTTTCCCGTCCTGGAACACCTGCACCAGCAGCCGCGAACTCAGGGCGTTCACCACCGAAGCGCCCACGCCGTGCAGGCCGCCGGAAACCTTGTAGCCGCCGCCGCCAAACTTGCCGCCGGCGTGCAGCACCGTCAGGCACACCTCCACCGCCGGGCGGCCCATCTTGGGATGGATGCCCACGGGAAAGCCGCGGCCGTTGTCCTCCACGGATACGCTGCCATCCTGATGCAGGGTGATGACGATTTCCGTGCAATAGCCCGCCAGGGCCTCGTCGATGGAGTTGTCCACAATTTCATAAACAAGATGATGCAGGCCCCGGGCGTCCGTGGAGCCGATATACATGCCCGGACGCTTGCGCACGGCTTCCAGGCCTTCCAGCACCTGGATTTGCTCCTCGCCATAGTCCCCGGTTACTTCCGTGGCCTTCTCAATCTCCTGATCCAATTCGTTCGACATGCTGCACCTCACTTTGTCCTTTCCCGCTCCCTGTCCGTCAGCCGGAGCAGCGCGTCGCGGTCCTCCCGCATGCGCGCGGATAACGTCCGCAGCCCTACGCCTGTCAGGTAGCATACGGTTCTGCCGCTTTCCTGGCAGAGCACCATGGTCTTGGGCGCGTCGGACAGCGCGCGGACCAGACGCTTTTCCCGCATCCTGCGCACCATTTTGTCCGTGTCCGCCGCCCACCCCTGGGTTATATCGGTACATAGAAGAATCTGTTCGGCGCCGATGGCCCTGTTGGCCCCCAAATGGATTACCATATCGGGCGTCACCTCCATATTGGCGCGGAAAGGGCGCAAATTCCGTTTGCGCCCCCGGATGCATATCCCTCCAAATACTCATCTATTATACAGCATTTTGGGGGAAAAGAAAAGGGTTTTTCAAAATTCCCCCTGGTTTTGACGGGCAAGAAGATGGGAAAATTTTACCTATCCGGCCGGAAAAAAGCCGAAAAGAACAAGCCGGCTTCTCCGGGTGGAGCAAGCCGGCAATTCGGAAAAAATCCCGCCCTATTCGGGCGGGAAGGGCAGCGGGCGTCACTTGGATTTTTCAAAGGGCCAGCGCTCCGCCACGGCATCCAAAGCCTGGGCAGAACCGCCGTTTTGCGCAAAAAGGTCATAGACGGTCTGCGCGGCCTCCGCCGGAAGGGGCATTTCCCCGGAGAGCAGGACCTCCTCGCCGTCCAGCAGGGTGAAGGAACAGTTCTCCGCCTTGCCGCGGGCCATGGCTTCCAGCAGGGGCAGGCTGTCCTGGGAGATGCAGAAAGCATAGTCCTCATAGTAGACGCCGTCATACTCCGAAATGACGGAGGTGAGGGTCAGCCGCCAGCGGTCCTTGCCGACGGTGAGCAGCAGGGCGTCTCCGTACAGCGCCTCGGGACTCTCCAGCGCCAGGGTCAGGCGGGGCGTGACGCATCCCTCCAGGGCCAGGTCCAGAAAATCAAGGAAGGCGACCGCCTGGACATCCGGGTTTTCCGTGCGGCACAGGAAAGGTTGGTCGGAAAAACGGTATACTGTATCCGCTGTGCCGGTATCCTGGAAAGCGTATACATCCTCCCGGGATTCCAGGGCGGACAGGTCGAAACCGCCGCCCTCCCCCAGGACGGGCAGGGGAAGCAGCAGGGAGAAGATCAGCGTAAGCAACAGCAGTCTGCGCATGGGACATCCTTTCCGGCGGAAAACCGCCCTGTTGATTCGTCTATGGGCAGTATAGCATACCCGTTGCCTGGGGAGCAAGGGCCGGGGGCCAGTCTTTACAACTCTGTCAAAAGCTGATAAAATAGAAGGGATTTCAAAGCGTACGCAGGCAGAACGGGAAAGGCGGCTGCGCATGGTCAAAACGATTGCAATTACCAACCAGAAGGGCGGCGTGGGCAAAACCACCACGGCGGTGAACCTCACGGCCATTCTGGCGGATATGGGCCAACGGGTGCTGGTGGTGGACCTGGACCCCCAGGGCAACACTACCAGCGGCCTGGGACGAAAGGCCGGGGACAAAAGCATTTACGAGGCGCTCCTGGGGCGGGAACCGCTGCGGGCTTGCCTGCAGGATACGGCGGTGCGGGGCCTGACCCTGGCGGGCGCGGACATCCGCCTGGCGGGCGCGGAGCTGGAGCTTGTGGGGGAAGAACGGCGGGAATTCCGGTTGAAGGAAATCCTGGCCCAGGTAAAGGCGGGGTATGACTTTATTTTTATCGACTGTCCGCCTTCCTTGAGCCTACTAACCCTGAACGCCCTGGCGGCGGCGGATCGGGTGCTGATTCCCATTCAGTGCGAATACTACGCCCTGGAGGGCGTTACCAGCCTGATGAACACCATCAACCGGGTGAAGCGTACCCTGAACCCGGCCCTGGACCTGGAGGGCGTGCTGCTCACCATGCTGGACGGCCGCACCAACCTGGGGCTGCAGGTGGTGGACGAGGTGAAAAAGCACTTCCGCAAGAAGGTATTCGCCACCACCATTCCCCGCAATGTGCGCCTGGGGGAGGCTCCCAGCCATGGGGAGCCCATCCATCTTTACGACCCCCGCTCCACGGGCGCGGAGGCCTACCGGTCGCTGGCGCGGGAAGTGCTGGCGCGCAACGGAAAATAACCCGTTCCGGCGCTATGTCTGCCGGAATGAAGGAGTTGAAATGACAGGTGGCCGCAAAGAAAAAAGGGCTGGGCCGGGGATTGGATGCGCTGTTGCCCGAGGCGGATGAGCTGCTGCCCAATGTGGTGCAGGAAATTCCTTTGGGGGATATTGACCCCAACACCGACCAGCCCCGCCGGAGCTTTCCCGAGGAAGCCATGGCGCAGCTTGCCGCCAGCGTGAAGGAGCAGGGCGTGCTGCAGCCGCTGCTGGTGGTGGAACAGCCGGGGGGGCGCTACCGCATTGTGGCGGGGGAACGCCGCTGGCGGGCCGCCCGGCAGGCGGGCCTGTCCACGGTGCCCTGCATCGTGCGGGATATGGACATGATCCGGCAGATGGAGGTCAGCCTGATTGAAAACCTCCAGCGGGAGGACCTGAACCCCATGGAGGAAGCCGCGGCCATACGGGCGCTGATGCAGCAGTGCGGCTATACCCAGGAGGCCGTGGCTACCCGCCTGAGCAAGAGCCGCCCCGCCATCGCCAACCTGTTGCGCCTGCTCACCCTGCCCAAGGAGGTTGCCCAGATGGTCCGGGACGGCTTGCTCAGCGCGGGCCATGCCCGGGTGCTGGCCGGCCTGGACCGGGAGGAGGACAAGCTCGCCCTGGCCCGGGAAACCCTGGCCAAGGGGTACAGCGTGCGGCAGCTGGAGCAGCTGGCCGCCGCGCGGCACCGCGAGGCGGAAGCCGCCCAGCCG
Organism: uncultured Oscillospiraceae bacterium; assembly: GCA_964540735.1. GTDB lineage: Bacteria > Bacillota > Clostridia > Christensenellales > Aristaeellaceae > Egerieenecus. The sequence continues at coordinate 5,448 of CAZINY010000045.1, forward strand.
GTCAGGCAGGTGAAAACCGCCAAGCCCCTGCCCCCGGAGCTGAAGGAGCTGGAGGGGCGCGTCCGGGAGACCCTGGGCATGCGGGCCACCCTTACCGGCAGCGCCAAAAAAGGAAAAATCATCCTGCAATATTATTCGCAGGAAGAGCTGGAGCGCCTTTACGAGGCGTTGGAAAAGCTGGATACTTTATGAGCGGTTTGCATGGGAACGGCCGTCCTTCCGGAACGGGTTGATTCGGAAGGGCGGCCGTTTTTGATTTACTCTACAAAGCTTACTTTTTCATCCATCAGGCTGCGCTCAGAAGCCCCGGCATAACCGTCCGCCTGCGTGTCGGCGACGCCTACCAGCAGAACCGCCACGGCGGAAAGCGGAGAATCCACCCCCAGGGTTTCGCACAGCGCGTCATGATGCTCGCCGTTGAGGGCCATGGTGGGGGAAGAAATGATCTTGGTGCCGTATCCCAGCGCATTGGCCGCAATGACCATGTTTTGACAGGCGAGCCCGCAGTCAAAGCTGGCGTTGGGGGACGCGGTGGCTTCGTCCATATAGATGATGATGGCTACCGGGGCGTCGCCCAAACCGGCCTTCGCCGATGCGGTTGCGGCGTCTTCCGTTGCGTCCTCCGTTACCGGCGCGCTCTCCGGCAGTTCTTCAAGGACCTCGGGAAGGGCGTCCTCCGCCGTCTCCCCTTGCGCATTGCCTGCGGTCATATTGGCGTTGATCTCCGCCATAACCTCCTGGTTTGTGACCACGGCAAAAAACCATGGCTGTTGGTTGATGGCGCTGGTGGCCGACAGTCCCGCTTCAAGGATGGTTGTTAAATCTTCCTCTGCCAGTGCGTCCTCCGTAAACGCCTGCGTTGTTCCCGCGTTGAGAATGATCTGGACGGTTTCTTCGGCCAGTGCGCCTCCGCAGGGATATAGCGCGACGGTCAGCAATAGGGCGACGGCTCTTTTCCAAACTTGCTTCATGGCGTGTTCCTCCTCAATCATTTCATAAATTCGGGAAACGGAAAATCGCGGAAGGGAGCCTCATGAGTTCCTTCCGCGATATCCGTTATCCTATGCTCTTTTTAACATGCGGCGCTGAACGGCTGATGGGGGGAGCTTGAAGAAAGCATGACGGTTTTTTGATGAAAGAGGAAAACCTTGCGCGAATCACCCTCCAACCGGCTGCGGGAAGCGCGCCGCGCCTTCCCGGAGACAGCCGCCGCGGACGCGGGGAACGCGCCCCGTTATTCCGCGTCGGGGCCGGGCTGAGGACGGAACTTGCGCAACGCCGCGTGGGCCAAACGCCGCAGGGCCGAGGCTATCACCAGGCCCGTCAAGGGCAGAAAATGCTTGGCGACATCCTTGACGGAGACGCCCCAGGCCAGCTGGTACGTAGCGTGGAGCTCTGCCAGCTCGCCCTGAGGCAGGCGGATATACAGCTGCGGGTCGTCGCAGAGAAACAGCAGGTGATCCTTGCCCCGCAGGCCGTTGCTGCCCACGTTCCGCAGGGTATATTCCTGCTGTGCGCCGCTGGTCATCTTCACGGTGATGTGCAACTGGCGCAGCAGGTAGTGCCCCGTGTTGCTGGGGTCCAGCCGCACCTGCCCGCGCATGTGCAGGGAGGATAGCTTGTGGAAATCCAGGAACCATTTGTTGTTTTTCAGCTCCACCTGGTCCGGATTCCGCTTCAAGGAAGTGGAATACTGGCCGTTTTTCATGCCAAACAGCTCAATATCCGCCTTCTGATCGTCGGTGGGATCGGTATCCGGAATCAGTGCGCCCGGCGGCACCAGCACGGGCACCTTGCGCAGCTTTTTCTGCACGTAGCGCAGGTTGTCCGCCCATTCCTCCTCCGTGTGCAGGGAGGAAGAATTTTCCGCATTGCTCCAGAGCCGGTAAATGGCGGTGACGCTGTCCAGATTGTCAACGCCCACCAGGCAGGCGACATGCATCAGATAGTCCCAGTCCTCCACGGTGTTCAGCTTTTCGTCAAAGCGGAAGGGGAAGCGCTGGAAGGCGTCCCGGGGGAAGGCGTTGGTCATCAGCGGGCACCGGTTTACCTGAAACTGGCTGGCCCAGTTGAAGTCGTGGCAGAAAATGCTGTTGAAATTGCTGCTGGCTGCCAGCAGCGTGCGGCCGTCCCGCTCCTGCACGGACCAGGACTGCCCTACGGAATAGCTGTGAAGCACGGCGCCGGAGACTTTCTGCGCGGCTTGATGGAATACCTGCACCCAGTTGGCAAAGATGAGGTCGTCGTCGTCCAGGGCCACAATATAGTCGCCCTGGGCCTTGGCGAAGCCCGCGTTCAGCGGCGTGGAACGGTTGCCGCCCCGCACGGTATGGATGCTGATCTTTTCCCGCAGGGAAGCGGGAAATTCCGCTACAAGCTCCTGCACGGCCTCCAGCCGGCCCGGCTTGGGGTCGTGTACCATAATCAGCAGCTCGAAGGAATCGTCCTCCTGGGCCGCCAGGCAGAGCAGCACCTCCCGCATGGCTTCGATGCGGTTGCCTACCGTGCGCATGACCACGCTGAGAAAGGGCGTGCCGGCTTGCGTGCCGGTTGCGGCAGGCGCATCCGGAACTTCCGCCGCTTCATAAACGCGGCAGAGCATGCCGGAACCGCTGTGGTCGTCCGCCAGGCGATGGTAATAGGACAGGCCGCGGTACAGGGTGGAACCGGCGGCCAGAAAGCTGTTGGCGGACACGGCGGGATGCTCCGCAATATCCGCCTCCCGGGACAGGGTGAAACCTGCCGCCGCCATCCTTTGCTCCAGGGAAGCATGGGTAAACAGCCGACGGGAGGGATAACCGGCAAAGAAGGCGTCGCCGGCTTCCGCCTCGCCGCTCATCAGGCGTAGCAGCAGGTTTTCGCTGCCCGCGTTGGGTACGCAGATTTGCAGGGATAGCCCTGCGCTCCGGCACAGGGGATGCAGAAAGGCCAGCAGCGTCTGGGGGTCCTCCTCCAGGGCCAGGGCGTGGCCCGCGTCCAGGCGTGCGTCCGGGTAGGCGGAGAGTCCGGAAGCGGTGATGGCCGTCCAGCCTGCCTGCTTCCATTGCAGGGCCTGCCGGTCATCCCGGCACAGCGCGATGGAGGCGTCCCGCGTAGGGGCGCATGCTTCCGCGCCCAGCGGCGCAACATAAATCAAGGGCTGTTTTTCGCGGTTGCGAGCAGTTTGCATGATTTCTCTACCTTTCATAGGGTTTCCTGTACAAACGCGGCGTCACAGGGTAAAGCGCATGGCGCCGTAACCCTCGTCGGAAAAGTCCGCAATCCGATGCAGCGGGTCGATGGGCTTGGGCAATCGGCCTTCCTGGGCGCGCTTGCGGTAACTTTCCACGGCGAACAGCCCGTCCGGCTCGCGGCCTTCCTCATAATGCCGGATAATTTGGTCCCGGAGCTTGGGGCGCGACCACTTGTGCGCCAGAAGGATGGAAGCCTCTGCGGAGAAACGGCGCTCCGCCTTGGTGGTTTCCCACCGGCCGTGCCGGTCGATGGTTTTGTCATGGAAAACCACCGCGTCCGGGCAGTAAATCAGCTTATAACCGGCCAGGCGAAGCCGCCAGGAGAAATCCAGGTCGTCGCAGTACATAAAAAAGGTGTCCGCGTCAAAGCCCTGCACTTCGTCGAAGCATTTGCGGCGGATAATGGTGCAGGCGGTGCTGGCCCAGCCGGTTTCCAGCGTCTTAGCGTCATAGGCTTTGGGGTGCTCCACCGGGGTTTGCCGGGCTTCGGTCATGGCAACCTTGCCGGCGTCTACGTTGCGCTCAAAAGGAGCGAGCAGATTGAGCAGCGTGCGCGGGCCAAGTACGATGTCGGGGTTCATAATCATGATGTAGGCGGTGTCGCTCAGGGCGGCCATGCGGTTGTGGCCTTTGGCGGTACCGGTGTTTTCATGGAAAAATTCATAGGAAAAAGCGAAAGTATCCCGGTATTTATCTTGCAGCGCCTGCACTTCTTCCTGGGTAAAAAGGGGCTGGGAGGAGGCGTCGCCGTACACTACGCGCAGTGCGATGTCCAGCCCGTTGCGCCGGGCGACTTCCCAGGCGTTGGCCAGGTATTCCAGGGAGCGGAGCAGCCGCGGAACGGCATTGTGATACAGTACGGTCTGCGTTTGAAGGGTAATCTTATTCACGGTGATTCTACCTCGCTGAAGGTTCTGGAATGAGACCGGCAGGGCGGGCGGCCCGCCGCAGGGGAAAATCATGAGGCCAGCGGGCCTCTGCTCGCGTTTGCAATAAGCGCAGGGAAGGGCCGGCGGGGCAGAGCTCCGCCGGCCCTTCGCCAGTTAGGATGGCCGGTTTGAGGCGTTTGAATAACCCCGCAAACCGGCGCAAAATGTTGCCAAAGGGCGCCGCGTCAGCGGACGGTCAGTTGGCCAGCACAGGAATCCAGGAAGAATAACCTCTGGCCCAGGTGATGCCGTCCCACAGCACAACTTCCACGGCATAGGTGCCGGTGGTGGTAGGCGTGAAGGAGAAGCGGTTGGAGATGGTGCCGTCGGCAGAGGAAGCCACTGCCTTGCCGTAAATGTCATAAACAGTGAACTTGCTGTAGGTCAGGGTGCTGCCGCCGCTGGTGTACGCGGTGAAGGTCAGCGTCTGGCCTACTTTGGCGCTGGACAGGGAGGATCCCACAGACTTCACGGTCAGCACGTCCCCCGCGTTATACACCAGCCAGCTGGTGTACTTGCTGGCCCAGGTAACGCCATCGTAGGCGATGACGTTCACCGCATAGGTGCCGCTCTTGGACATCAGCAGGACGATGGAGCCGTTCTTGCTGCTGGTGGTGGAGAGCAGCTTGCCATTGATGTCATACAGCTGATAGGTGTAGGTAACGCTGGCCGCGGCGTTGGCCACGGTGGAGGATACGTACAAGCCGTTCATCTGCTGGCTGATGCTGGCGGAAGTAATGGTAAGGGTTTGGTTCACGTTTACGCTCACGCCGCTGCTCCAGCCGTTCTGCCAGTTGCCCGCCGCAGCGGCGGAAACGGAGAAGTAGTAGGTGCCGGAGGTCTTGGGCGCATAGGTGAAGCTGGTCTTCTTGTACAGCACCGCTTCCGTGTGGATGACGGACCAGTTGCTGTCGTAAACGGTCAATACGGTGTCGGAAATGGTGTTGCTGCTGTTGATTTGGGCGGTTACGTTGACCACGCCGCCCTTGACGGTGGCGGTCACGTTGCTGACGCTGAGCTGGGTCTGGGCCACGGTGGTCCAGTCGCCGTAGGCGTCCACCCAAGTAGTGCCGTCAAAAAGAATTACGCGGACGGTATAGGTGCCGCCGCCGGCCACCTGGAAGGTATGGGAAGCGGTGGTGTCATACCAGCGGTCCAGAAGCACGCCGTTGATATTGTACAGCTCAAACTGGGAGGAAACGAGCTTGTTGTTACCGCCGGCGGTAGCCGCGGTAGCGGTCAGGGTGCCCGCGCCGGTGGTCATGGTAACCTTGTCAATGCGCAGGGCGGAAGTATCGGGCACGACGACCCATACGCTGTACGCTTCGGCCCAGGTAACGCCATCGTACATCACCACACGGGCCGCGTAGGTGCCGCCCTTGGCGGGAGTGTAGGAGTAACCGGTGGTGGTGGTGCCGGCATTATAGGTGGAAATCAGCTTGCCGGTGATATCGTAGATTTCATAGGTGACGGAGCGGATAGGCCGCTGGCCGCCGGAGATGGAGGGCACAAACTGGATGGTGCGCTCCTTCAGCGTCGCAGCCACGGAATTCACCACCAGGGCGGAAGGCTGTTCCACGTTGATCCAATTGGAGTTGATGGATACCCAATCCTTACCGTCATAGGCCAGGCCCTGCACGTAGTAGGAACCGGCGGCGGTGGGCGTGAAGGAGAAGGTCTTGCTTACGCCGATGGTATCCTTGCCTACCTGCTTGTTGTTGACGTCATATACGCGGAATACAGTCTGGAGCACGGTGCCGCCATAGGTGGTCAGGGTATACTTGATGGTATCGCCCAGGTAGGCGGTGGTCTTGTCGGCGGTCAGGCTGGCGCCGTAGAGCATCGTGGAGAAGCTGGCAGCGTACAGGCCCGTATTGCTGGACTTCTTAATACACAGGTAGTAGTCGCCGATCTCCAGCAGGGAGGTGGTGAATGCATGAGTGTAGGGGCTCAGACTGCTGCCGCCGGTACCAGTGGCGGTAGCGCTGCCATAGACCCGGTTGTTGCTGTCCACCAGGGTAACCTGCAGGCTATCCATCCAGGCGCGGACGCTGAAGGACAGCTGGGAACGGGTATTGACGCGGATGTAGAAGTAGTCCACCGAGTCGGTGGCGGAGATCAAGCCGGTGACAGTCTTGCCTGCAGTCAAGGGGTTTTTGCTGGCGGTGCTAAAACTGTTATTGGGTTCCACCTCGTTGTTGCCGGCAGCGGAGCTGTTGGCTACAACCGTGTAGGGGCCCGTGGCGCTGCTGGTTACCACCAGGTAATAGGTGCCGGCTTCCAGCCATTCGCCCAGGGTGCGGGAGGCAGGGCTTCCCACGGCGCCGCCGGAAATGGTGGCGCTGGCCAGGCTGGCGTTTTCCGTGCGCAGCTCAACGTTCAGACTGCTTACTTCAGCGGAAAGATCGAAGGAAACATAGCTGGCTGCGGAAATCGTGAGCTTCAGGTAATCCTGTTTGTCCGTCAGGGACATCAAACCCTTTACCTTAGCGCCGCTGTTGGCGGTCAGGGCATAGGCCGTGGTGTAGCTGGTAGCTCCGGACACGGTAACGCCCGCGGAGGAGAAGGAGGCGCTGGCGGTGAGAGAGTACGAGTTAAAGTCGTTGGGATCGGTCTTGTACACATAGATGGAATATTCCGTGCCGCTGGCAGTACCGTCATACCAGGCGCCAACAGTGGAACCGTTCACCGTTTCCGAAAGCAGAGTGGCGCCACTGGTGGACATGACCTTCATGGCCAGCTTTCCAGTATAGGCATTATCCCGCACCATCAGTCCCATATAACCGGAGCTGGTGAGCGTGGCGCTGAGATAAACGCCCGTGGAATAGGCAGGAATAGAGAAGCTCGTAGCGCCGCCATTAAGCGTCAGGTCGATGCTTCCCGGAATGGAACCCAGAAGCATAGCGTCCATGGTAGTTGCCATGCCCATGTCTACTTCGTCAGAGACAGCTTCGGGAGTCTCGGAAGCTTCGGGAGTCTCGGAAGCTTCTGGGGTTTCGGTAGCGGGTTGTTCAGTGGCAGGCTGCTCAGTGGCAGGCTGCTCGGTGGCAGGGGCTTCGGTGGCGGGCTGCTCGGTGGCAGGGGTTTCGGTAGCGGGTTGTTCAGTGGCAGGCTGCTCAGTGGCAGGCTGCTCAGTGGCAGGCTGCTCGGTGGCAGGCTGCTCAGTGGCAGGCTGCTCGGTGGCAGGGGCTTCGGTGGCGGGCTGCTCGGTGGCAGGCTGCTCAGTGGCAGGCTGCTCGGTGGCAGGGGCCTCGGTAGCAGGTTGCTCAGTGGCAGGGGCCTCGGTAGCAGGTTGCTCAGTGGCAGGCTGCTCGGTGGCAGGGGCCTCGGTAGCAGGCTGCTCAGTGGCAGGTTGCTCAGTGGCAGGCTGCTCAGTGGCAGGCGCGGGGGTAGTCGTGGAAGTCGTGGCGCCCTGTTCCGTACCGTCGAGATCCATCCCCTCGGCGATGCCGCCGCAGCAGAGCTGCAAAGAGAAGATCAGCGTCAGTAGAAAGGCAAGGAATTTGCGAGTCTTATACAAGTGTCATACCCTCCTTACATTGCGTTCATGCCTATTCATGAATTTCCCGCGCGGGGCAGCGTAACGGTTGTCCTGTGTGGGAAATTACCGCGATTTCAGCCGGCGTCCAGCGCCGAGTCAATCCATTGGCACAGCCGGTTCAGCCCGTCTTCCAGGCCGTGCCGGGCCTGGAAATCCAGCAGCATCCGGGCGGGAGCGGCGTCGCACGCGCCGCAGCGCACGTCGCCGTTGCGGTACGCCCCGCTTACATGCGGGGGCGGCGCGCCATACCGCCGGGCGATGACCTGCGCCACATCGGCGATGGTGGTCATGCGTCCCGTGCCAATGTCAATGGTCTGCCCCGCGGCGCTGTCCCGCTCCAGGGCGGCCAGGATAGCGTCCCGCACGTCGTCGATAAAGACAAAATCCCGGACGATCTGCCCGTCCTCGTACAGGGGAATGGACTGTCCCGCCTTGGCCATGCGGACAAACAGCGGTACAATGCCCGTGTAGGCGTTAATCAGGGATTGCCCCGGCCCGTAGACGTTTTGCAGCCGCACGATTTTCACCTGCGTTCCGGTGGCGCCGCCCCACGCCTTGAGCAGGTGCTCCTGGCACAGCTTGGTAGCGCCGTACACGCTGGTGGGGTGGGGTTGGGTCCAGGACGCGTTGGCGGGCGCGTAGACCGTGCCGGGGAAATCCCATTGTCCGGCGGCCAGCTGCGCATCCGTGCGCTGGGCGGGATAGCGGATATTGCCTTCGGCGTCGCGCCACGCGCCTTCGCCATAGACGGCGCGGCTGCTGGCAAGCAGCAACTGCCGGGGGAGCTTGTCCGCCTGGGCCAGGGCGTCCATCATGCGGGTGGTGCCCACCACGTTGACGCTGGCATGCCGGGTGGCGGCAAACAGGGATTGCCCCGTGCCGGTTTCCGCGGCCAAATCAATCACCGTGTCCACCGCATCCACCGTGGATAGCAGGGAAGCCCAGGCTTCCTCCTGGCGCACGTCCGCCCGGTACAGCTCCACGGCCGGGTCCAGCTCCCGGGGGCGTTCCACATCCCCATGCACCTGGGCCAGCAAATTGTCAAAGGCGATGACCCGGTCAAAGCGCTGTGCCAATCCGGCCGAGAGCGCCGAGCCGATAAAGCCTGCGCCGCCGGTTACGATGCACGTCCTACTCATGCTCACGCCTCATAATCTGCCGTATTTTTTCCGGGTCGCCCCAGATGCCCGGGGAATCATAGGGTCTGTCGGGGAAAGCGCCGTACTCCGGCGTAAGGGAAAGCCCGCGTTCCCGGATAAACTGCTCCACACGCTCGCCCAGGCTTACCGGCCGGCCGGTGCAGCAGTTGATAATGCCAAGGACGTCTTCCTGCATGACGCAGGCGGCCAGTTGCTCGCCCAGCTCCTCCAGACCGATGAAGTCGTAACGGTTCTTGCCGGAGTTCAGGGGGAAGGTCGTTTTTCCCTCTTGCGCGGCCTTCAGGATCTTGGCAAAAATGGAATTGCTCTTGGCATCGTTTCCTATAATATAGTAGGCGCGCAGCCATTGCAGGCGGGCGCCGTGCTGCGCGGCCAGAAGCTGGCAGGTTTGCCGCAGGGCGTTCTTGGCAATGCCGTACATGCTCTGCGGGTTGCAGGGCGTGTCCTCGGTAACGGCGCCTTCATGATAACCGACCTCATGCATGGTACCCATGACAGCCAACTGTTTCAGGCCGCCCTCCAGCAACTGGCGCAGAAAACGGACGTGGGCGGAAATATCTTCCATGTGGGAAGGCGCGTTGTGTACGAAACCGTTGCGCCAGGCCATATGCAGGCAAACATCCGGACAGCCCAGCCGCTGAAACACTTCCGGGTCGTCCTGGAAAAGATCCGCCTGGAGAAATTCGGCCCGGGGGTCGATTCCTTCCCGGTGGATGTCCACGGCCGTTACCTGCGCGCCGCGGTCCAACAGGCTTTTCACCGCCGCTTGTCCGATGTAACCGGCAGCGCCGGTGACGAGCACTTTTTTTGCCATTGATTTTCCTCCGCCATTGCCGGGCGCGCCCGACGGTTCAACATGCGCCGGCTTCCGCAAGCCGGTTTCTCCATAAATTGGATGGCGCGCGCTGCCTTTCGGAAAGCGCCGCCAGCCTATACACGGTTAGATTATATCCTCCTACCCTAGGTTTGTCAACCGAATCACCGGCTCCGCGCAAGGATTTACAGACGTTACGGACGGCGGGGACGGCGCGCTCGCCTTGTAAAAAAGTGCTATTCTTGCTATAATGAATCACAGCGGCGCTGTGCCGCGCCATTCTTTCCCTAGGGGTGAAACCATGACAAAGCAGCCGGCGCCGTCTTCCCGGGAAAATAACTTCAATCTGATTCGTTTTATGGCCGCGCTGTGCGTAATGATCGGGCATATGTCCTTCATTGCGCCGGGGCCGTTGTATGTCTTTCTGGGCAACGGCATCCAGATTATGGGCGTGCGGACCATCTTTTTGCTGGGCGGGTATCTGATTACCAAGAGCTGGCAGTCGGATCCCCATGTGCTGCGCTACGCGGTGAAGCGCGCTTTCCGCATCTGGCCGGCGCTGATTGTGTTCACCCTGGGGGTGACCCTGGTGGCCGGGCCCATTCTGTCGGTGCTGCCGGCGGGGGAATACTTCCGCAATCCGGCTACCTGGCAGTACCTGGGAGCCATTGGATTTTACATCTCCTACGGATTGCCCGGGGTGTTCGGGGACCTTCCTTATGCGGGCGTGGTGAACGGTTCCCTGTGGACCATGCCCCTGGAAGTGGCGCTGTACGTGCTGGTACCCCTGGTGCTGTGGCTGGTGAGCCGCCGGCCTTGGCGAAAATACGCCTCTGTGCTTACGGCGGCTTTTGTGGGGCTGTACGTGGTGGCGGCGGTGCTCCAGTGCGCGGTATTCCCCCAGTGGCGCGCGGTGGTCTATGGCCTGGATTTGGCGCAGTTCCTGGTGCTGGGGGTGTATTATATGCTGGGGATGCTGTATGCCCTGCCCCAGGCGCGGCGGTTTTTGAACCTGCAGGCGGCCTCCCTGCTGCTGCTGGCGGCGGCCATGGCGCAATTCAGCTCCTATGCCCTTAACGAGATTTGTTACATGCTGGTGTTCCCGTACTTCGTGTTTTCCCTGGGCCTGTGCGAAAAGCCCCTGTTCAAGGGCTTTGGCAGGAAAACGGAGCTTTCCTACGGGATCTATCTTTACGGGTTCTTCGTGCAGCAGTGCCTGGTGTGGCTGTGCAACCGCCTGGGCTGGTCGCTGCCCTATTGGGGTTTGCAGGCGGTGAGCATCGCGCTGACGCTCCTGTGCGCCTACCTGTCCGCAAAGCTCGTGGAGGAGCCTTGCCTGCGGCTGTCCAAGCGTCTGCTGGCCCGTATACCTGTCCGCGCGGAGCGGCAAGAAGTACGTTGAGGAGGAAAACAGGATGGCTTCGGGAAAGAGGATACCTTTCATCAATGTGCTGCGGTTGATGGCAATGGCTTTCGTCGTGATACCCCATTTGCTGGCGTATCAGCTGACAACCACCGTCATGGTATGGCTGGGCTCGTATGTGCTTAATCCCCTGCATATCATCCAGTATTGCGGGGCGCTGGGCGTGAGCCTGTTCTATATCACCAGCGGGTATCTGACCATGCCCCAGGCGGGCAGGGGCCGCTGCCTGCAGCGGTTGTACCGGCAGGTGCTGTCCTTGATGGTAGAGGTGTTCGCCGCCATGATGTTCTGCATGGTGGTGTCCTGGGCCTTTCAGGCGCTGTTTACGGCGATCAACGGTCACCAGGGGCCGTATGCGGGCTTTACCCTGCGGGACTGGTTATCTTCCGCGGTGTTGTACCGCAACTTCATGTTCCGGGTATCCACAGAGGGCATCCTGTGGTTCCTGGTGCCTTTCCTGATGTTCAAGCTGGGATTGATCCTGCTGGACAAGCCTCTCAAACGCCTGGAGGAGCGGGGGAACGGGCCGTGGCTGTTCTTCGGAGTATTTGCGTTGGGGTTCGTTCTGCGCGCCCTGTGGCCTGCGTTTAACTACGTTACGGAACGTTTCTTCTACATGGGGATTATCCTCATGGGCTACATTTTCGCGCTGCTGCATCATGGACGGATTGGCGTAGCCAAGTGCGCCCTGCTGCAGGGGGTGAACCTGGCGCTGATGCTTTTCTCCCTGCAAATGACCCGGGTGGGCATTGATGACGGATACATTGTTTCGGCGGTGTATGCGGCGGTACTCTTCTACGGGTGCTATAAGCTGCGGGATTGTTTCCATTATAATAAGCTGCTGGCCTATACGGATACCATCGGCCTGCCCTTCTTCCTGCTGCACTACTGCGTAGGCGTCAACTTTATCCATCTGCTCTTTTACGTGTTCTGGAACGGGTTTTATACGGAGAACCACGCCATGGCTACCCTGGGAGCGTCCACCTTGTTGATGCTGGCCGTGGTTACCGCTTATGCCTACGGCATCCAGCCCTGGATTGCCCGAGGCCTGCGCGCGCTGGGGCGGCGGCTGGAGCGGCGGGAACCCCCGGCTACCCATGCCGCGTAAGGAGGCGTACGCATCCATGAAGCTGAAGCAGCTTGGTTCCAAGGTAATCTATTATGTGCGGGAGGAAGGCTGGTCCGCCCTGCCTCGCCGGGCGCATTATCTGGCGTGCAGGTTGCGCACCAGGAAAGAGCGCCAGGAGCACAGCGCAGCCCGGGCCCGGGCGGACGCGGCGTATCCCCGGTGGCTGGCGGAGCATGCGCCCAACGGGACGTGCCGTCGGCGCCAGGAGCAGTCGCGCTTCCGTTCCGGGCTTTCGTTGCTGATTCCCACGTACAATACCGAGCCGCAGCTGCTCCGGGAACTGGCCGATTCCCTGCTGGACCAGACCGTCCCCTTCTGGGAGGCCTGCTTTTACGATGGCGGCAGCACCCGGGAGGATACCCGGAAGGCCCTGGCGGAATTGCCCCAGCGGGACCCCCGCCTGCGGGTGGCGTTCGGCGCGGAAAACCTGGGCATTGCCGGGAACACCAACGCGGCGCTGGCCATGGCGCATTATGACTGGGTGGCGCTGGTGGATCACGACGACCTGCTTACGTCCGAGGCGGTGTATTGGGTCCTCCGCACGGCGGAGGAAGGCGCGGACATGGTTTTCTCCGACGAGGACAAATGCACCGCCGACGGAAAAACCTTTTTCGATCCCCATTTCAAGGGGGAATTTGCCCCGGACACACTGCGGGCGGGGAATTACATCTGCCACCTAATGGCTATGAAGCGTTCGTTGATGATTTCCGTGGGCGGCATGCGGCCGGACTATGACGGCAGCCAGGATCACGACCTGGCGCTTCGCGCCAGCGAGCGGGCGCAGCGCATTGTCCATATCCCCCGGGTGCTGTACCATTGGCGCATGCTGGATGGCTCCGTGAGCCATCAGCGGGCGGAAAAGTGCGCCCAGGCCGCCGCGAAGGCGGTGGACGACCAGTTGCGCCGCCTAGGCCTCCCCGGGCGCGCGGTGTGCCGCCGCCTGCGCACAGAGATCCGTTACGATTTGCGCCCCGGGGAGACGGTCAGCCTGATTGCGCGCTGCGAAGAAAAAGGGCTTCAGCGTTGGCTGAAGTCCTTGGCCCGCCGCACGCCGGAGGGCGTGGCGGAGACGCTGCTGGTCGGCGGGCGGGCAGGCTGTTCCTTTGGGGGCGAACCCTGCCGCAACCTGTCCCGCACGGATGCCTGGACGCGGGACCTGAACGCCGCCGCCCAGGAGGCGACGGGGGATTACCTGCTGTTTCTGGCCCAGGGAGTTATGCCCCTGGAACGGGGCTGGCTGACCCAGCTGCGCATGTATGCCCAGCGGCAGGATGTGGCCTGCGTGGGTTCCCTGCTCATGACGCCGGATAGGATTTACCTGCATGCGGGCTACGCGGTGAACGTGCCTGGCGGCGCGCTGAGCCACCACGGCGGCGTCAGCTTTTTCAACCGGCCGTACATGCTCACGGACCGGCAGGTGCGCAACGTTACCGCCGTGAGCGCGTCCATGCTGATGATTCGCCGGGAGACGTTCCTGGCGCTGGGAGGCTTCCAGGACTATGCCAGCGATATGGCAGCGGTAGCCCTGGGCGTGAGCGCCCAGCAAGCGGGGCTGTGGAACGTTTTCGTTCCCGAAGCGGCGGCGGTGTGGCATGGCAAGGAACCGCCCTGCCTCACCGGCCCGGCCCCGGCGGAGGATCTAGCCCGCTTCCGGGAGGCGTTCGGGACATATGTGCCCGAAAATTATTATAGCCCCTGGTTTGAAAAACGGCGGGGCTGGATGCTCCTGGACACCGAAAGATAGGGGACAGGAAATCAGCGCTTCCGGAAAACCACCAGCTTGCTGGCCGCGTAATTCACGATAATCACCAGCACGTTGGACAGCACCTTGATGACCATGCTGTTCCAGCCCAGCACATCCACGCACACGTACATGATGGCCACGTCCATCAGCCCGGAGAGCAGCCGGAACAGGAAAAAGGATCCCATTTCCCGCAGGACGCCCCTGCGGGTATTTTCTTTGCTGTCGAAAACCCAGCGGCGGTTGGTGGCATAGGCGAACAGCACCGAAAGCACCCATGCCACGCAGGTGGCGGGCACCGTGGCCACCGCCAGAAGCTGCTCCAGCACGTAAAAGGAGGCGATGTTCACCAGGGTGGTGAGCCCGCCGAAAACCACGTAGAGCACAATATCCTTGTGCTTTTGCAGCAGCGCCTTCAGCGTTTTCATGCCCGCTCCTTCCCGCGGATCAGGTCCTTGGGATCCTCCGCAAAGCGCACGGTCATGCCCATGAACAGCAGCAGGAAGGGCAGCACCGGATTGTTAAAGGACAGCAGGGTCAGGCACTCCACCAGCTCCGCCACCAGGATGCAGATGGGCAGCACCGGCAGGGTGCGCATCCACAGGGGCTTGCTCCCGTCCCGCATGAGCTTCCAGGCGCAGCGGGCAAACCGCCACAGGAACATCATCAGCAGGATCAGCCCGGGAATGCCGCATTCCACCAGCACCTGCAGGTACATGCAGTGCATGTGGTAATAGCTCAGCTCCACCCCGGTGAGGGGGTTCACCAGCAGCATGGGCTGCACCACGGAAATGCCGTACAGCAGGTACCAGGGGTTGGACTGCAAAACTCGCAGCGCTCCCAGCCACACGTATTGCCGGCCGCTGAGGATGGACGCGTCCAGCTGAATGGGCCGCTGGGACAGGGTCTCCACGTTCCCGGCGTCCGCCGACGGTGCTTCCGTTTCCGCGGGGGGCGCCACCTCATCCAGGGGGACGAGGGTTTCCTCGGCCGCGGCGCGAAGGTGAACCTTGGCGCCGTTGAACAGCTCCAGGGTATAGTTGAGGGCCTGGTACATGCCCACGGTGAACACCGCCACCAGCAGCAGGCACAGCGCCCGCCGGCACCATCGGGGCACGGCCTTGACCTTGCGCAGCCCCGTCAGCGCCGCGCAGGCCGCCACCAGCCCCAGGGACAGCCCCAGGGTGATGAACGCCGTGCGGGTCACCGTGAGGCTCAGGGTCACAAAAAGCACCACGCAGCAAAGCGCGTACAGGATGCGCCCCGGGGCGCGCCGGGTCATCAGCAGCCCGGTCACCGCCGCCACCAGGGACAGCGTCAGCAGGGAGGCGGAATCCGTGCAGTAGGTGAGCAGGTTCAGCCGGTTATCCTGCAGGCCCAGCACGTATACGCCGCCCATGGGCGTGGAAAGCACCTGGTCATACAGGGCAGCCCACAGCCCCGCCAGGGACAGCAGGGTCGCCAGCGCCGTCCACAGCCCCAGCAGCAGCCGCAGGAAGGACAGCAGCGCCGCCTTGCGCAGGCCAAAGGCCGCCTGGTAGCACACCCCAAAGGCCAATATCCCGCCGGATACGGCCTTCAGCCCCCCTTGCAGGGTTTCCGCGCCGCCAAACAGGCACCGCAGGAAAATCAGCCCCAGCCCCGCGCCCAGAATCCATACGCTTTTGCGCCGCCAGGTTTGCCCGCGGCAGGTCAGGCAGGCCGCCAGCGCGGCCCAGAGCATGGGAAAGTAATCGTTCAACGGATACAGCGCCGGTATCCACAGCATGGCCACAAAACGCCACAGAAAGGTGAACAGGATACCGGCTATGAGCAGCCGTTCTTCCAGGCGGAGACGCTGCCCGGTCAAGGCGGGATTGGTCATGACATATCTCCTTTTTCGTGAAGGTTCCTCCAATTCAAGAAACGATACGGATCATCGGATGGATGCATATAACATATCAATTATAGGGAAAAGCCCCGAAAAAGTCAACGCGCGTTACCTATTTGTGGTACCTTTCCCCGGCTTCGATTTTCATGCAGCGGTACAGCTGCTCCAGGAGCATGATGCGCGCCAACTGATGGGGAAAGGTCATTTTGCTCATGGAAAGCTCTTCGTCCGCCCGGGCCTTCACCGGGTCGGAAAGCCCCAGGGAGCCGCCGATGACAAACACGATCCGTCCCACGCCCCGCAGCTTCAATTCGCTCAGGTGCCGGGACAGGCCCGGGGAGTCCCACTGCTTGCCGGGGATGGTCAGCGCCACCACGTAGTCCCCCGGGCGGATGCGCTGCAGGATGCTTTCCCCCTCCCGGAGCATCACCTGCTTTTCCAGGGTGGGGGAAGGCGCGGCGGGCTCGGGCAGGTCGGGAAGCTCGACTTCCTCCAGGCGGCAGAAGCGGCCCAGGCGCTTGACGTATTCGTCCCGCAGGGCGCGCAGGGCAGGCTCCTT
>CAZINY010000045.1:21950-22942 GCA_964540735.1 uncultured Oscillospiraceae bacterium
GCGCTTTGGTCGTCAGGTTCGTAGTGACTGCTTAGCGGCGCATGGCGGCAAAGCATTCGCTGCAGTAAACGGGACGATCACCCTTGGGCTCGAAGGGCACCTGGGTGGGCTTACCGCAGTTCGCGCAGATGGCATCGTGCATCTCGCGGGGAGCGCCGGCAGCGGGACGGCTGGCCTTGCGGGCCTGGCGGCAGGCCTTGCAGCGGGTGGGCTCGTTCTGGAAGCCCTTCTCGGCATAGAATTCCTGCTCACCGGCAGTGAAAACGAATTCGGCACCACAATCCTTGCATACCAGCGTCTTGTCTTCGTACATGGAAAATTGACCCCCTGAAAATGAAATGGATCGGCGGCTTCCCCGGCTGACCTGGTCTTTGACCCCACACACGCCGTCTGGGAGGTTGCTCTGCGCTTCACGCGCCCTCACGCACTCCTCTCGGGGCGAACCCCGGACGGACTTACATCTAGACCGCACCATGCTCCCTGCCGCTTTGGGCAGATTACGTGGACCGCTTCGCCTGCGACTGGCATCGGCTTGCAACCACAGACCCGAAGGAACCAACCGCTGCTATTATAAGTCTGTTCCGCGCAAATAGCAAGCAAATTTTTTTCATAGGAAGATATGCGCCGGGAAAAGCGTGCGAAAAAAGCCTTTCCGCCCTTCAGCGCGCGTCCAAAACGGCCATGCGCCTTGATAAGAAGGCGCTGTTTTTCATGCGCTTGCGCAGCCGTGCAGAAGGAAAAATTTTTCTGGTTTTTTTGTGGAAACCCCCTTGATTTCCGTGGGAACCCATGCTATAACTTCTCGCGTATCCGTGAAAGGAGGAGTCCCCATGGCTAAGTCCGCCATGAAAGATTTAACCGTAGGTTCGCCCATGAAGCTGGTGTTCGGCTTCGCCGTGCCGCTGCTTTTCGGCTTTTTGTTCCAGCAGATGTACAACTTTGTGGATACGGCCATTGTGGGGCGCTTCCTGGGCTCCTCGGCCCTGGCGGCG
>CAZINY010000046.1:0-22146 GCA_964540735.1 uncultured Oscillospiraceae bacterium
GTTTCTCCAAGGGCGTGCGGGACGGCATCGACGCCACGAAGATCGACCCGAACTACACCGTCTTTTCCGATATTTTCCCCGGTGTGCGCATCAAGTACGGGGACGCGGCGGCGCAGCTGTGGAGCCTGGAGGGCAGCTATTTTTCATTCCTAGGTGCGGGCATGGGCGGCACCATTACCGGCGTGGGGTGCCGGAAGCTGATTATCGACGACCCCATCAAGAACCACCTGGAAGCCAACAACGACAACATCCTTGCGGAGCAATGGGAGTATTACACCAATACCCTGCTCTCCCGGGTGGAGGAAGGCGGGTGCGTGGTGATCATCATGACCCGATGGAACACTCGGGATCTGGTGGGCCGGGTGCTGGACGCGGAGCCGGGGCAGTGGTACGTGCTGAATCACAAGGCGTGTCTGGACGAAAGCGCGGGAACCATGCTTTGCCCTTCCCTGCTGTCCTTTGACAGCTGGAAGGAAAAGAAGCGCCTGACCAGCCCGGACATATTTGAAGCCAATTACCAGAACATGCCCATCGACGCCCAGGGACGGCTGTACGAAGGGTTCAGCCTGTACGAAGCTCTGCCGGAAGGCCCCGCGCCAGTGGTGGCTTATGTGGACACGGCGGACACGGGCGCGGACTATCTGTGCGCCGTGGCCGCGGCGCGGCTGGAGGGCGAGGGGTATGTGGTGGACGTGGTGTACAGCGACGAGGCCATGGAAACCACCGAGCTGGCTGTGGCGAAGCTGCTCTACGACACCCGGGCGGCGGAGTGCTACATCGAAAGCAACAACGGCGGCCGGGGATTTGCCCGGAATGTGGAGCGCATCCTGTGGGAGCGATACCGATGGCGCAGAACCACGGTGATCTGGGTCAATCAACGGCAGAACAAGATGGCGCGGATTCTCACCGAAAGCGCATATATCCAGCGTCACATCCACATGCCCAAGGAGTGGGCTACCAGGTGGCCGGGATATTATAACGCCATGCGGAACTTCCAGCGCAAGGGGCGGAACGCCCACGACGACGCGCCGGACGCCACCACGGGCCTGGCGGAGGTATTGCAGCGGGGCGCGGCCATGCGCCGCCGCTTTTTTAGTGGAAAGGGAGCGCGACAAGCATGATCAACTGGCTACAAACCCGCGTTTGTCAGGAGCTGGGGCAGGAGTACGGCAGCCGGCTGTGGATGGACGCGCAGGAGAATATCCGGCTATATGCCTACTACGATGGCACAGGTCAGGAATGGGCGACGCCCGCGGGACTGGATTACCGGCCCAACAAGACCATCGTCAACCATACCAAGCGGCTGATCGACAAGGTGAGCGGTTTTATGTTCAGCCGCGCGCCGGAGATCACCCTGAAGCCCGTGGGCGACGATCAAGCCAACGCCAAGCGGGTGGCGGAACTGGAGCAGCATATCCGGGAAACCCTCCAGCAAAACGGCTGGCAGCGGCGGCTTTTGCAGGCGGGGCGCGATTGCTTTGTGGGCAAGCGCGTAGCATTGAAGGTGGGCATCTATCAGGACCGGCTGGTGATACGCTTCCGGCCCTCGGTGGAATTTTTCCACGACGTATCGGTGGATGATGTGGAAAAGCTGGAGCGGATCATCTTTGCCTATGGGATGAACGACAAAAAGGAACCGGAGGCCCAGCGCATTTGGGTGCAGAGCTGGCGCATGGAGGACGGGCGGTGCCTGCTCACCGAGGGCGTGTACAACGGCTATGGCATCACGGTGGAGGAAAACTTCCGGGACGCGGATACGCAGCTGGACGCGCCGCCCGCCTATGTCATTCTCAACGAGGGCATGACCAGCGACGTGCTGGGCGACAGCGACGTGGCGCGGCTGAAGCCCATGCAGGACGATTACAACCGCATGGTTTCCGACGATCAGGACGCTTTGAGATTCAATATGTTCCCGCAAACGGTTTTTACCGACGCCACGGAGAACTGCCTGGGATCGGTGAAAATCTCCCCCGGGGCCATGATCGACCTGCAGACCGACCCCAGCCAGCAGGGAAAGCAGGCCCAGGTATCCAAGCTGGAAACACACTTCAGCTATGATGGGCGATTTCAGAATAGCATCGATCTGCTGCTGGATGACATGTATACGCTCATGAGCTGTCCGCGGGTAACCGCCGAATACCTCAAGGCGGTGGGCGTGAGCGGCAAGGCCATGCGGGCCATGTACTGGGATCTGCAATGCCGGTGCGAGGAGCGCTGGGCGGAATGGGACCCGGCGCTGGTGTGGCTGGTGCGGGAGATTGTCCGGCAGGAGAAGGTGCACGGCCTGGGCGACTGGACGGACTGCCGCTACACGGTGGAAATTGAGCATCTGTATCCGCTGACGGAAGACGAGGACGAGGAGCGGAAGCTGGATCTCCAGGAAGTGGCACAGCTGGTGCGCAGCCGCAAGGGTTACCTGGACAAGTGGCAGCCGAACACGGACGCCGCGGAAGAGATCAAGCAGATGGCGCTGGAGCGGGAGCAGCTGGAGGAAGCAAGCTATGGGCAGGGAGGCATGGGCGTATGAGTTTTGCGAAAAAGTTCAATGCGAGATCATCGGAAATCGGGCATGGCATCAGCATCCAGGAAAAGCCTGCGCAGGAAGGGCCACAGGCGGTTGTATTTGCATTGACGCGCAGCCTGAGTGAAATGCAGCACGTGGGACTGCTGGCAGACCGGCGTGAAGCGCCTGGTATGGTGCAGGTGTTATGCCCGATGGATGATGCGGGGGCATGCGACGGCTTGACGGTTTTTGCCACGGCCATCGACGCCTTGTGTGAAAGGAACGAAGCCTGGCGCAATGGCGTGCTCAAGCGTCTGGGGCTATTTGACGGCAAGCTCGGTTGGATGCGTAAGGTGACCACGCAGTCCGGTGGATGGAGATTCGCCGTTCAGGCGCATAGCCCGGCCAAGGGAATACTGCGGTTCAGCGTTTGCCGGAATCGCGCCCACTGAATAAAAAAGGGCCGCAAGGCTCTTTTTTATATACCCATTTTCAGGGAAAGGAGCAGTCAACATGAATGAAAACCTTGAAAACGAAGCGACCATCCAGCCCGAAGAGACGGCTCAGGAGCATGAACCGGTATCCCGGCCCGACGGCCAGGACGCTGCTGCCCAGGAGCAGCCGCCTGCCATGGAAGCTGCGGCGGAAAAAACGGAGGAAGGCGGCTCCGGCAAGAAAGACGACCAGGAGCACACCGGGAAAGAAGCCGAAGATCCCCAGCAGCATGACGCTGCCCTGGCGCGAGTGACGCAGCGCGCGGCGGAGGCGGAGCTTCGGGCCGCCGCGGCCCTGGCGGGCGTCAGCGCGGAAAAGCTGCCCTATGTGGTGCGGCTATGCGACGCAGCGGCGCTGACGGCCAAGGACGCGGACATGGGCAAGATGGCCCAGGCACAGGTGGCAGCCGTGCTCAAGGCCGTGCCCGAGCTGGGGACCAGGCCCGCAGCGGGCAGCCTGGGCGACCATAAGCGCGTCCGGGAAGGGACGGCTGCCGAAGACGACACGCGGGCAACCTTTGCCAAGTACCTGTAAAAAGAAGGAGGAAGCATCATGCCGAACAGTATCGAATACGCAACGATTTTCCAGCAGGAGCTGGACAAAGCCTTCGCGCCTGCCAGCGTGACGGGCTGGATGCAGCAGAACGCAAGGCTTGCCAAGTATTCCGGCGGCAACGAGATCAAGATTCCCAATCTGGTCATGGACGGTCTGGCGGACTATGACCGCGAGGCGGGCTACGCCCAAGGAAGCGTGACGCTGGACTATACCACGGTGACCATGAGCCGGGACCGCGGCCGCGGATTCAACCTGGACGCCATGGACGTGGACGAAAGCAACTTCGTGGCCACGGCCGCCGCAGTCATGGGCGAATTCCAGCGCACGCAGGTGGTCCCCGAGGTGGACGCTTACAATCTTTCCGCTTTGTACGACGAAGTGCCTTCCGGCAATCAAGAAGCGTATGCTCCCGCCGCCAGCACGGTGTACGGCAAACTCAAGGATCACATTGCCGCGGTACAGGAGATTGTAGGCGGCGGTGTGAGGCTGCGTATCCATCTGACCTACGCGGCCAAAGCCATGCTGGAAAAAAGCACCGAGTACATGCGCACGGTCAGCCTGATGGAAATCGGCGACGGCGATCTGAAGACGACCGTGAAAGGATTGGACGGAAACATCCTGATTCCTACGCGGAGCGCGCTGATGAAGACGGCGTACACCTTCTACAAAGGCGCGGCGGATTCGGGCGACACGGACAAGAGAGCGGGCGGCTTCGCGCCCACGGCGACGGCCAAGGACATCCATTGGCTGATTGTGCCGGAGAATGCGCCCATCGCTGTGTGCAAGCAGGACAAGGTACGGACCTTCACGCCCGACCAGTACCAGGCAGCCAATGCATGGCACGTGGATTACCGGCGGTATTTCCAGATGATCGTCCCCGCGAACAAGGCGAAGGGGCTTTTTGCTTGCGTGTCCGAGGCTGCCGCCGGATAAAGAAAGGAGCCCCCATGACAGAGCTGGAGCGGTTGAAGCTGATGGCGGAGGAGCATGGCGGGACAGAAGCGTGCCCGCTGCCGCGCATGTACACCGATGAGCAATTGGAGCAGCTGCTGGAGCTGCACGGCGGAGACGCCCGGGCAGCGGCCTATGAGGTGCTGATCCGCAAGGCGGAAAACACCGGCATCACCCTTCCAGGCGGCCTGTCGCTGCCGGATCAGTCGGCGCGCTACCTGCGTATGGCGGCGTCGGTACGAGGATGCAGGACGCGCAATGCGGCCCGGGCGGATGCTTTTCCCCCGGAGCCGCCGCCTGGGAAAGGCGGCGGTGCGCCATGACCTGCTATCAACGCGGGCACGGGCGCAGGCAGCTTCTGCGCGCCATGCAGCAGCTTGGCGGGCGTGTCATGGAGGTGTACCGGGAGGAACGCGACCCCAACGGCTTTCCCACGGGAGCAACGACGGCGGTGTGCAAGCTGTACGGCTTGCGGTACCAGCAGCACGCCACCACGCTTACCCTAGGACTGGACATGCCCGGGGTCATCACCAGCCATAACAGCCTGCCGCGTATCATCGCGGTGCTGCTGGAGGGGACAGCTCCGGAGACCGGGGACCTGGTGGAGGGCGTGGCGATCCTGTCCGTGGAGGAAAACCTGGGCATTTTCTGCCTGGGTTTGGGAGGCGAGAAAGCATGAGCATTCGCGTGGAAACCCTGAACCATCTGCGCCGCCTGACCACGGTGCAGGAAAAGACGCTGTACGCCTGCCTGACCTACGGCAAAACCGCGGCAAACAAAATGGTGCGTACCGCCAAGCTGACGCGCCCCTGGACAGACCGCACCCATATGGCAAAGAACGCGCTGAACGGCGGCGCGTCGGAGATCGCGCCGGGACGGGTACGGGTGGAGCTGGCGCATGGCACGCGGTATGGCGCGTACCTGGAAAACGTGAAATTCCGGCACAAAGGGCGGTTGGCTATCCTGTACCCCACGGTGACGAAAATGGCCCCGGAAATCATCCAGGGCTGGGCAAGGGTCATAAGCAAAGGAGGCTGAGCGCCATGCTGGAGGCAATCAAGGAAAAGCTGCGCGCAGCCGGTCTGACCGTGTACGATTTTGCGGAAAAAATCGGGACATGCAAGGCCCCCTATGTGGTGGTCTATGATAGCGGCGTAGAGGTTACGCCCGGCACCAAGGGGATGTATGGCAGGCACACCTACGAGGTGGCATGCCTGACGCCTTACACGGACGTGGACGGCCTGGCAACTCTCGAGCGGCGCGTGCGGCAAGCCATGCAAGCCTTGCCGGGCCTTCACCTGTCCTCCTCCGGGGGGACAGGTGTGGAACAGACCTATCAGGCCAGGGCGATGTCCCTGGCGTATGTGAGCACAGAAAGATTGTATTAAGGAGGTAGCAGAATGCCTATGCCTGATCCTACGCTGGAAGCATTGAAAAGCGGCATGGCCATTGTGGGCATTGAGGCGGCGTGCATCAAGACCGCCAACAAATATTACCTGATCAAGACGGCCAGTGAGGCCAGCATCAAGGGTACGGTGGACAGCGGCGAGAACAAGCCCCTGCGCAAGGGCAACCGCCTGCTGGCGCGCCACAAGACCGAAGACCTGATTACTGGCTATGAAATCAGCCTGAGCGATCTGCTGGTCTATCCCGAGGTGGTGGCCCTGATCGACGGCGGCGTGGTGACCAATTCGGAGGAAGGCGCGTTTGAATCCTACGCCGGGCCGGTGACCGGCGAGGAGGTCGTGCGCACCGTTTTTGCCCTGGAGCTGTACTGCGCCAACAAGGACACCGGAAACAACATTGTCAACTACCAGAAACTCACCTTCACCGGCTGCCGGGGCAAGAGCGTGGTGGAATGGGACATCAAGGAAGGCGAATTTTTCGCGCCCAAGTATACCATCGAATCCATGCCCGCGGTGGGCGAATCCCCCATGACCATGGAAGTGGTGGACGCGCTGCCGGTAGTAACGGAATCGCCGTAAGCAACCGGCAACCCGGGAGGACTGCGGCGGTCCGCGTCCTCCCAAATTCTTTAGAAAGTGAAAGGAAATTGCACAATGAGCGAGCAGAACGGCGCGAATTATGACGCGCTCTCCGACGCACGGATGCGGACGGAAGTGCAGGAAGTGGAGCTGCCGGGGTTCGGCGACGGCAAGCCCTGGAAGCCCAAGCTGAAGCGGCTGTCCCTGCTGGGACTGGCCCGGAGCGGAAAAATCCCCAATGAATTGCTATCGGCGGTGACGGAGCTGTACCAGTACGGCACCGTCAAGACCCCAGACCTGAAGCTGGCGGCGGAAACCATGTACCTGATCGCCGGAGAAGCGCTGGCGGAGCCAACGCTTACACAGCTGGAGGAAGCGGGCGTCCCCTTGACGGACGAACAGCTTGCGGCCATTTATCTGTATGCCCGGCGCGGCGTGGAGGCCCTGCGGCCCTTTCGTCAAGAGCCCGCAGTTCCTGGTCACGGCGCGGATGGCGCGGCTGTACAGGCAGCGGCCCAGCGCATTGCTGGGCATTCCTGATCCCTATGTGGCCTACTGCGTGGACGAGGCGGCCGCCTGGCTGCTGTCCCAGAAGGAGGAGCCAACCTATGGGGACGCGCCTGGGAAAGGGCGCGTAAACAAAGCGGTATTCAATACCGCGCAGCATTTGCAAATCGTGGAAAAGCACGGCGGCGCAAAGGTAAAGAGAAAGGAGGCCGCGGGTCATGCATGAATGGATCGCCCTGGACGGGGTAAAGTCCACAACCATTCCGGGGCTGGCTGTGCTGGCCTACACGCCGCCACTGCTGTCTCCCAGAAGCCGGGAGGAAACGGTAATCGCCGGACGGCTGACAGCGCTTACCCAGCGGGACTGGCAGCGGGAACCCGTGGACCTGGAAATCACCCTGGCGCTGGTGGGCGAAAGCATGCAGGCCATGCTGGAACTCTGGCAGACGCAGGCGCTGCCCTGGCTCTATGACGCCACGCGCCTGGAGCTGGACGCCATGCAGGGCTATTTCTTTCGCGGCGCGGTGACGGAAGTGTCCATAAAAGAGCAGACGGACGCCTGGCTGCGGGCCAGGGCGGTATTCCGCTGCAATCCTCCCCTGCCGCTTCGATTGCGTAGCGGCCAGGCCGGATGGACGCCCGAAGCGGACACGCCCATTCCCCAGCAGCTTACCGCGCAGACGGCTACGGCCAGCGGCAGCTTCAGCGCGCCCGGCTTCCTTACCATTCCTGGCGGGGTGGGCGGATGCGAATGCGCGGAAACGTATCTGGCAGTTACAGGCACCTGGACGACGCTCCAACTGGGGGCGTCTTTTTCTGTGCTGGAAAAGGCCGATACCGCGACAACGCTTTTCATCGACTGCGAAAACGCGCAGGTATGGCAGCTCACGGAGGATGGCGTGGAAGTCAACATGATGGGCGTGACCACCGGGGATTTGCCTGAGCTGCGTCCGGGAGCGGCAAGCCTGCAGGTGGGCGGCCAGGGACTGCAGGTCACGGTGCGGGTGCTGATCATCGAAAGGGGGTAAAGCCATGGCCATTGACGGCGGAAAAATCGTATCGTATCTGGAACTGGACGCCAGCAATTATCAAAAGGCCATGGCGACGGCAGAGCAGGAAGCGCAGCTTTTTGCACATCAACTCTCCGCCATCGGTGACAGCAACCTGGCCGTGCAGCAGCGCATCAATGACTTTTCAAGTGGTCTCATGAACGTGGGCGCGCGCATGACCATGGCCATTTCCGCGCCG
The DNA here is from genome assembly GCA_964540735.1 of uncultured Oscillospiraceae bacterium. Taxonomy (GTDB): domain Bacteria; phylum Bacillota; class Clostridia; order Christensenellales; family Aristaeellaceae; genus Egerieenecus. The sequence continues at coordinate 8,245 of CAZINY010000046.1, forward strand.
CTGGCAGCGGCAGGCACCTTTGCAGCGAAAGCAGCCATCGACTACGAAAGCGCCTTTGCAGGCGTCCGCAAAACGGTGGACGCCACGGAAGCAGAATATGCACAGCTTTCGCAAAGCCTGCGGCAAATGTCCGAAGAAATCCCGCAAAGCGCGGCGTCCCTGGCTGGCATCATGGAGATTGCCGGACAGCTGGGCGTTGGAAAAAGCGACCTGACAGCCTTTACGGAGACAATTGCCAACCTGGGCGTGGCCACCAATCTCTCGGGCGAGGAAGCGGCCACCATGCTGGCCCAGTATGCCAACATTATGCAGATGCCCCTGAGCGACATCGACCGCCTGGGCAGCGTGATTGTGGGATTGGGCAACAGCTGTGCCACCACGGAGCGCGACATTACGGAAATGGCCCAGCGGCTGGCTGGCACGGGAAATCTGCTGGGGCTTAACAACGCGCAGGTCATGGGGCTGTCGGCCACCATGGCGTCCCTGGGCATCAACGCGGAAGCGGGCGGCTCTGCCATGAGCCGGACATTGCAGGCTATCAACGCCGCGGTGCTGTCCGGTGGAGATGAGCTGACGAGGTTTGCACAGGCCGCGGGCGTCAGCGCCCAGGCCTTTGCCAATACGTGGCGGGGTGATCCACTGGCGGCGCTGGATCAGCTGCTGGCAGGAGTGAGCCGGGTAAACGCCTCCGGCGGAGACGCCACAGGCATGCTGGCTGATTTGGGCCTGAATGATCTGACCGTGGTGGACACGCTGCTGCGCTTGTCCGGGGCACAGGGACAGCTGGCCGAAAATGTCGCTCTGGCAAACAATGCTTGGAATGAAAATACCGCGTTGCAAGACGAAGCGTCCAAGCGCTATGAAACCACGGAAAGCCAGCTGCAGCTGGCCAAAAACAGCATTCAAAACGCGGCGACGGACGTGGGCAACGTGATGCTGCCCTGGATTGGGCAGGCGGCGGAGATGGTAAGCGGAGCCGCGCAAGCATTCAGCGGGCTGGACAGCAGCATACAGGGTACCATAGTAACCTCGGCGGGAGCCTTGGCCGCCCTTGGTCCGGTGACCACAATGCTGGGCACCGCAATCAAGGTGCTGACCAATCCGGTGGGCCTGGTGGCGGCGCTGGGACTGCTGGGCACGGCGGGGGTGGTGGCCTTCCGGCAAATGCGGCTGGAAGCCGACCGGGCGGCGCTGGAGGAGCGGTTCGGTCAGGTGACTCTATCCGCGGAAGAAGTGGAAGAAGCTGTTTCCCGCCTGTTTGACGGGCAGGAAACGGCGCGGTTTCAGCTGGTGGACGATGCCGCCGCACAGGTGCAGGACGCCATCACTGGCATGCGGGACGCCGCCGGGAGCCTGGACACGCTGTTGGTCAAGGCAGAGATGGGCTTTGAAGTGGACCGAGTTGAACTGCGCCGGTCTGCGCTGGCATTGCGGGATCAAGCGGTAGAAGCCATTGAGGCGCAAAGCGTCCAGGCAAACCTTTCGGTGCAGGCCCTCTTTGGCGCGGATGACCCGGAAGGCACGCAGCTGATTGCGGATTTCAACGCTTACTTTGGCGCGCTGGAGCGCGAGGCGTCACAGCTAGGGTCGAAACTGTATCAGCTGATTGACCAGGCCATGGCAGACGGCTTCATTGACGCCGAGGAAAGCCAGGCTATTCAGGCTGCCGAAAAGCGGATGCTGGACCTGATGGAGACGCAGATCGGCACAGACGCCACCGCCGGACTGATGGGCATCAACGCCGAAGCGTACGGAGCGGAGCTGAGCCTGGAATCCATGGAAGCGCTGCAGGAGCGCTACAATCAGCAGCTGGCAGAAACCAATGCCCAGTGGCAGGCCCTGGCGGATGAAAGCAAGCGGTGGGCAGCGGAAACGGCTGCGCAGAATCCAGATGACCGCTACGATCAGCAGTGGCTTGCGGACACCTACGCGCAGATCGACGCGCAGCTGGCGGAACGGATGAACCAAAGCACGGCGGACGCTATGTCCGGATACATGACCTCTTTTGGAAATCGATGGTTTGAAGCCTATGCGCCAGAAATACAGCAGGCAGGCGAGATGCTGCCGCAAATCTTTGCAGACGCATTCAACCGTGCGGCAAGCGCAGCAGATGCAACAGGCGATTTGCGAGGAAGTGAAGGCTGGACTGATTCTTTTGTATGGCATTTTCAGGACAGCCTGCGTTATTTCTTCACAGATGCGAACTGGGACGAAATGCTGGGCGCTGACGGAATCAGGCAGATGCAGGAGCTATATGGCAATCTCGCGCCAACCTACGAAACCCTTCAGCAACTGGCGGCACAAATGGGAGACGCATTTCCCACAGAGCTGCAAAGTGCGCTGGATCAGATGAACCTTATGGAAATGCTGACCATGGACTCTCGAACGGCTGCTGCGACAATCAGTGGTTTTGTGGCGCAGCTGGCTGGAGAGTGGGAAAATGGCCTGGATGGAGTGAACCTTGGCGAACTCATGACAGCTGCCCTGGGTACGACGGACACGGGCGCAGCGGCGCAAACCATGATGCAGCCGGGCCTGGATGCGGTCTCTGCGGCAGCACCCAGTTTTACGGCGGAGGGTTCCAATGCGGCGGCGGGTTTTGCGGGGGCGCTGGCAGCTGGGCAGGGCGCAGCAGCGGCCGCGGCCCGGCAGCTGGTGCAGGCGGCCCTGAACGCTGCCCGGCAGGCTCAGGACAGCCACAGCCCCAGTCGGGAATTCGGCAAGCTGGGCCGCTATGCCACCCAGGGATATACCGGAGAGATGGACGCTCGGGCGGCCTATGATGCCGGATACGGCCTCACCGCCGCCGCTGTGGAGGGCGCGCGGGCGGGTCAGGACAGCCACAGCCCCAGCAAAAAATTCCAGGCAGTAGCCTATGATGGGGCCAACGGGTACATCATCGGCACCATTTCCAGCCTGCCCAAGGTCAAAAAAGCGGCGGAGGACAGCACGAAGGCCGCGGCGGATGCGGCCCGGCGGGCGGCGCAACGGGCGGCGGCGGAGGCGGAAGCCGCCAGGCAGGCCGCCGTGCTGCAAGGTATTCGGGACACGGGCGCGGCAGCCCTGGCGGCGGATCAGCGAGAATATGACCTGCGCATGGCGCAGCTGGCGGAGCAGACCGAGGCCATGATGGCCTTTGCCGGCCAGCACGCCGTATGGTACCAGGATGACGCGGGAACCACCCAATCCCAGGCGACCAAGGACCGCTATGACGACCTCATCGACCAGGAAAACGCGGACTATGAAGCCCGCAAAGCGCAGCTGGAAGGGCAGCAGGAGCAGCTGGAGGCGTTGAACGACTACCATCAAAAGCGTCTGGAAGCCCTCAAAACCCAGCGGGACGCGGAGGTCGCCGCCATCAAGGAGCAGTACAGCCTGCAAAAGGAAATGGCCCTGGACTGGCTGGACAATCAGGCGGACCTGCTTCAGCAGCAATTGGACGATCAACGGGCGGCCTATGACGAGGAGGACTACCAACAGGAGCTGGCGGAGCTGAAAAAGCAGCAGCGCCAGAGCAAGAGCGCCCGGGAAAAGCGCGAGCTTCAGGAGCAGATTGACCGCATGGAACGGGACCACGCCCTGGAAGCCCAGGAAGCGGCGCTGCAGGAGACCCTTGCGGGCTACGATGCCCTGCGGGAGGCGGTGCAGTCCGGCCTTATCAGCCTGGGTGATCTGACGGGCAACACTGCCTTTGGCAGCCTGGCCTTTGGCACGGCGGGCCTGGGTGAATTGGACACAATTACGGCCCAGACCCTGCAAAACGTGCTGAACAGCCTGGACCGCAGCGCCCTGGCGGGCGGCACGGAGGCTACAGTTACCGCAGCGCAGATGGCTGCGGCCCTGGCCTCCGCGGGGACCCAAAGCGCCGCTCCCGTGGTGGTGGAAAGGGAAGGCAGAAACTACAACATTGACATGCGGGGGTGCGTGGTACGGGACGAGAGCGACATCGACCTTATTGTGGAAAAGCTGGAGGCGCGGATGCGGGCCGCGGGGAGATAAGGAGGGAGCATCATGCTGCGTATTTACGAAAAGGACCTGACCGCGGCCAGCCTGTCCACGGCCCTGGCCACCAACGGCCTGGGGGCGCTTCCCCACACCCTGAGCTGCACGCGGCATCAAGTGATCAACGGGGACTGGTCGCTGACTCTCTCCTATCCCCTGGACGCGCCGGGGGCGGCGCTGTTGCAGCCCGAACGGCTCCTATGCTATGAGGACGAGGGCGGCGCGCAGCTGTACCGCATCAGCCGCTTGAAGCCCAGCATTAGCCGTCAGGGGCGCACCCTGGAGGTGGAAGCCCCGCACCTGTGCTATGACCTGGCGCACAAGTACATTGTGAATATCGAAACCTCGGAGGATGACCGCTATCCTGACGGTATCGACGCGGCAACGGCACTGGAGCAGTTGCTGGCGGGGACGGGCTTTTCCCCCGGCGATGTGACCGTGGGCGGGGATACGCTGGATTACCTGGACATCCTGCAAAAGGACGTCATGAGCTGCATCAAGGAGCAGCTTCTGGAGAAGTGGGGCGGGGAGCTGGAATTTGACAACTTCACGGTACACCTGCGTTCTGCCCTGGGGCAGGACCGGCGCTACCCTATCCGGGATGGGCGGAACATTGCGGGCATCACCGTCACCGAAGACTACGAGCCGGTGGTGACGCGGCTGCATGTGCGGGGCTATGAGAACGCCAACTTTGAGGAAATCAACGACGGCAAGGATTGGATTGACAGTGAGCTGAGCGCACAGTATGCCTATGCGCGGGAGGGGTACGCGGACTTCGACGACGTGGACGATCCCCAGGAGCTGCTGCGTTTGGGCCGAGAGCGTCTTGCGGCGCTGGAAGTCCCGGAGATCACCTACGACATCCGCCTGGCGCAGATGCGGGGCACCGTACAATATGCGGCCTACAAACGCCTGGAGAACTTTGCCCTGGGGGATACCGCGGTGCTGCATTCCGCAGCGGTGGATCGGGACGTGATCCTTCGATGCTCCGAGCTGGAGACGGACTGCCTGTCAGGACGGAACAAGTCTCTGAAGCTGGGAAATACCGATGTAAAATTACTGACGTCCATTACCGCGGGAGCTTCCGCCAACGACCGCCTGGCCCATGTGCTGGATTCGGAGGGCAACGTACAGGCGGAGAAAATAGCAGGAAAACTCAACCTGGTACGGATTGAGAATCTTACTGCCGAAATGGCGCGAATTGCGACAGCGGCCATTGGCGAGGCCACCATTGAAGCAGCGCAGATCCATGACCTGCAGGCCAAGGTGGCGCAGATCGCCACAGCGGCCATCCAGGACGCCACCATTCAGACCGCGCAGATCGAAAACCTGAGCGCGGTGGTGGCGGAGCTGCTCCACGCGGAGATCAAGGTGGGGGCGTTTGACCTGGCGGAGGTGAAAAACCTGCTTTCCGAGGCCCTGGCGCTGGAGCAGGGCACGGCGGGGAGCATGTACATCACCAACCTGGCGGTGACGTCGGCCAACCTGCTTTCGGCTATGCTGGGCAAGCTGGTGCTCAAGGGGCAGGACGGGAAGTATTATCAGGTGATGGTGGGCGCGGACGGGACTATTCACACCCAGGAAGTGGAGCCCTCCCAGGGCGAGATTGAAGCCGGGGAGACGGAAAGCGGCCTGGGCATTGTGGACACCAGCGCCAATTTTGCGGACCTGACGGCCCAGAACATCAAGGGCAATGAGGCCATCTTCCAGACCATCCTTGCCCAGAGCATGACGGCGGGGAAGCTCACCGCCGGGGAAGCGCTGATTGCCTCGGCGACGATTCCCACGCTGTATGCCACCTCCATCCAGGCCATTGGGAACAGCCTGGATTTATCGGCCAATGAATCCATCAGCCTGATTGTGGGCGGGAATGTGCAGGCGCTGGAGGGGCTGATTTACGACGCCCAGGAGCAGCTGGGAGACATCGAGACCGCGCTGGAAGGGAAAGCGGAGCAGGAGACGGTGCTGCGGCTTTCCACGGAGCTGACGCAGACGGCCCAGGGAATCACGGCGGTGATCAACCGGGTGGAGGCGGTGGAAGGCGAGAACGCGGAAGTCGGGGAGATTCTGGCGGCGTATCAGCTGACCTTCCGCATGGACGCGGACGGGGTGACCATTGGCAAAAGCAACAGCGGTTTTGATGTGCGGATTGACAATGAGAAGCTGTCTTTCCGGGAAAGCGGGCAGGAGATTGCCTATGTGAGCAACAGCCAGCTGTTCATCACCGCGGCGGAGATCACCCAGAGCCTGACCATCGGGAACTACTGCTTTTCGAGAATGGAGGACGGCAGCCTGGTGCTGCTGATGTAAGGGGGACAGTATGGCAAGCGTTGTTTTGACGTCCGGGGTGGTGGTGGGCAATCAGAGCCTGGTCACCAATGGCGCGTACACCAGTTACGATTTGTCGAAAAGCGGGAGCTTTCCGGCGGCGGGGTATCGGGTGGCAAGCGCCACCCTGACCTGCACCCTGCGCAATGCCGGATGGGACACCATCACCGTCAAGGCGGCGGACGGTACTACCCTGGGCAGCTTTGGGGCGGTGGGCACCAATGGGGAGCGCACCTGCGCGCTGATCACCGGGTACGACTATGCCAGCCTGACCAACGTTACCCTGTACGGCGGGGGCGTGGGGACGCAGATTGCAGGCGGCAGCTATGTGACCATCACGGTGGAATGGGCATACACCACCTCGACCCTGACGCTCTCGGCCGCCAGCGTGGACGCGGGCGGAACCGTGACGGCCAGCATCGGGGCCTATGACCCGGCGTTTTCCCACCAGGTGCGGCTGGAATTCGGCACGAAGGCCCAGACCTGGGACGTGGCGGCGGGGGTGACGGCCCAGGCGGTGACCGTGCCCGTGGGATGGTTGGATCAGATCCCCACGGCGCAGTCCGGCCCGGCGCGGGTGACGCTGATTACCTATTCCGCGGGCGTGTATGTGGGCGCGGTGGCGGCGTCCCTGACGGTGACGGTACCGGCCAGCGCTGCGCCCACCTTCACGGCCAGCTGCGCGCCGCTGCTCACCGTGGGCGGAACCACCTATCCCAGCATGGGCGACGGGGTCTATGTGCAGAGCAAGAGCGGCTGCACGGCGAAGATCACCGGGGCGGCGGCGCAGTACGGGGCCGCGGTGACGGGGTACAACATCCGCGGGGGCGGGTACTCGGGGACAAGCGCCACCCTGCAAACGGGGCTGCTGGGCGGTTCTGGCACGGTGCCCTTTGTGTTCCGGGTGACGGACAGCCGGGGCATGTATACGGAAAAGACCGTGAATCTAACCGTGCTGGCGTACACGCCGCCCCAGGTGAGCAGCCTCACCGGCTGGCGGGTGGACAGCGCGGGAGCAGCCGCGCCCGCGGGCACCCTGGGCAAGTGCCGGGCGGTATGGAGTTACACCAGCCTGGGCGGGGCCAACACCTGCACGGTGAAGGCGTTTATCAAGCCCGCGGGAGGCAGCGAAACGGCCCTGAACGCGGCCATGGCCAGCGGCGTGGACTACTGGGTGGGCACCGCGGCGGGCAACATGACCCTGACGGTGACGACCCGGTACGTGCTGCGCCTGGCGCTGACAGACAAGTATGGCACGGTATCGGTGACGGGCAGCCTGCCCTCGGCGGCCTTTGCCATGCATCTGAACGCGGCGGGAAACAGTATTGCTTTCGGGAAGGCCTGTGAAAGAAGCAACGCGGTGGAGATTGCCGCGGGACGGACGCTGTACCTGGGGGACAGCACCCTGGCGGCCTACATCCAGGCCCAGGCCAAGACGGCCGCGGTGCGGGACTGGATACGGGACACGTTCTTCCCGGTGGGAGCCGTGTACCACTCCTACGCGTCCACCTCCCCGGCGGCCCTGTTCGGGGGCACGTGGACGCAGATTCAGGACCGTTTCCTGGTGGGCGCGGGGAGCAGCTACGCCGCGGGGGCCGTGGGGGGAGCGGTCACGGTGGCCCTGACGGGGGCGCACCTGCCCGCCAGCCAGGTCACGCCCTACCGGAGCACGGACCGCTTTGTAACCATGTGCGGGACCGGGGACACCCCCGACGGCTATGTGACCCCCGCCGCCAGCGGCACCCTGCCCCTGTACTGGGACGGCAACTGGGGCACCCGCGCCCTGGGCGACGGCGCGGCCCACGAAAACAGGCCGCCCTATTTCGCGGTGTACATCTGGCGCAGGACGGCGTAAGGGGGGGGATGATGATGGACATCTACGACGCGGAAGGCAACCCGGTAACGAATTACTCTCCGGCCGCGGGGCGGCTGGAACAGCAAACCCGCATCCACCACCACGAAGCGGTGGAAGGGGTAGCGGAGCAAGGCCACTGGGAAACGGTGGCGGCGTACCCGGACACCGGCGGCAAGGACGTGGTCTGGGTGGTGGACGTGCCTGGGGTGGAAGCACGAGAAGCCTGGGACGAGGAGGAAACCTACTGGCTGTACGTCCCCTACACGGAGGAAGAGCTGGCGCAAATGGCGGCGGACAGGAACCGGCCCTCGGCGGAGGAGCGGGTGAAGGAGCTGGAGGAAGCCCTGGCGCTGCTGCTCTCCGGGGCCACGGAGGTGACGGAAGATGAAGCCTGAACTGCGGGAGCGCATCCTGGCCTATAACCGGGCCCTGGCGGAGCGCAAGGAGAAGGCGGAGGACCTGGACGTGATCGCCGCGGCGCTGCTGGCTTTGCCGCCGGGGCAGCTCAAAAAGCTGCTCACCCCGGAGGTGCTGGCGGTGCTGGAGAAGTACGGGAAAGGAGCCGGAGCCGATGGAGCTGAAAGCGTTTCTTGAGCAGGTGGAAGCCATTGCCCGCACCGCCCCGGCGTATCGCCCAGGCGGGGACGGCTCCGACGGGACCTGCGACTGCGTCGGTCTGATCATCGGGGCCATCCGCCGGGCGGGGGGAAGCTGGACGGGCATCCACGGCAGCAACTACGCGGCGCGGTATGAAATGCGGGAACTGCTCCCGGTGACGGATGCCGTGGAACTGAATCTGGGGGATTTGGTGTACAAGGCCCGGACGCCGGGCCAGACAGGTTACGCCCTGCCGGAGCGCTACCAGACCGACCCGGACAAGCGGGACTACTACCATGTAGGCGTGGTGACATCGGTGTCCCCGCTGGAGATCACCCACTGCACCACCCCGGGCATGGCGCGGGACACCAAGCTGGGCAAGTGGTCCTACCGGGGCCGGCTGAAAACGGTGGACTACGAAGAAACGGAGGCGATGGAACCCATGGCGCAAACGGCGAAGGTAACGGCCGCCAGCGGCAGCACGGTGAAGCTGCGCAGCAGCCCCAGCGCAACCGACGCCCTGTACTGGGAAGTGCCCGTAGGCGCGACGGTGCAGGTGGCGGAAGTCGCCGGAAGCTGGGCCAAGGTGCGGTACGGCGGCCGCACCGGCTACATGATGACAACCTTCCTGGACCTGGCCGGGCAGGCCGCGCCGGACACAGGCGAAGCCGCGAAAACGGAACCGGGCGAGGAGCTGATCACCGTGCAGCGCGCCGCCCTGCAAGCGCTCCACGACGCCCTGGGCAATCTGCTGTAAGGAGGATGAAGCGCAAGGCAGCGCCTTTCCCGGAAGCAGCGCCCCCAGGGCAGAAAGCCAACCGGCGACCCCGCCCCCCGCGCCGCAAGCGCCACACCCCGCGCCACAAGCGCCGCCCGCCGCCGGGGACAAACGCCCCTGCGCCCCGCCCCACCTTTCCCGGATAAGAAAAGAGGAAACCATAGGAGGTGTCGATATGCGGAAACCAACCGCTTTTTTTGTGCTTTCCTGGATGCTGCTGGGCTGTTTGGCAATGCCCGGCTTTGCCCTGGCGGAGGAAACATCCGCCGCCATTGACCTGACGCCGGTGGCGCAGGCCGTGATCACCTTGCTGGCCGCGCTGATCACCTATCGCCTGATCCCCTGGATCAAGGCCCGCACCACCCAGCAACAGCAGGCGAACCTTTCTGCGCTGGCCAGTACGTTGGTCTTTGCGGCGGAACAGCTGTACGGCGCGAACCGCGGCCAGGAAAAGCTGGCCTACGTAACGGAAATCCTCCGCGACCACGGCTACGACGTGGACAGCCAGGAGGTGCTGGCCACCGTGGAAGCTGCGGTGAAACAGATGATCCCATCTGCCGAGACAAAATAGCGAAACAGCGCGAATTAAAAGGAAAAAAACTCCGGGGAATACTCCGGAGTTTTTTTGAACAGAAAAAGAGAACGCATGTTCTTATATTGAGGGAGGAAAAAATTGAATCAGTTGATCTGCGGGAATTCTTTGAATGTTTTGGATAGGGATCTAGGTGTCTTCCAGGCGGTGATAACCGACCCGCCATATGCTTCGGGGGCTACGTTATCGGACAAACAGCAAGGGAGCGCGCAAAAGTACACTGGGACGAAACGACGCTGCCCATTCCCTGATTTCGTGGGGGACAGCATGGACCAGCGAGCATGGATGCACATGATGCGGGAGGTCCTGACTAAATCCCGGAATAAATGCGTTCCAGGTGCTGCCCTTGCTATTTTTATCGACTGGCGTAATCTGCCGCTATTGACTGATGCCGTACAGATGGCAGGATGGATTCTGCGTGGTGTTGCTGTGTGGGATAAGTTGTCATCGCGGCCACAGCGCGGACGATTCCGGCAGCAGGCCGAGTTTATCGTATGGGGCTCCAACGGCAGCATGCCGATTGATCGCGGTGTTGACTGCTTACCAGGCGTTTTCCGGGCAGCCAATGTTCAGGGATGCGATCGCATCCATCAGACGCAGAAACCTATGGATGTCATGCGGCAAGTCGCAAGGATTTGCACGCCAGGCGGCCGAATCCTTGACCCGTTTGCCGGGAGCGGGACAACTCTTGCTGCTGCGGAGGAGGAGGGCTTTGATGCAGTAGGGATCGAGGCCCACATGACGATCGCTAAAGCGGCAGCACAACGGCTGGGTGTTGATTTAATTCTATAAAAAACGGGCCTGGAAAACGAATTCCAGGCCCGACCATATTACCACGCAACGATGTCCTCGGGCTCGCAGCCCAAAGCCTGTGCAATTTTTTGCGCTGTGGTCCTTCGCGGAATCACTTGCCCCGCCTCCAGCAGCGCGATCTGTTTCCGCTTTACGCCGGCCATCTCGGCAAGCTGGGTCTGCGTCAGCCCGGCGGCAACTCGACGCAGTGCCAGGGGGTTTTTGTCTGAAAGGTCTGTGTGTCGCACCGTTTTCATCACTCCGTTCCTTTCAGATCCGCGATGATTTTGTTCATCGCGGCCGAAAAATTTTCCGGGGTAATATCGTCCGGGATCTCCCAGCCATCCTGCTGACGGAATAGCTCCAGGTCAGCTGTAGCGTCTTCCACGGAATAGCCGTGCTCCCAAAGATCATCCGTGAATCGGATGGTCTCAAAAATCCCTAACGCAAAGTCATAAACGTCCATGGTTTTCTCCATTCCCCGGCGGCTTGTCCCGCCTGCGGGTTGTCCCTCTTGACGTTATTATTGTACCCTAAAAAGGTACAAAAGTCAATAGAATTTCAAAAAAAATTCCCGTTTCTTTTTGCATATTTATTTTTTCTTTCCTGTTTTGGATTTCGCGCCATTTTTGTTTTGGATTTCGCGCCGCAACAATTTCTATCGAAATAGAATTAGAGAAAAAGAAAATCCTTCATCGTGATATTAATCCAAACAACATTATTCTTGGGTCTGACGGTAAAATATATCTTATTGATTTTGGGTTGGCAAAAAAAATTGGTGGGACATCTCTCACTCAAACGGCGGCGACCATGGGTCCGTTTACTCCAGGGTATGCGCCACATGAGCAATTTGCAAATATGAAAATGGCTCAAGATGTTCGTACTGATTTGTTCCAAATTGGAGTTACAATATATGAATGCTGCACAGGGCAAAATCCCTTTGTTCAGCCACACGATTCAATCTATGACATTATGACAAGGACAATGACACTGATGCCTCCGGCAGCTGTACTCCCTGGAGATAAAACTGGAATGTTCTCTCAGTTTATCAATATGCTTATGGCTAAAAACCAGTCTCAACGTCCAGATACTGCGTTAGATGCTATGCGTTACTTAATGGCAATTAAATCCACTCTTGAATTAGAGGAGTAACAAAATGGAACTATATTTACAGCTAGGTCATGGTATGCAAGCCATGGCACAAGAATTGATAAAGCTCTGGGGAAAGGGCTCTGTCATAATCAGTCCCGTAAATCTTCAGCAGAACAAATTGTCCACTTTTGCTCGCAAGATTCAGTCCGCTGGGGGAGAAGTTTTGTTTGATCCCCAATTGTTTTATCCCAAAGAAGGGCATACCAAGCTCCAAGCATATGACTATTGGCCAGAATCGGGTTCGTCAATCTCTGGAGATAGTGGAAACACTATGGTAAACCGCGAACTGCTAAAACTAAATTTGCAAATTAATAGCTCTAAAATAATACTCCCTGGCGTTGAAATGCGAGAGGATCAATTTTCATATGGGTTATCTTTAATGAAGAACGCCGCAAATTATTTTTCTCAAAAAACAGATAAGCCATTGCTAGGAACACTTTGTCTATATCCTGAAACCATCAGAAACATCAATGCAATGGAGTATTTAGCTGAGCAATTAAAAGCAACTTCTATTGATGGATTTTACATTATCCCGCATCCTGCCAATAATGAATATATTGTATCTGATCCCAGTTGGATGATTGGATTGCTAAAATTACTCACATGTTTAAAACTAGCCCAAAAAACGGTTATTGTTGGATACTCAAATCACCAAGGGCTTATTTATTCATTGGCAAATGTGGATGCATTAGCCTCTGGAACCTATATGAACACCAGATCTTTTGTCCCGTCAAAGTTTAAATCGCCCAAAGATGATGATATTAAACACAAAAGCACATGGTATTATCTGCCTACAGCTTTTAGTGAATATAAGGCCGCACTGTTAGACGTAGCTATGCAACGTGGATATCTAAATGCATTTTATCCACAGGGAGAGTTTAAAAGCTCGTATTCTGATATGCTTTTTAAAGGGGCTCTACCTTCGAGCACGAACTATAATGAAACAAATTCGTTCAAGCACTATTTGCATTGCCTAAAAATTCAATGCGATATGCTTTCTTTACCCTCATATCAAGAAACATATGACACATATGAATTTATGTTGAATACAGCTGAAAATCAAATTAGGGAATTTAAAAAAAGAGGCATGAGCGGGCAAAACAGAGATTTTGCGCCGGCTATAGAAGTAAATAGAATTGCCATGTGTGCAAACAATGAGGACTATGGCTTGAAATTGCGATTTGACTGGTTGAAAGAATAAAAGCTGGGAGAGCCACCACCGGACTACTGATCCGATGGTGACTCTCCCATTTTATCTAAATGTGAAAATCCGGCATTTTTCCTATGCAGAAACGCCCTGCCGCTCCACATGGGAAATCATACTGATCCTACAAGGAAAAGCCGCCACAGGCTGTTTCTTCGCCCATTTTGAACCCTAATTCCCGCACTTTTTGGAACGGAGGGAAAGATAGTGCGGACAGGACAACACCACTGCCCGGAAACTCTGCTTGCAGGGATGGACACAGCCTTTGCAAAGTTTGTTGTACTGGCGTCTGCCGTTCTCGCCCAGGAAGAACGCCCATTCCAGACGCCATTTCTTGCTCCTGCTCATAAGTCGCCCAGCTCCGGGGGTTTCTTCTGCGGGGCAGGCTTGTCCGGGCTTTTCCGTTCCGCACACTCCCGTTTCGCGTCCTCCAGCCGCTCCCGGATGGAAGGCTTTTTCTCCGGCGTGGTCCTGCGCACCTCGGCCTGGGCTTTCTCCAATTCCTCCCCACGTCGGCCGTTGTTGATGATCCCGTCAATCATGCCGTAGTCATCCTCCAGGGTCATTTCCGCCGTGCGCAGCGGGTTTTCCGGCTCCACGGG
>CAZINY010000047.1:0-19512 GCA_964540735.1 uncultured Oscillospiraceae bacterium
ACTGGAGCGGGAAATGGAAGGTCGGAAGGCGGTATTTATCATTCGGCGGGAGGAAGGATACCACGTCTAAACAAAACCTCTTTTGCTTGCCGGAAGCTAATATACGTTGATGAAATAGCACGATCTTACGTCTGATTCAACAGAGAAGTAAGATCGTGCTTTGATTTATGCAACTTGTTCTTGAGCATGTGAATCTATGTTAACATTTTTTTGTTTCATCGATAAGAGGAGATTGCGTATATCCTGCACGCCTTGCCTATCCAGTCCATTAAAAGGCTCATCCAAAATCAATAGCTTTGGCGATTCCATTATCGCCTGGGCAATGCCCAGCCGCTGTCTCATTCCCAAAGAAAACTTTCCCACATGCTTCCTGCCCACGTTTTCCAGACCCACGCGCTTTAGGCTTTCTTCAATCGCTTTATGACAGCTCAACAGCCGGTGTAAAGGCCAGCTCGCCGCTATCCACCTTATCTTTCAAGGGTTGATCGAGACTGTTTAAGCGGATAAAACGGTGGATTTGGTTTTTGCTGTCAGGTGCATCTTCTGCTAAAATTTCCAACGAACGCTTTCCTTCAAAATTGTTCCCAAGTTGGGAACAATTTTCTCGTGATGGACGCCCGGCCTTTCTTCTGATGGCTTCCAGCTTCATCTGATAGGCTTTGGCCCGTTCGCTGGGCAGGATGTTTTCCCGCTGAAGATTGCTGTCCACCATGATGATGACCGCTTCATCGTCGTCCAGATCTCTGACAATGACCGGCATCGTATCCAGCCCCGCCAGCTCACAGGCGCGTTTTCGTCTGTGTCCGGCTATGATTTCATATCCTCCTTCCTCCAGAGGCCGGGCAATCGCCGGTACGAGCACGCCATATTCCTTGATGCTTTCCACGGTTTCCATCATGCGGTCATCATCCACCACGCGAAAGGGATGGTCCTTAAAGGGATACAGCTCGGACAGCGGGATCTGCTGAACCTGTTCCCGTGCACGGACTTCCCGGATTTCTTCTGTGGAGAAGAGGTCATCGTAGGAGGTCAAGCTGATGTTTCTGCCGCTGCTTTTCAAGTTGCAACACCTCCTTTGTCAGCGCGTGGTAGGCGCTGGCGACCTTGCCGCCCGGATCGTGCTCAAAGATGCTCTTGCCTTCGGCGCTGATCTCCGCGGCACGGACCGAACGCGGAATCTCCACATGAAACACGTTGATTTTGGCCCCGTAGGTATGGCGCAGGAGCGCCGAGATTTCCCGGCTGTTGTGTGTCCGGCTGTCCACCATGGTCAGCAGAACGCCGTCGATGCGCAGCTTCGGATTGATGTTGCGTTTCACGCGGGCAACAGTCGAGAGAAGCTGTTCAACGCCTTTTGCCGAAAGGTACTGCGCCTGCACAGGGATGAGGATACGGTCGGCAGCAGCCAGTGCGTTGATGGTCAGCATGCCTAACGACGGGCTGCAATCCAGCAGAATGTAGTCATAGTCCTTTCTGTAGTTTGCGATGACCTGCTTGAGCGTGATCTCCCTGCTCATGGCATTGACGAGGGATACTTCCATCCCGGCAAGGGCGATGTTTGCAGGCAGCAGATCCACGCCCTCCGTGTGATGAAGCACCCTCTCTCCCGGATCAATGGGGGCATCGCTCAGCACTTTTCCCATGAGATCTGCCAGTGTCACCGGCAGTGTATCCGGCTGCGGATAGCCCAGACTGATGGTCAGGCTTCCCTGCGGGTCACAGTCAATCAGCATCACCTTCTTTCCTTCGCGGGCCAGATCAATGCCAAGATTGACGCAGGTCGTCGTCTTGCCCGTTCCGCCCTTTTGGTTGACAATTCCGATTACTGACGCGCTCATATCATTCCTCCAATCACCAGGGTAAGAAAAAACACCGCCAGATTGCTCTGACGATGCTCTCAATCTCATCTTTCACAATACCATTATAGCACAACTTTTTGTCCAGTTCTGTCCAGAATTGTCCAAAACTGTCCAGAGTTGTCCGAACTTTTCAAGTGGCCTGCGTTTGAAGTATGCCTTGTAGCTCTGACAATGCTATTTCATGCCGACTATAGATACTGGATCGACTCAGATGAAGCTCCTTCGCAATGGCTGGCATCCGCTTGTGCTCCACATACCGCAGTCTCAAAATATCAGCATTCATGGGATCATCCAGCCTTTGAAGAAGAGAACAAACCTGATTGCGCAGGTCACTGTACTGCCGTTCCGCTTCGACATACTCTTGCTCGGCTTCCATCAGGCGGATAACAGCGTTCTCATGGACGGTAACGTCGCGCGATCTTGAAACAAATTCACCGCCCAGCACTGCCGAGGCTTTTGTCGCCGCTGCCCGGCAGAAGGATACCCGCTCCTCCGCCGCAGTCAGGCGGCGTTCTGCAAGCGCTGCGCCTGATAATCTAATTCAGATGGAGTCATTTCCTTATTCTTTTTGAGGCGTCCACGGATTCGTTTCATCATCCGGGCGCGGTTTCGATAATCCTTGACCGCCTGAATAATGATGGCATCGGCAAGCGCCTGCCACGGGTTTTCTTCATCCTTTACACTGCAGATAAGTCTTGTTAGCTGATCTAAAACGTTATGTTCAAAATATAAATGTCCTAGAAATTTCGTGTTTGAGCCATCATCAAGAGTTCCGTAGGTTCTGGTGTGTCCCGCATAATAAGCTTGTTTCACCAAAATGTTCCGCTTTGAGTGATGATCAACAATCAGAATATCTCTTGCGTCGAATTTTGTATTACCGCCAAATACGCGCATGCCGTTGACCGAGGGCACTTCATTCATGATGTCATATTCGACAGATATTTCAATCCCGTTATCTGTGATCACATAATCACACCTGTGTATTTCAGCATAGTTCAAATTAAAATAGCAAACCGGCATATCTATCTCCTTATAACCTTACGCTTTTCATACTTGCAGATTTTCGTCATACTTCAGTTATTATAAGCAGTTTCGTTTGCATTAGGGAAGCTTAAGTACCTTTAGTTGCATCAATTATTGGAGACGTTTGTAATACCTCTTCAATCGGAGGAGACACGCTTCCTGTCCCGCATCCTCTCAAAAAAGCCAACGCCGCGTTTCCAGCTCATGCCGCATCGGCAGTGCTGTAAACCAATAAACTGCTGCTTCATTTTCCCGCCGCAGCGTGGGCATTGTCTATTTTCTTGTCCATCATTCCCTCTGCATAGTGCCTGCTGCCTTGCTGAATGATTCCTCAGAGCTGGCGATTTCTACACTCTTGCCGCTGAAGGCTACGCCGTATTTGATGATCGTGCGAACACCCCTGCTCTGCATTTCAGCGTCGTAATGGTTGTCCTCAATCTGCTGAAGAGCAATCTGCGCAAGCTCTTTCAGTTTGGAGCCAGAGCAATCCTTTTCCGCCTTCAGTTCAAAGAGGAAGCCCGGACGATTCGCTTCCTTGGGCATCAGCTGAATATCGTATCTGCCGTCACCGGCTTCGCGGTTGGAGGTGACACAGTAGTGATCGCTGAAGATGGCACACAGACCGAGCACAAGGCCATGATAGAAGATTTCCTTGGCAGTATCATGGAAGCTGACCGATTCACGCAGGAGCTTTTCGAGTAAAGCCTTGAGCTGTTTTCCATTGTTCGCCCAAATGGCTTCCTGAATGGAAATTGCAAGCGCCTGCGGAACGAGAACTTCCAGCCTGGATAAGATCTCTTTGTTATAGACGAAAGCGATTTCCTTGTTGGGCAGGGAGACCCGGCACATCAGGTTGCCGGATGGTGTATATCCCGTTTCTTCCGCTTTCAAATATCCCGCAACCAACAGAAAGCTGTAAATCGAAGAAGGGTTCTTCTGGATTTGGGGGTAGATCACGCTGGTATCCACATACGTCAGGAAGGATTCTCGTTCCAAAAGCGCGTGAAGTCGGTTATAGGTTTCCTCATCGGCATGGGTCAGAACCTCACCGATTACTTCATTGCTGCCGGTGGAAACCCAATAGCAGCCAGGTCTGCACGCATTGCTGAAATAGTTGACCACCGACCACGGATTGAAAATTTCCGTGTGGCCGAACCGGTAGCCGTCGTACCATTCGCAAAGCTCATTCACCTTATCCCCGGCTGAATAGTAGGTGGCCATCTCACGGACTTCATCCAACGTGAATCCAAAATACTCGCTGTATCTGTCGTCGAGGATGGAATTGATCTTCAGATTATTCAGGCCGCTGAAAATGCTCTCCTTGGCAACGCGAAGAATACCCGTCAAAAAGCCGTATTTCAGGTGCCTGTTATCCTTGAAAGCGCCGGAGAACAGGTTGCGGATGAACAGAATCACATCGTCATAGAAGTTGCAGGCGTGTCCCTGCTGGATGGGCGTGTCGTATTCGTCGATGATCACCATCGGCTCAATGCCATGATGCTCATGCAGCATTTTGGAAAGCATCATCAAAGACAGCATAAAGTCGTTTGGTTCGGCTTCGTGCTGAATAATTCTCTGATAAAAATCGAAATCCGGGTTATCGGTGGAAGCAAGCTCATCGTGACGCTTGTATTCCATGACGATCAGCTTAGCGATCAGGTCGTAGGTTTCTTCCCATGTCTTGCATTTCACATCCTTGAAGGAGAGGAAAATCACAGGATACTTACCCTGATGCGCCCGATATGCCTTGCCGCATGCCCAGATTTTCTTGCCTGTGAAATATACCGAGGTATCCTCATCACTCTTTTCAAAGAAGGTGCGGAGCATGTCCATATTCAGCGTCTTGCCAAAGCGACGGGGACGCGTGAACAGGGACACCATGGGCACTTCGTCCAGAAAGTCGCGGATCATCAGCGTCTTATCGACGTAGTAATACTCGGAAGACGCCTTGCGGTAGTCGGAAATGCCGATGGGGAGCGGCAGCTTCTTCCGGGCAGGTGTTCCGGATTGAGCTCCATGAGACCTAACGCGCGCATCCGCAGGATATTGCGCGTCAGCAGGAATCATCCATAGGCCCTTGATTTTCTGCACCCCTGCAATCCTGCCCTCGCGGCACAGGCGCGCAAGCATGGACTTGGAAATTCCCCACTGCTTCACTGCATCGTGGATTGTCATCATTTCGACCATACCAAGCACCTCCAAAGCATTCCCTGCTTATAGTATATCGGTTTGTTTGAACAAAATCAACGGAAATCCGTGAACTGTTTGAACATAATGTTCTTCTTTGGTTTAAATGAACTGTTCCGGCATTTTGAAAGCCTTCCACGCTGCCTGTGCGATCCGTTTTTCGACAAGCCATACCGGCTGGCATAATGGCTTCCGGAGCGTTAAAAAGGCGCCCATTTCTGAACGCCTTCGGAAACTCTATTCATTTGCCTCAAAGTACATCCTGTGCTAATCGTCACGCGCTTGTGCAGCGTTCGCTGCTACACCTCTGCTAATCAGGCATATATGACATAAGCGGGCTAACGTTGACCCACAGTGCAGATAAATTCATTTTTTCTGGGGAATATGGTGAATTAACCTGCTTCTATGCGCATAGAGGGCTGTATAGCAATCCTACCATAGCATTGGTAAGGATGAGGTCACCGGTTCAAATCCGGTCATCAGCTCCAGACGATCGCCCTTGCGAACATTTCGTAAGGGCGATTTTCTTTATGCTCGAAGGCTTTTCGGGGCGCTTGCCCCTTCCGGTTGGCTGGCCGTCCAAGTCCCGCGGACAAGGGGGCGGGCGGTCCGTCAATTTCCCACCGCCCCATGGCCGCGCGCTTTCACCGCCCTTCCTGAAACATCATGTAGGCCTTGTCATTCAGCGTCTGGAGAAAACGTTCCAAGGGCATGGAGCCTGCCGCAAACTGCTCAATGGCCTGATCGAAGGTGTCCGCTTCGACGCTGCTTCCGGCCGGGTAGACCGTTTGGGTCGGGACGACAATGGCTTGCGCAATGGCGCGATAGATTTCGAGGTCCTCCGGCGAGAAGCGCCAAGTGGACGCCTGCCGTTCCTGCTCGCGCTGGAGCGCTTCCAGCTTGTCCGTGAGCTGGTCGCGCTCTGCCGGGTCTGTCACGGTTTCCAACATGGCCGTCAGGGTCTGGCACTGCTCCGTCAGGCGCTGCATGGCGGCGGCATAACCGTCCGGGCGCAGCGGTTCGGTGCGGGTGGCGTCGAGCTGATAGGCGGTTGTGGCATCCAAATGCTCCATGGCAAAGGTCAGGAAGTTCATCGCTTCCGCCTGATGCTCGGAGGCAGGGTTCATCATCAGCAGTTCCAGCGTGGCGCTGGCCACCCTGGGCGAATCCGCGGTCAACGCAGGCGGCAGGAAGGATTCCACCAGATCCTCGTCATTGTAGCCCGTCCCCAGGTATTGGGGATAGCTCATTATCAGCGGTATCCGCTCGCCGTCCAGCAGAAAAACGTCAGGGTGATCCAGGATGCTCTGGAGCGCGCCGCGGAATTCCTTCGTGTCAAAGTCCACCGGCGCGGACCAGTCCTCGTGCTCCAGCAGATACTGACGCACAGCCGTGCGGATCATGCCGGGCATCTCGTCCATGCATGCAAACAGGTAGCAGTCCGGGTAATCCTCGGCGTAAACCTCATCCCATGCCTCTGCGATTCGGAAAAGATCCTCGTAGGTTTGCGGATATTCCCCAAGCCCCAGCTCCTGCCATTTGGTGCGGTTGATCGTCCAGTAATCGCAGGTTACCGATACCGGGACGGCGTACAGCTCCCCGTTTTGGAGCAGCAATTCCTGCGCCCAGGGATAGAGCGCCGACACGTTTTCCATGAGCGCCTTTGAGGACGTCAGGGGGGCTGCATATCCCTTTTCCACGACTTCCGTATAGATTCCGTCTGAGGTGACAAGGAACAGATCAACGCTGCTGTCACCGGCCAAAAGCGCCTCCTGCAGGCCGTTGAAGCTGTTCTCCCGGGCGTCAAAAATGATGTTGACCTGCGGGTTTTCCGCCATATATTCCTGGACGATGCTGCTTGGCACGCTTCCAAGAATTTTGAGCGTCGTGCGTTCATCGGCCTTGCTGTCCAGGCTGCGGATGGTTAGCGCGCCGTCCTGCAAGTAGCCGTAGGCATCATGCCACAGGAACGCCCTCGAGGAGGTATAGAGGTACGGATAGGGCAGATAGGCAACGGTTTCCGTCTGCCCGTCCGCTGTCTCCGCATATACCTTGCCGGCGTCAAGCGCGTAATAGAGCCGCTCGGCCGCTTCATCCCATACGAAACCCACGGCGGCTGAACTGTATACCCGTTCATTCAGCGGTTCGAGCCGGCCGGTGGTTGGTTCATACAGCCAGAGCGTTTGCCCCTGCCCGTCCTGGGCCGTCTGCCCGGCAAGGAGCTTGCCGCCTGCCGAAGCATACAGCACGTTGAGCGATTGCCGGCCCAAGGGGGTAATCTCGTCCGTCGCCGCATCGAGCCGGTACATTTCATATACCTCGCCGTCGGCAAAGGTAAAGCTGTTCAGCAGCAGGTAAAGCCCGTCCTCCGCAGCCACGCCGCTGACAAAGGTCTTGCGCTGGGTTTCGCCCTGGTCCTCATAGGCGTAAATCGCCGCGGCGTCTGCAAGGCAGGGAACGGCCTGATGCTCCTCTATCCGGTAGAAGGCCGGGGTAAGGCTGTCATAGACGTACAAGCAGCCGTCCTGCATGAAAAGATGGTCAAGCCTGCGTTCGTCCGTGGGAATGGGGTTTTCCAGAAGATCGGCGCTGAATTTCAGCAGCGGCGTCATCTCCCCTGTCTGCGGCTGATACAGCCACACGCCCGTCGCGCCCAGCAGCGCCAGCCCGCCGTCCATGGGGCAGACATCATAGAGCTGTCCTGCCTCGCTGCGGTCCAGCAGGGAATAGTTGCCGCCCTGGCACAGGCCGCCTGCGGGCAGGGTCAGCAGAAGCGCCGTCAACAGGCAAAGCAGTCCTCTCTTGATTGCGGCTTCCTTCATGGGACGTTTCCTCCGTTTGATCAGGGCAGAATGGCCGGGCAGGCGCAGCGGCCCTCCGTTTCGTTCTCCGGGTCCAGCAATTCTCCGGTCTGGGCGTTTATGATCAGCGGGCGGTAATAATCGCTATTGCCGTCGTACAGGAGGCTTGCGCTGCTATTCACGCCGTCGCTGCGCTCCGACCGCGGGCCGCCCGGGTGGTATTCGCACCACACCACCCAGCAGGGCACGAGAATCTGCTCCTCCGGAAGGCCGGAATCAAACTGCGCATAGCCCAAGGAGACATCGTCAATCCACCGGACGTATCCCTTAAGGATCAGCGCCTCCACCTTGTCCTTGACTGCGTCAAAGGGCAGCAGGGAAATGTCGTCGTAGAGCACGCCCGTCTCCTGATAGAGGCAGCAGTTGACCGACCAGGCGTCCGCATCATAGACCGTGGATCTCACCAAACCGCGGGAGCTGAGCAAATGGTTCTCGTCCCCCACAGAGAACTGCGTGAAGGCGTCATGGCTGCTCGCAAGGAAGGGAATCCCATGGAAAACCTGCGAAAAGCAGAGGCAGTAGCCGCCTTTGTCCCGGATGGTCTCATTGTTTTTCTTCCAATAGCTCCTGTCGGAGAGATAAATGGTTCGCAGGTGCAATACTTCGTTCGGGTAAAGCTCCGCCACATGCTGCCGGGCGATGCCGACGGCTTCAGCGACCGTCAGGGCATTGTTGTGCGCATAGGCGGCGTCCAGCTGGAATACATACAGATCCCGCTCTTCCAGACCCATGGCGCCCGCGACGAACTCGCTATCGCGGGTTTCGCCCCAGGTTGGCGGCAGCGCGTGGGTGATTCCCGTTTTGTAGTCCGTTGCATGGAAGTCGTAGTGGTTGACCTTGTCTGTTTCTTCCGCTTGGGCATACCATGCTTCCAGCTCGCTGCGCAAGGGTTCGTCCAGGGGCGGCGCAGCCTGAACGGTAAGGACTGGCGCGGCTTCCGCCTGCGGGATGCCGACGTCCACGTCCACCTGGATGGTGCGGCCGTACGCCTCATAGGTCTGCTGCCATTGGGGGGTGGTCACACTGGGCAGTTGACCGATGCCGTAGCGCGTTTCTTCCGCCCCGGACGGGATGCACCCGAGGCAGAGCATAGTAGCAAGAATCAAAGCAGACATCAAAAAACGCTGCTTCCGCATGGGGGGGACCTCCTTTTACTTTTCATGCTTTACTGCATTATATCATAGGGAGCTGGGCAAAACGCACGGGAAATGTAACAAATACTGGCTAAGCTTCCAGAAAATGAGGGAATTGCAAAGCTGTTCCGTTTATTTTCACGGGAGGTGAAAAGCTGACGGAAAGCCTTAGAGCCATACGAAAAACGAAAGGCGGGAGACCTATGGAGGCGCTCACCAGACCCCGCGCCTGACGCAGGAGGCGGTACGCCGCGGATATTTCCTGCGCGCGGGGGCTTACATACAGAAAAATCTGCATCATGCTTGGAAACTTTGCAAGGCAAAGCAAACGCAGACTGCCGAGAAACCTCTAGGGAGGCGTCGGATGGGTTGCGGCCCCTCCGACTTCCCTTCGTATCCGACGGCTCCTTGCGGGGGTGCTGATTTTGCTTGCAAAATCAATTTCTTACAACTTCGGGCGACCTCTGGCTGGCCGAAGTCGCCTTCTCGAAAAAGTGAAGAAAGCCGCTTTTTCGACACGCTGACGGCCGCTTTACGGCCGTGAAAGGAAGGAAAGACTGTATGAAAATTCGTCGAATGACAAGCGTTCTGTTGGCGTTGACGCTATGGACTGCCGGGACGGCGTTCGCGTCATCGGCGTCGGATCACTTTCCGGTAAGCCCCGCTGCCTGGGATGAAACCTGCATTTCCCAGGAGGAGGCCGTCGCGGTGGCCAAGGATGCCATGGAGCAGCAGGGAACCCCTTCTGTGGAAGCGGATGGCAAGGTCAAGGCCGGTTTTGTTCAGTTGGAAAACGGGGAAAACGCCTGGGCCGTGATACTGGACAGCGCGCTGAAAACGGATGCGGTTGCGACTGTTTCCCCCGCGGGTGACGTCCTGCATTACCAGTCCGCGGAGGAGGCGTCCCTGGAAATCCACACGATCATGCTGGAGGACTGGCGTGCGGCATAAGGCAGCCGGCAATCCTGGTCTGTCGAAGATTATGCGCACTTTCTAGTGGCTGTTCGGCTCGGTCGATGCGTATGTGGCACCGGAGAATACCTGGGAGGACGGCAAAGCGGCCAACTCGTAAACGGGTTTTGTCTTGACGCCGGTATAGGCAACGGGGTTGTTTCCAGGAGGAAGCAGCCCCTGCAAACTAGGGATTTTTCACAGCAGGCTTCCCTGACCCTGGGATTGCCCCAAGCGTCAGGGAAGCGGCTGTCCGGGACGCATGCTTTCCCGGTTAGGAGGAAAAGAAAAGGAGGTTCGACCCATGAAGGGAAGAAAAACATTGTCCATGCTGGCCTGCGCGGCGCTGCTGCAAGCCTGCTGGCTGCCTGGAGGATTTGCGGAAAGGATTGACGGCACGCAACTGACGGAACCCACGCTTGTGGCGGAAATCCCTCTGCATGGCACAGCCGCCGATGTCGCCGCCTATGACGACGGAGCCTTTTTGCTTACCGGCAGCCAAACGCCTTTGACGGTGTCCGTGCCGGAGGCTTCTCCGGCTCAGGCGCTGCGCATCGACGGGGGGGGGCGCAACGCAATGGCAGTTTGAGTATTTGATGGGCGAGCAGTCCTACGCCACCTTCAATGAGGGCTTCGCTTTGGGGGAGAATTACGCGCTGGCGCTGGAGGGCGCGGACGCAAACAACAGCTACAGCCAGCTGCTGCTGGTGAAAGATCAAGAGATTGTGAAGCGGGAAGAGCTCTCCCAAGACTGGATTTACCAGTTCTATCAGGCGGAGGACCGGCTGTTGCGCTTTGGTCAGCCGCGGGACGCCCAATATGAGGCGGGATGGACCAACCGTGAGCTATCCTGCTATGATTCGGAACTGAATCTGCTATGGCAAGCGGAATACGACCTGCCCCTGTTCCTCTCCGAGCTTTTGCCCCTGGAGGACGGGTATCTGCTGGTTGGCAGGCTGCAGGAGCCCGACGAGGGGGGCGCGGGACCCAGCCAGGGGTTTGTAGGGAAGCTGGATGCTGCCGGCACGCTGGAAACCTATCAGACCGTGGAGGAATATTATCTCCAGTTCGAGTATGCCATACAGACGAAAGATGGCGGGTACTTGGTGATGGGCGTCTGTGAAGGTATGAAGGATCAGCGCGCCGTGCATATGACCGTCTTCGATTCGTCGCTGAATGCGACGGATACCAAACACATGGCGCTCACCGACAATTCCTCGTGGATGATGTCCAACATGGTTCCGGTGGAGAACGGCTTTGTGGTGGCCTTCGCCGAGGAACCGGAGAAAGGCCACATCACGCTGCACGCCTACGACGATGCGGGCAACTTATTGGACAGCCTGGCCTTCGCCGTGGACTGCAAGTTCCTGTCCGTATGCAGCCTGCGGAGCAACGATCAGGGCATCTTCCTGTTTGTGGGCGCGCTGAAGCCCCTGGAGGAAAACGACCAGGAAAACCGCTGGTGGACGCTGATGTACAAGCTCAATGGCGTGCCTTGAGGACGCGGCCATAGAGAACGCAGCGGCGGGCCTGCAAAAACAGAACAGGAGGGTTTGCCATGAAGCAAAGGAAAAAAGGTATGAAAGGAAGTCCATGGATGGCCATGCTGTGCGCGTGCGTGATCCTGGCTTGCATAAACGGTGGCGCACCGCGCGCGCGTGCGGAGGAAGGGACGGCGGAGGAAACCGCCGTCCCCCTTGCCGGGCAGAGCGAATCCGGCGTGGACGCATCCGCCCAGGGGGAAGAGGTTCACGCCATCACTCGGGAGGAAGCCATCGCCCTGGCCAAGACCGCCATTGCGCAGGCGCACTGTTTCCCGGAGGGGCGGTTGGACCGCGCCCAGGTTTACGCCATATCGTATACCACCGTGGAGCACCCCGACAATCTGCGCTGGCACGTGATTTTTACCCTGTACCGGGAGGGGACGCTGGACGAGATTTCCTGGCAGTATGAGGCTTGCCTGGATACGTGGGGCAATATCATAGCGGATCGTGACATTATGGTACCTCATGTGGAGGAGGCGGCCATGCTGCCCGGCGCAAAGGCCATTGATTCCCAGCAAATCTACAACCGCTATGCCCAGGAGGCGGATTTCGCGCCGTTCTGGGAATGGAGCTATACGTTGAAAGCGGCCTATTCCCAGGAAATTTCGCCCCTTGTGCAAAATCGCGAGTCCAATCCCGAGCAGGTATCCTTCAGCAATATCTACGACTACGGCTTGCCGGAGGAGGGCGAAACGTCCTACGACGACGCCCTGGCCTGCGCACGGGAGAGCCTTGCGTCCCGCTACCAATTGACGGAGGAAATGCTTTCCGCCCTGAGCCTGCATTATGACGCCTTCGATATCACCCAGCCCGAGACCCGACGGTGGAAGTTTACGTTTATGGACCCCGCGGATGCCCATGGCGTATGGTATCGGGTGGAGATTGACGCACGCGGCGGCGAAGCCATCCGGGTGGAAAAAGGCCATTGGCAGGAGCGCGACTGGGATGACCAGAGCTTTGATCTGCTCTGGCTGTTCTGAGGCGCGCCGCTTTTGTACCATGAACCAGTGAAGCCATCCTATGGGGAGGATTTGTATGCGAATGAAAGGCAAGCGGCTGGCCGCCATCGCTGTCAGCCTGGTATTGGGTTTCACAGGGTGGATTTTCCCTGCGCTGGGGGAAGGTGACACGCAGGCGCTGAACGGTTTGCAGCTAGTCGAGCCGGAACTGGTGACGGAAATCGATCTGAGGACATCGATGTTCCAGGTACTGCCCCTGGAGAATGGCACGTTTCTGCTGGGCGGTGAATCAAACGACCGTAAGGACGGCCCGCTTGCCCTGGCGATTTGCGTGGATGCCGACGGGGTGGAGCAATGGCGGTTCACTCAGTCGCCGGAAGGCAAGTATAGCAACGATTTTCAGGAGCTGTTTGCACTTGAGAATGGCACGCTGGGGTTGATACTGCACTCCATCGGGGAAGATCAATGCCAGTTTCTTTTCCTGCACGGTGGCGAAGTCCTCAAGCGCGTGGAAATCACAAAGAATGCGGATAGTCAATTTTTTCACGTTAATGACCGGTTTCTGTGCTTTAGCGCAGAAACTCATGCCTTTTATAACGAAATGATGACTTATCGTTCCCTGACCTGCTATGATAGCGAGATGAATCAACAATGGACCGTCACCTACGACATTCCCTTCGACATTCGGCAGATTATCCCCGTGGCGGACGGATACCTGCTGTTTGGTACATTGCAGGGACTCACCCAGGCAGAAACGCTCACATATCAGGGATTCGTGGGCAAGGTGGACGCCTCCGGCGTGCTGCAATGGTACGTGGAAACGGAGGAAACGAACCTTCACTATTGGAATGCGCTCCAGTTGGAAGATGGCTCCTATGTCGCCATGGGCGTCTGCACGGACCCTGCGGGGCATCATAGCCTGCACCTGACCCACTACGATGAAAATCTGAAGGAAGCGGACGTCAAGCATACGCTGGTGCATGGCAATCTGTTTTCCGAAGTTTCCAATATGCTGCCGGTACCGGGGGGCTTCCTGCTGGCGTGTGGAAATCAACCGGAATCAGGAATGCTTACGCTGCTGGCCTATGACAATGCCTGCAACTTGGTGGATAGCGTGAACGTTACTACCAGCTTAGAAGCCATAAAGATGTGCAGCTTACACGCCTCTGATCCAGGTACTTTCATGTTTGTTTATGGAGTCCAACGTACAGCCGGAACGGATTCGCTCATCTGGAAAACGCTGATGTATGGGGTGCGCCAGTGACCGCAGCCGCCGGAAAAGATGCAACAACCTCCACCGCGCTTTCCAAATGCAGGAAGAAAGGGCGGCGCTGCTGCGTTTTGTTTTACGGGAGGTAAAAAGCCGCCGTAAATCTTCTCCAATGTTATTCATGCTTTACAAATCCAGCGGCCGCTTCATGGCCATGAAAGAAAGGAATGATCGCATGAAAATCCGTCGAATCGCAAGCGCGCTGTTGGCGCTGACCCTATGAACTGCCGGAACGGCTTTCGCGGCGGCAGAGATAGATTACTTCCCCGCAGGCCCCGCCCAGTGGGATGAAACCTGTATCTCCCAGGAGGAGGCCATCGCCGTGGCCAAGGACGCCATGGAGCAGCGGGGAACCCCCTATGTGGAGGAGGAAGGCAATGTCAAGGCCGGCTTTGTGGAGCTGGAGAGCGGCGAAAGGGCCTGGGTGGTGATGCTGGACAGCGCATATCACGCGGATGCGCTGCTGACCGTGTCGCCTGCGGGAGAGGTCACCGGCTATCAGGGGACAAGCCAGGAAAAGCCGGAAATTTATACCATCGTCCTGGAGGCGTGGCGGGCGGAAAAAGGCGCGCAGCAGCTCTGGTCCATAGAGGAGAAGGCGCTGTTTCGCTGGCTATACGGTTCCGACAATGCGTATGTGGCGCTAACGGAAAACGATATTCCCCAGGAGCAGGCGGTGGAGATCGCGCTGGCGGCCCTCCCCGAAGAGCTGTCCGAGCTCACGTACAGCGTGACCTTCGATAACTACTACAAGGACGCCAGCGTGCGCGTGTGGAGGTTCAATGTCTTTGGGCAGGGCACGGAGGCGTATGTCATATACGTGGACGCCGGGGACGGAGAGGTCCTCGAAATCTTTCCGGTAAGCAATTTCGGCTGAGCGGCCAGGGCTTGGGCAAAGGAAAGCGGCCAGGGGCGCTTTCCCTGCCGAAGCCCGTTCCTTTGCAGACAAAACGGATGTTTTTTCAGGGGCCGCGCGCTGCCGGGAGACGCCCGGGGAGGCGCGGCTCCTCCGGCGCGGGGCGTGGCCGTCGCCGGGGATATTCGCCCTGCTTTCCGGGCGCAAATCAGGAGGAGAAGAGAGGGAGGATCAGCGAATGAAGGGCATGAAAGCTTTGGCGCTGGCGGTTTGCGCGGCGCTGCTGCAGGGCTGCGGGCTTGCGCGGGCGGAGACGGCCGGCAGCATACAGTTGGAGGAACCCACGCTTGTGGCGGAAATCCCCCTGCATGGCATAGCCACCAATGTCACCGTCTATGACGACGGCGCCTTTTTGCTTACCGGCAGCCAAACGAATTTGACCGCATCCTTTTCGGAGGCATCTCCAGCCACGGTGCTGCGAATCAACGAGAAAGGCGAAACCCAGTGGCGGTTCGATTTTCTCATGCACGAGCAGGCCATCGTATCCTTCAACGAAGGCTTTGCCTTGGGGGAAAATACCTATGCGCTGATGCTTACCGGCGCGGACAGTACCCAGGGTTACAGCCAGCTACTGCTGGTGAAGGATCAGGAGGTAGTGAAGCGCGAGGAACTTCCCTGGGACTGGATTCATCAGCTGGAACAGGTGGGCGACCGGCTGCTGCGCTTCAGCCGGCCGCAGGGCGCCCTGTATGAGGAGGAGATGACCAACCGCGAGCTGTTCTGCTACGATCAGGAGCTGAACCTGCTGTGGCAGGCGGAATACGACCTGCCCATTTTCCTTGCGGATGTTTTGCCCCTGGAGGAGGGCTATCTGCTTTTCGGGTGGTTGCAGGAGCCCGATGAAACGGGCCTGGGACCCAGTCAGGGCTTTGTGGGCAAGGTGGACGCCAACGGCGTGCTGGAAACGTATCAGACCGTGGAGGATGACCGCTTCCAGTACACGCATGCCATACGGACGGAGGACGGCGGGTATTTGGCCCTGGGCGCCTGTGAAAATGCGAGCGGGCGGCGCCTGGTGCACATGACCTTTTTCGATCAGGCGCTGAACGTGACGGGTACCAAGCATGTGACGCTTGAGGAAGACCGCTGGTGGAACGCGTCCGACATCGTTCCCGTGGCGGGCGGCTTTGTGGTCGCTTATGCCTCGGAGCCGGACAGCAAGCATATGGCGCTGCATGCCTACGACACGGCGGGCAACCTGACGGACAGCCTGTCCTTTCCCGTGGACTGCAAGGGTCTGACCGTTTGCTCCCTGCGCAGCAACGATTACGGCATCTTCCTGTTTGTGGGCGCGTTGAAGCCCCTGGAGGAGAACCATCAGCAGAACCGCAGGTGGACGCTGATGTACAGGCTCAACGGCGTGCCCTGAGGGCGCGGCAACCGGGAAAGCCGGCGCATAGGGGACCCGCGCTCGCTGCGCCTGGGAAAGAAGCCGCCGGCCTGAGAAAACGCTTGGGGAGGGAAGATGACGCCATGAAAAAAATGTGGTTTGTATGTGGATTGATTTGTATGCTGATCCTGGCCAGTATTGCGCATGCGGAGAGTATCAGTGCTTCCCTATCTGGACAGATATGGAATTTGGACTTAACACGCAGTCCGATGGCCTATACGGACGAAGGAACGATCGTGCTTGCAGGCCGTGACGGCAACGCATCGCCCACAGATGATACCATAGAAGCCCGCTTATATTGTATCGATGGGCAAGGCAACCTGCTCTGGCAATATATCAGCGGCGCCCCCGGCACCAAAAATTACTTTTATAATGTCAGTCAGTTACCAAACGGGGATATTCAGGTTTGCCAGAGCATTACCCAGGGGGGAATGGATCGGGATTGCCTGCTTCGCATTCGTCATGGCCAGCTGATCTCCCAAATCGAATTGCCAGAAGACGTTGGGACAATGTATTCCCTTGGAAATGACCTGCTGCTTGTAACGCCGCGAGAGGGCTGGCTGGAAAATGGCGCCATGCAGTATATCTTCGAGCTGTCGTTGTTGTCGCCGGAGGGAGAGCTTCTTTGGAGCTGCTGCTTGGAAGAACCCTGTACGGTCTCCGGCGTAGCGGCTTTACCTGAAGGCTATGTCATTTTCGGCAGTCAATTTGACGCGCAAGGGGCGTTCCACCCTTACCTGGCTGTTTTGAACGCGGTGGGGCAAACACAGTGGAGCCTGACCATGCCGCAACAACCCGCCCGTTACCAGGATGCAGCCGTATCGGAGGAAGGGAATATCGTGGTAGTGGGCGGTACGTATGAAAATGCGGATGGCACTGGTTTTCCCACGGCGCTCATCGCGTGCTATACCCCGGAAGGCAAGCTCCTGTGGCAACGGGAGGAGGATTACCATGAATTGGGCTTCCTGTATGAGACCATTGCCAAGGTACCGGAAGGCTATGTGGCCACGGGAGCGAACAGCAGCGCAGGGGCCAGCACGCATATTGTCTTTTACGATCATACGGGAGAGATCATTTTCGAATGGGATGAGCCGTTACCTACCGAATATCGACAGCTTAACCGGCTGTGGCTGCAAACGATTGGAAAGGACGTGTATTTAGTAGCCTGTGGAATCTACGGAGATACCGGTTGGCCACTCCATGGTGCATGTGAATTCCGAACCAATATAAAGAATATCTATTATTATTCTCCGCTTTAAGTTGCAAGAAAAAGCATTTTGATTTCCCGCGAAAGCGCGTGGGACATATTGCGGCAGGGACGCAAAGTAAGGGAAAGCGCAGGCGTCGCGGCTGCAAAAGGAAGGCTTCTCATGCGGGCATGACAAGCAAAAAGGTTCGGTTTCGTAATCCGAAAGAAGCAATCAGAACGGAAGCCAAGGCTTCCCAAAGAGAAAAACGGGCGTACCATAGCCGGTAGCGGCAGCTATGGTACGCCCGCCTTTTATAACTGAGATCGCTAAAAGGCCCGCCTCGCAGGCGCGCAATGAACAACGCGCCCACACAGGGGACTGGACAGCTCAATCCCGGTAATACATGGGGGTGCGCACGCCAAAATGCGCCAAGGCCTCCCGGAATACCTCCAGGAAATCCCGGGCATCCTGAGGCTGCAAAGCGCCCAGGGCGCATAAACGGAACGCGCCCTGCCGGGCCAGCTTGCCGGGATAGATGGTGAAGCCGCGCTGGTAGCAGTAGTCATGGATCTTTTCAAAATTCCAGGCGGGATCGTCCGGATAGAGCAGGCTGACCACCAGCCCGGCCTCGTCCTCCCGGCGGGTGGTGGTGCGGAAACCGAGCTCCTCCATGCCGTCCCGGAGCACCTTGTAAACGGCCAGGTGCCGGGCGTACTTGGCGGCTTCCCCTTCCTGCCAGTATTCCTTCATGCCCTGTACCGCGGCGTAAATGGTCTGTACCGGCGGGATAAAATGCATTTCGCCCTTTTCCTTGAGGAAGGCGTACTGCATGTACAGGTTCGTATAGTAGCTCCGGGTAGGATAATGGCGGGAGGCCTCCAGGATGGCGGTACGGCCGATGACGAAGCTCAGACCGGTCATGGCCATTAGCCCCTTCTGCGCCGAAGCCATGATAAAGTCCAGGTTATCCTCTTCCATATGGATAGGCAGCATGGCATAGGAGGAAGTGGTGTCCACAATGAAGGTGCAGCCATGGCGGTGGGCCACCGCGCCCAGCTCCCGGATGGGATTGAGCAAACCGGTACCCGTTTCATGGTGGCAGGCATAGACCACGCCCACCTCCGGGTGCGCCGCCAACGCCTGCTCCAGGGCATCCGGCGAAGCGGGCTTGTCATAGGGCAGCAGCAGGTTCTCATACGCCATGTGATAAGCGTCGCACACCTCGCGCCCGCGGTCGCTGTACGAACCGTTGTTGACGATCAGAATCTTCTTGTCAGCGGGCGTCAGGGAAGAAATGCAGGCGTCGATATTTACCGTACCGCTCCCGCAGAAAAGCACCGCGGAAAATTTTTCCGGGTCTCCGTGAACCACCCGCACCAGCTCCGTGGAAAGCGCGCGCATGACATCGCCGAATTCCTTTTCCCGGGGGCAGATGTCAGGAACGATCTGCGCATACTTCACCGTGTCGGTGGTGGTTCCCGGCCCGGGGTTGAGCAGGATATTGCGTTTCACAGGAGCGTTCATCATGAAGGGTACCTCCGTTGCATATGGTGGTGATAAAGACAGAATACGCCGCTTTTGTTCCTTTGTCAACGTTCATATGCACTTTTTTGTGACAAAAAAGTGAACATTTGCTTGCCAAGGACGAAACCTTGTCCAGCATTCGTTTACGTGGTATAATTTCCATAGAAAAACTACGGAAAAGGAGGGCGCGCATGGACGCATGGTTGACCCGATTGCTGGCTCCCAAGCCCGCAACCCATGGAGAGATTACCTGGTGGCAAGGAGAAAATGCCGCCGATGAACTTTGCAGGGAACTGCAGCGCCGTCAAATACGCCACGCGCTGATGTTCAGCCGGGGCAGTGAAGCCATGAAAGCCCTGGGGGATGCGTTGGTTGCCGCCGGGCTGGAGGTGGAATGGGGGCATGA
The DNA here is from genome assembly GCA_964540735.1 of uncultured Oscillospiraceae bacterium. GTDB lineage: Bacteria > Bacillota > Clostridia > Christensenellales > Aristaeellaceae > Egerieenecus. Next base: position 19,214 of record CAZINY010000047.1, read on the forward strand.
ACAATCCGCGGCGCACCGCGGCGAACGCACCGTCCTGCTGACAGATACCGCCGGATATGAAGCCGCGGCGCAGATGGCGGGCGCCATGCGCCGTCAGGCTGCGCGCGAGAACCAACGCCTGCATTCCCTGCGCAAGCAGGCTGAACCGGCGGCGCAGGCTGCCGCGGAGCCGGAAGGTGTTTCCGCTCGGATAGACGGAGCCGCCCAGGCGGCTACGCCTGCCCTGGAACTTTTCACCGCGCCCGAAGCGGCCCCAACGGAGGAAGCCGCGGCGGAAGCGCCCGTCGCGCCCGAGGCGG
>CAZINY010000047.1:19612-22116 GCA_964540735.1 uncultured Oscillospiraceae bacterium
CGGAAGCGCCCGTCGCGCCCGAAGCGGCCCCCGCGCCGGAAACGGAAGCGGCCCCAACGGAGGAAGCCGCGGCGGAACCCCCTGCCGCGCCCGAAGCGGCCCCCGTGTTGGAGACGGAAGACACTCCGTCAGAAACGCCCGCTGCCCAGGCGCTGATCCCTCGGGAGCAGCCTTTGGAGAGCATTCAGGGCGTATCCATGCTGGTGTTTGTGCCGGATACCCTCAATATGCTGCCATTGGCGGCCATGGATACGCCGCCGGAGGGCGTGGTGCTGGCCCCGGGTTTCGCGGGCGAGATGCCGGAGGAAACGTTGCGGGATCTCCGGCTTTCGGCGTTGGTTGCCGCAACGGAGCAGTTGATCTGCCGCAAGAGCGCCCTGCAATCCCGTCAGGACGCCCAGGCGGCGCTGCGGCTGATGGACCAGGAACCGCTGACGCCGGAGCTGGCGGCGCGGATGCTGCTGCTGGCAGGCAAGGCGGAAGGCTATGCCGCCTGCCTGGGCGAGGCGGTGCATCAGGCCCACGGAAGCATTCCGCTGGGCGCGGCGCGGTTGGCCTGCCTGCGGGAACTCCTGCGCCGGTACGGCATGGATGCCCGGCATGGACTGCACTTATGCGCCCTGGCCGTGGGACGGGGGAACGAAAAGGCATCCCCGGAGAGCAACGCCCAGAGCTTTCTGAACTGGCTGGATGAAACCTGCGCCGCCTGGGGCGTTGTGTCCAAGTGGCGTTGCCTGCGCAATACGGAGCTGCCCGCGCTGGTTCAAGGCATGCTTCGCCGCGTGCGCCTGGCCGCTCCCAGGCGGCTTACCGCCCAGGAGCTGACGCAGGCGCTGGCCGCCTTGAAAAAACCGGAAACGGATACGCCCGCTATAGAGGCGCTTTGCCGCCGGCAGCAGGAATATTTTCAGGCGGGCAAGACGCTTGCCCTGGATTTCCGTTTTCAGCGTCTGGAAGCCCTGAAAAGTTGGATGGTATCCCATGAGGAGGCCATCCAGGAAGCCTTGTTCGCAGATCTGGGCAAAAGCGCCTTTGAAGCCTATGAAACTGAAATCCTTACCGCCCGGGAAGAGCTGCATTACCTGCGCACGCACCTGAACAGCCTGGCGGCTACCACGTGGTACCGCGCGCCGGTGATGCACTGGCCTTCCCGCTGCTTCACCGTACAGGAGCCTTATGGCCGGGTGCTGATTATGGCTCCGTGGAACTATCCTTTCCTGCTGTCGGTGGAGCCGCTCATGGGGGCCATTGCCGCGGGAAATTGTGTGGTACTCAAGCCCTCCGCCTATGCTCCCGCCACCTCCCGCCTGCTGCGGGACATGGCCGCAGAGCTGTTTGACCCTGAATATGTGGCCGTGGTGGAGGGCGGCCGGGAAGAAAATCAGGCCCTGCTGGCCCAGAAATTCGACTATATCTTCTTTACCGGCAGCGTGGAAGTAGGCAAGGTGGTCATGAGCGCCGCCGCCCGGAACCTGACGCCGGTCACCCTGGAGCTGGGCGGCAAAAGCCCCTGCATTGTGGATGAAACCGCGGACATTCCTTTGGCCGCCCGCCGCATTGCCTGGGGAAAGTATCTCAACGCGGGGCAGACCTGCGTAGCGCCGGACTATATACTGTGCCACGAGAGCGTTCGTCAACCGCTGATTCGGGCCTTGCAACAGCAGATTCGTCACATGTGGGGCAAGGATCCCCTGCATAACCCGGACCTGCCGCGCATTGTGAACCGCCATCATTTTGAACGGCTGTGCAGCTATCTGACCCAGGGCACGGTGGAAACCGGCGGGGACACCAACCCGGATACCCTGCAAATCGCCCCCACGGTGCTTTCCGGGCTTTCCTGGGATGACCCGGTGATGCAGACGGAGATTTTCGGCCCGATCTTGCCCATCATGACCTATGGGGATTTTGACGCCATGTTGGCGCAACTTCGGGACAGACCCAAGCCCCTGGCCGGATACCTGTTTACCCGTTCCCAGGCCCACGAGGACGCCTTCTTGCGGCAGCTCTCCTTTGGCGGCGGCTGCATCAACGATGTGATTTCCCATCTGGTCACCACCTGCCTGCCCTTTGGCGGCGTAGGGGAAAGCGGTATGGGCAGCTATCATGGCCGCAAGAGCTTTGAAACTTTTTCCCATACCAAACCCATGCTGAAAAAATCCCTGCGGGTGGATGTCCCGATGCGCTATCCGCCCTATAAAAAGAAGCTTCGCTTCCTGAAAAAGCTGAGCAAATAAAGAAGGCAGTCAAAGAACGTCTGGGGAGGAGCCGGAGAGCGGTTCCTCCCCAGCGTTTTTCCGACAGCCTGAGCGCCGGAGGCTTTGCGCCTGCGGCGCTGTGCGTATGATATGGGCCATATTATGCGCCGTTTGTTGCAGCGTTTCGCTCACCTACAAGGAATGGATTCGGCGGGGGTCAGGGGGGCGGGCATAGCCGCTACTGGCGGCTGAGCATGCCTGCCTTTCTCAACCGAAACAAGCGGCGGAACGCCGCGCCGATTGAGGTTG
>CAZINY010000048.1:0-2858 GCA_964540735.1 uncultured Oscillospiraceae bacterium
GCAGAGCCGGCGGATACGAATGGAAGTCGGAGGGGCTGCGGCCCCTCCGACACCTTCCTGGGGTTTTTCGACAGTCTGCAACGATTTGCAGCGCCGGAGGAACGGTTGTTCCTCCGGCGCTGCAAATCGCTTGGGCGATGCGCATTTTACCGTTTTTCCGGCCTTTCGTCTTCCGCAAGGCGGACAATCCACCCCGCGGCCCAGACCGTGAGGGCCGCGGAAAGCGTTTGCGGAGATTCCGCGCAAATCCCTTCCCGCAGGGCCAGATGCCTGTCCAGAATCTGCCGGTCCGCCGTGGAAAGCTCGCTCCGCAAGTCGTGCTGCCGTCGGATAAAAACGCCCTTCTCCAGGTAGACCACGGCCTGCAATAGGTAAGCGGCGGTTTTGTACAGCCCGGCCAAGGCCTGGGGGCTTTTCTCGTGCAGGGCATTGTGGATGCAGGCGTGATAGAGGTTGCACGCGCCCGTATGGACGGCGCGCCGCACGTCCCGCCGGCTTACGCTCCGGGTCAGGGCGTCCAGGGAACCTTGCAGGGGGAGGGTATCGTTGCAGAATTGGAACAGGTCCGCCTTGTCCCAGGCTTCCAGCTCCGCCCGTCCCGAGAAGAAACCGCAGACTTTTTCCCGGAAGGGCAGCGCGTCCAGGGCGCGGCCATAGGCGGCCATGTCCTCCGGGCCTACGCGGCCCAAAATCAGCACCAGGTCCAGATCGCTGTCCGGGACGGCTTCTCCCCGGCCGTAGCTGCCCTGCAGCCCGATCATCCAGATTCGCGGGCCGAAGGCGGCGCGAACCGCCGTCAAATAGGCTTCCAGCCAGGAAGCGGGCAAATCGGTCATGGCGTTTCCCTCCCCTTGCCTGGCGGGATGCTTTGCGCGCCTTACAGGCTGCCTTCCTCCGGGGATACCAGCTGAAGAACGCGGGTAATGGCGGAAAGGCTTTCGTCGGACATCTGCGGAACGGTGAGGGCGTATACCGCGTCGCTGGCCTGGGCGTGGAGGCGGATATGGTCCTTGTCTTCCATGCGCACGGCGGTGAGGCCCGTGAGGTTCTGGGCCGCCGCGCCGGTCAGGGTGTAATCGCCCTTCTGCAATAGGCTCAACGCCCGGGCAGGGTAAATGGTGGTCAGGGTGAAGTTCATGCCGCTGTCCGTGGTATAGTTCAGTTCCGTCAGGCGCGCATAGCCGTTTTCAAAGGCCAGGTCATAGCTGGCGCCGGACTGCAGCGTGGGTCCCATGCCTTCCATAAAGGCCAGAATGGACACGGGGAAAGTCTGCGAAAGGGTCGTAATCTGCCGTTCGCTCTGGATGCTCAGGGCGGGGCTGGCGGCCAGCAGGGGCTGGTCCTGGGATACGGTCACGGGGTTTTCCGGTTCCTGGGGCTGGCCCAGCACCACGGCCAGATAGAACAACGCCACCAGTAGCAGCGTGGCCAGGGCCATCAGGATCGCCCGCAGGAATTTTTTCAGCCTGGGATGGGTTTTCTTGACCCGCTCATGCTTTCTGGAGCGTACTTTTGCGGCGCGCTTGGCTGCGGTCAATGGATTCATCTCCTTTGAAGTCCCGTCCGGAGCGTGCCGACGGGACACGGTTTATTATAAAGTTCTGCGGACAGCTTGTCAAACATGCGCGTCCCCTGTGAGAAATCCCACGGTCTCGCGCTTCCCCTGCAAGCAAAAACATGCTATAATGAAACGGCTATCAAAAACGATTTTCGGGAAACACGCGCGGTTGAGGGCATGCCCACCGGCGCGCTTTTCCATGGATGCGCGAGGAGGGAAAGGCATGCGCCGCTATGCGCTGCTGGGTGAACGCCTGGGGCACAGTTATTCCGTGCCCATTCATCAGGCGATTTTCCGCGTGCTGGGGCTGGAAGCGGATTACCGGCTGCTGGAGATTCCCCGGGGAAAGCTGGGAGCGCGTTTCCCGGCCCTGTGCCGGGAGCTGGACGGCATGAACGTGACCATTCCCTACAAAGAGGAGGTCATGCCCCTGCTGGACGGCGTGGACGATTTCGCCCGGCAGGTGGGGGCGGTGAACACCGTCCTTTGCCGGGACGGCGCTTCCCGGGGCTACAATACGGACGTGGCGGGCTTCATGGCCATGCTGGAGCGCTACGGCATCCCCGTGGCGGGACACCCGGCCTACGTGTTGGGTACCGGCGGCGCGTCCCAGGCGGCGCGGACGGCGCTCAAGGCCCTGGGGGCCGCGTCGGTGACGCTGGTTTCCCGCCATCCCGAACCGGGGGAGCTGGGATACGGCGAGCTGGCGGAGCGCTTCGCCGGGGTGCTGGTGAACTGCACTCCCGTGGGCATGTATCCCCACGGGGAGGGCTGCCCCCTCACCGGTGAGCAGCTGCGGGCGATGCTGCCCCGAGCCTGCGGCGTGGCGGACATGATCTACAACCCCGCGGAAACCTGCCTTACCCGGGCGGCCCGGGAAGCCGGGGTGCCCGCCTGCACGGGGCTGTATATGCTCATCCACCAGGCGGTGGAGGCGGAAAGCATCTGGCAGGGGCAGAGCCTGGGCCGGGCGCTTACGGATCAACTGATGAAGGAGCTGAAGCTGCCATGAAGCGCTTCCTGGTACTCAATGGGCCGAACATCAACTTCACCGGCATCCGGGAGGTGGGGGTGTACGGCGCGGAAACCTTCGAGTCCATCCTGGAATACATCCGCAAAGAGGCGGAGCGCCTGGGGTGCGAGGTAACTTTTTTCCAGAGCAACCACGAGGGCGCGCTCATCGACGCCCTGCAACAGGCACACATGGACAAGCTGGACGGCGTGGTGTTCAATCCCGGCGGCTATACCCACACCTCCGTGGCGCTCCATGACGCCATTGCGTCCATCGCCCCGCCGGTGG
>CAZINY010000048.1:2894-4057 GCA_964540735.1 uncultured Oscillospiraceae bacterium
CAATATCCAGTCCCGGGAGGGCTACCGGCATGTGTCCTACACCGCCCCGGCCTGCCTGGGGCAGATCGCGGGCTTTGGCAAGCAAGGCTATGTGCTGGCCCTGGAAGCCCTCATGCGCCGCGGCGAATAACGCGCAACCCCATCATTTTCTGTGAAGGAGGCCCTTCCCTTGCAAGGTCATACCATGAAGAGCTCCACCCTGGTGCGCCGCTTCCTGCCCTATTACAGGAAGTATGGCAAGACCGTGGCCATCGACCTGTTCTGCGCGGCGCTGACCACCGTGTGCGAGCTGGTGCTGCCCCTGATCGTTTCCGCCATTACCGACCGCGCCACCACCGATATCGCCAGCCTGACCACCTCCTTTGTGCTCAAGCTGGGTGGCGTGTACCTGGTGCTGCGGCTCATTGACGCCGCGGCCAACTATTACATGGCCTCCATCGGCCATATCATGGGTTCCTATATCGAGACGGACATGCGCACGGAGCTGTTCGCCCACCTGCAGCAGCTGTCCTTCAGCTATTATAGCGAGACCAAGGTGGGACAGATCATGTCCCGGATGACCTCCGACCTGTTCGAGGTCACGGAGTTCGCCCACCATTGCCCCGAGGAATTCTTCATCGCGGGCATCAAGATCATCGTCAGCTTCGTGATCCTGTGCGGCATGAACATTCCGCTTACGCTGATGATGTTCGCCGTGCTGCCCCTGATGCTCATCACCACCCGCTACTTCAACAAGCGCATGCGCTATGTGTTCAAAGAGCGCAACAAGCAGGTGGGCGAGATCAACGCCCAGGTGGAGGACAGCCTGCTGGGCATCCGCGTGGTGAAGTCCTTCGCCAACGAGGAAATCGAGGAGCGCAAGTTTGACGAGGGCAACCAGAAGTTCCTCAAGTTCAAGAAGATGTCCTACGAGTGCATGGCGGCCTTTTCCACCTCCAACCGCATTTTCGACGGTGTGATGTACATCGTGGTGGTGGTGGCGGGCGCCTTGCAAATCAAGGCCGGACACCTCACCGCCTCGGAGTTCATGGCCTACCTGCTCTATGCCAACATGCTGCTGACCTCCATCCGGCGGATCGTGGAGTTTACCGAGCAGTTCCAGCGGGGCATGACGGGCATCGAGCGCTTCTGCGAGATCATGGACGTAGAGCCGGAGATCGAGG
>CAZINY010000048.1:4067-21872 GCA_964540735.1 uncultured Oscillospiraceae bacterium
CGGCATGGGCCTGGGGGAGATCAAGGACAAGCCCGGCGCCAAGGCCCTGGGCCAGGTGCGGGGCGCCGTCACCTTTGACAACGTGAGCTTCCACTACGCCGACGACGAGCACAGCGTCCTCAGCCACCTGAACCTCACCGTCCGCCCCGGGGAATCCGTGGCCCTGGTGGGCCCCTCGGGCAGCGGCAAAACCACCCTGTGCAACCTGATTCCCCGCTTTTACGACGTGAGCGGCGGACGGCTGCTCATCGACGGCAAGGACGTCAAGGATGTGACCCTCAAGAGCCTGCGCAACGCCATCGGCATGGTGCAGCAGGAGGTATACCTGTTTTCGGGCTCGGTGTATGACAATATTGTCTACGGCAAGCCCGGGGCCAACCGGGAGGAAGTCATCCAGGCCGCCAAGCTGGCCGGGGCCCACGACTTCATCTCCGCCCTGCCCCAGGGGTACGACACCTTTGTGGGCGAGCGGGGCGTGAAGCTCTCCGGCGGGCAGAAGCAGCGCATTTCCATCGCCCGGGTGTTCCTGAAAAATCCGCCCATCCTGATCCTGGACGAGGCCACCTCCGCCCTGGACAACGAGAGCGAGCGCCTGGTGCAGCAGTCCCTGGAGAAGCTGGCCCGCGGGCGTACGGTGTTCACCATCGCCCACCGGCTGACCACCATCCGTGGGGCGGATACCATCTGGGTGCTCACGGAAAAGGGCGTGGAGGAAATGGGCTCCCACGCGGAGCTGATGAAGAAGGGCGGGCTGTACGCTCACCTGTATGAAATGTACACCGAAAAGGGGGAAGAAACCGCATGATGCTGGAAATTGCCCGTATGGAGGACCTGGAGGCCATCTGCGCCCTGTACGAAAGCACCTGCGCGCAAATGCAGGCGGCGGGGCTGAACCAGTGGAGCTGGGGAGAATACCCCGCCCGGGACATCGTCCGGGAGGATTTGGAAGCCGGGTGCCTTTACGTGGCCCGGCAGGGAGGCGCGCCCATCTGCGCCGTGGCCATCGACCAGGAGCAGGAGGAGCAGTACGCCCGGGTGGACTGGCTCTTCGGCACGCGGCCGGGCAGCTTCCATCGCTTCGCCGTGGCCGGGGAACTGCGGGGGCAGGGACTGGGCCGCAAGGTGCTGGGAGAGATCATCCAGATTCTCCAGGGCATGGGCTGCGACAGCCTGCGCTGCGATACCTCCGCGGAGAACGCCGCCGCCCTGCACCTGTATGAGAGCCAGGGCATGCGCCGGGCCGGTACCGTGCACTATCCCCCGGACCTGAGCCAGGACTATCCCTGCCTGGAGATGCCCCTCACGGCGGATTGCCCCCTGCTGCCCATTCCCATGACCCCCGCCTTCCGCGGCGGCAGCCTGACCCCCTGGGGCGGCAAAAAGCTGCGGGAGGTCTACGGCAAGGAGATTCCCAACGATACCACCGGGGAGAGCCTGGAGGTCAGCTGCATTCCCGGCCTGGAGAGCGCCGACCCCATGGGGGTGAAGCTCCCGGAGCTTATCGCCCGCTATGGGGAAAAGCTGGTGGGCGCCTACGCCGGGGAGACCTTCCCCCTGCTGCTCAAGCTCCTGGACGCCCGGGAATCCCTGAGCGTGCAGGTGCATCCCGGGGACGCCTATGCCCATGAGCATGAGAAAGGCAAGCTGGGCAAGACCGAGGCCTGGCTGATTCTCCGGGCGGAACCGGGGAGCGAACTGGTATACGGCATCGTTCCCGGGACGGAGCTGGAGCAGCTGCGGAGCGCGTGCCTGGCGGGGGCGGCGGTGCAGCCCCTTTTGCGCCGGGTGGCCGTAAAGCCCGGGGACGTGTGCTTCATCCCCGCCGGATGCGTCCACGCCATCGGCGAGGGCATTATGCTCTACGAGATCCAGCAGTCCTCGGACGTGACCTACCGCTTCTACGACTGGGACCGGGTGGACGCCAAGGGCAACAAGCGGGAGCTGCACCTGGACAAGGCCCTGGACGTCACCGACCTGCATTTCGCCCTGGACCCCGTCCCCGCCCCCGACGCCCCCTGCGCCCGGGTGCTGGACACCACCTACTTTACCCTGGATCTGCTCAAGGCGGAGGGCCGGGTAGAAGTGCCCCCGGTGAAGGACTTCGGACTGCTTACTGCCCTGGATGACCTGACCCTGCGCTGGGAGGGCGGGGAACGGGCGCTGGCTGCCGGCCAGAGCCTGCTGTTGCCCGCCGCCTGCCCGGCCCTGACCCTGGAGGGCCGTGGCCGCGCGGCGCTCTCCATGCCCGCGGGCAAGTAAGCCATAAGCCTTTGAACATAGAAAGGAAGGATTCCCATGGAAAAGTCCAAGGTGTATTTTACGGATTTCCGCGTGCATCACGAGGAGTCCCTGACCCATAAGCTCCAGCGCCTGCTGGACAAGGCCGGCCTGGGAAACATCGACATGGACGGCAAGTATGTGGCCATTAAAATGCACTTCGGCGAGCTGGGGAACCTGGCGTTCCTGCGCCCCAACTGGGCCAAGGCCGTGGCCGACTATGTGAAGGCCCACGGCGGCAAGCCTTTCCTCACCGACTGCAATACCCTCTATGTGGGTAGCCGGAAAAACGCCCTGGATCACCTGAGCACCGCCTATGAAAATGGCTTCAGCCCCCTCTCCACGGGCTGCCACGTGATTATCGCCGACGGCGTCAAGGGCACCGACGAAGCCCTGGTGCCGGTCAAGGGCGACTACGTAAAGGAAGCCAAGATTGGCCGGGCCATCATGGACGCGGACATCATCATCAGCCTGAACCACTTCAAGGGGCATGAATCCACGGGCTTTGGCGGAGCCATCAAGGACCTGGGCATGGGCTGCGGTTCCCGCGCCGGAAAGATGGAGATGCACGCCGCCGGTAAACCCGAGGTGGACCAGAGCCTGTGCATTGGCTGCGGCTTCTGCCAGAAGAACTGCGCCCATGACGCCATCACCATTGAGAACCGCAAGGCCAGCATCAATCATGACAAATGCGTGGGCTGCGGCCGCTGTATCGGCGCCTGCCCCAAGGATGCCACCCATCCCGGGGTCGACAATACCAACGAAATACTCAACTGCAAAATGGCGGAATACGCTCTGGCGGTGGTGCAGGGCCGCCCGCAGTTCCACATCAACCTGGTGCAGGACATCAGCCCCTGCTGCGACTGCCACGGCTGCAACGACGCGCCCATCCTGCCGGATATCGGCATGTTTGCCTCCGCGGACGCGGTGGCCATCGACCAGGCCTGCGCGGACGCCTGCCTCCGGGCCGAACCCATTCCCGGCACCCGGCTTTCCGAGATGCCCCATATCAGCGACGACCACTTCATCAACAGCTATCCCGTTTCCGAGTGGCGCAGCCAGCTCTCCCACGGGGAAAAGATCGGCCTGGGTCAGCGGGCCTATGAGCTGATCACCATGAAATAAGGACAAAGCCTTGACACGCCTTCTTTGCCCGTGATAGAATAGGCGCAATATTCAACAAGGAGGGATGACGGCATGAGCAACCGCCGCGGTTACGCACACGGCATGTGGTCTGTTCCCGGTATGGTTCCGGGAAACAGGCTTGCCTTGCCGTACCCTTCTTGGAGCGTCGCGGGCTGACATTCAGCCGGACAAGCGGCAGCGCGGGCCAGGTGCAGCAAGCCATGGCCCGCGCTGCTTTTTTCTATTTTTCCCGGGAAAGGGGGAAACGCTGTGGAGAACTATCTGGAGCGCTACTATCGGGATTACGACGAGGATGAACGTCTGGAAAGCCGCTGGGGCCGGGTGGAGTACCTGACCACCATGGACTGCATCCACCGCTATCTGCGCCCCGGCATGCGGGTGATGGAAATCGGCGCGGCCACAGGGCGGTACAGCCACGCCCTGGCCCGGGAGGGCTACGTCGTGGACGCGGTGGAACTCTTGGCGCATCACATCGAACAGTTCCGGGCGCGGACGCAGCCGGGGGAACGGGTGACCATTGCTCAGGCGGACGCCCGGGACCTGTCCGCGTTCGGCGGGGATACCTATGATGTGACGCTGCTTCTGGGGCCCATGTATCACCTGTATACGCAGGAGGACCAGCTCCGCGCCCTGGGAGAGGCTGTTCGCGTGACGCGGCCCGGCGGGGTGGTTTGCGCGGCCTACTGCATGAGCGACCCCAGCGTGCTTAGCTACGGTTTTCGCAGAGGTTGCCTGCCGCAACTGCTGGAACGCGGGCTGCTGGACCTGGATACCTTCGCAGCCTTTTCCGACCCGGAGGACCTGTTTCAGCTCTACCGCGTGGAGGACATCGCCGCCCTGCGGGAGCGCTTTTCCGTGACGCCCCTGGAGCTGGTGGCCACGGACGGCTATGCCAACCACATGCGAGATACCCTCGAAGCAATGGATGAAGATACCTACCGCTGGTATCTGCGCTATCACCTGGCCACCTGCCGGCGGCAGGATATGATCGGCTATTCCCACCATACCCTGGACATTTTCAGAAAGGAATGAGGCCCATGCTGACCCACCAAGGCACCCGCACCCTGCGCACCCCGCGCTTGACCCTGGACCGCTTCTCCCCGGAGGATGCCCTGGCCATGTATGACGGCTGGGCCAGCGACCCGCAGGTGACGCGCTTCCTTACCTGGCCGCCCCATGCCGGCCCGGAGCTTACCCGGCAGCTGCTGGAGGACTGGTGCGCCCGGTATGTCAAGGCGGATTATTATAACTGGGCCATCCGCGGGGAGAAAGGGCTGATTGGCAATATCTCCGTGGTGGAGGTGGACGAACGCTCTGAACGTGCGGCCCTGGGCTATTGCCTCAGCGCCGCCTGCTGGAACCGTGGGTATATGACGGAAGCGGCCCGGGCGGTGGTGGACTTTCTGTTCCGGGAGGTCAACGTCCACCGGGTGGAGATCACCCATGCGGTGAAAAACCCCGGCTCCGGGGCGGTGGCCCGCAAATGCGGCCTAACCCTGGAAGGCGTCCGCCAGGCATACTTCAAGGCGGCCAACGGCGAGTTCCTGGACATCGCCGCCTATGCCATGCTCCGGGAGGAATGGGCAGGGAACGGGCGGTAATCTTTTTTTCAGAAAATGTCAATTTACCCCTTTACAAACAACCAGTGCTGTGCTATACTATAACACGTTCGCGGGGCATTAGCGCAGCTGGTAGCGCACAACACTGGCAGTGTTGGGGTCAGCGGTTCGAATCCGCTATGCTCCACCATCACAGGACACTGATATGGATGCAGTGTCCTGTTTTGTGTTTCTGGTTTGTTCTCCAATGCGCAGCCTTCATCCGGCGAAGCCGCGGCGAATATGGCGGCGGAACGGCGCCCCGCGCGTGCCAAGCGCCGGAGGCGGCGAGGCGCGAATCAGCGCAGACGCGCAGGAATGGAGCAATCATTCGCGCGCTGAAACGCACAAGTGATTTTGGCGGCGCGGTTTGCCGGCGCACAGCGTGCCGGCGGGCGATGATCTTTGCCATCGGTTGCGGGGGGAAGGAGCGGAGCGGCATGAGCATAGGCATGGGCGGTAACGCGCGGATGGTCATGCAGGACGCAGAAACCGTGGGCTATGCATACGCGCCCTACAACCTGAACGTGGAAGCCTACAGAAATCCCGGCCAGACGTACGATGGGCTGATCCTCATAGACAAGTCGGCGCTTGTGGAACCGGTACTGCACGAAAAAATAAAAAAATGGCCCAGCGGCCGTAAGCAGCGGGTTGTAACGCGCATTCCGCGCGTCGTGGACTATGACGCGCTTATCGCCGCCGGTGCTGTCTCGGTCCTCAACAGCAAGTTTTGCTGGAAAGTGCTGCCCAACGGGGTGGGCAGCATCGCCATGCGCCTCCTGCGCCGGATCTTCGAGCGGTATCAGGCAAGCGGCGAACTGCCGGAAAGCATCAGCTATCATATCTGACGCCATTGCGCGCCCAGGCGGCGCGATGCATGGACGCCGGCTCAAAGGAAGCGCGGCGTTCCAGCGCGTCAGGCCGCGGCGTTGATCGCCCGGCTGCTGCCGGGAAACCGGGCGGTAGCCCGGCCCAGGGCGTATGCGCCGCATGACGCGAACGAATGTTTCCTTGACGCCCTATCTACCTTTTGTTATAGTAAAAGGAGCAGATGTTCCATCTGTCCCAAGCAGCCATCGAAAGGAGAGCCGTGACCGTGAAGAACGACCAGCGCCAAACCTACGAGGCCCCCAAGGCGGAAGTATTGTCCACGCAATGCGCTTCCCGGGGAAAGTGACAAAAGACAGGCTGTTCCGCAGGAACCGGCCGGCATAGCAAACGCCTCCCGCCGCAATCGCGCGACGGGAGGCGAATTTTCTATGCGCCGGAAGGCGCGCCGTGCCGCTGTCCCTGGAGCCGCGGCTTATTCCAGCACAATGCGGGGATTTTCCCGGCTGGGACGGTAGAGAACGAAACGGCGGCCGATGTGCTGCACAGGTTCCGCGCCGGTTTGGCGGCACAGCTCTTCCAGGGCTTCCTTGGCGGTAACGGGAGCGCCCGGCTGTACCGCGCCCTTGATCAACTCGCGCGCCTCCAGGGCGTCGTAGGCTTCCTTCACGGTGCCGGAGGTGACGCCCTCCTTGCCGATATAGAGGATGGTTTCAATGGTGTTGGCCATGGAGCGGAGCATGGCGCGTTGCTTGCTGGTCATGCGACGGATTTCCTTTCTTTCGCGTTATTCCACAAAGTCAAATTCCATATCGCCGATGCGGATGGTATCGCCTTCCCCGGCGCCGGCCTGGCGCAGGGCGTCGATGACGCCCCAGCGGCGCAAGGTGCGGTGGAACCAGTTCAGGCTTTCCTCGTCCTCAAAGTTCACGCTGTCAATAAGCCGCTGCATGGCGGGGCCGTCCACCTCGTAGACGCCGTCGTCCTTGACCACGGCGAAAGAATCAATGGCGGGGATGGGCAGGGGCACTTCCTCCTCGGCAAAGGGATGCAGGGGAGGCAGGGTATCCAGCAGCTTTACCGTGGCGTCCAACAGCTCGTCAAAGCCCTGATGGGTGGCGGCGCTAACGGGGAAAACAGGAATCGCCTGCCCTGCCAGGTGCGCCTTGAGCCGTTCCAGGTTCTCCGCGGCCTCGGGTAAATCCATTTTGTTGCAGACCACGATCTGCGGGCGCTGGCTCAGCTCTCCGTAGGCGGTCAGCTCACGGTTGATCTGCTGGTAATCCTCCACGGGGTCCCGGCCTTCGCTGCCGGAAATGTCCAGCACATGGAGCAGCAGGCGCGTGCGCTCCACATGGCGCAGGAAGTCATGCCCCAGGCCCACGCCCTCCGCCGCGCCCTCTACCAGGCCGGGAATGTCCGCCAGCACAAAATCCTTGCCATAGCGGCGCACGATCCCCAGGTTGGGGGTCAGGGTGGTGAAATGGTAATTGCCAATCTTGGGCTTGGCGGAGGTCACCACGGAGAGAATGGTGCTCTTGCCCACGTTGGGATAACCCACCAGGCCGACGTCCGCAATGGTCTTCAGCTCCAGCAGAAAGGTATGGATTTCGGTTTTGACGCCGGGTTTGGCAAAGTTGGGCGCCTGCCGGGTAGGGGTGGCAAAGTGGCTGTTGCCCCATCCGCCCCGGCCGCCCCGGAGCAGGGTCTTGGTGGAGCCGGGCTCGAACATATCCGCGACCACTACGCCGGTGGCTTCATCCCGCACCACGGTGCCCACGGGCACCTTGATGGTCAGGTTCTCCCCGCGCTTGCCGGTACAGCGGCCGCCGGAGCCGTCCGCGCCGTTCTCCGCGGTATACTTGGACTTGAAGCGGAAGTCCAGCAGGGTGTGCATATTGGGGTCGGCAAAGAGGATAACGTCGCCGCCCACGCCGCCGTCGCCGCCATCGGGCCCGCCGTTGAGCACGAACTTTTCCCGATGGAAGGAAACGCTGCCGTTTCCTCCGTTCCCGGCTTTGGCCGTAATTTTCACATGATCCACAAAATTTCCCATTCGATCCTCCTGAACGCTGACGGGAACGCCGGCATGCCGGCGCGCCTTGCCCCGCGCAAAAACGTGCGCCCTTTAGTATACCACAAAGCGCCGCTGCCGAAAAGATGCCGCCGAAGAAAAAATGCCGTAGCCAAGGATTTCCCCAGTGCGTCCGTAAAGTCGACCGAAGCCTCCGAAAAAACGCGGCGCGCGGTGTTTCCCGGCGCGGCCCTGCGTTTTACTTTTCCGGCCCTTCGCAGACCTTTACGCCGTTGACCTCCACCTCCCCGTCCGCCAGGATGAGGATATACCTGCGGCCGTCGATCATGCGGGTTTCAATCAATCCCGCGTGCTCGGGGTCCACCTGGATGTTTACGGCGGGGGTGCTTACCTTGAATTTGTTGGAAATCATGTTCACCGCAGGCAGCTCCGCACGCTCTCCGAAGGCGGCGGTATAGCTGTCCTCAAAGGCGGCGGCCTTCTCCTGGCTCACGCCGCACTCCTCCAGCACCTTTTTCATCTCCGGCGCGGAAAGCGTCAGGGGTTCGGCCGTCTTGTCCGCCTTGCGTTCTTCCAGCATGCCGCTGATGGTTTCGTGAACGGTTTGCACCACGTCCAGGCTGCATTCCTCCCCCAGGCTCTCCTGGAGAACGGATTGGAAGGTCTGCTTTTGTTCATCGGCGTTCATGGGCGGCTGCGCGCCAAAGGCCAGGCGGAGGAAATCCTCGTGAAGGTTGCCTGCGTCCCGGGTATAGTACAGGGCACGGTGAATATTGGCGCCCCGCTCCTCAAAGGCGGGGTACAGGAAACCCAGCTCCGGCACGCCCACAATCCAGTCGTCCTCCCGGCTGTGGAACTGACTCTGGGCGGCCACATAGCGCAGGGCGGGCTTGGCCTGCTTCACCGGGCACAGGGCGCAGAGCACATAGTTGAACACGGAGGCGGACCGCTCCCGGTCCATTTCCCCGTTGTTGTCCCGGTAGGGCACGTCGTAGCCGTCGTGGATCAGGAGCACCAGGTAGTTGTCCGCGCCCTGCTGCTCCTGTACGGACTGGGCCTTGTGCGCAAACTCCGCCTGGGCATAGGCGATCATACGCTGGTAGAACGCGCCTACGGCTTCCTCATCCCCCAGGGCGCTGTCGCACAGCCGTCCCAGCAGGCGGCATTCCTCTCCGCCTTCCTCCTGGGCGGTGGAGAAATCCACAGGCAGTAGGTTCTGCCCTGCGGTGCCGGAAAGGCAGCGCTTGAAAATGGCCATATATTTTTCGTTTTCCTCCTGGGGCAGGTTGCCGATGGGCTGGGCAAAGCTCGAAATCACCCGGCCGTCCCCGGTGAGATAGCAACCGCACAGCAGGGTGGGATTGCGCCGGTCGGGGTTCAACCGGCGGCGCAGTTCGGATAAATCACGCTGATTCATCATGGCGTTTCAACTCCTTGACAACAAAGTTGCAGGCATCAGTGTACCATAAACCGGCGGGCTTTTCCAGCGCCGGGGGAAAAATCCCCTTGTACCCCGGTTCAAAACCGCATATAATAGGGAAAAAACCTGCCGGGCGCAGGGAACCAAGGAGGCGCAGGCATGCTGGACGAAAGCAAGACCCGGGTGGAGCGCATCAACCGCAAGGTGAAGAAGAAGCAGCGCATGGTCCGCGTGGCGTTGGGAGAAGAAAAGGCCGATGTGGTGCTGAAGAACGCCACCTACGTAAACGTGTTTTCCAACGAGCTGTGCCGGGGCGACATCGCCGTGGCGGGAGGCCTTGTGGTGGGCATGGGGGATTATGCCGGCGAAGTCGAGTACGACGTGACCGGGAAAATCGTCGTGCCCGGCTTTATTGACGCCCACATCCATCTGGAAAGCTCCCTGGTCACCCCGGCGGAATTTGCCCGGGCGGTGCTGCCCCATGGCACCACCACCGTGGTTGCCGATCCCCATGAGATTGCCAACGTGTGCGGCGTGAAGGGCATTGACTACATGATCCAGGCCACCCAGGGACTGCCGATGGACGTACACTTCATGCTTCCCTCCTGCGTGCCCGCCGCGCCGGTGGACGAAAGCGGCGCGGAGCTGAGCTGGCGGGACATCAACGCCTATTTTGACCATCCCCGGGTGCTGGGGCTGGCGGAAATGATGAATTATCCCGGCGTGGTGGCCGGGGACGCCGCCCCCATTGAGAAGATCGTGGTCTCCCAGGCCCATCACAAGAAGATTGACGGCCACGCCCCGGGGCTGAGCGGAGCGCAGCTCAACGCCTACATGTCCGCGGGGGTCTACTCCGACCATGAGTGCGCCACCCTGGAAAATGCCCTGGAAAAGCTGCGCAAGGGACAGTTTATCATGATCCGGGAGGGGACCGCCGCCCATAACCTGGAAGCCCTGATGCCGCTGCTGACCCAGCAATACGCTTCCCGGTGCATGTTCTGCTCGGATGACAAGCATCCCGCCGATCTGATAGCGCATGGGCATATCGACGATATTGCCCGGCGGGCCGTGGCGCTGGGGGCGGACCCGCTGCTGACGGTGAAGGTGGCCACCCACTATGCCGCCCGTTACTTTCTGCTGAACAACAAGGGCGCCATTTCCCCCGGGTATTTGGCGGATTTCGCCGTGCTGGACGATTTGCAGAGCTTCCGGGTGCGCCTGGTATTCAAGCGCGGCGAATTGGTCTGGGACGGCGAACAAACCCACGTGGCCGACCCGGAGGTGGATGAAGAACTGCTCCGGCGGGTGCGCGACACCTTCCATATGCCGCCGGTAACCCCGCAGGCGCTTTGCTCGGACAAGCCGCTGCCGCTCATCGGCATGATTCCCCGGCAGATTGTTACCAAGGATCTGGGCCATGCCCGGGGCATTGACACGGAAAAGGATATTCTGAAAATGGCTGTGGCGGAGCGTCACCGGAACACCGGGCATCTGGGGGTATGCTACGTCCAGGGCTATGGGCTCAAGCGGGGCGCCGTAGCCACCAGCATCGCCCATGATTCCCATAACCTGATTGCCGTGGGAGCTTCGGAGGCGGATATTGCCCTGGCCATGAACCAGGTGCGGCAAACGGGCGGCGGGATGGCGGTAGCGGCGGACGGGCGCATTACGGCCCAGCTTTCCCTCCCCGTGGCCGGACTCATGAGCGACGCCACCCTGGTGCAGGTGAACGACGCCCTTAACGCAGCCCGGGCGCAAGCCCAGCGCCAGGGCGTCAACCCCGGTATTGATCCTTTCATGACCCTGAGTTTCATGAGCCTGCCGGTGATTCCCACGCTGCGCCTTCTCACCCAGGGGGCGTTCCATGTGGAGCAATGGCGGTATGTGGAATAAGGAAAAGGGGGGCGACGCCCCTCGGCGTGTCGCAAAAGTGGCTTCCGCCGCTTTTGCGAGGCAGCAACTTCGGTCAACCGGAGGCCGCCCGAAGTTGTAAGGAATTGATTTTGCAAGCAAAATCAACGCCCCGGCAAGGCGCTGTTTCCCCTAGGAAAAGCCAACCTTCAGCCGGCAGAACCGGCGGATACGAATAGAAGCCGGAAGGGCTGCGGCCCCTCCGGCACCTTCCCAAAGGTTTTTCGACAGTTTGAGGCGGAAGCCATATGGCTTCCGCCTCAATCCATTGGAAAACGTATGCAGGGGATGGCTGCAACGCCGGCGCCAGGCGCGCTTCCCGAAAACCGGCAAGGGAAGCAGCCTGCCCGCGCGTCAGCGAATACGGCCGTTATTGGGTAACGATCTCCCAGGCGCTGTCGTAGCCGTGAGACACGGGATCGTCAGGCGTGACTTCGCCCATATGCGCCACATACTCGCCCAACTGGGTCGGGACGGGTGCGCGGTCGGCGCCCAGGTATTGGCTGGCGGTCCAGCAGCACTGCGCCTCGGTGAGGCCGGTGGCTTCCAGGAAACCATAGCCGCCGGAGAGCCGGTAGCTGTTCAGCGTAACGCGGATGGGCGTCTCCAGGGAGAGTAGCTCCTCGCCGTTGATGGTGGCGGAGGTAACGCGTTCGCCCAGGGGCTTGGTCAGGTCGAAAACGTAATCCACGCCATAGAAGCAGTCCACGCCGTAAATGGAAACGCCTTCGCCCAGGGCGGGGTTGCCGTCGGCGTCGATGACCAGCATGTCAGCCACGGCGCTCATCCAGGCGTAGAGCTGCTGAGGCGTCATGTCGATGGCGCAGAGCAGGTTGTTGGAGTAGCGGTAGAGCTTGCTCAGCTCCAGGGTAGAAACGGTATCGCCGTCCTGGGGCACAAAGGACAGGGTGTTGTCCGCGCCCTTGCCAAACACGGGGGAGGCAATGGACACCGTGGCCCCCTCGATGCCGTCGCTTTCATAGGACTGCCAGGAGCACCAGATCTGTCCCTTGTGGACAAAGTCCATGAGCTTGGTCTGGGCCAGCACCATGTCGTCGTTGGTCTTTCCCTGCGCCTCGCCGGCCACATCCGTCCATCCGCCGCTGAACGTGCCCAGCGGCGTGGAAGCCCAGGCGTACGTATCGTCGTACCAGGGCTGCAGGGTAGCGCCCAGCGCCTCGTCCCCGGCATAGGCGGACAGGGGCAGGTTCTGGTTGGCGCGGAGCGTGAAGCCGGCATAGCTGCCGTCCTCGTTGAAGGCAACGTCAAACACGCTCTTGGTCACGCAGGTGCCGCCGCCGTTGACAATGGGGACATCCTTGCCGTCCGCGTCCGTAAGGACCTCGATGTTGGCGGTATGGTCATGTCCATAAATGACCAGGTCCACGCCGGAGGATTTGGCAACCGCGCCCACCACCTGGGACTCCAGCAGGAAGCCGTCGGCCTCCACGCCGTCGTCGGTGCCCTTGCCGCTGTGAACGCTGACGATGACGATATCCGCCAGGTTCTCCTCACGGATCTTTCCAGCCCAGAGATTGATCTCGTACTCCAGGAGCTCCTGCTGGTTGTCCAGGCTGGAGAACTGCATGTTGGGGTAATTAGTGGCAAGGTCCCAGGTATGGTTTGCCGCGTTGCTCAGGCCGATGACGGCCACGCGCACAGTTTTCCCCTCGCCAAAGTCAATGGTCTTGACGGTGTAGGGATCGTAGAAGGGTTCGCCGGCGGCTTTTTCCTCGCCGCGGAAATTCACGCCGTCCTCCACCAGCACAATGTTGCCGCTGATGACCGCAATCCCCGCCTCGTCGGCCAGGCGCGTCTGGGCGTCGCGCTTATCGGGGGTAAAGTTGAACTCATGATTGCCCATGACCCAGGCGTCGTAGCCCAGCTGTTTCATGGCAGTGATCATGGGGTTTTCTTCCTCGGGTTTGAGATTGATGGCGTACTGCGCCACCAGGGTGCCCTGGATGGTGTCGCCGTTGTCCACCAGGATCATCCGGTCGCCGAAGGCAGCGCGTTCCTGGGTGACCACCGCGGCAACGCGCTCCATGGAGGCGGCGTCCTCGGTCTGGGTGGCGACGTCCATGAAGGTGGAGCGGCCGTGCATATCCGTGGTGGTGAGCAGGGCGAACTGATGGGAGCCGCCGTCCACCAGGGACCAGGTGGAGGTGATGGCAGGCTCGATGACGCCCTTCATGGTGATGTAGTTGGCCAGCAGGTTGCGGGCCTGTCCCATGTCCTCGCCCTGGAGCATGTCATACTGGGTGGAGTAGATGACGCGCTCGGGATCGTTGGGCGTGAAGGCGCAGCCGTGGGCGTTCAGATAGGCGATGTAATTCCCGCCGCCGTTGTAGCGGTAATTGTTGACCACCACGGTGAAGGTATCCCCGTCCTGGACCTCCTCGCCCTCATAAGTCATGGAGGCAACGCGGCTGCCGGGAGCGGCGGTGTAGTCCAGCGTATAGGAGAAGCCGTCGCCGTAGATCACGTCGTAGTAGGTCAGGTCCTCGTTGGTAACGAAGGGACCGTTCTCGTCCACCTGAATTTTGGTGGCGGCAAATTCCAGCCACGCCCGAATCTCCTGGCCGCTCATGGTGATCTGGTAGAACCAGTTCTCATAGCGGTAGAGGCGGAACATGTCCCCCAGCACCACCGGCCCGGCGGGAATCAGGTTTTCCGCGTCCCCGGAGGTTAACGGCGCGGAAATGGACAATTGCGCGGGCGTGTCGTCGTCGGGGTTATCCGGCGTGTTCTCGCCCGTATTGTCGTAGGCGCCCCAAATCTGCACCTGGTTGATGAGGTCCATGAAAGCGGAGGGCGCAGTACCCAAACCAGAAGCGGGGAAATCCCCGGCGGCTTCGCCGATGGGCTGGAGCATGTACTCGTTCCAGGCCGCTTCCTCATAGGGCTTCAGGGCCGCTTCCAGGGTGGCGTCCACGGGGTATTCTTCCATGTTGACGGTCTGGGCGTCGATGGTGAACGCGCCTTCTCCCTTGTCATAGGTAACCAGCGCCTGGCCGATGACGCCGCACTTGGTGTCCGAGGAAATCACGGGCACCACGTCGCCCGCGGCGTCGGTGATTTCCGTAACGCCGTTGCGGTGCTCATGGCCGGAGAATACCAGGTCAATGGTATCCGTCTGCTCAATCAGGCGGCGGATGAAGTCCGACTCCATGTCGGAGTCAATGCCGCTGTGGGTCACCAGCACGATCATGTCCGAGGCGGCGTCCATCTCTTCCTCGTAGTGCTTGTAGGTGTCGATGACGTTGGCAAAGTAAATGCCCTCCCAGTTGGCCGGCACGTCCCACTTGGGAATGTTGGGATTGCCAAGGCCCATGACCGCTACCTTAACGCCGTCGTATTCCATGATCCGGTAGGGGTCGTAGCCGTTCCAGGTGGCCCAATCCTTGCTTTCGTCGCTGTTGGTTTCCGCAGCCAGGTATCCGGCCATGGAGACCCATACGGGCTGCTCGGTTTCCGTAGCGTCGGAGGTCAGGTAGTCCAGCTGGCGCTGGAGAATTTCCATGCCGTAGTTGAACTCGTGATTTCCCGTTACGAACAGGTCGTAATCCAGCATGCGGAGCGCCTTCATGGCCGGGTCCTCCGCCTCGGGCTGGTAGAACGCGTAGTAGTAGGTCAGCGGCGTGCCCTGCACCAGGTCGCCGCAATCCGCCAGGAAAACGTTATCGTATTGCTGGCGGATCTCCCCGATGTAGGTTGCCACCCGGGTGAGGCCCTCCTTATACTGGCCGGATTGGCTGACGTCCACGGTATAGTTGGTGGCGTACAACTGCCCATGAATGTCCGACGTACCCAGGAAGACGATCTCCACCGGCGCTTCCGCGGTTTCGGCTCCCGCTCCCCATAGGGGCAGCAGCAGGCACAGGGCCAGTAGCAGGGACAGCAGTTTTGCGCTTCGTTGCTTCATCTTTACCCGACTCCCTTTCCATATCCAGTTGTTCGTGCGACCAATGCTACTTGTATTGTATCATACATTTCCCCAAAATGGAAGGCATTTTTAATTATTTATGACGCTTATATATAAGCAAAAGACACAAAACACAAAAATTATGTATACAGGACACAGCGCCTGGATGAAAAGCGGAAAGGCGGCGCGGTTTGCGGAACGGCGTGCCGAAAACAACGTGAAGGCCGCTTGTCCACAGTTTGAAAGCAACCATCCGGAGGGAGCGGTTGTTTTGCCGCGCAGCGTCCAGGGAGCTTTCCGGTCGTTCCGCAACCTCAATCGTCGCGGCGTTCCGCCGTAGGCGGATTGCCTTTTCCATCGGGAAAGGCAGCCTTCGGCTACGCCCGCCTTTCTCCCTGGATTCCTTCGGGCCCCATATTCCATGTTTTTTTGCCAGGCGAAAAAACGACGCCGGTTGGCCTATGTGCCAACTGGCGTCAGACTGTAAAAAACTCCAGGGAGATGCCGGAGGGGCCGCAGCCCCTCCGACTTTCATTCATGTAAGCCGGTTTTGCCGGCGGAAGGTCGGCAACTTCGGACGACCTCCGGTTGACCGAAGTTATTTCCTCGAAAAAGTGGCATCTGCCACTTTTTCGACACGCTGCCGTTATCCCATAAGGGATAGCGGTTTTTTCTTGTGCTGAAAAGTTCGATGCTCCGAAAGCATGGCACAAAAGTTTGTGAGCTGCGTCACACGCAGCAGCCTGGTTTGTGCCGCATGCCACCCGCCAATGGCACAGCGCAAGCCATTGGCGGGCAAGGCCAGTGAGGCACAAAGAGTTGGCGTTGGATCTTTGGCCGGTTCAGTGCCTTTTTTTCATAATCATATAGCTGATCACCGAAAAAGCAAAGAATAAGACGCCAAACACCAATGTTCCGAGAACGCCAACCGGATAGGGCGCAATCCATCCGGTTCCAAAAATAAGTACGGAAAGATACCCGCTCAGCATGGATACCGGCATAAACGCGATGCCAACGATATTGAGCCAGGCAACAGCAAACGGAGGTTTTTCCGTGGACAGCAATCTTCCAATAAAATACCCCGCAGCCCCCACCGCCTGAATGACCATTCCGCCCCAAACAACCTCCATGGTTTGCTTCTCATACCAACCGCCGAAGGCGCAGAACAAGCCAATGGCGATCAAAGCCGTGGAGGCAATATACAGGATCATGCTGGCCAAGGCCTTATTTTTTTGCTCCTGATCCTTTGCAGGTTCTATGCCCTTTAGCAGATAGTCGGTTGTAACCTCAAAGAAATCGCTCATGGCGATGATTTTCTCCAGGTCAGGCATGCTCTGCTCGCTCTCCCACTTGGAAACAGCCTGCCGGGAAACGCCCACCTTTTCGGCCAGCTCCTCTTGGGAAATCCCCTTCGTTTTTCTTAGGTACTGTATTCTGTCCGCCATGTTCATTGCCGTCACTCCTTTCTTTGGATGTGGGAATTGTACCATGCGGCACGGTTGCGCCGCCACCATGCAGGGCTGGCAATCTGTCAACCGGCGGTTGCGCCCATAATTTTCAGGCACAAAAGGAGCCTCCCGCGCGATACCGGCACGGGAGGCTCCTCTCTTTACGGAGTCCGAGAGCTCCGCATTATCCCCTGGCCCGGGGAAGAATCTCTTGCTGGAAAAAGCTCTCCACATTCTCGGGCTTGAGATCGTAGGGCACGCCGTCGATGTCGATATTGACGCCCTGGGCATTACCCTCCTGGCAGCGCTTCATGCAGAACTTGCCCGCCAGCTCCACGTAATCCTTCACGCCCGCTTCCTCCACCAGGCGCTGAAGCTCGGCGATGACCTGGGGCGCGCCCTTCACGTGGCAGAAGCTGCCGATGCAGATGGTAACCTTCATGGCCGTGGCCCTCCTCTTACTCGTAATCCACAACGTCCGCCCAGCGCAGCAGGAATTCCTTTTCCTCGGGCTTGCCCTTCACGGACTGGCTGGCCGCCACAATGGGAATCCACTTCTGCACGTACTGCTTGGCGGTGTCGCTCTTTTTGCAGAACAGGTTCAGGTACTTCTCCGCGCCCTCGATGTTGCCCTCCAGCCAGAAGAGCAGGTAGGTGCGGGCCGCGTCGGCGGAGGCGTTGCCCTGGGTCACGTGGGCCCAGTCCAGAATGTAAGGCGTGCCGTCCTCGGTGATGATGATATTGGAGGGGTTGAAGTCCCCGTGGCAAACCTTGTTGTGCTTGGGCATGGCCGCCAGGCGGGTATGGAGCTCATAGCGGCAGGTGGCGTCCAGGTCAGCCTGGGAAATCTTCTTCTGCATTTTTTCCGTGAGGCTGTTGAGCATGGGGCAGGTCTTGCGCTGCACCTCCAGCTGCAGGTCCACGAACTGCTCCAAATATTCGTCGAACTTGTCGGGGTTCTCGTCCATGAGGCGCTGGAGGGTCTTGCCCTCGATGTAGTCGGTGACGATGGCCCACTTGCCGTCGATCTTGCAAACCTCCTCCACCCGGGGCACATTCAGGCCGATGCCTTCCACCCGGGCCTGGTTCAGCGCCTCGTTGAGGATGTCCGCCTTATCATAGTGGGAGCCGAATACCTTCACGGCCAGGTCCCCGTCCCGGTAGACCGTCTTGTCCGTGCGGACGGCGATGATCTTCTCCAGCTTCATGTTCAAGCC
>CAZINY010000049.1:0-21757 GCA_964540735.1 uncultured Oscillospiraceae bacterium
CAACGCTTTTTTCAGCAGACTGAGGCTCTCCGCGCAAAAGCTCGGAGAGCCTCAGTCTGTCAAAAAACCCCAGGGAGGTGTCGGAGGGGCCGCAGCCCCTCCGACTTCTATTCGTATCCGCCGGCTTTGCCGGCAGGGCGGGTCATTGATTTTGCTTGCAAAATCAATTCCTTACAAATTCGGGCGACCTCTGGTTGACCGAATTTGCTTCCTCGAAAAAGTGGCGGAAGCCACTTTTTCGACACGCTAAGGCTCTCCGCGCTTTTGCGCGGAGAGCCCATGTCAAGATTACTCTACCACCAGCTGGCCATTCCGGGCATCCACCAGCATGGTCGTGCCGGGCGCGACGTCAGCGGCAATAATCCGGCGGGCCACCAGAGTTTCCACATGGCTCTGCAGGTACCGCTTGAGCGGCCGCGCGCCATAAACGGGGTCAAAGCCCTGGTCGATAATCAGTTCCTTGGCCGCGGGGGTCAGGGCCACATGCAGCTGCTTATCCTCCAAGCGGCGGTTCAGATTCACCAGCATCAACTCCACGATACGGCCAATCTGCTCCCGGCTCAGGGGCTTGTAGAACACAATCTCGTCGATACGGTTCAGGAATTCGGGGCGGAAATGCGTCTTAAGCAAGTGCTGTACCTGGCCGCGGGCTTCCTCCGTAAGATCGCCGTTCTGGATGCCCTCCAGAATGTATTCGCTTCCCAGGTTGCTGGTCATAATCAGGATGGTGTTTTTGAAGTCCACCGTCCGGCCCTGGCTGTCGGTAATGCGGCCGTCGTCCAGCACCTGCAAAAGCACGTTGAATACGTCGGGATGCGCCTTTTCCACCTCATCGAAGAGCACGACGCAGTAGGGATGGCGGCGCACCGCTTCGGTCAGCTGGCCACCCTCGTCATAGCCCACATATCCTGGAGGCGCGCCAATCAGACGGGACACGCTGAATTTCTCCATGTACTCGGACATGTCGATACGCACCATGTTTTTCTCGTCATCAAACAGCGCCTGCGCCAACGCCTTGGCCAGTTCGGTTTTGCCCACGCCCGTGGGGCCCAGGAACAGGAAGGAACCCAGGGGCCGGTTGGGGTCCTGAATCCCCGCGCGGCTGCGCAGGATAGCCTCGCAAACCTTGGTCACCGCCTCATCCTGGCCGATGACCCGCTGATGCAGCACGTCCTCCAGGTGCAGCAGCTTTTCGCGCTCGCCCTCCATGAGCTTGCTCACGGGAATCCCCGTCCACCGGGCCACAATCCGGGCGATTTCCTCCTCGGTCACCTTGTCCCGGAGCAGGGACTCCCCGCCCTTGCTCTTTTCGGCAATGGCTTCCTCCTCGGCCAGCTCCTTCTGCAGCTTGGGCAGTTCGCCGTATTTCAGCTCGGCCGCACGGTTCAGGTCGTAGGTGCGCTCCGCTTTCTCGATTTCCGCGTTGGTGCGTTCAATGTCCTCCCGGAGCTTTTGGACCTTGGCGATGGCGTTCTTCTCATTCTCCCACTTGGCCTTCATGGTATTGAAGGTTTCGCGCTGGCCGGCCAGTTCCTTTTGCACTTCTTCCAGGTGCGCCTTGGAAATGGGATCGTCTTCCTTCTTCAGCGCGGCTTCCTCAATTTCCAGCTGCATGATATGGCGGCGAATGTCGTCCAGCTCCTGGGGCAAGCTGTCAATCTCCGTGCGGATCATGGCGCAGGCTTCGTCCACCAGGTCGATGGCCTTATCCGGCAAGAACCGATCGGTAATGTAGCGATTGGACAGCGTAGCGGCGGCAATCAGGGCGTTGTCCTGAATTTTCACCCCATGGAACACCTCATAGCGTTCCTTCAGGCCGCGCAGGATGGCAATGGTATCCTCCACCGTGGGCTCCCCCACCATGACCGGCTGGAAGCGGCGTTCCAGCGCCGCATCCTTTTCGATGTATTGCCGGTATTCGTTCAGGGTGGTAGCGCCGATGCAGTGCAGTTCGCCCCGGGCCAGCATGGGCTTGAGCAGGTTGCCCGCGTCCATGGCGCCGTCCGCCTTGCCCGCGCCCACAATGGTATGCAGCTCGTCAATAAAGAGGATGATCTTGCCCTGGCTCTTCTTGATTTCCGCCAGCACCGCCTTCAGCCGCTCCTCAAACTCGCCGCGGAACTTGGCGCCGGCGATCAGGCTGCCCATGTCCAGGGAAAAGATGGTCCGGTCCTTCAGGCTGTCCGGCACGTCGCCCCGCACAATCCGCAGGGCAAGCCCTTCGGCAATGGCCGTTTTGCCAACGCCGGGTTCACCGATAAGCACCGGGTTATTCTTGGTTTTCCGGCTCAAAATACGGATCACGTTGCGAATCTCGCTATCCCGGCCAATGACAGGGTCCAGCTTGTGGTTGCGGGCCATCTCCACCAGATCGGAACCGTATTTTTTCAGCGCATCATAGGTCTCCTCCGGATTGTCGCTGGTGACGCGGGTAGCTCCGCGCACCGCGGAAAGCGCCTTGAGGAAGTTGGCCTCCTGATAGTTGAAGGTACGCAGCAGCTCCTTCACCCGGCTGTTGGGCTTGGCGCAGATACCCAGCCACACATGCTCCACGGAGAGGTATTCGTCCTTCATCTGCTTGGCGCGGCTCTCCGCCTCCAGCAGCGCTTTTTCCACATCGGGAGAAATATATACCTTGTCCGCTTCGCGGCCGGGACCGCTGACCCGCGGAATGCGGCCCAGGCTATCGGTTACCGCCTTGCGCAGGCCGTCCGCGTTCAGGCCCATCCGCGTAAGCAGCTGGGAAATCAGCCCGTTGGGGTCCTCCAGGAGCGCAGCCATCAGATGCTCCTGCTCCACTTGCATATGTTGATATTCAATGGCCAGGGACTGGGCGCGCTGCAACGCCTCCACGGTCTTCTGGGTAAATTGGTTCATGTTCATCATGCATGCCTCCTTTTGGCAGGGAATCGGTCGCGGTTGCCTTTTTGACTTTCTTTGACCTTTCGTCCATTATTATACGCGCCTTCCCTGGATTGTCAATAGCCTTTCCAGAAAAATTTTTGAAAATGTGCCCGGCACAAAAGGCCGCCTGTCCGCGCTGGCGTAAAGCCCTGCCTCCGCTCCACGGCGTCCTGCCGGACAGGGAATGCGGCGCGCCGCAGCCGAAAAAAACCGGCTCGCGCGCAGGCCTTCAGCGGGAACTGCGCCCCGCCGGAAAGTTTTCGGCCCCTCGCTTTTGCGATTTTTCGCGGAAAAAGGCCGGGCGAAGACCCCAAGGCGCAGGAAAACACGTCCCAGAAAGCGAACAGTTACTGATGTTCAAATTGCGGAAATACTGGAGGCATTACACATGAATCGCACGGACGGTCGCCGCGAGGATCAGGCGCGGGACATCAGCATCCAAACGGATTTTATGCGCACGGCGGACGGCAGCTGCCTGATTGCCACGGGAAACACGCGGGTCATTTGCACCGCATCGGTGGAAGAGGGCGTGCCGCCCTTTCTCAAGGGCAAAGGGCAGGGATGGATCACGGCAGAATACGCCATGCTTCCCGCCTCTACGGGACAGCGGAAAAAACGTGACGGCATCAAGAAAGACGGCCGCAGCGTGGAGATTCAGCGGCTCATTGGCCGCGCCCTGCGTCAGGCGGTGGACCTGACCCAGTTGGGCGAGCGCACCATTACCCTGGACTGCGACGTTCTGGAAGCCGACGGCGGGACGCGGACGGCTTCCATCACCGGCGCCTTTGTGGCGCTGGTATGCGCGGTGGACAAGCTGGTCAAGGAAAAGCGGCTGCTCATCAGCCCCATCCGTCACCAGGTGGCGGCGGTCTCCTGCGGCATTGTGGAGGATACCCCTTGCCTGGACCTGTGCTATCAGGAAGACAGCCATGCGCAGGTGGACATGAACTTCGTCATGAACGACCAGGGCGACTTCATTGAGATGCAGGGTACCGGCGAGGGGCGCGCCTTTACGCCCGAGGAGCTGCAAACCCTGATGGCGTACGGGCGCAAGGGAATCCAAGGATTGATGCAGGCCCAGCGGGAAGCCCTGGGCGAGCGCGCGGCGCACATTGCGCCCAAACCGCTGCTGGTGGCCGCCACCGGCAACGAACACAAGCTGCGGGAGCTCCGGCAGATTTTCGGGGACATGTACACCATTGTAGGCATGTCTTCGGCGGGCTTTTCCAGCGGCATTGACGAAACGGCAACGACCTTTGCGGGTAACGCCGCCATCAAGGCGGAAGCCGTATGCAAAGCCACCGGCCTGCCCACCATTGCCGACGACAGCGGTTTGACCGTAGAAGCCCTGGACGGCGAACCCGGCGTCTATTCCGCCCGGTACGCGGGCGGCCATGGGGACGACAACGCCAACAACGAGCTGCTGCTGCGCCGCATGCGCGGGAAGTCCCAGCGGGATTGCGCCTTTGTCAGCGCCATTGCCCTGGCGCGCCCGGACCAGCAGACTCTCATCGCCGAAGGTACCTGTCCCGGTCAGCTGCTGGAAGCGCCCCGGGGAACCGGCGGCTTTGGCTATGACCCGCTTTTCCTGTATGAAAATGGCGAAACCTTTGCGGAGATGAGCCAGGAGACCAAGAACCAGGTCAGCCACCGCGCGCGGGCCTGCGAAAAAATGCGGGAAATGATGAAGGAGCTGCAGGCATGCGAGCGCTGATTTTCTCCGACAGCCACGGGGATGAAAGTAACCTGCGCTGGATGGCCGAGCTGGCCGCCCAGCGCGGCCCCATGGACGCCTACATTCATTGCGGGGACGGTGCGCGGGAATTTGACCGCCTGGCGAATTTCTTTCTGGCGCTGTCCCCCCATGCCGCCCTGTACGGCGTGAAGGGAAACTGCGACCTGGGGATAGACGCCCCCGTCCAGCGCGTGGCGCGCCTTGGCGGCATGGGGCTGCTGATTACCCATGGACATTTGCAAGCCGTCAAGCTGACCCTGGGCGCGCTGGCTCCCGCCGCGCGCCAGGCCGGCTGCGGCGTTGTGCTTTTCGGCCACACCCACCGTCCCACCCTGGAAGAACGGGACGGTATTTTACTGCTGAACCCCGGCACAGCCCAGCGCGGATACGCCGCCCTGCTTCAGGTGGACGCCGCGGGCAAAGCGCAGGGCGAACTGCTCAGCTTTTAACGACACAAGGAGGCTGGTCCCATGGAAGGATTGATGCGCGTAGCCGCGGCCGTGCCCAAGCTGCGCCTGGGCAACGTGAAGGAGAACGCGGCGTCCATTGCCGGCATGCTGCGTCAGGCGTCGGCAGAACATGCGAGCCTGGCCGTTTTCCCGGAGCTGTGTCTCACCGGTTATACCTGCGGCGACCTGTTCTTTCAAAAGCCGCTCCTGGAAGCTACGGAGGACGCGCTGGACGCGCTGTGCGAAGCGTGTCCCGAAGGGCTTACCGCCGTGGTTGGCACGCCCCTGTGCGTGGACGGCGCGCTGTACAACTGCGCCGTTGTCCTGACCCACGGCCATCTGCTGGGCGCGGTGCCCAAGCTGTTCCCCCCAAACTACCACGAATTCTATGAAAAGCGCTGGTTTGCCAGCGGGTTTGGCCTGCGTTCGCGCCAGCTCAGGCTGTGCGGGCAGGAACTGCCGCTGGGGCGCGAGCTGGTATTCACCGGCGCGGATGGCGTCCGCTTCGGCGTGGAGCTGTGCGAAGACCTGTGGACGCCGCTGCCTCCCAGCACCTTCCTGGCCCTGAACGGGGCGGAAGTGATCGTCAATCTTTCCGCCAGCAATGAGCTGATTGCCAAACGGGAATACCGTCAGGAGCTGATCCGCCAGCAGTCCGCCCGCTGCCTGTGCGGGTACGTATACGTCTCCGCGGGCGTGAGCGAGTCCACCTCCGACCTGGTCTTTTCCGGCCACAGCCTGATTGCCCAGTGCGGCGCCACCGTAGCGGAAAACCGGGATTACTTGGCCGAAGACTATCTGCTCGCCGCTGATCTGGACCTGGACCGCATTCGCGCCGACCGCCGGGTGGAAGGTTCTTTTGCAGACGCCGGAGCGCATTACGGGACAATGGAGCCCGTCCGGCCGGTGGACTGCCCCGCGCTGGGCCTGCCCGAGGATGTGCAGCCCCGGCTGCATGTGCCCAAGCATCCCTTCATTCCCGCCGACAAGGCTTCGCGCCAGGCACGCTGCGCGCAAATCTTTGACCTGCAGGCCACGGCTCTGGCGCGCCGCTTGCGCATTACCGGCGGAAAGGTCACCGTGGGCATTTCCGGCGGGTTGGACTCCACCCTGGCGCTGTTGGCCGCGTGTCAGGCCATGGACCTCATGGGGCTTCCCCGGACCAACATCACCGGCGTTACCATGCCCTGCTTCGGCACCACGGACCATACCTATCATAACGCGCTGACCCTGATGGATACCCTGGGGGTCGCCCGGCGGGAAATTCCCATCCATGAAGCGGTGCGCCTGCATTTCCGCGACATCGGCCATGACGAATCCGATCATTCGGTGACCTATGAAAACGCGCAGGCACGGGAACGCACCCAGGTGCTCATGGACGTGGCCAATCAGACCGGCGGCATTGTGCTGGGCACCGGCGACCTGAGCGAAATCGCGCTGGGCTGGTGCACCTACAATGCCGACCACATGAGCATGTACGGCGTCAACAGCGGCGTCCCCAAAACCCTGGTCCGCTGGATTGTCCAAACCTGCATCGAGAACCCCGCTTTCGCCGCCTCCCGGGCCGTGCTGGAGAGCATTCTGGATACGCCCATCAGCCCTGAACTGCTGCCCCCCGATGAGAAGGGGCAAATCGCCCAGCAGACCGAGGACCTGGTAGGTCCCTACGCCCTTCACGATTTCTTCCTCTATTATGTGGTGCGTTTCGGGCTGCATCCGAAAAAGGTGTTCCAACTGGCGCAGCTGGCCTTTGCCGGGGACTTTGACGACGACACCCTGCGCAAGTGGCTGAAAAACTTCTACCGTCGCTTCTTCAACCAGCAGTTCAAGCGCAACTGTATGCCAGACGGGCTGAAAATCGGCTCCATCGCCCTCAGCCCCCGCGGCGACTGGCGCATGCCCTCCGAGGCGGAAAGCGCGCTGTGGCTGGCCGCCTGCGAGGCCCTGTAACCCCCGCAAGCAAGCATTCAAGGAGGATTTTCATGGCAAAAGCCGTGCTGATTCCCGGCAAGGAAAAACGGGTGCTGGGCGGACATCCCTGGGTGTTCCGCAGCGATATCGCGCAGGTATCCGGCGCCTTTGAACCCGGCGACGTGCTGGATGTAACATCCAGCCGCGGCCGTTTCCTGGGGCGGGCGTTCTACAACCCCAAGTCGCAGATTTCCCTGCGGATGATGACCCTGCACGACGAACCCGTGGATCGCGATTTCATCTTCCGCCGGGTGCGGGAAGCGGTGGATTACCGCCGCGCCTTTGCGGACCTGCGCTCCTGCCGGTTGATCTTCGCCGAAAGCGACCGGCTCCCCGCGCTGATTGTGGACAGCTTTGGGGATGTGCTGGTCATGCAATGCCTAGCGCTGGGCATGGAGCGCTATAAGCAGGATGTTACCGACGCGCTGGTGGAGCTTCTCCACCCCGCGGGCATTTATGAGCGCAGCGACGTCCCCGTCCGCACCCTGGAAGGGCTGGAGCAATTGACCGGCCTGCGCTACGGCCAGGTTCCCAACCGGGTGGAAATGGTAGAAAACGGCGTCCGTTTCTGGGTGGACGTGAAGCAAGGGCAAAAAACCGGCTTCTTCCTGGACCAAAAGGAAAACCGGGCCGCCATCGCTCCCTTTGTGCGCGACGCCCGGGTATTGGATTGTTTCACCCATACCGGCAGCTTCGCCCTGCACGCGGGGCATTATGGGGCCCGGGAGGTCACCGGAGTGGATATTTCCGAGTATGCCTGCCAGTTCGCCGCGGAGAACGCCCGACTCAACGGCCTGGAGGATCGCGTACATTTCCAGGAGGCCAACGCCTTTGACCTGCTGGCAGAGAAAAGCCGCCAGGGTGAAAAATACGATGTGATTATCCTGGACCCGCCCGCTTTCACCAAGACCCGCTCCGCCGTGGCCAGCGCCGCTCGGGGATACAAGGAAATCAACCTACGGGCCATGAAGATGATCCGCGAAGGCGGCTACCTGGTCACCTGCTCCTGCTCCCAGCACATACTGCCGGCACATTTTCTGGAGATTGTGCGGGACGCCGCCCAGGACGCCCATGTGCAGCTGCGTCAAGTGGAATACCGCACCCAGGGACGCGATCACCCGATTCTTCCCGCCGCGCCGGAAACCCAGTACCTCAAATGCGGCATTTTCCAGCTCTTTCACTGATCGGGCATGCGGAACACCATGAGGCTGTCCGGATACTGTTCCTGAAAATTGGCAATGGCCGCTTCCACGGCTTTGCGCACAGCCAGGTTCCCCATGTCCTGTTCCATCAAATCCCATATGAGCCGCGCGGCCTCCGTTTCCTCGCGTAGCGCCGCATAATGCGCCTGGTCTTCCTGCGCCTGAGACAGCAGGTCAGCCAGGCGCTTTTGTTCCCCTTGCGCCGCCTCCAGCTGGGAGGCGCTTGCCGCGCATTCGGCTGCAAGGGTTTCCTTTTCCGTTTGGAGCCGTTCCAGCTGCGCCTGAAGGTCCTCCGCCTGGGACGCGGCCGCCTGCGCGGCGGAAATCTCCTGGCTCATATTTTCCATCGCCGCCGCTTTTTCCTTCAGCGCCGCCTGCGCTTCCGCGGCGTCTGCCTGCGCCTGCGACAGGCTCGCCTCCAGGGATGCCCGGAGCGTCTCCGCCTGGGTCAGGGCTTCCGCATCTTCCATCGCCTGCGCCTGCAGCTCCGTGTTGGTGGCGGCCAGCTCGTCCCGCTCCAGGGTAAGCTCCGCCAGAGACGCCTCCCAATCCGTCTTCTCCGCCGCCAGCGCGTCCTGCGCGTCTTCCTTGGCCGCTTCCGCCACGACCAGCTGTTCCCGCGCCTGCGCCAACCGGCTCTCCGCCGAAACGCGCAAGGCGCTCTCCGCATCCCGCTCGCCCCATAAGATACAGATGACAATCCCCGCCACGCATAGGGCCATCACCAACAGCACCGTTTGTTTCCGCATATGTTTTCCGTCCTTTCCGCAGTTTCCATGCTTCAGTTTATGGATACCGGGAAAGGTTTATACAGCGATTGTCCACGGGAGAAGCCTGTAAAAAAGGAGCGCTTGCAATAAGCGCTCCTTCCTTGGTTTCCCCTGTCAACAAAAGCATTTCAAGTTTATCCCATGCATACGGCCCGCGCCACGGCGCTCAGCGTCGGCAACGCAAAGGGCGGCACCCCCGGCGCCCCGGCCAACTGCAGCACCAGCACCACCACGCCCACAATGGCCACATACAGCGCAAACCAATTCAGGGAGATTTTCTGGATGAGCCGAAGCATAAACCGTATGGCCAGATAGCCGCTGACCGCCGCCACCGCCACGCCCACCACCGTGGGAATCAACGACAGGTCCGCCAGATACCCCATCTCAATGGCATCCTTGCCCTCAAAGACCAAACTGCCCAATATGGCCGGAGCGCTCATCATAAAAGCAAATTTTGCCGCGGCTTTCCGGTCCAGCCGGGCGCAAAGCCCGCCGGTAATGGTGGAGCCGCTGCGGCTGACGCCGGGAAGCAGGGCCACCGCCTGCATTATCCCCATAATCACGGCATGCTTCATGCCGGGTTTAGTACTCCGCTTTACCGACTTGGCGCTCACGCTCTCGGCAATCAGCAGGAACACCGCCGTCATCAGAAAACTTACGCCCAGGAACCAGCCCGTAAAGAACTGCTCAACCAGGTCGTTGAACAGCAGCACCACCACCAGCGCCGGAATGGAAGCCACAAACAGCAGCAACAGCAGGCGCGATTTGAAGGGGTTGCGCAGAATGCCCCACCAGTCCTTCCAGAACACCACCAGCACCGCCAGCAGCGTTCCCGCATGCAGCAGCACGTCCAGAATAATGTAGCTTCCCGTAGCCGCTTCCGCGTCGGAAATGCCCATGAGCATGCGCGCCAGAATCAGGTGCCCACTGGAAGATATGGGCAAAAACTCCGCAAGTCCCTGGACCAGCCCAAGCACCGCAGCCTGAAATACGTTCATCTTCCTTACCTCCCTGTCCGGAATGGTTTCTTCTTCGGGTTATGCTGCCCGACGAGGCATTATATCATTTTTTCCAGCGCCTGTCATCCCGTCCGGCGAACTTTCCCATGGCCTCCGGCGTTTCTCCGCAGCCTCCCTTTGCCCCGCTTCACGCCGCCTTTCCCTGCAATCGTTCCCCGAAAGCGCCGCGCCTCTTGTTTTTTCCGTATGCTGTGTGTATAATATATCTATTGCAATCGCTTCCGCGGTTGCCTGCGCCACTTAACACGCAGGAGGTGATTCCGGCCTTTGCCGGAGATCATGCCCATGAAAGAACGAATGCTGATTACCGGTGGTAACGCCCTGGAAGGCGAGGTGCGCGTCAGCGGTGGGAAAAATACGGCGGTGGCCGTGATTCCCGCCATGCTGCTCAGCAGCGACCCTTGCACCATTGAAAACCTCCCCGATATTGAGGACGTACACGCCTTGGTGGATATTCTCCGTTCCCTGGGCGCAAAGGCCACCTACGTGCCCGGCGAGTTTTTGACCGTGGACCCCCGCCCGGCGGAGGGCTATGAAGTCTCCTACCGGGATTCCCAGCGGCTGCGCGCCAGCTACTACCTCATCGGCGCCCTGCTGGGGCGCTGCGGAAAAGCCCGGGTGGCTTCCCCCGGCGGATGCGAAATCGGTTCCCGGCCCATTGACCAGCATTTGAAGGGCTTCATCAGCCTGGGCGCGGAAGCCGAGGAACGCGGCGGCATGATTAACGCCCAATGTTCCGAATTAACCGGCGGCGATGTGTTTTTCGATATGGTCACGGTGGGCGCCACCATCAACGTCATGCTTGCCGCCGCCAAAGCCAAAGGCACCACCATCATTTACAACGCGGCCAAGGAACCCCACATTGTCGATCTGGCCAACTTTCTCAACAGCATGGGCGCCAAAATCAAAGGCGCCGGTACCGATGTCATCCGCATCCGTGGGCAGCAGCATCTCCATGGCTGCACCTATGCGGTGATTCCCGACCAGATTGAAACCGGCACGCTGATGATTGCCGCCGCGGCTACCCGCGGGGACGTTATCATCCGCGGCTGTATTCCCCAGCACATGGAGGCGTTGACCGCCAAGCTGCTGGAAATGGGCGTCAAGGTTTCCGACAGCGACGACGCCATCCGCGTGCGCACCTTGGGCGGCCATCGGGCCGTCAACATCAAAACCCAGGTGTATCCCGGATTTCCCACCGACCTGCAGCAGCCTATGAGCGCGCTGCTGACCACCGCCCACGGCACCAGCATCGTCACGGAAACCATTTTTGAGCAGCGCTTCAAGCATCTGGACGAGATCCGGCGCATGGGCGCCCGGGTGCGGGTGGTGGAACGCATGGCCATCATCGAGGGCGTGCCGCAGCTGTACGGCGCACCCGTAACCGCCACCGACCTTCGCGCGGGCGCGGCGCTGGTGGTGGCCGGTCTCATGGCCAAGGGAATTACCGAGATTTACGAGCCGGAATACATCGACCGCGGCTATGAACACATCGAGCAAAAACTGCGTTCCCTGGGGGCCGAAATCACGCGGGAGACCATCTGAACGGCATCCTGCCGCAAAGAAGGAGGTGGTTTTACGAACAATCCT
This sequence comes from uncultured Oscillospiraceae bacterium, assembly GCA_964540735.1. GTDB lineage: Bacteria > Bacillota > Clostridia > Christensenellales > Aristaeellaceae > Egerieenecus. The sequence continues at coordinate 11,641 of CAZINY010000049.1, forward strand.
TTTGAAGTGCTCGGCCTTCACGGCGTCGCCGATGCGGAGGAGGTTCGTGCCGCCTACCGGGCTTTGGTAAAGAAATGCCATCCCGACCAATTCCTGGACGCGGAGGAACAGCGGGCTGCGCAGGAGAAATTGCTTGCCCTGAACCTGGCCTATGAGGAAGCGCTCCGCCTGGCCGCTCCCAAGCGCGCCAATACCTACACCCATACCCTCCCTCCCCAGGACGCCAAGCAGCTGGCACAGAAAATGCTTCGCCAGAACAATCCGGAAAGCGCTCTGCGGCAATTGCTGCGCGCGGAAGTTCGGGACGACGAGTGGTACTATCTGCAAGGCTACATTCTCATGCAGCTGCGCCAATACGAAACCGCCCACAAGAGCTTCCGGGAAGCGGTGCGGCGCGATCCGGACAACAACGTCTACCGCCAGGGCGCGCTGGACGCCGCGCTGGCCATGAAGGAGAGCGCCACGCTCCACGGGAAATTGAAACAACTGCTGCACCGGAAAAAATAAGATTTTCCGCGCCCCCATGGGGGCGCCATGGCATGCCAATCGAGCAGGAGGGATCGCTTTCCCTCCGGCTCGATGCGTTAATAAAGCAGTTGTCTCATCTTTGGGGTCAACCGTGCCTGGCTTGCCAGCAGGCGCAAGGGGATGCGCGCCCAGCCTTCCCTTCGGCACCATACGGAGCGCTTTTTCTGCAAGTCGCGAAGCCGGTTCTCCCAACCCCATTGTTTCGTCATGCAAAGCGCCGCCTTGCCGGATGGTTCCTCCCCCTTGCAGAACTCATTCCTTACCATTTGGCGCGGCTTCCGGCTGAGCGGGGGTGGCTGCGCGGACGGTTTACTTCCTGTTGCGGTAGTCCTCGTCTATGCTCTGTTTCCACCCGGCGTCCAGGGGCACACTGCAACGCACCGTGCTGATCGCCCCGGATACCGCCTGGAAATTCAGCCAGGTGCCCACCTTGTCGCTGTGGTAGTTGGCCGCGCGGTCAGCGCCGATACCAAAGCTGCCCGCGGTTTTCACCGCGTCTATGTTCGCACCCAGGAACAGGAACTCCCAGCCGTACTTCTCCTTTTGCCGGCAAATCATCTGCTTCACCCGGTCATGGTCATAACGCCGGCTGGCGTTCTCCATGCCGTCGGTGGTAATAACAAATACGGTGTGCTCGGGGCGGTCCTCCTCCCGGGCATATTTATGGACGTTGCCTATGTGGTGGATTGCGCTGCCTACGGCGTCCAACAGCGCCGTGTTCCCGCCGACGCTGTACTGCGCCGGCGTCATGGGCGCAATCTCCCGCAAATTCACCCGATCGTGAATCACCTTGCTTTCCTGGTTGAACAGCACGGTGGATACCAGGGCTTCCCCTGCCTCCTGCCGCTGCTTTTCAATCATGGCGTTGAATCCGCCCACTGTATCCCGTTCCAACCCGTGCATGGACCCGCTGCGGTCCAGAATAAATACCAATTCCGTAAGCTGCTTTTTCATAGTTTCATTCCTCCATTTCCCTGTATTGCGGTGCGAACGCACCATTTGATTCCCAGTCCAGGACAAAGCGGCGCAAAGCCGCAGGCAAGCGTTTCAGGGCCTGGCGGCCTATGGCTGTCATGGCCGCGTCCATGCCCGCGCGGGCGTAAAAGGGCCACGCAACAGCGCAGGTAATGCTGGTCAGGGTGTCGCAATCGCCTCCCAGGGATACAGCGTTGCGCAACGCATCCTCAAAGCTCTCCGACTCCAGGAACGCCGTCAGCGCCTGCGGCACCGTCCCCTGGCAAGTCTCGTCGAAGACATACCCGGGGCGAATCTGCGCCACGGTTTCCCGCAGCGGATAAAATTCCGCCTGTATCATGCCGCGTATGTCATCCTTGGTTGCTCCCTGGCGGGCCAGGAACACCGCCGCGGCCACTGCCTGCGCGCCCTTCACCCCTTCGGGGTGGTTGTGGGTCACCTCCGCCGAATCCTTGGCAAACGCCAGGGCCTGCTCCAACGATTCCGCCGCCTCGCCGCAGGGGGACGCCCGCATGGCCGCCCCATTCCCATAGCTTCCGTAAGGCCCGGCGGACGGCTCCTGCAGCCACCGGCTGAAGCCTATGCCATACCCGCCCTTGGGCGACGGATACATCTGCCCCATGCGCCGCATGGCCCGGACCGTTTCCTCCCCCAAGGGCGTCTGCTCCGTTGCGGCCCGCCGCAGGGCGCGCCCCACGGCGATGGTCATCAGCGTATCATCCGTATAGCAACTTTCCGCCGAAAAAAGCGGAAAGCGCTTTGTTTTAATGGGTCGGAATTCATATGGCGACCCCACCATATCCCCGATGATCGCTCCAATCATAAAACCCCTCCTTGCATGCGCTTATGATAGCGCACGCAAGGAGGGATTTGGTCGCCTGGGATGCGACAAATATTCAGGCTGTCGAAAACCCCAGGGCGGTGTCGGAGGGGCCGCAGCCTCTTTGCCTTCCATTCGTGTAAGCCGGCTTCGACGGCTTCGCGGGTCATTGATTTTGCTTGCAAAATCAATGCTTTACAACTTCGGGCAGCCTCTGGTTGGCCAAAGTTGCTTCCTCGAAAAAGTGCGTTTCCCCACTTTTTCGACATGCTGAAATATGCTTTCAGCCGCCTGAAAGCGTCGTCCGAAAGTGTAAACGAGGGATTTTTCAAGCAAAGCCGCCAGCCCGGGAATCCCGCGGATGCAAAGCAAAAGCGGCAGCTTGCCCGCATAGGCCGCATGCCGCTTCCGCAAATCAGTATCCCAGGGGCTGAAGGTCGAGCCGGAAAAGGATCTGGTTGATTTCTATGATATCGTATACCCCCCGGGAAATGCAGTATTCCACCACAATATCCGCTTTGCTGCTGTGGGAAAGCGCAAAACCGGCTTTCATCAGCAGTTCCTTCGTCTGCGGCAGGGTCAGCTCCAACGCGATGGCAAAGGCCAGCGCCGTTTGCTTGCTGGGTTTGTAATCCGAATGGTTCTTGATTTTATTGAACAGTCTCCGGTCGATATTCGCCTTTTTATAGCACGCCGCGTCGCTCATATGTTTCTGGTCAATCAGCCGCAGAAGGGCCTGCGCAAAGCTCTCGTCCACCTGTTCCAGCATGCCGTCCAGCGAGGCGTACTTGCCGCCGACCGCTCCAGGAACAGCCATGCTTGCCTGCTCCGCCGCGGAGGGAGCATAGTTGTTCCATGGCGGCGGAAATCCCAACATGACAGGCTGCGGGCGCCGCCCCGGCGCATCCGCATGCGCGGCTACATAGACATCGTCGATGTATGCGGCGATGTCGTCAAAAAGTTTCCCGCCAACCTCCAGGGACGCTTTGTCAAAGACCACGATGTACACCGTCATATCGTGGTCCACCAGGAAGCCCGTGATGGCCTCCACCGCCACCTGCATGGCCTGCGCCTTGGGATAGCCAAATACGCCCGAGGAAATCAGCGGAAACGCCACGCTTTCGCAGTCGTGCGCCAAGGCCAGGGCCAGCGCGTTCGTGTAGCACGCGCTTAGAAGCTCCCGCTCCCCATGCCCGCCGCCTTTCCAAATGGGGCCCACGGTGTGAATCACATATTTACAGGGGAGGTTATAGCCCTTGGTGAGCTTCGCCTCCCCTGTGGCGCAGCCATGAAGCGTCCGGCATTCCGCCAGCAGTTCCGGCCCGGCGGCGCGATGGATGGCGCCGTCCACGCCTCCGCCGCCCAACAAGGACGCGCTGGCCGCGTTTACAATGGCGTCCACCGCCATTTTCGTAATATCGTTGCGTACAATCTGTAACGGCATCCGACCCCTCCCGCAAGTCGCTTTCTGCGCAGCCCGCCGGCAGTCACCCCACGTCTCCCCGGCACTCCTGCTTCTCAAAAAGATAATCCTGGTAACGCTGCAAAATCAGCTGCCTGCCGTTCCGTGCCAACGGCACCCGGCTGCCGTCCTCCAGAAGGAAATCCTGCTCATCCACGTCGGCCACCAGATCCATATTCACCAGCACATTCCGGTAGCAGCACAGGAAGCGCGGATGAGAGGACATGAGCTCCGCAAACGCGGGAAAGGACATATACGTCCGTATGACTCGCTCCCGCAGATGAATCTGAATGTAATGATTATGATAATCGGTAAAATAGATATCCTCCAGCAGAACCCGGGTGGTCAGCCGCCCCTCCTTCACCTCAATAAAGGGACGGCGGCGGCGCAGGGTCTGGGCGCAAAGATTCATTACGATCTCAAACTGGGCATAGCCGAAAGGCCACAGCAGGTAGTCGTGGGCCCGCACCCGGTAGCTCTCCACCGCCCAGCCCGCGTCCGGGCTGATAAAAAGCAGCAATGTTTCCTGATCCCGTTCCCGCAGCCGCCGGGCCAGGTTGATGCCTTCTTCCTCCCCCTGACGCACCACCAGCAAGACCAGCTCAAAATACCGCTGCTGCCGGGCTTCCCAGAACGCTTTGGCCTGCGCATAGGCATGAACCTCCATACGCAGCGTGTGCTCCGATAAATAGCGCAGCAAAGACGCTTCCAATATCTCCTGCTCCTTGGGTAAGGCGTTCAAAATTGCTGCGGCCAGCATTGCGTATCCCCCTTAAACATGCTTCTGAAGGAAATGAGAATATAAAAATATGAAAGGAAAAGGTATAAGCATTGTACTAGAATTTCTGGTCGTTGTCAATCCCATTCAATGCAAATAGATGGGAAAATATTCGTGTTTTTCTTGTAAATTACAGTACAAAACACAGTTCCGGCGTCAGGGTAGGCGCCACCGCCGTCCAGAACACCCTCTGTTCAAAAACTACGGTCGCCCGGTTATCGCAGGGATGAAAGGCAATTTTCCCCGTCCGGCGCAGCCCGCGCTCAAACAGCAGCCGTACCCGCTTTTCCCGGTCAAACCACAGCCCCAACGGGCTAACCGCGCCCTTTTCCAGGCCCAGCAGCTCCGGAAGCGCCTCCTCCGGAGCAAAGCTCAGGCGGGAAACCCCCAGCTCATGGCTTAACTCCGCCGTGCGGAAAGGACGCTCCGGCGACAGCACCAGCAGATAGAAGTTCGTTCGCTGACGGTTGCACAGCAGCAGATTCTTACAGAACAGCAATTCTTCCGTCACAAACGGCAAACCGTAACAGTCCTCCATGGTATAAGCCGCCGGATGTTCATAGCAGGCATAGGAAACGCCCAGGGCGTCCAGGCGGCGCAACACGGTTTCCTTATTGCTCATTAGGCACATCTCCTTTATTTCCGTCTTTTCCGGCCCGGATATGACGGTTCGTCTTCAGCCGGCGCAATCCCTTCCCGTGTACAAGAAAGATACATTTCCCGCGGCGCGCCATCCCCCGGGAAATTTTCGGAAAACCTGGGATTCCCTCGGTGAACGTCTTGCCAAAACGGGAAAATAATAGTATAATTTCAGGGATATGTGAGGGATTGTCTGAGCGGCAAACGCTGTGTCTCCTCAGACTGTTCCACACAGAGGTACCATCTCTGTGCAAAAACCAACGAGGAGGAATTTCCCATGGAGAAGAAGTACGTCTATCTCTTCAAGGAAGGCAACGCCGACATGCGCGAACTGCTGGGCGGCAAAGGCGCCAACCTGGCTGAGATGACCCGCATTGGTCTGCCGGTGCCCCAGGGCTTCACCATTTCCACCGAAGCCTGCACCCGCTACTACACCGACGGCAAGGTGATTGCCGCCGACATCGAAGCGCAGATCTACGACGCTCTGGCCAAGACTGAAGAGATCGTCGGCAAGAAGTTTGGCGATGAGAACGATCCCTGGCTGGTATCCGTGCGTTCCGGCGCCCGCGCCTCCATGCCCGGCATGATGGACACCATCCTGAACCTGGGCCTGAACGACGTTTCCGTCAAGGGTCTGGCCAAGCTCACCAGCAATGAGCACTTCGCCTACGACGCCTATCGCCGCTTCATCGCCATGTTCTCCGACGTGGTTATGGAAATCGAAAAGCGCAAGTTCGAGGACGTGCTGGACGAGTTCAAGGAAAAGCGCGGCGTGAAGTTCGACCGCGACCTGACCGCTGACGACCTGAAGGAAGTTGTGGAACGCTTCAAGGCCATCTATAAGGCCGAAAAGGGCGTGGACTTCCCCCAGAATCCCAAGGAGCAGCTCATGGAGGCCATCAAGGCCGTGTTCCGCTCCTGGGACAACCCCCGCGCCATCTACTACCGCCGCATGAACGACATCCCCGGCGACTGGGGCACTGCCGTGAACGTGCAGTCCATGGTGTTCGGCAACATGGGCGAGACTTCCGGCACGGGCGTTGCCTTCACCCGTAACCCCTCCACTGGCGAAAAGAAGCTCTACGGCGAGTACCTGCTCAACGCCCAGGGCGAGGACGTGGTGGCCGGTATCCGTACCCCCCAGCCCATCTCCCAGCTGCATGAGCAGATGCCCGATGTGTACGATCAGTTCGTGAACATCGCCAAGACCCTCGAGGACCACTACCGCGACATGCAGGATATGGAATACACCATCGAGCGCGGCAAGCTCTACATGCTCCAGACCCGTAACGGCAAGCGCACCGCTCAGGCCGCGCTGAAGATCGCCGTGGACCTGGTGGACGAGGGCGTGCTCTCCGAGGAAGAAGCCGTGCTGAAGGTGGAGCCCAAGCAGCTGGACACCCTGCTGCACCCCAACTTTGACGCCGACGCCCTGAAAAAGGCGCCCGTCATCGCCAAGGGTCTGCCCGCCTCTCCCGGAGCCGGCGCCGGCGCCATCTACTTCACCGCCGATGCTGCCGCCGAGCACGGCAAGAACAAGGAGAAGGTCATCCTGGTGCGCCGCGAGACCACCCCTGAGGACATTGAGGGCATGGACTTCTCGCAGGGCATCCTGACCGTCTTCGGCGGCATGACCTCTCACGCTGCCGTGGTTGCCCGCGGCATGGGCCGCGCGGCTGTCGTTGGCTGCGGCGACCTGAAGTTTGACGAAGCGAACAACGCCGTGATCATCGCCGGCAAGGTGTACCACGAGGGCGACTGCATCTCCGTGGACGGCTCCACCGGCAATGTGTACGACGGCATGATTCCCACCGTGGAAGCTTCCATCTCCGGCGACTTCGCCCGCTTCATGGGCTGGGCCGACAAGGCGCGCAAGCTGATGGTCCGCACCAACGCCGATACGCCCCGCGATACCAAGCAGGCTGTGCAGTTCGGCGCCGAGGGCATCGGCCTGTGCCGTACCGAGCACATGTTCTTCGAAGCCAGCCGTATCGCCGCCGTGCGTGAGATGATCCTGGCTGACACCAAGGAACAGCGCGAAAAGGCGCTGGCGAAGATCCTGCCCATGCAGCAGGGTGACTTCGAGGCCATGTACAAGGCCCTGGAAGGCCGTCCCATGACCATCCGCTACCTGGATCCGCCGCTGCACGAGTTCGTGCCCCATGTGGACATGACCGAGGAAATCGAAGAGCTGGCCAAGAACCTGGGCATGACCAAGGACGAAGTGATCCACAAGATCGCCGCCCTGCATGAGTCCAACCCCATGATGGGCCACCGCGGTTGCCGTCTGGCCGTGACCTATCCCGAAATCGCCGAGATGCAGACCCGCGCCGTGCTGCAGGCCGCCATCAACGTGAAGAAGGAATGCGGCTATGACATCGTTCCCGAAATCATGATTCCCCTGGTCGGCTCCAAGAAAGAACTGGCCTTCGTGAAGAAGATCGTGGATGACACCGCCAAGAAGGTCTTCGAGGAGCAGGGCATGACCCTCGAGTATCACGTGGGCACCATGATCGAGATTCCGCGCGCGGCCGTGACCGCCGACGAGATCGCTCAGGAAGCTGAGTTCTTCTCCTTCGGCACCAACGACCTGACCCAGATGACCTTCGGCTTCTCTCGTGACGACGCCGGCAAGTTCCTGGGCGCGTACTACGACAACAAGATCTTCGAAAGCGATCCCTTCGCCCGTCTGGACACCGACGGCGTGGGCAAGCTGGTGGAGATGGCTGCCAAGCTGGGCCGTCAGACCCGTCCCAACATCAAGCTGGGCATCTGCGGCGAGCACGGCGGCGACCCGAGCACCATCATGTTCTGCCACAAGGTTGGCCTGAACTATGTGAGCTGCTCTCCCTTCCGTGTGCCGATCGCCCGTCTGGCTGCGGCTCACGCTGCGATCCTGGAGAAGATGGGCAAGTAAGGCTCGTATCTTCGCGGCTCCCCCTCAGGGGGAGCCGTTTTTTTGTCGAAAGTTCGCCCGCCGCGTTTGTGAGAACTGTTTTCTTTCTGTTCTTGCCTTGTCTTTTGCGCCCGGCCTCTCTATAATGGATGAGCTTATGAAAAAACGTACAAAAGGAGCGTTTCTTGTGCCTCGTGAAAAGTTTACCTCCCGCCTGGGTTTTTTGTTGGTAAGCGCAGGCTGTGCCATTGGCATTGGCAACGTTTGGCGCTTTCCCACCATTACGGGTCAAAACGGCGGCGGCGTTTTCGTGCTGTTTTATCTGCTTTTCCTGCTGTTGATGGGCATTCCGGTGCTGAGCATGGAGTTGGCCGTGGGACGCGCGGGACAGGGGACGGCTACCACCGCCTACCAGAAGCTGGAGCCCAAGGGTTCCCGTTGGCACCTGCACGGCTGGGTTTGCCTGCTGGGCTGCTGTGTGCTGATGATGTACTATACCACCGTCAACGGCTGGATGGTGCTGTATTTTCTGAAATTTCTCACCGGAACCTTTGACGGCATGGCGGAGGGCGGTTCTGCGGGTATTTTCAACGCCATGCTTTCCGACCCTGTGCAAATGGGAATCGCCACAGGATTGACCATTCTGGTGGGCTTCGCCCTGTGCAGCCGCGGCCTGCAAAACGGGCTGGAGCGCGTAAGCAAATGGATGATGCTGGCGCTGCTGGCGCTCATTGTCGTCCTGGCTGTCAACAGCTTCACGCTCTCCGGCGCGCGGGAAGGGCTGAGTTTCTACCTGATTCCCGACTGGGAGCGCGCCAACAGCGTGGGACTGGGCAACGTCATCGGCAACGCCATGAACCAATCCTTTTTCACCCTGAGCCTCGGCATTGGCGCTATGGAGATTTTCGGTAGCTATATGAAGCGGGACCATACCCTGGCCAGCGAAAGCCTGCGCATCTGCGGTCTGGACACCCTGGTAGCGCTGTGCGCCGGTCTCATCATCTTCCCCGCCTGCTTTTCCTTTGGCGTTTCCCCCGACAGCGGCCCCAACCTGATTTTCATTACCTTGCCCAACGTTTTCTCCCATATGTCCGGCGGACGGTTGTGGGGTTCGCTGTTCTTCCTGTTCATGACCTTTGCCAGTTTTTCCACCGTGCTGGCAGTGTTTGAGAACATTCTCGCCTCGCTGATGGAAATCTTCGGCCTGTCCCGGAAGAAAGCCGCGCTGGCTGGCTGCGCGTTGATCCTGGTGACCAGCGTTCCCTGCGTGCTGGGATATAATCTTTGGAGCGGTTTCCATCCCTTGGGCGGCGCCAGCACCGTGCTGGACGGCGAGGACTTCCTGGTCAGCAATCTGCTGCTTCCCTTGGGCAGTCTGGTTTACCTGCTTTTCTGTGTCCTGAAATGGGGCTGGGGATTTGACCGCTATCTGGCCGAAGCGAATACCGGCGCAGGCCGCAAACTCCCCCGCTGGTTGAAGCCCTACTTTTCCTATGTGCTTCCCGTGCTGATTGTCATCATCCTTTTGCAGGGCCTGCTGTAATCCTCCCGGCCGCCGGGAACGAAGGCGGCGTCCATCTACCCGAGATGTTTCGAGCTGTTCAAGCCCGAAAGCATCCCGGGTTTTTTTGTCTTCTTCCACGCAGGACGCGCGTTTTGCTTCCTACCTTTGAATGCCTTCATTCAAAAATGGTTTCGCTTGCGTAAAAGGACAAAACAAGAAATAGCGCGTTTTTGCGTCCAGCATGGCAAAAAAGCGGCTTTCGCCGCTTCCAACCGTTGTCAAAGGTTTTTGCTTCGTTTTTTTGCGAGTTCTTCCTTGCGTTCCTGCAAGTACAGGAAGTTTCGCGCCTGCGGGCGCGACCAAAGGGCTTTCCGATCGCCCTTTGGAAACCTTCGGGCCGCATACGTGTTGAGACTTTTGCAAGTCTGCGCTCCTGCCAGCGCAGGAGATTTCACGCCTCCGGGCGCGACCAAAGGGCTTTCCGATCGCCCTTTGGAAACCTTCGGGCCGCATAC
>CAZINY010000050.1:0-21213 GCA_964540735.1 uncultured Oscillospiraceae bacterium
CCCTGGACCCCTTCGGTCCCCATACTTGATGAAACTTTTACAAGCTAGGGAGGCCATCGTTTCCTCTTTATCATATCGGTGTGAAAAAACTTGCTTTTTCAGCGGGGGGTGTTGCACAATAGCCAACCCTAAAAATAATGCGCAAAAAGCCGGCCGCAGAAGAAGCCAAAACACTTCTTTTGCGGCCGGTTTGGGTTGTTGGCTGCTGCTTTTTTGTGCAGGTTGCGATTGCGTTCCCATTTTGCAACAGCCCCCACGCTGACCGTATACCAAAAACCTCCCGGATGGTATCAGAGGGGCCGCAGCCCCTCCGACTGCCATTCATAGCCGCCGGCCTTGCCGGCGGGGAGGAGCGTTGATTTTGCTAGCAAAATCAATTCATTAACACCTTCGGGCGACCGCTGGTTGTCCGAAGGTGCTTCCTCGAAAAAGTGGCGGAAGCCACTTTTTCGACACGCTGAGCCACCGGAACCAAAATGTTCCGGCGGCCAATTTCTATTTTGGGGCTTCAGGGCAATTCCTCGCGCTCGGGAGCCTTCGCGTCCTTGTGGCGCTTGCTTTCCTTGGGGCGGCGCATGATCCGGACGACTGCGCAGCTGGCGTCGTCATGCATGGCCTCCCCCGCAGCATCCACGGCGCATTGCAGCAGCGCCGCGGCGGCATCCTCCGCCGTATCTTCTCCCGCGGAGCGCAGGCACGCCGCCCGCAATTCGCCTTCCTCCAGTACGTCGGTAATGCCGTCGCTCATGAGGAAAAGCTGTTGTCCGTCCTCCAGGCGAAAATCCGTGCTCAGGGGTTCTACCTCCTCCAGGATGCCCAGCGGCAGGGCGGCGCCCTCCAGCAGGGTTTCCCGCCCCCCTGCTACCAGCACGCTGTAACAGGCGCCCAGCTTATGCAGCTCCGCCCGGCCCAGCCAGGGGTCCAGCACCAGCAAATCCACCGTAGCATATTCCTCGCCCTGATTGGCGCTGAGCATCATGCCGTTCACAGCCGTCAAGGTCTGTTCCACCGTATACCCCGCCTGCAGGCACAGCCGCAGCAGTTCCAGGGTGCGGGTGCTCTCCATATGCGCATGCAGCCCGTGGCCCATGCCGTCGGATAGCGCGCCCAGGAAACGCCCGTCCGGGAGCCGCGCCATGAGCACCGCATCCCCGTTACCCATCATCTCCGTATCCTCTTCCAGCGCCTTGGCTGCCCAGCCGCCTTCCACCCGCCAGGGCGCCAGCTCGTCAAACACCAGCACGCCTTCCTCCTTGCGTGCCGGCTCCAGGCAGAGCCCTACTTCCTCTTCCATCAGCCGCCGCAGCTGTTCTTCCACTTTGCCCAAAGGAAGTGTTGCCACCTCCCGGAAGCCCAGGCAAGCCCGCCCCCGCAACCGCCTGGCAAAAAGCAGCTCCGCAGGAAAAGAGCGTTCCCCCAGGGCGCTTTGCACCCGGCGAATCATCATGGCTTCCCACCAATCCTCACCGGTGGAAATCTCCGCCAGCGCCTTGGCCGCCCCGGAAGCAGCCAGCAAATGGGTGCGCACCATCTCCCGCTCATAGGCGGCCCGATGCAAGGCAGCCTGACGCAGGCTATCCTCCCGCCGCAGGGCCGCCATGCGCTCTCGCATCAGGTACAGGCGGGCGCATCCCATGCCCCGCAAACCCTCCATGGCCTCCAGAAAGCGCTGTTCATCCTCCCCCCGCCGAGCCCAGACCTCCTCCGCCTTGGCCAGGGAGCGGTCGTCCTCCAGGCAGCGGCATTCGCCTTCCAGGGGGCATCCGGCACACAGCCGCCCCCGCCACCAGGCGGTATCGTGCGGCAGCTTGTCCGTCCAGGGCGCGGGCACCTGCGCCGCCATCTCCTCCATGGTGTGCTCCCAGCGCGTAAGCCACAGCGCCGCGTAGTGGTCCTCCGCCAGCCGCCGCACGTTTCCCAGCCGGCGGAAGGTATCGCCAAGCCATTTGCGTCCCGCGGGCGGATACAGCGCCAGCGCCGCAGCCCCCAGCAGCCCGCTGGTCACCCATCCCGGACGCAACCGGCCGGAAAACAGCAGCACCACGCCGCAGCCCACGGCAAAAGCAAAAGCGCTCAATGGCGCGCACTCCCGCCGCCGGGTCAATCCGGCCAGAAATCCCCCTGCGCTCAGCCCCACAGCCAGGTCCAAAGGGTATCCCTGGGAGGCCATGCTGACGCCGCCCAGCATTCCCATCAGCGTGCCTGCGCCGCCCCCCAGGTAGAATCCCGCGCCCACCGTCAAAAAGGCCGCGCCCACCATGCCCGCCTGCAGCCCGAACAGGGACAGCCGGCTGCCGCCGCCCAGCAGCATGGCCGCCAGAAAACAGACGCTAACCGTGTCCTCCGTCTGGGTAATCATCCCGGGCGTTTTCCAGGCAATAAGCGCCCGAAGAAACACCGGCGCGCTGAACACCCCCATGAGCACCGTCGCGCCGCCCAGGAGCATTTCTCCCGGCTGCCCTGCCGCCAGCGCAAGAAAAAAGCCTGGCAGCAGCGCAATCCCCGTATACAGCATCAGCCGCTCCACCCGCTGCCGGAAAAGTACCCGCGGCCCCCAGAGCATCATGCCCCAGCTGAGCAGCGATGTCCACGGAAGGCTCAAGCCCCACAGAGCGCGCATGCCCAGGGACAGCAGGCAGCCGCACAGGGGCCACATCAGGCTCTCGCCCCGTACGGCCATAGCGCCCAGATAGGCCGCCTGCAAGCCCGACGGCACCCCCATAACCTCGGAAAACCCCAAAAGAAAAGGCGCGATCATCTCCGCAGCGATCCGCCTTATCTCACGCAATGTTTCCGGCCGCATCCGTCTCTTGGGTTGGACTTCCCACCGGTCCGGCTTTTGTTTTTTACTCCGCGCCACGGGCACGGTCTGCTGATCCATACGCCTCACCTCCAGCGACTGGCTCCAGCATACCGCGATGCGTGTGCTTTCACCGTCGAAGCGGGACGCAAAAATTGGCAAAGGCTGGCGCGCAGAAGCGCTTTACCCTTTTCCGCCCCCGGCAAAGGGCTCCCGAATCATGGCGCAGCCCAGCGCTTCCGCCTGGGAAGCATCATGGGTGACCAGCAGCAGCAGCCGGTCCCCCAAATTTGCGGCAATCAGCTCCAGCATGCGCCGGCAGGTGTCCGCGTCCAGCTCGCGCAAAGGTTCGTCCAGCACCAGCACGTCGCTGGGATAGCCCAGGGCGCGAGCCAGGGACACACGGCGCCGCATGCCGCCGGAAAGCTCCTCAGGGTACAGCGCGCCCGCGTCGGCCAGGCCCGTGCGCTCCAGCCACACGCGCGCCTGCTCCCGGCCGCCCAGGGCCAGGGCCAGGTTCTCCTGGGCGGTATACCAGGGCAGGAGCCGGTCCTCCTGAAAATGGCAGGCAAAGCGGATGCCCTCCGGGCGGAGGATGCGTCCCGTATCCGGCCGCTCCAAACCGCAAATCAACCGGGTAAGCGTGGTTTTTCCACAGCCCGAGGGGCCGAAGAAGCACACCGCGCCACGGTCCGGCAGGGTCAGGTTCACATTTTGCAGCACCCTGCGCTCGCCGAAGGATTTGCCAACTCCCTCAAGGATGATGGACACGCCGACGCCCCCTTTCCAGGCCCTTTCGCAGGAGCTTTTCCGTTACCATGCTCAGCAGGATCACCGCCACCGTCCAGGCCATCAGGGCGTCGGTTTGCAGGTAAATCTTGGCATGGTACAGCTGGGTGCCCATGGCATTGCGGGGCACGCCGATAACTTCCGCGGCAATGGTCGCCTTGAAGCACATGCCCACGCAGGCCTCGCACGCCGCCAGAAAGGGCGGCAGCGCGGAGGGCAGCAGGATGCGCCGCCACACCTTGCGCCGTTTCCAGCCAAACATCCGCCCCATTTCCAGCAGCTGCGGATCGGCGGAATCAATCCCCTGGGTCACGTTGGCATAGACCACCGGCACCACCATCAGCATGCCGGCCAGGATGGGGACATTTCCCGCGGAGAGCCACACCAATGCCAGGATAATAAAGGAGGCCACCGGCGTGGCCCGCACCACCGCCAGGGCCGGGCGAATCAAATCCCCCAACAGCGGCGCGCAGTGGCACAGCACCGCCAACGCACCCCCCAGCAGCACCCCCAAAACATACGCCGCCCCGGTGCGAACCAAGGTCATGCCCACGCATCCCCAGAAAGCCGCGTCCATGCCCCCCGCCAGGTATGCCGCCACCTGTCCCGGCGACGCCAGCAGCAGGTCCTGCCCCACCGCGCGGTAGCACAGCTCCCACACCGCCAGCCAGAACGCCGCCGGCAGCAGTACCCGCCGCGCCAGCCGTTTCACCATGCGTTTCCCCTCCGCCATGCCCCGCGGGCAGCCAGTCCCGCGCAGCGCTCTTTCCGTATGAAAAAATGCCGAAGAGGCCGGGGCCTCTCCGGCGCATCCCGGCGGGGCAAGTGCCGCCCGCCGGGGTTTGCCAAATCCATCGGCTTATTCCGCCAGGTAGTAGAAGTCCGCCTCGGGCAGCGCGCCGCCCACGGAAGCGGGATTCGCATCGTAGAGCACCTGGAAGAAGGGCTCAATCTGTTCCTTCATTTCTTCCCCCGCCACAAAGACGATATGGCAGTTGGGGATGGCCTTGGCCGCCACGGCCGCCTTGGGCATGATGCCCTGCGCCTCCACCATCTGGCTGGCGGCTTCCACATCGCTGTTGACAAATTCCACGCTGGCCGCATAGGCCTCCATGAACGCCGCAACCTTCTCGGGGTTGGCTTCCGCAAAGTCCTTGCGCACAATCACGCCGCCCATGGACATCACTGCGCCCGCCTGTCCCTTCAGCTCCGCGGCCTGGTCGAACAGCTCGGTCACGTCCAGGGCGATGCGGAACTGGTCGTTCTGCATGAGCACGCTGGTCACGTTGGGTTCGGGCAGCATGGCAATGTCCACCTCGCCCGCAGCAGCCAGGGTAGCAAGCTCCGCATGCTCCGCCTTGTACTCCACGGTAACGCTGTCCGTCAACCCGTAGGCGTCCAGGATGTAGTTGAGCACATATTCCGGGGTGGAACCCTGGCCCGTGGCATAAACGGTCTTGCCCGCCAGGTCCTCCACGGACTGGATGCTCTCATCCGTGGTAAGGATGGACAGCACGCCCAAGGTATTCAGGGCCAGCAGCTGCACGTTGCCGCTGGTTTTCTGGTACAGGGTCGCGGCCAGGTTGGTGGGCACAGCGGCAATGTCCGCGTTGCCGCTGGCCACGGCAGCCACCACCTCATCCGGCGCGCCGGAGAGGGTGAAAGCATAGGTCCCGTCGTTCTGGTCCATCATCTGCACCATGCCGATGCCTGTGGGTCCCATGAGCGCGTAGACCCGCACGGCGTCCTCCGCCACGGCGCAGGCACTCAAAGACAATACCAGGCACAGCGCAAGCAGCGCGGAAAAAAATCTTTTCATTATTTCATTCCCTCACTTTTCTGTTTTTGTTTTCTGGCTTACCAGGGCGCTTTTGACCGTGACGCCCGGCAGATTGCCAAGCCGTCCGGTCATGGCGCCCAACTGATCGTTGCTTCCTTCCACAATCAGGCTGATCACCCCGTTTCCCGTTTGCGGGTCAGGCACGCCCATGCGGCCGCGGATGATGCCGCCAAAGGCGGAAAGAATCTCGTTCACCTTCACCGCCATGGCGCGTTCCTCAATCACAATGCCCACAAAGCCCAGCCGTGTGCCTTCCATAAGTTTTCCTCCCCATTCGTTGAGAAAAAAGCGTCCCCGCGTTTGCTAGGGGACGCCTGTTGAACGCCGCATCTTTTGTCCCCCTTTCCCATCTCGCGCCTGGGCATCCCCGGACGCTCAATCAGGAGTCTGTATTCTGCGCCCGCCTCCGCCGCACGTTGCCGCTTGGTTTTGCCGGACGGGATTAGTATACCCGCTTTTCTCACGGATGAAAAGGCTTTTTTCATAAATTTTGTTAATTTTTCGTCCTTGGTTCCTCCCAGCGGCACAGCATTTCCCGCAGCCAGCCCACCACGTCCATGCCGTAAACCTCCGCCAGGCGCTCCCGGGTCAGCGCCGCGCCGATTTCTCCCGACGCGGCCACGCGGCCCCGGTCCAGCAGCAGGACATGGGTGCCATAGCGCCGCGCCAGGTTCAGGTCATGCACCACCGCCATCACCGCCCGGCCCGGCGTCCGCCGCCATTGGTCAATCAGGTCAAAAATTTGCTTCTGGTAGGTCACGTCCAGATGATTCACCGGCTCGTCCAATACCAGCAGCTCCGGGTCCTGGGCGAATACCTGGGCCAGAAAGGCGCGCTGAACCTCGCCGCCGGACAGGGCGGACAAGCGCGCCGCGCGCTTGTCCGCAAGGCCCACCGCGGTCAATGCCCGGGCGATATGCGCCTCCCCTTCCGGGTCCGCGGAACGCAGAAAGCCCTTCCGGTGGGCGTAGCGTCCCAGGGCAACCACCTGCTCCACCGTGAAGTCGTACTCCGTGCTTACCCGCTGGGAGAGCACCGCCACCCGGCGGGCCAGGGCCGCAGGCTTCATGCGGCGCACATCCTGCCCGTAAAGCTCCGCCGCCCCCTGAAAAGGCAGCGTGCCCGTCACCGCCTTGACCAGGGTGGATTTGCCCGCGCCATTGGGGCCGCAGATCATCAACCATTGCCCCGCCTCCAGGGAGAAAGACGCCTCCCGCACCGCATCCAGCCCGCCGTAACCCGCGTTAAGTCCTTGTACAGACAGTATCATCACGCATTCCCCCGCTTTCTGGACCGGTAAAAGATCACCAGAAACGCCGCCGCCCCCACCAGGGAAGTCACCACGCCAATCGGCAATTCAATGGGGCTGAGCAGCGTCCGTCCCACCAGGTCGGCCAGCAGCAGGAACACCGCCCCCGCCAGCAGCGACGCGGGCAGCAACCGCCGGTGGTCCGGCCCCAGCACCAGGCGCACCATATGCGGAATCACCAGCCCCACAAAGCCGATGGTGCCGCCAATGGAGACGCACACCCCCAGCAGCACCGACACCGCCGCCATCACCGTCAACTTCACCCGGCGTACGGAAACCCCCAGGTGCTGCGCTTGTTCCTCTCCCAGGGCAAAGGCGTTCAGCGCACCTCCCAGGGCCAGCAGCACGCCCCCGCAAACCGACAAGGCAAGGAGCAGCGTCAGCGCGTTCACATAGGTACTGCCGGAAAGGGAACCCAGGGTCCAGAAGGTAATGGACTTGATTTTCTCCCCCGCAAAGGTAATCAGCAGGTTCATCAAACTGGAAACGAACATCGAGAACACCACGCCGATGAGGATCATCGTCCCCGTGGCCAGGCTGCGGTCCAGGGCATAGGCCAGGGCCAGGATCAACGCCAGGGAACCAAAGGCGAAAAGCATGGCCATGACCATGGTGCCCGCAAAGGGCAGGCCGGGGAACTGAATCCCCAACACAATGGCCAGGATTGCCCCCAGAGACGCCCCGGAGGATACCCCCAGGGTGGAACCGTCCGCCAGGGGATTGCGCAGCAGCCCCTGCATGGCCGCGCCGCACAGGGAAAGCGAGGCCCCCGTAAGCGCCACGCACAGCACCCGGGGCAGCCTTACCCGCAGGATGATCGCCTCCCCGGAGCCGCCGGCCTCCGTGCCCGTCAGTCCCCGCCAGAGGATTTGCAGCGTTTCCCCCGGGGAGAGGGGCACGCTTCCGGCGCACACACACAGCAGCATGGTCAGCAGCAGCGCCGGTGGCAGACACCACCACAGAAGTTTCCGGCCCATGGCTCATACCTCCCCACACAGGAATCCAAAAGAAAAAAGAAACCAACCCCTCCAGGTTAGCACCCCTCCGCGGGGTGCAGGGGGATCATCCCCCTGCCGGGGTTTGGGGCAGCGCCCCAAGGCCCACCCGCACCTCATCCCGGCGCCTGAAAAAGGCAAGAAACACAGCCGGTTCCCCAAACCGCACACCCCTCGCGCACCTTCCGCCTCCGCACATCCCGCAAGCGTTGCGAGCGCCTGAAAGGCGCAAGAAACGCGGCTTGTTCCCCAAAGCAAGCTATTTTCAAAATACGAAAGGCCCGCAGCCGTTCCAGGCCACGGGCCCCAGGAAGTCAGGCCGCATCGTCCTCCGCCGCAGTCTCGCCATAGAAGAAGTTGTAAAGCGCTTCCGCCGCCTCCACCAGCCGGGGACCGGGCCGGGAAACAATATTGCTGTCGGCATTATAGATTGCGCCCTGCTGCACCGCCGTGACAGCTTCCCAACCAGAACGGGAAGCGATCTCCTCCACAGGCGTAGGACCCTCGCCATAGTACATGGTGTTGGTCACAATGTAATCAGGGTTACGGTCCAGCACCTGTTCCTCGGAGATTTCGGCCCAGCCGTCCACATCGGCGAAGACGTTGGTTACGCCGCACAGGGTAGCCAGCTCGTCCATGAAGGTATTTTTGCCCGCGGTCCACAGGCCCCATTCCAGGGGGGATACCTCGAAGTACACGGTCTTGCCGGTGTTTTCAGCCTTGCCGGCAATGGCCTGGAAAGCGGCCTGCATGTCCGCCACCAGGGCGTCCGCCTCGGCTTCCTTGCCGCAAATGGCGCCGATGAGCTCGATGGCCTCATAGGTGCCTGCAATGTCCTGGGCATTGGAGACGATCACCTTGACGCCCGCGTTCTCGAGGGCCTCCACCTGCTCGGTGGTTTGGGCCATGGCGGCCATAATCAGCACGTCCGGCTCCAGGGCCAGGATCTGCTCCAGATTGGTTTCCGCGCCGGAGTCCACCACGGGCACCTCCAGCACCGCTTCGGGATAATCGCAGTAAGAACCGCGGCCCACCAGCAGGTCCTGCGCGCCCAGGGCATAGATAATTTCGCAATCCGCAGCGGTGAGCGCCACCACCCGCTGGGCGGGGCCTTCCAGGACAATCTCCCGGCCCATCATGTCGGTAACGGTGAAGGCGGCTTCCTCGCCGCCAGCCATCAGCGGCAGGGCCAGGCACAGGGAAAGCGCCAGCAACAGGGAAAGAATACGACGGGTCATACAGAATCCCTCCGATATGCAAGATCAGACGGGCGAAGCCGCAGCCCTTTCCACGCGCAGTATGCCCATGAAAAAAGCCGTCCCTCCGCAAAGCAAGGCACAGCTAAAGCGCCGCGCATGTTATCCATGCGCAGCCAGCCGACCCCCATCCCCAGGAGGATTGTTGGTGCTTGGACGCGGCCAGGTCTCCCGACTTGGCATCCTCCGCAGGGGCGCCTTCCCATTCCGGGTGGAACAGTGGCTATGCCCCCTTGTCCGCTTCACGGTTACTGGGATAGTCCGGAAATCGCATCCGGTTCCCTTGACGCGCGCCCATATGGCGGCGCGTCGCACCCGCGGTGCGGCCGCGTCTGCTTATTCGTCTGTCAGGGGTATTATAGCACAGCGGCGGGGGATGTCAATGCGTCCCCCGCCGCTGGAAAGGGAAATCACGCGGTCTCGATAGCGTTGTCCGCCTGGAGATTGAGCATCTCCACCGCCTGCTCCCGCATCTTGTACTTCAGGATCTTGCCCGCCGCGTTCATGGGGAAGGCGTCCACGAAGGATACGTAGCGGGGCGTCTTGTGCTTGGCCATGTGGGTGGCCACATACTCGCGGATTTCTTCCTCGGTGGCGGTTTCACCGGGCTTGAGAATCACGCAGGCCATGATTTCCTCGCCATACTGCTTATCGGGCACGCCGATAACCTGCACGTCCTGCACCTTGGGATGGGTATAGATGAAGTCCTCGATCTCCTTGGGGTAGATGTTCTCGCCGCCGCGGATAATCATGTCCTTGATGCGGCCGGTGATCTTGTAATAGCCGTTCTCGTCCCGGCGGGCCAGGTCGCCGGTATGGAGCCAGCCGTCCTTATCGATGGCCACAGCGGTGGCTTCGGGCATTTTGTAGTAGCCCTTCATGATATTGTAACCCCGGGCCACGAATTCGCCGTCCACATTGTCCGGGAGATCCTCGCCGGTTTCCGGGTCCACGATCTTGCATTCCACGCCGAACATGGCCGCGCCCACGGTGTTCACCCGGGCCTCAATGGAGTCGGTGGTCTTGGACATGGTGCAGCCGGGGCTGGCCTCGGTCTGGCCGTAGGTGATGACGATCTCGGGCATGTGCATCTTCTCCACCACTTCCTGCATCACCTTGATAGGGCAGGGGCTGCCCGCCATGATGCCCGTGCGCATGTGGCTGAAATCCGTGTTGGGGAAGTCCGGGTGGCCCAGCATGGCAATAAACATGGTGGGCACCCCATGGAAGCAGGTGATCTGCTCCCGGTTGATGCAGTCCAGGCCCTTCTTGGGGCTGAAGGCAGGGATGGGGCACATGGTGGTGCCGTGGGTCATGGCAGCCGTCATGGCCAGCACCATGCCGAAGCAGTGGAACATGGGCACCTGAATCATCATCTTATCAGCGGTGGAGAGGTCCATGCAGTCGCCGATGGCCTTGCCGTTGTTCACCACGTTGTAATGGGTGAGCATCACGCCCTTGGGGAAGCCTGTGGTACCGGAGGTATACTGCATGTTGCATACGTCATGCTTGCCCACGGCGGCAGCGCGGCGCCACACTTCCTCCACGCCCACCTTCTGCGCCTGGGCAATGGCCTCCTCCCAGGTCCAGCAGCCGGGCTGATCGCTGTCGATGGTGATGATATTGCGCAGGAAGGGGAAGCGGCGGGTGTGCAGGGGCCGTCCCTTGGGGTGGGTCTTGAGCTCCGGGCACAGCTCATGGATGATCTCCACATAGTTGCTGTCCTTGTAGCCGTCGATCATCACCAGGGTATGGGTATCGCTCTGGCGGAGCAGATACTCCGCCTCGTGAACCTTGTAGGCGGTATTCACCGTCACCAGCACCGCGCCGATCTTGGTGGTGGCCCAGAAGGTGATGTACCACTGGGGCACGTTGGTGGCCCAGATGGCCACGTGATCCCCGGGCTTCACGCCCATGGCGATGAGGCTGCGGGCAAAGGTATCCACATCGTCCCGGAACTCCGCATAGGTGCGGGTATAGTCCATGGTGGTGTAGCGGAAGGCATACTGATCCGGGAACTCGTCCACCATGCGGTCCAGCACCTGGGGGAAGGTCATGTCGATGAGGGTCTCCTTGGGCCAGACGTACTTGCCGGTCTTGCGCAGGTTATCCTGGAGGCGGTGGCTGCCGCCGCTCTGGGCCAGGTACTGGGCCATGAAATTGGCGAAGTGCGGGAACACAATGCCCGCGTTGCGCAGGTCAGGCATGTACTTCTTGACCCATTCCAGAGACACGTAGCCTTCATAATTGATGGAGCGCAGAGCGCGCATCATGGCGTCCACGGGCAGGTCGCCCTCGCCCATCATGCGGTAGGACACCTTGCCGTTTTCCATGACGGAATCCTTGATGTGGATGTATTTGATATATACGCCCAGGTTCTGCACGGTGAGCTCGGGACTTTCCCCGGCGAAGCGGTAGGGATGATGCAAATCCCACAGGGCGCCTACGCTGTCGCTCTCGGCGCGCACCAGCAGGTCCCGCAGGCGGGCGGTATCCGTATACACGCCATTGGTTTCCAAGAGGAGCATCACGCCCTTTTCCTCCGCCAGAGGCAGCACCTCTTTCAGGTGGGCCAGCACCACCTCGTCGTCCACCTCGCCCTCCTTGTCGGCGTTGCGGTCGGCCAGCAAACGGATATAGCTGGACCCCAGCCGGGCCGCCAGGCGGATGTAATCGCCAATCTCCTCCCGGGTGGCAGGCCAGTTTGCCGTATCTTTCAGCACGCAGCCGGAGGACAGGCAGGGAATGGTCAAGTGCATCCGCGCCAGGAGCGCAATGGTCTTGTCAATCTGGTCGGGGCGGAAGGGCTTGGCGTTGACAGCGAACAGATCGTCCCCCAGGCCGCGCATTTCAATGCCGTCAAAGCCCAGGTCCTTGGCCATGGAATAGATGTCCGGCCAATCAAAATCGGGACAACCCAAGGTGGAAAATGCGATTTTCATGTTTCATCCTCCTCATTGCTTCGGGGAGACAAAGAAAAGCGCCTTCGTCTCCGCTACCCAAATGGTTTTGCAAGAGACGAAAGCGCGTATATTGCTTCCGCGGTACCACTCTTGTTGACGGCAAAAGCCGCCCCCTCGTCGGCATCGAACAATGCCTACCCCGCTCACGGTGGGCTTCCGTCCGGCTTTACCAGGCAGGGCGGAAGTTTCCCGCTCGCCGTTGAGCCGGCCGCTCGGGGGCCAGTATCAGGCATTGCTCCCATCCGCTTGCACCAACCGCGGACTCTCTGAAGGGAATTCGCCGCCCGTTTTTCCCCGTCATGGCGTTTCTGCGGACTATGATACCAGCACCGGTGAAGATTGTCAACCGCCCTTTCCTGGCGAAAAATGTTTTTCCTTTGTTTTCCTCACAGCTCCAGGTAGGCCAGGCCTTCCAGCACGCATTCCTCCGGGTTTTGCGGGTGCTCAGGTTTTTCCGCTTCGAGCTTGCGCAGGCTGAAATGCCCCTGGTTGATGGCCACCGGCAACAGCGCCGCCTGCTGCTCTGCATTCAGCTGGACCTGGCCGCAGTTGTACATTAGCCGCACCTTCTCCCGCAGCGTCTGCGACGCAAGGTCCTCCCGCAGTTTCAGCTGGCCCTGCACCATCAGGGTCACGCCCTGGTCATAGACCGCCAGCTCCTTCTCACCCAGCTCCATCTGGTTTTCCGCCACCAGGAGCTTGCCCTCATAGGGCACCAGTTCCGGCTCGTTCTCCAGATGGGGCAGCACCGTATCCATCAGCGCCTCCGGGAGCGTCAATGTGCCGGTCACCCACAGCCGGCCCAGCCCGGCCAGATGCGCGGGCGCAACGGTGTCCATCAGCGTTAGGTCGGCCACATACCGGTCCCCCCGCAGCTTCAGGACCGCGTCCGCGCCCCGCAGGATCAAGTCCTCGGTGATATAGCGCACGCCCGGCTCCAGCAGGGTGATTTCTCCCTGGCCCTGCCACAGGGCGTAGAAATCCTCCGCGTCCTCCTGGGGGACCACAGCGCCCGCCGTACCGGTGAGCTTCACGTCCCGCTGCCGCAGCGTTTTCGCCGCGCCAGGCTCCAGGATGGTCTTGCCCGTGCGCATCCAGCCCCCCGTCATGCCCGCCGCCTCCTGGGCGGTGATGGGCGCGCCGCTCTCCCGCAGGCGGAAGCCCTCGGGGATTACGGTGTTTTTCCCGTTCACCTGCACACCGCAGCGCAACAGCGCCGCCTGCTGCTTCTCCCCGGCGATGAGCTCTCCGTTGACCATACCGCCCGACACCATGGACGCGATAAGCTCCGGCGTCATGGATTCATCCAGCCGGAGCCGGCCATTGACCACCAGGTAGCAGGGCTGCGCCAGTTGATCCGCCGTCAGCAGCAATTCTCCGTTGAACATCAGCGTGCGCACGTCGTCCGGCACTTCCCTGACCGCAGCTACGTCCCGCATCTCCACATGCTGCATCAGCGGCAGCACCCGCGGGGTTACCAGCACCACCGCCACACCCTCGATCAGGGCGATATCCGCCAGGCTTTCCGCCGTCGCGCCGCACAGATTCAGCGCCACTACATCCCGAATAATCTTTTTCATACTTTTTCTCCATCCTTCCATTGCTTTTTGAGTAAAATTGCCGCCGCCCGCAAACGGGTGCGAACCGTTGCCGCGGGTATCCCCAGTTCCCGGCTGATCTCCGCGCTGCTCATGCCCGCAAAGTGCCGCATCTGCACCGCCTGGCGCAGCTTAGGCGGCAGCGCCTCCAGCATCTGCTCCGTCTCCACCCGGGAGAAATCCGCCTCATAGCCCTGCTCCTCCATCTCGTCCATGGGATACGCCCGCTTCTCCCGGCGGCGGATGTCAATCAGCGCGTTGTTCATCACGCGGATGAGCCAGGGTTCCATGCGCTCCGGCGGGAAGCGCTCCACCTGCTCCCGGTGTTCCAGGGTGCGCAGCCAGGTTTGCTGATAAAGATCCGCTGCCTCATGGCTGTCCCGGGCCACCGTACGGGCATATCGCATGAGCGCCGGTCCGTGCAGGGTCAGCGCCTCTGCCACGTCCATGTCCGCCACCTCCTGTCCGAAGGCTTCTCCATAAAGACGCTGTTCCGGTCCCCGGGAAGCACCCGGTCCTCCATGCAGTCCCAGTACCGCGCCATCATCTGCTCCATCATGATCGTATCCATGTGCGTCCCTCCTGTCCCTTTCACCCTGTATACGTCCAGGACGGCCCAAGTGTTTGCGCGCAACAAAAATTTTTTTTGCAAAAAAAGCGCGGCGCGCTCTCCTCTGCGGATGGACGCGCCGCGGTTCCTATGCGCTTATTGTTTTCCCCACAGGGGCCGGGGATACAGCCCCTCCTCCGCCATGCGCAGCAGCGCGGCCTTCACCACCGGCTTGTCTGCCTGATAGGTCACGCCGTACCATTTGTCCGGGGAAGGCAGCACCCGTACGGTGGCCTTGCCGTCCTGCAGCAGCCGGGACACCACCGCGGGCAGGTAAATTTCCGCCTTGAGGGGATTGGCCGGCGCCTGCTCGGACAGGAACGCCACGAAATCCTCCGCCAGAGCGTCCAGAATGCCGGGGGTGAAGCCCCACAGGTTCATGCTTACCAGGGCGTCCTCGGGGAGCTTGCGGTAGGTCTGCTCATCCTCGGTATACAGGGCGCCGTCCACGGTTTTGATGATGTGGGTGCGCTCGTGAATATCGGTCAGATACCCTTCCGCATCCACCGTACATACGCCCCGGGACACATGGCCGTTGTCCGTGAGGGTATTGCGCAGCTGATACCCCACCATGATATAGCGGGCTTTCTCGCCGTCCTCCAGCCCGCGCAGGGTTTCATAGGCCAGGCGGAAGCAATCCACGCCATAGTAATCGTCGGCGTTGATGACGGCAAAAGGCGCGTCGATGAGCTCCCGGCAGCACAGCACCGCGTGACCCGTGCCCCAGGGCTTGACCCGTCCTTCCGGAACCCGGAAGCCCTCCGGCAGCATATCCACCTGCTGGAAAGCAAAGCGCACTTCCTCCATCTGTCCGGCCAGGCGGTAGCCCACCACGCGCATGAAATCCTCCTCGATTTCATGCTTGATGAGGACAATCGCACGCTTGAAGCCCGCGCGCCGGGCGTCAAACAGGCTGTAGTCCAGGATGGCCTCCCCATCGGGCCCGACGGGGTCCATCTGCTTCAATCCGCCGTAGCGGCTGCCCATTCCCGCCGCCATAATCACCAGTATCGGTTCCTTCACGCTGTTCCCCCGCTATCGTATCCCGCGCATCAGGCGCAGGTTCTATACGTGCTGTGTGGCACGGCAACTTATTGTATCACTTTGCCGGGAAAAAGACAACGCCGCCCTTGCCAGGCGGCGCGAAAAGCGCTAAGATACATACCATGAGGTGAGCGTTATGGAAGAACTCCGCCACACGGTGGAGCCCCTGGAGGAAGGCTGGCGGCTGGGCCGCATCCTGCGGACCAGCATGCAGGTCAGCGCCTCCCAATTGAAATCCGCCCGATGGAACGGGCGGATTTTCCTGGACGGCGCGCCCGCACGGGCGGATGCGCGGGCACACGCGGGGCAGACGCTTCTTCTCCGCCTGGCGGATGAAGCGCCGCTGTATCATCCCACCCCCTGGGACGTTCCCCTGATCATCCCTTACCAGGATGCATCCCTGCTGGTGGTGGACAAGCCCGCGCCCATGGCGTGCCAGTCCAGCGCCCGCCAGCCTGACAATACCCTCGAGAACGCGCTGTGCGCCTGGGAAGGCAATCCGCCGGATTATGTCTACCGCCCGGTGAACCGCCTGGACAAGGGGACCAGCGGCCTGATGATCGTAGCCCGGAGCGCCCATGCCCAGCAACTGCTCCAGCGCCAGCTCCATACGCCGCAACTGGTCCGCGAATACCTGGCCGTTACCCAGGGGGCGCCCGCGCAGGAAGAAGGCGTCATCGACCTGCCCATCGCCAAGGCGGAGGGCGCTACCGTGCGCCGCTGCGTCTCCCCGGCAGGAAAACCCGCCGTAACCCGTTTTCGCGTGCTGCGGCGGAGCGGCGGCCGCGCCCTGGTGCTCCTGCGGCTGGAGACGGGACGCACCCATCAAATCCGCGTGCATCTGGCTGCCCTGGGCTGTCCGGTGGCGGGGGATTTCCTCTATGGGCAGGAGCTGGACGCTTTGCCGGGCCGCTTCGCCCTGCATTCCCACCGTCTGGAACTGCGCCATCCCCTGACCGGCGAACGCCTGACCCTAAGCTCCCCGCTTCCTGCGGCGCTGGCGGCGTTTTTGCCGGAATAAGCGCGTCAAGGCTGCACAATCTGCTGGCAGGCACAGTCAATCAGCCGCTCCAGGGCTTCCTCAAAGTCCGGTCCAATGCGCTCCTCGCACAGCAGGGTGTGGAATAGCAGGCAAATCATGGCATAGGCTACGTTCTCGGCAATGGAAAGCCGCACCCCCGTTTTTTGCAGAATGCCGTGGACAAACGCCTCCTCCGTCAGGGTATGGTTCCGCAGGTCCTCCTGCGGCAGCTTGCGCAGAATCAGCGGCATATCCTCCCGCAAAAAGCGCTCCATGGATTTTTGCCGCATATCCCGACAGGCGGTTTTCATCATCAGCGCCGCCCGTTGCGGGCCGTTCAGCTCCCCCGCCTGGCGCAGGGCCGCCTCTGCGCGGCGGGAAATTTCCTCCTGCCAACGCTCCATAAGCGTTAGGAAAAGATGCTCCTTGCTGGGGAAGAAGGAATAAAACGCGCCCTTGGAAATCCCCGCCTCCGCGCACAGCTCATCCACGGAGGTCTTTTTCATGCCGCTCATGGCGGCATGCCGGCCCGCCGCTTTCAGCAGCGCCTCCGTAATGCTCTCCCGCTCCTTGACTGTAAAACCTACCGCCACCGCCGGCTCCCTCCTTTGTTCAGTTCAAATACACCGATGCGGACGCTCCCAGCATGCACGTCCCGGAGGGAATGGACACATGCACCGTATAATAGGCTGCGTTCTGCCGGGTTACCCCCAGGGCGGAGATTTCCGTCACCGTGCCGTTTATCACCTGTTCCGGGTCCATGTCCAACGTCACAGGGAGGGTATCCCCTACCCGCAAGCCGCCCATGTCCACCTCGTCCACCTCGGCCACGACCTCCAGGGCGTCGGTGAGGTACAGCCGGCAGAGCAGCTGGCCTTTCCAGACCTGCTGTCCGGGGAATACCGCCACGCTGGCCACCACGCTGTCCTGCGGGGCGGTCACCCACGGCGAGAACGCCTGCGGCTCCGCATCGGCGCTGACCAGCTCCAGCAGCAGCTGTCCGGTGATCACCTGCTGCCCTTCCTGTACATATACGGCCGCCACACGACCGCTTCCCTGTACCGGCAGCGGATCGCGCCGGACAACGGCGCCCTTGCCCACGCAATCCTTCTGGCTGTAATCGTCATCCCGGTACAGGGAGAAGGACTCGTTCAGCTCAAAGCTGCCATCAAGCACATCCACCGTATACTGGGAGCCGCTTACGGCCACTACCCGGCCGTAGCCCTCCTCCCGGGAGGATTTACCGGACTTGAAATAGAGCGTCTCGCCCAGGTGCAGCGTCCGGTTGGCGTCGTCGTTGTACGCGCCGGCAGTGCTGGCCTGAATCTGTTGGGACAGCGCAGGTTCCAGGCCCATCAGCGCGCCGTAGCGGGCGAGCGCCGCCGAAGCGTCGTCCCCCGGCTCCACGAACACCGCGCCCACGGTAGCGTCTTCCGTGGCATAGACGCCGGTGGTCACAAAGCCCATCAGGGTTTGCCCCGCCGCCACCGTGTCCCCCGCCTCCAGTTCAAAGGCCGTCAGGGTGCCGCTCATGGGCGCGGTCACATCCAGATAGTTCACCGCGGAAACCACGCCGTCCGCCAAGGGCCGTCCGCTCAGGTCTTCCGCCGCCAGGGCTGAAGCCGCAATCATCAAACTAGATGCCAGGATTATGCAAAGTACTTTTTTCATTATAGCACACCCTTCCTGTTTCTCAAAGTTACTCCACGTTTTTCAATGCCTCCACCATGTGAATTCTCCGTACCTTGAGGGTTAACAACCGTTCAATACACAAGCTGAAAGCCAAAGTCACAAGGCTGGCTATCAACATGGAATGCGGAGCCACATGCGCAGTATAAACCGTAGTTTCCGACTGAACTGTCTTCAGCACTGCCTGCGTTAGCAAAATACCAGGATACAGGCCCAGCATCGTTCCCGCCAGAGCAATCAACCAGGTTTCGCGCATCATGAGCCGGCAGATTTCCCGCTGATGATAACCCAACACCTTCAATGTCGCATAATCCCGAATCCGCTCGGAATAGTTCATAAGTCCCATATTATAACATATCACAAAAGCTAAGCCCAGCGCAGCAATGTACATCAAATTGAATATAGCTGTCATAGAATCCATGATTGTTATGGTCTGCGCATACTGATCCACCGGGTCCTTCAGGGCGGTCACCTCGTCCGCCTGGCTCAGCTTCCAGCGGCACAGCTCCGAAGGATTTTTCAGCAGCAGCGCGGTGGGGCGAAACGCTCCCCGGCGCAGCCCTTCCCAGCTCTTGCGGGGGAGGAAGACGCCTTGGTTCATGGTGGTATCCACCACCTGGGCCAGCGTCATGGTTTCGGGTTCGTCCTCTCCAGGAAACCACAGTTCCACCTGATCGCCCTGGGATAGCCCCGTCGCTTCCAGGAGCTTGCGGCTGATGGCTAACCCATCGGTGGTAAGGGGAATCACCGTATTTTCCGGACCATAGCGCAGCATGGTCTGGCCCTCCTCCAGCACGGTAAGCAATACCGTGCGGCTGATATCCCCGCTGCGCAAACTCACGGACATCTCCATGACGCCCTCCACCGCCTCGGCGTCCAGGCGGCTTTGGTAGCTCTCCAGGGTACCGGCGGAGGAAGTATCCAGGTCCGCCCGCAGGTCATAGCCCACGATGCCCGTATAGTATTCCTTCACGCAGGCGTCCACGGAATCCTGCAAACCTATGGCGCAGATAATCAGCATATTGCAGCACAGCACGCCGATCATGGCCATCAGCGTGCGCCAGCGGTTCCTGGCAATGTTGCGAACAACCATTTTGGCGTTGAAGGAAAAGCGTTCCCACAGCCCGCGCCACCGCTCCAGCAGCACCCGGCTGCCCGACTTGGGCGGCTTGGGGCGCAGCAGCTCCGCCGTAACCTCCTGAGCCGCGTGATTGTACGCGTGCATGCAGATGGCCATGCTCAGCAGCACCATGAACAGGGTCATGCCCCAGGCGGCCAGGGACACCGGCGGCCGCAGCTTTGCCGGCAGAAAATAGTGCGCGGTTTCCATGGCGTAAAGCATATCCGGCAGGGTATAATGTCCCACAATGGTGCCCAGCAACGCTCCCACGCTGGAGGGCGCCAACGCATAGCACAGATAGTGCCGCCGGATTTGACCGTCCCGGTATCCCAAGGCCTTGAGCGTTCCCATCTGGGTGCGCTGATTCTCAATCATACGGGTGAGCGTTGTCAGCACCACCATGGAGGCTACCAGGTAGGCCAGCACGGGGAACACCAGCGTCAGGTTCTGGAAGATATCCACATCGCCCCGGGTCCGTTGGGTGCTGGCGTGGGTTTGCTGCGTTAGGATCAGCGCCTGCGGCAGCAGCGCCTGCAGGGCGCGTTCCACCTGATCCGCATCCGCGCCGTCCTCCAGGCGAACCACGGCCTCGTTCAGCGGCAGCGCCTGCACGGCGTCCCAGCAAATGACCGCATAACCGTACTTGTCAGGCTCCGGCGTCACATCCTTGGCGGTAATCACATGTTCCGCGTCGTTGATGAGTCCACGGATAATGAAGGTCTGTTCCTGTCCCAGCACATCAAGGCGCAAGGCGTCCCCCACCGTGAGGCCGTTGGCCTGGGCAAATTCCTCCTGCACCCAAATCCCGCGGGTGTCCCGGTCCGTCAAAGGCGCGCCCTCCACGCACTGGGGCACATTGATCCGTGGAACGCCGTCAAAGGCGTGGACGTTCAGGGAAACATCCTCTCCCAGCTCCGGGCAGTCCATATCCGCGGTGAAGCGCCCCTGGACATCCGCCACGCCCTGGGTAAGCGCCATGCGGTCCAGGTCCGCCTTCGTTATCCCGCTGAGGTTGATCCACAGATCCGCCAGCACGCCCTGCTCAAAATAGGTTTCCGCGGAGAGGTCCAGCATGCGCCACGCGCCGTCCAGCCCGCTGTATACCCAGGTTCCCAGGGCGCACAGCAAAACGATGGTCAGGAATTGCATGGCGTTTTGGCGCAAATCGCGCCAGAGCTTTTTTCTAAGCGCCGTTGTTCCGCGGCGGCGCTCCTTTTCCGCCGCGGGCAGTACCGGCGCGGAGCTTACCATGCGATGTCCTCCACCCGAGCGGGATGCGGATTCACGGTGTTTTCTACAATACTGCCGTTCCGCATACGGATGATCCGGTCGCCAAGGGGCGCGATGCTGGCATTGTGCGTAATAATCACCACCGTGGTATGATAGGTCTTGCTCACCCGGCTCAGCAGCTCCAGCACCTGCTCGCCCGTTTTGGAATCCAACGCGCCGGTGGGCTCGTCGCACAGCAGCAGCGCGGGATTTTTGCACAGCGCCCGGGCAATGGAAACCCGTTGCTGCTCGCCGCCGGAAAGCTGCGCGGGAAAGTTCTTCATCCGGTCCGCCAGGCCCACCTGGGTCAATACCTCCCGGGGATTCAACGCCCGGGGACACACCTGCTGGGCAAGCTCCACGTTTTCCAAGGCCGTGAGGCTGGGCATCAGGTTATAGAACTGGAACACAAACCCCACGTCCAGCCGCCGGTATTCCGTCAGTTCCTTCCCGCGCATGGCGGTCACGACCTTGTCCCCCACGCGGATCTCCCCGCTGGTGGCCGTATCCATACCGCCCAGCAGGTTCAGCACCGTGGTCTTGCCCGCGCCGCTGGGTCCCAGCACTACGCACAGTTCCCCCTGCTCGATGCCGAAGGACACATGATCCGCCGCGTGGACCACCTGTTCCCCCTGTCCATAGTCCTTGCATACCTGGTCAAAGGCAATATAGCTCATCATGTCCTCCCAAAACCATATGACTGTTTTTTCGTTTCCAGTCGCATGGTATTACATGGGACCGCTCTTGTCAATAGGACATTTTCTTCAGCGTGTCCGAAAAAGTGGCTTCCGCCACTTTCAGATCGTTGACAAAGTATTTTGCATCATCATTTTTGCAAGTCTAATAACGTTTCCCTGCAAGCGCAGAAGGTTTCGCGCCTGCGGGCGCGACCAGGGGGCTTTCCGATCGC
>CAZINY010000051.1:0-18814 GCA_964540735.1 uncultured Oscillospiraceae bacterium
GAAAGTCAGAGGGGCTGCGGCCCCTCCGACACCTCCTGGGAGTTTTTTGACAGTCTGCAGCGGCTTTCGAGCCGCTGCTTTTTATGCCCTTTTTGAATATTGCAAAAAATGGTTGACATTTTGCTAAAACATGCGTAAAATAACTCTCCCTGTTTTTTTTCGACAAGCGCATAGGAGGGCAATATGGCGTACATGGAAGCGGAAGGGCTGACCCGGTATTTTCTTCGCAAAAAAAGGGTCAAGGAAAGCGGACTTCGCCGGTGGATCGCCCGGGAAAGGGAGACGGTGAAGGCCCTGGACCATGCCAGCTTTCAGGTGGAGGCCGGGGAGCTGGTGGGACTCATCGGCCCCAACGGCGCGGGCAAGTCCACCACGGTGAAGCTGCTCACGGGCATCCTGGCCCCTACGGAGGGCATTTGCCGGGTGGCGGGACGGGTACCCTGGCAGGAGCGGAAGCAGCATGTCCGGGAGCTGGGGGTGGTGTTTGGCCAGCGTACCCAGCTGTGGTGGGATGTGCCCATCGCCGATTCCTTCGATTTGCTGCGGGAAATCTATGACCGGCCGCGCAATGACTGGGCGGAGCGGCTCAAGCAGATCAGCGCCGCCCTGGAGCTGGAACCGCTGCTGCGCACACCCCTCAGGCAGCTGAGCCTGGGCCAGCGCATGCGGGCGGAGGTCTGCGGCTCCCTGCTGCACCGCCCGCGCCTGCTGTTCCTGGACGAGCCCACCATCGGCCTGGACGCGGTGAGCAAGCTGGCCCTGCGGAGTTTCCTCAAGGAGGAAAACCGCCGGGAGGGTACCACCATCCTGCTCACCACCCACGATATGGAGGATATGCTGGCCCTGTGCAGCCGCGTCATGGTGTTGGGGCACGGGAAGCTGCTCTACGACGGCGCGCTCCAGGAGCTGCTCCGCCGGTACGATACGGTGCACACCCTGCGCTGCGCCTTTGCCGGGGAGGTCACCCCGCCGCCCCTTCCGGCAGGATGCGTCCTGCGCCGGGACGGGGATGCCATGGAAGTGGATTATCCTCCCGCCCAGGTGCCCACCGGGGATATGCTGGACTGGGTCCGCCGGGTGGGAACCGTGCGGGAGATGACCCTGAAAGAGCAGAATGTGGATCAGCTGATCGCACGGATGTATCAGGAGCTTGCCCTATGAAAACGCTGCGCTTACGGCCCTATCTTTCCGCCTTTCGGGTGCGGGCGCTGCTGGAAACCCAGTACCGCGGCGCGGCTCTGGGGGGCCTGGTGACCCAGGTGTTTTTCGCGCTGGTGTACATTGCTCTGTACCATGCTTTGTATGCCTCCGGAGGGGCCCAGGAGACGCCCCTGGAAGAGGTGGTGACTTACGTATGGCTCCAGCAGATGGCCTTTCGCGCGCTGCTCTCCGCGGACGATGAGCTGAATGAGCGGGTGCTTTCCGGGGGCATCGCCTATGACCTGTGCCGGCCCGTGGACCCCTGGGGGTGGTGGTTCAGCCGGGCGGTGGCCCAGAAGCTGGTGGGCATGCTCATGCGCGGCGCGCCCATGGTGCTTTTGCAGTTCCTGATGCCTGCCGGTTACCGGATGGCCCTGCCCGCCTCCTGGGGGGCGGGGGCGGCCTTTACGGTGTCCCTGGTGGCGGGGTTGGCGGTGATTGCCGCGGTGGACGCCATACGCTCGGCGGTGGTGATGCGGACCCTGGATTCACGGGGCATCAGCGCCATGCTTCAGCTGCTGATGATGATCTTTGCCGGGAACGTGATTCCCTTGACGCTGTTTCCTGCGCAGGTGCAGGGGCTCATCCGCTTCCAGCCCTTTGCCCAGGCCCTGGACGCGCCCATCCGCCTGTACCTGGGCGGCGGAGGCTTCCTGCTGACGCTGTGCGTACAGCTGGGGTGGCTGCTGGCCCTGAGCTGGCTGGGCCGGGCCATGTGGCGGCGGGAGCTGCTGCGGGTGACCATACAAGGAGGCTAAGCATGAAAACCTTGCGGTATATGGGGCATGCCATGGGGCTGCTGCTGCGCTCCGCCATGAAGTAACGGGCGTCCTTCCTGATGCAGACCCTTTCCCAGGCGGTGATGACCGGCGGGGAGCTGCTGGCGGTGGAGGTGCTGCTGGGGCGCTTCACCCGCCTGGGGCCGTGGAGCGGCCCGGAGATCCTGTTCTTTTTCGGGGTGATGCAGTGCGTGTTCGCCCTGGGGCAGTTCCTGGGCCGCGGGGTGGAAAACTTCTCCGCCTATGTGCACAGCGGCGAGTTTGACACCATGCTGGCCCGGCCCCGGGCGCTGTTTGTCCAGGTGATCTGCGCCCGGCTGGACCCCCGGCGGCTGGGGGGCATCCTGGTGGGGCTTTCCGCCCTGGCCCTGGCGGCGGCGGGCCAGCCCCTGGCCTGGAGCTGGGGCAAGGCGCTGCTGCTGCTGGTCAGCTGCCTGGGCAGCGCGCTGCTGCTGCTGGGGCTGTTCCTCATCGAGGCCACGGTGAGCTTCTTCTCCGTCAAGAGCATCGAGATGGTCAACGTGCTCACCTATGGGGGCCGCGCCGCCTGCCAGTATCCGGCGGATATTTACCCCCGGCCCCTGCGGCTGCTGTTTACCTTTGTGGCGCCCTTCGCCCTGTGCATGCACTTGCCCGTGAGCTGGGTGCTGGACAAGCCGCTATGGGGCGCGTCCTATGGCGCGGCGCTGCTTGCGCCCCTGGCGGGAGCGGTGTTTTTCGGGGTGATGGTGCGGGTGTGGTACTGGGGCGTGCGGCATTACCGCTCCACGGGCAGTTGAGAGAGAATTTACCAGGCGCGCAGGGGATGGCCGACGCGCCTCCCTTGCATTTTTGGCGCAAATGCGATAGGATAAAGCAGACTATCCTATGGCGCGGAGGAGGTATGCACCTGTGCAGACGGGGAAAGAATCGTTCCGGCGGGCGATGTTGCTGATTGCTTTTGGGGTGGTCCTGTTTGCGGCGGTGACGCATCTGCAGGACCTGTGGCAAGGGGTTATGGGCCTGCTGGGCCTGCTGTCGCCTATTCTGCTGGGCGGAGCGTTCGCGCTGATTCTCAATGTGCCTGTGCGGGGGTTTGAGCGGATCTTCGCCCGATTGGACAAGAAGAACCGTATGAAGCCCGGTACGCGCAATATGCTGGGGCTGACGCTGACGCTGCTCTTGCTGCCGCTGGTGCTGGTGGTGGTAGGGCAGTTCATTCTGCCGCAGTTTTTCAGCGCGATCAACGGCCTTGTGACCCTGATCCGGGACAATTCCGCGCAGATTGAATACCTGGCCGGAGAAATCGGCCTGGACCCCAAGATTGTGTCGCAGAAGCTCGCGGAGGTATCCCAGTGGATTTCCCAGAATCTGGGGAATCTGGCGGGGACGGCGGTGTCCACCATTGCCAATGTATTCAGTTCGGTGGCAAGCATCCTGATGTCGCTGATTCTGGCCATTTACCTTTTGGGGAACAAGGCGCGGGTCAAGCGGCAATGCAAATCGTTGCTGCGCGCTTTTGTGCCCCGGAAAATTTCGGAGACGTTGTTGCGCGTGGGACGCATGTTTATCAGCACCTTCAGCGTGTATCTGTCCCGGCAGTGCCTGGAGGCGTGCATCCTGGGCAGCATGCTGTTTCTGGGCATGCTGGTTTTCGGCCTGCCCTATGCGATTTCCCTTTCCTGCCTGACGGCGGTCATGGCGCTGATTCCCTTCATCGGCGCGTATTTGAGCTTTTTTATCGGCTTTGTGATGATCGTGATTATGGACCCGGGCAAGGCGGTGATTTTCGCGATCTGGTTCCTGGTGGCGCAGCAGGTGGAGGGCAATGTGATTTATCCCCATATTGTGGGAGGCTCGGTGGGGCTGCCCGCCTATGTGACCTTGGCGGGGGTTTTCCTGGGCGGCGCGGTGGCGGGTATTCCCGGCATGGTGCTGATTATTCCCGTGGTATCCGTGGCGTATCAGCTGCTGAAGGAGGCGGTGGACCATCGCATTCCTCCGGCGGCGGAGCAAGACCCGCCCACGGTCTGAAGGATGCCTGATACGGAAGCTAAAAGGACGGTGACGCGCAGTGGCGAAGCTGTTGGTAATCATCCCCGCATATAATGAAGAAGCGGCCATCCTGACCACCCTGGCAGACTTGCGGGAAAACTGCCCGGAAGCGGATTGGGTGGTCGTTAACGACTGCTCCCGGGACGGTACTCGGGCGCTGCTGCGGGAGCACGGCGCGTCCTATCTGGATTTGCCGGTGAATCTGGGCATCGGCGGCGGCGTGCAAACGGGATACAAATATGCCGTGGAGCACGGCTATGACCTGACCGTGCAGTTTGACGGGGACGGCCAGCACCGGGCGGATTGCATCCATAAGCTCATCGCGCCCATTTTGCAGGGAGAGGCGGACATGACCGTGGGGTCGCGCTTTTTGCCTGAAGAGGATATGGCGGACCGGGGCTTTCAGTCATCTGCCGCGCGGCGCATGGGTATCCGGTGGATCAGCGGCCTGATTCGGCTGACCACGGGGCGCGTTATCCGCGACGTGACCAGCGGCTTCCGTGCCTGCGGCAAGGAGCTGACCGCCTATTTCGCCCAGAACTATGCCCAGGATTACCCTGAGCCAGAGGCCATTGTAACGGTCCTGTATCAGGGAATGCGGGTGCGGGAGGTGCCCGTGCGCATGAATGAGCGCCAGGGCGGCGTAAGCTCCATCCGCGCCTTTCACTCGCTGCATTACATGTTCAAGGTATCCTTGGCCATTGTGCTGGCAGGCTTGCGGCTGACGGGCCGCAGAAAGGGGAGGAAGGCATGAGCGACCGTTTCCGTTTGGTGCTGTTCGTTGTGGTGCTGCTGTACGTGTTTGCGGCCATTAAGCTGATTCACCGCAAGCGGTTGAATCTGAATTACTCCATCCTGTGGCTGGTGATGGCGGCCCTGCTGCTGATGATGGTGGTCTTCCCTGGCCTGGTATACGACCTGACCCGGCTGCTGGGCATTGACCTGCCCATTCACATGGTTTTTACAGGCTTCTCCTTCTTCGCGCTGGTAATGCTGTTCTACCTGACCTGCATTGTTTCCCGGGACAATGAGAAAAATCGCGCCATGGTGCAGGAAATGGCGTTGATGGAGCGCCGTATCCGAGAGCTGGAGGATCGCCTGGGCGAGCTGGAATCCGCAGGAACCGTGGAGAAATCCGCCGCTGCCACGGAGAAGGAGTCTGCCTAAGGCAGAACCAGCTTAGGGGGAGTTCACGACACGACGTTCTGTGGATGCGCCTGCAAAGGATGACGGACATCTGAAATTACTTTTGCAACGATTCCAATTCCTTACCATTTCGGACGACCTCTGGTTAGCCGAAGTCGTATCCTCAAACAAGTGGCGTCGCCACTTGTTTGACACGTTATGAGGGGCTGTTGCAACATGGAAACGCAAGAGCAACCTGCACAAAAAGCAGCAGCCGACAACCAAAACCGGCCGCAAAAGAAGTGGTTTGGCTTCTTCTGCGGCCGGCTTTTTGTGGATTATTTGGGGGGTATTTTGCAACAGTTCCTATGTTGCAGGCTAACGCCGGTTTTGCGGGCGTTGGCCGCTATGCGGTTTGTTGTACTCCGGCGCCGGGAAGGCTTGAGGGTCAGAAGCAGGTAAAAGCGCCGTCGATTACAAAATCGCTGCCGGTGGTAAAGGGGCTGGCGTCGCCGGCTAGGTATACAGCGATAGCCTGGAGCTCTTCAGGCGTGCCTAACCGATGCAGAGGGGCCATGGCGTTCCATTGACTGATTAAAGGCTTCAGGCTCTCTGATTGCAAGGTAAGCTCCGTGCCAATATAGCCGGGGCTGATGCTATTGACGCGCACACCATAGGGAGCCCATTCAATGGCCAAGGATTTGGTCAGCTGAATGACGCCTGCCTTGGAGGCATTGTAGCTGCACTGGGGCTGCGGCACATTCACAATATGCGCCGACATGGACGCGGTATTTACAATGGACCCCTTTCCCTGACGGATCATATGCCTGCCGGCGGCACGCGCGGTGAGAAAGACACCCGTAAGGTTGATATCGATGACCTTTTTCCATTGCGCAAGGGTCATTTCCGCCGCAGGTACATTCTGACATATGCCCGCGTTGCAGAAGGCGCAGTCAAGCCCGCCCAGATCCTGAATGAGTTGCTGCACGGTAGTATCCACCTGCGCTTCATCCGTGACATCCACGCCATAGGCAAGCACAGTACGGCCAGTGGCCTGGGCAATGTCCGCCGCTGTTTGCCGGGCAGTTGCGATGTCCACATCCAAGAGAGCTACGTTGCTTCCGGCTTCGGCCAGGGCTGTGGCAATCGCTTTGCCAATCCCGCGGGCGCCGCCTGTTACAAAGCTCTTTTTACCGTCCAGACGCATTCTTTCCATGATACCCATAGGGCAGTCCCTCCTTGACTTTAAACTTTGCTTTTCGGCTGAATGGGGAAATATACCGTGTAGGGCTGGTTTCCAATTTGGTACAGGGGAATAAAATTGATATTCACAGGCTGACCGGTTGTTTTCCAATACCCTGTCCACTCCTGCCAGCGGCGCTCATAACGGGGCACAAGCAGTGAGGCGGGGTTTTCGCAATCCCCATAGAGGGTGCGCTCCTCCTGGCACAGACCTGCAAGCACCACGGGACCATCCAGAAAGGCCACGGTATCGGGTGCATCCGGCAGGGCATGACAAGAAATGGACTTTGAAAAAGCAATGGACAGCTGATCGTCATGCCAGCGCCGGTGTAGCAGCAGATAGCCATTTTCTTGACAGGTGGGAACGACTCCCTGATGATCCATGACCACAGGTTCACCCTGAATCCACCAGGGGATGCGGACACGCAGGGTAAACGTGGCTGGCTGCGTGCAATGGAGCTGCAACAGTAAACGCACCTGCTCAGGCCGGGTAGGCATTTCCCGCTGAACGGGCTGTATGCGGATATTTTCCCCAGTGAAAGAATCCAAATCCATCCGGAGACGTATTTCGTTCCCCGCTGCGGTATAGCAGACTTCTGCCGGTTGATACTGGCAGATTGCCAGCCCGTCGCAGGTTTGGTAGAAAATGCCCTCATGCAAAGCGGCGTTGGCCTGCACCAGCGTTCCGTGACAGCACCAGAAGTGATGCGTCCGGCTTCCCCAATGCTTCCGGGAACCAGCGCCCAGTCCCTGATAATAGGCGATCAGTCCGCTGTCCCGATGGGTGGCGTCGCAGAAGATATCGCGGTTGAAATCATCTTCCCAATAACCCTGGGACAGGATGCCGTTCCACAGGTTCCGCTCCCAATAATCTCCATAACGGGCTTCTCCGGTCCAGCGCTGCAGGTATTCCGCCAGGCGCATCATATGGTAGACGGCGCAATGCTCCTGATTGAAGTCCCCCAGCCGGGCGGCCTGCCGCCCCATGGGCGTCCAAAGCTCGCCACAGGTTTGGCCGCCGGTGGCGTAAAAGCCCCGCAGGTCCACGGCCATGCGCCAATAGGCCTCGACGATACGCCGGTAGCGTTCCTCGCCCGTAACCTCGTAGGCGCGTGCGGCGCCATGAATTTCAGGAATCGTGGTGTTGGCATGCATGTTGGTCAGCACATCCACGCCTTGCAGCAGCGGCTCAAACAGCCGGGGACGCTCATAGCTCCGCATCAGCGTCAGATGCTTCTTATCCTGGGTAATGGCATACAGGTCTGCCCACAGTTCCATCATGCCGCCTGTTTCTTCCCAATCCATCATGTCGCTCATGCGCTCGCGGCTGATGTCTTTGGTGAAGTTCACGAACCATTCCGCGTCTCGAAGCACGACCTCAAGGGCCTGCTGGTCCTGAGCATAGCGGTACATATCCAGCAAGCCCATCATGACCTTGTGGCACACGTACTGTGGGGCCCAGGTGTGCTTACCGTTTTTCAGCCAGAACAACCGCTTTTCGGGAATGGGAAAACCCCATTGGCCGCCATTCTCCTTTTGGCACAGGGCAATTTGAGCAACGATTTCACGGGCTTTGAGGCGCAGAGCTTCGTCGCCGGTGCACTGTATCAATCGCGCGGCCGCGCTGAGCCAATGCCCGGTGAATTGCCCCCGCAGATCAGACAGAGGCCCATCCCAACCTTCGTGGATGCCCTCCAGATGTTGATTGCACCGGTACAGCCCTGCTTCGAACAGGTAGGGACGCACCAGATTCTCTGTTTTCAGCTCCATCAGATAGTCCAGGTTGCGCTGACGGTGGACGGTCAGAATGCCGGGCAGCAATCGTGTTTGCGCTGCCAGGGAAGCGAACGTCATGGCTATGCATCTCCTTTCCGGTAGGCTTTCACCGTTTTGGCTTGCAATGCGCGTGCTGCTATTGCTTGGCGGGACACATGGCCCGCTGATTGCCATAGCTCATGCTTTCGTCGTGCGATGCTGCACGGCATGCAAGGGGTAAAAATAGCGTGTTGCAAACTCAAGGCTGCAACACGCTATGGAATGCTTTGTATCGTTCCAATGAATGCAGTGCGCAGGCGAGTCAGAAGACAGCAGGAACAGCTGCAGACTGTGAAAAATTCCCGACAGGTACCGGAAGGTCCGCAGATTCTCCGGGCTTCATTGGTATTTGCCGGCTCTGCGCATGGGGGAAGTGACCGCTGGTTGACCGAATTTGCTTCCTCGCAAAAGTGGCGGAAGCCACTTTTGCGACACGCTGAGACCTTGCACTAGCAGGGCCTGTTTTATTTTAATAGATCCATCAGTTCCATGGGATGGCGGATGACAGTTTCCGCACCGCTTTCGCGCAACTCATCTTCCTGGCGGAATCCCCACAGCACGCCCACGGGATGCATACCGGCGTTCTGGGCGCAGCGCATATCCACGGCGGTATCTCCCAGATATACAAAGTTTTCGGGGGCAATGCCCATGGACTGTGCCACAGCCATGGCGCCGGTGGGATCGGGCTTTACGGGCACGCCCTCCTTTTGTCCGCACACCTGGTCAAAGGGGATATTCGGGAAATAGTGGGATACCACGCGCACCGTGTCCGCGTGGGGCTTGTTGGAGAGCACCGCCAGGCGGATGCCCCGCTGGCGCAGCGCGGTCAGCATTTCCGTGATTCCCGGATAGGGTTGGGTGGTAACTTGGCTGTGGGTCGCGTACCAGCGCTGGTAGGTCTCCCGAACCGCGCCGGCCATGTCCTGACGGTCCCGCACGGCTCGTTGCGCCAGTATTTTCACACCGTCTCCCACCAGGTATTTGTATTCCTCGGTGGTCCAGCCGGGCAGGCCATGCTGTGCCAACGCACGGTTCATAGCGTCCGCGATGTCCTGAAGGGTATTGGTGAGCGTGCCATCCAAATCAAAGAGCGCAGCCTGAATGTGTTGCATAACGCATGCCTCCGTATAATTTGCTTCCCTGCGGCCCATACTGCTTATGCAAAAAAGACGATCAGGGGGCGAAGGGGTATGAAGGAAAAGAAAACGGACCGAATCAGAATGATGCTTAACGGCCGGCAGCTGGCGCTGGGACTGGGCGTCCTGGGAGCGTTGGCCGTATTGCTGACGTTGGGGCTAAAGCCTGAGCAGGCGACGGCGCCGGAGCCGGAGCCCAGCGCGGCGCAGGTGGACAGCGCGGCAGGCGTCACGCTGGCGGCGGATTGCCAGGTGGTGCAGCATATGACCTACACCCCTTGCGGCCATGAGCTTACCCGCCGGCAGCCCCTGCCAGAGGAACTGGTGGGCAAGACCCGCGCGGAGGCGGAAGCCGCCTACGACCTTTGGCAGATAACCTCTTTCAGCGCCACGGAACTGGCCATGGAACAGACCCTGGATCTATACTGTCCCGAGCATCAGGTGCTGATGCCCGACGCCTCCGGCATACTGTGCATTTTTGAAAACCGCTACGGGGACGCGCTGGCGCTGGTGCGCTCCCTGGATACCCCTCTGTCCTCCCTGCCGGAAAGCCTGCAGGAGGAACTGCGCAACGGCAAAGGATTCGACTCCGTGGAGGAGCTGGAACGGTGGCTGGAAAACGCCGAAAGCTGACCGCTTCAGGAAGCGCGCGGAAGGGAATCGCCATACCGGCGCATGCGCGGACGAAGGAAAGCCAGCTGCGTTTCGCTGACGATTACCGAAAGGAAAATCAGCGCAAATCCCATGCCCAGGCGCGGCGTAACCACTTCCCCATAGAACAATACGGAAAACAGCACGCCGAACACGCTCTCCAGGCTCAGCAGAATGGCCGCGGGAGCGGGCGGCGTGTTTTTTTGGCCAACGCTCTGCATCAGCAGCGCTATGGCGGTGGAGAAGATTCCC
Organism: uncultured Oscillospiraceae bacterium; assembly: GCA_964540735.1. Classification (GTDB taxonomy): domain Bacteria; phylum Bacillota; class Clostridia; order Christensenellales; family Aristaeellaceae; genus Egerieenecus. The sequence continues at coordinate 10,235 of CAZINY010000051.1, forward strand.
AGGTAGAGCAGTTCGCCCACGGCCCCGGCCGGCAGTACGGCGGGGGGCGTTTCCGTGGCGAAGCTCAGCAGCCAGGCCATGCCCGCGGCGGCGGTAAACTGCGTCAGGGTGAGCAGCACGGTGTCCTCTCCCCGGCTGAAATGCGCCAGGGCCACGATATGCGCCGCGTAGATCACGCCGCTGAGCAGCGTCAGCACGTCGCCGCGCCCCATGGAGAAATCTCCCGTGAGGGAGACCAGCCCGATACCGGCCAGGCACAGAAGCGCTGCCAGCGCGTTATAGGCCGAAGGACGCTTGCGCCAGAAAACCCAGTTCAGCAAAGGTACAAGCACGCAGTATACCGTGGTCAGGAATGCGTTTTTCCCGGGCGTGGTATCCATGAGACCGAAGGTTTGCACTCCGTAGGCAGCGCAGAGCAGAACGCCCAGGGCGGCGCCGCGCAGCCAGGTGACGGGGCGCAGGCGCCGAAGACGCTTGAGAAACAGCAGCGCCAGCACGCCGGCGCCCATGGTAAAACGGATGCCCAGCAGCATCCAGGTAGGAATGGCGTCCACGGCGTTTTTCATGACGAAAAAGGCGCTGCCCCAGATCATGGCTGCCAGCAGCAGGGCCAGACGGCCCCACAGGTCGCGTTTGCTCAATGTCCCGTCGCCTCTTTTCGGGTGGTGTGGAAGGAAAAACCCCGCGCCTTATTGTACGCGGGGAAGGCGGGGACGTCAATGCGTATCCGTAGGATTTTCCGCGAATTTTCCCGATGGTTTTACGGTGCTGACCTGCGTCAGCCCGAGCCATGCTTCATAGAACATTTGCGGGCGGTTGCGCACGCCGTTGTAGGCGGCGAGGCAGAAAAGGACCGGCAGAGCGACGGCGGGGATGGGCGGCTGCAGCAGCATGCCCCAGAGCAGTACGGCACGGAGCAAAAGCCGCCAGGGGAACGTCCGTGGGTTTCCCCGCTGATCCGTCAGACGGATTTTTACCAGGCTCTTTCCCAGGGTTTGCCCATGCCGGCAAATGGGGAGCAAACCCTGGCACAGCAAGGCTGCGCCCAGCCCGGATACCGGTATCGCCCAGCGCCGTTCCACTGGCAGCACCAGCCACAGGAGTGTAGCCACCAGGAGGTGAATGCCTGCGTCCACCAGAAACGCGAAGCAGCGCCGTACATAGCTCACCCGGCTGCCACGCTGGTAACTCACCTGGTTCAGCCGTTCCCGGCTGGGCAGAAAGCAGGTGAACAGAGGCGTGACCAGATACCCCAGCCATCCGCCGAAGGTATTGCCGATCAGGTCGTTCACGTCGCAGCAGCGGTAGACGAAAGGCGCAAGTCCATAGGTGCCCGTTAGCTGGGTCAGCTCAAGAAACAGGGAGCCCGCAAAGGCGATCAGCACGGTTTTTAGCCGGCCGCAGCCGAAATAATACCGCAGGAATACGCCCAGGGGCAGGAACATCAGCACGTTGCAGAGGGGCTCGTACAGACCGGAGGAGTATATGGCCGTCAGCCAGCTGACAGGATCGCCCCAGGAAAACTCTGCCTCGCTGGAAAGCACCTCGGGCACGTAGTTGAAGGGAACAAGATTGAGCGTGGTGCGCTGGGTGACCACGGTTCCTTCCCGGGGAAAGGGGAGAATGGCCAGAAAGTAGACGCAGATCAGGTAATAAAGGAAAGCGTACATCACCGCTACGCGCATTACTAGCACGGCGCCGTATTTTCGGTAGCAGTAGATCATATAGGGCAGGGTGAACAGGGCGGCCAGCAGCGGAAAGAGCACCGCAGCGGTCAAGATCGGCTCGAGATATTTTTGCATGCATTCCTCCTCCGGTCGCATATAAGGAAATCGGACGAAGCGCCGCGATTTTGCGGCGAATTCGTCCGATTTTGTTGCGGGTACGGTTACGCTTGGTGTGTGGGCATATGCTCCACCACGTCCGCGGCGCCGTCCATCCAGTTTTCGTTGAACAGCTCGACCAACCCCTTGTCGCAGGCGGAGGCCAGCTCGGGCTGAATGGGCAGCTGCGCCAGCAGGGGCAGGCTGTGGGCCTGCGCTACCTCTAGGGTTTTGCCCTCGCCGAAGGGATAGACCTTCTTGCCGCAATCCGGGCAGGCGATCCAGCTCATGTTTTCCACAACGCCCAGAACGGGAATGTTCATCATTTGCGCCATGTTCACGGCCTTTTCCACGATCATGCCCACCAGTTCCTGGGGGCTGGTGACGATGATGATGCCGTCCACCGGCAGGGACTGGAACAAAGTCAGCGGAACGTCGCCGGCTCCCGGAGGCATATCCACGAACATGTAGTCCACATCGCCCCAGAGCACGTCCGTCCAGAACTGCTTTACCGTGCCGGCAATCAGCGCGCCGCGCCATACCACTGGGTCGGTGTCGTGCTCCAGCAGCAGGTTGATGGACATAAGCCGTACACCGGTTTTGCTCTGCGCCGGGAAGATGCCCTCGTCGCAGCCCATTGCCTTTTCATGGACGCCGAACATCTTCGGAATGGACGGGCCGGTGATGTCCGCGTCCAGGACGGCGGTGGTATAGCCGCGCCGCCGCAGCAGTGTGGCCAGCAGGCCGGTGACCAGGCTCTTGCCTACGCCGCCCTTGCCGCTCACCACGCCGATGACCCGCTTTACGTTGCTCCCCGCGTTCTGGGGAGCCAGCAGACTGGCCGCCTCGCTGCACTTGCTTTGGCACGAGGCGCAGTCGTGATTGCATTCTGCCATGGAATTCTTCACCCCTGTTTTGTGAATTCTATAAGCCATTCGCCGTCGAACCGCAGTTTCCTGCCGTTGGAAGAAACTTTCTGTGCCAATACTAGGGGGAAATGCACCGGTCGCGCCGCGGCGATGGGAAGAAACGGGCGACCTGATGCGTTGAAATAGTACGCACGCCGAAAAGAACAACGGTTTGCGTCACAAACTTCCATTTTGGGTGAAAAATAGTGCTTGCGTCAACGCATGAAGTGCATGTACAATAGATACGGAGTCCATGCCGGCATCGGACGCTCCAGTGGTTATGGAAGGGAAGGGATTTCTGGTTATGAAGACGAAACGCGCCGTGAAGGGGCTGGCCTTGGCGTTGCTTCTTGGCCTTTGTTTATGGATGACCGGCTGCTATATACCGCCGGATCAGATTACGGACGATACCCAGGATTTGACCGTGGGTTCCAGCAACCTGCCGTTCCAGACCCTGGCGCCTACGCCGACCGTTACCCCCAGCCCTACTCCGGGGCAGAACGCGCAGAGCACCGCCGGGGTAAACGTAGGGGATCAGACGGGGGACCAACCCACGACCACCGTCGACTGGAATGCAGGCTGGGGCCCCACGGATAATGGGAGCGCTACTTCCACGCCGTCCAGCGGCGCCAATGCCACCGTGGCCGTGGTGACTTCCGCACCTACCAATACGCCCAAGGCTACGGCAACGCCCACGGCCACGTCGTCGTCCCTGCGGAACGGTTCCACGGGTACGGCAGTCAAAACCCTGCAGCAACGCCTGAAGGAATTGGGGTATTACAGCGGTTCGGTGGACGGCAAGTTCGGCGACGGTACGGAGCAGGCGGTCATTGCTTTCCAGAAGGCCAACGGTCTGACGGCGGACGGCGTGGCGGGTACGAAGACCATCACCAAACTGTACAGCAACAATGCGGTGGCGGCGTCTTCGTCGTCCAGCTCCTCCGGCGGCAGCACCACGACGGTAACGGCCACGCCCAAGCCCAACGCTACGGCAACCCCGCGGCCCACGGCGACCCCGGACCTGAGCAAGGAATATTACCTGCGCCTGGGTTCCACGGGACAAAACGTGCGCACGCTGCAGACCCGGCTCATAGAGCTGGGATGGATGGATGGCAAAGCGGACGGCACCTATGGCGGAGCGACGGAAGCCGCAGTCATTGCTTTCCAGAAAAAGACCTCCGGCCTGTGGGATGACGGCGTAGCCGGTCCTGATACCCTGAAGGCGCTGTATTCCGACTCGGCTGCAAAATCCTCCTCGCCCGTGTCCTCCATTGGCGAAACCCTGGAAAATGGTTCGGAAGGCGACGCGGTGCGGGCGCTGCAAAAGCGCTTGAAGGAATTGGGCTACCTCAGCGGCAGCGTGGACGGTTCCTTCGGCCCCTCCACCCTGTCGGCAGTCATTGCCTTCCAGGGAAATAACGGCTTGAATGCCGACGGCAAGGCGGGGACCGCTACCCTGAACGCCCTTTACAGTTCTACCGCAGTGTCGGCCTCCGGAGGGTCCTCCGGCGGAGGCTCCTCAGGCAGTAGTTCCTCCGGCTCAAGCTCTTCTTCCACCACGACCCTCAAGGAAGGCGATACGGGCGATGCGGTGAAGAAGCTCCAGCAGCAGCTTAAAACCCTGGGATATTACAGCGGATCCGTGGATGGGACCTATGGCAGCGGTACGGTAGCGGCTGTGGAGAATTTCCAGCGGGTGAATAATCTGAAGGTGGACGGCAAGGCGGGCCCTGCGACCCAGAGCAAGCTCTATGGCACCAACGCCACCGCCAACACCTATTCCACCCTGCGGGAATACGACGAGGGAACAGCCGTGACCAATCTCCAGTACGCGTTGTATGAGCTGGGGTATTTTGACGGTCCGGTGGATGGTATTTACGGCTCTACCACAAAAGATGCGGTGCGCGCTTTTCAAATCAATAATAACCTGAAGGTGGATGGCATAGCGGGTAATAGTACCCTGCAGGCGGTGTATTCCAGCACCGCCGTTAGCGCTACCGCTGATAACACGGAATTTACTACCCTGCGCGCCGGGGACAAGGGCGACGAAGTGGTGCAGCTGCAGGACCAGCTGTCGAAACTGGGCTATATGGTTACTACGGCTACCGGCGTGTACGATGACCTGACGGTTTCTGCGGTGGCAGTGTTCCAATCCCGTAACGGGTTGACCTCCGACGGTGTGGCCGGTCCGGAGACGCAGCGCGTGCTGTACTCGGACAGCGCAGTGCGGTATTGACATATGGGACGCCCGCCTGCTACGCGGGCGCGTTGATCTATCAGCCTCGGAAAGAAAGCGTAAGGCTTCTTTCCGAGGCTGATTTTTATGGCTTGGATGACGAAGGATGCCGCAGCATCCCGGACTGCCGCAACAGGCATGTTTTTGCACGCTGGCATGAAAAAAGAAAATTTCAGCCTTCCTAACTTGCAAAAGCCTCAACAAGTAGAGGGACCCGAAGGTTTCCAAAGGGCGATCGGAAAGCCCTTTGGTCGCGCCCGCAGGCGCGAAATCTTCTGTGCTTGCAAGTATGCAATGCTTAACTTGCAAAAAAGAAGCAAAACCATTATCAACGGTCAGAGGCGGAGGAGCATAGCCCCTCCGCCTCTGACGCGAATATGATAGATTGAACCACGGCCTCCAATAGGAACAGCCGCTGCCTTATTTCCCTGAAACCGTCAGCGTGCCCACGTCCACCGAAGGCGCGCCCACGCCGCTGGCAGGGAAGGTCAGGTCGTTCCCCAGGGCGCGGATCTCCTTGAGCAGCTGATAGAAGTTCCCGGCTACGGTGATCTGCTCCACGGGGCGAACCCGCTTGCCGCCCGCCAGCAGATAGCCCTTGCACAGCAGAGAGAAATCGCCGCTGGTGGTGTTGGCTCCGGCGTGCAGGCCGCTCAGGTCGGTGATGACCAAGCCGTTGTCCATCTGCACCTCCAGTTCCGCCAGGGACTGGGCGCCGGGCTGGAAGAACAGGTTGCTGGGGGCCACCGTGACCGGCGCGGAAAGCCCCGGACGGGCCGCGTTGCCCGTGGAGGCCACGCCCTGCTTCTTGGCAGTCTTGCGGTTGTGCAGCAGCGTTTTGAGTACGCCGGCTTCCACCACGGCCTTGGTGCGGCAGGCCACGCCCTCCTCGTCAAAGGGAGAGGTGGCAAAGCCGCCAGGCAGCAGCGGGTCGTCCATGAGGGTCACGCAGGAGGCGGCGATGGTTTCGCCCTCCCGGCCCTTGAGCAGGGACATGCCCTGCTGGGCGTTCTCCGCGGAGAAGATACCCGCAAAGGTTTCCAGCAGCGCCTGCATGGCGTCCCAGCGCAGGATAATCCGATAGGTCCCCGCGGGCACAGGGCTTCCGTGGAGGGCTTCGGCGGCGTCCCGCGCTGCCTTGGCGCCCAGGGCCTGGGGGTCCACTTCCGCAAAGTTCCGCCCGCTCTGGAAGGCCATGGCGGTGGCGGTGCTGTCGCCCTCCTGGGCGATGGCGTCGGTGTAGGCCAGGTACATGTTGCTGCGGTGGTGCAGGTTCAGCCCGTAGCTGTTGCACAGGCGGATCTCCCCGGAGGCGGTGCCCACGCGGGTGCCGCTGCATTGGGTAACGGTGGGCTGGCTGGAAACGGCGGCCTTTTCGATGTTCAGGCAGGCGTCCAGCTTCTGGGCGGCGGAGACCTGTTCCAGCTCCTGGGACCAGCTGTCCACGGTGGGGTAGCTTGCGTCGCCGGGATAGATTTCCTCGGCGTCCTCATCCTCACGCAGGGACGCGCCTTCCTTCACGCCCTCAATGAGCTGCTGGATGGCCTCGTCGTCGAAGGCCTGGGTGGAGGCGTAGCCCATCTTTCCCTGATACACACCCCGCAGGCCCAGCCCCTGCCGGGTGCTGACGTTGTATGCGTCGATGGTGCCCTGCATCACGTTGGCGGAAAAACTGCTGCCCGCGCTCACGTATGCCTCGGCGGGGTCGATACCCTGCTCCTTGGCCGCAGCCAGGAGCTTCTCAATGAATTGCTGCATTTCCATGGCTCAGCCCTCCTTGCTTCCGCCCACGGTCAGGGCGCTGATGCGGATCATGGGCTGGCCCACGTTGGTGGGGATGCTGCCCGAAATGCTGCCGCACATGCCCTGGCCCATGGTCATGTTCTTGCCGACCCGGTCAATCTTCATGAGCACCTCGCTGCCCCGGCCAATCAGGGACGCGCCCCGCACCGGATGCGCGATCTTGCCGTCCTTGACCAGGTAGCCCTCCAGCACCGCGAAGTTGAATTCGCCGGTGGTGGGGTTCACCGAGCCGCCGCCCATGCGCCGGGCGTACAGGCCGTCGCCCATGGTGGCGATCATCTCGTTTTCATCGTCCGTGCCCGCGGCGATGTAGGTGTTGCGCATGCGGCTGGTGGGTGCCCAGGCGTAGCTTTCCCGGCGTCCGCTGCCCGTGGGCGCCATGTTCATGCGCCGTCCGCCCAGCTTGTCGATCATATAGTTTTTCAAAATGCCGTTTTCAATCAGCACCAGGCGGGTGGTGGGGGTGCCTTCGTCGTCCACGTGCAGGGAGCCCCACTCGTTTTCCATGGTGCCGTCGTCCAGGGCGGTGACGCAGGGCGCGGCAATCTGCTGGCCCAACTTGCCGGAAAACTCGCTGATGCCGTAGGCCACCCGCGTGGCTTCCAGGCTGTGGCCGCAGGCCTCATGGAACAGCACGCCGCCAAAGCCGTTGTCGATCACCACGGGCATGTACCCGGCGGGACATAGGGGGGCGTGGAGCATGGTGTGGGCAATCTGCGCCGCTTCCCGGGCCGAACGGGCGGGGTCCACACGCTCATCGAACAGCTCAAAGCCCATGGAAGCGCCGGGACCTTCAAAACCGGTCTGGTTCTCCGTGCCGTTGGAGGCAATGGCCTGCACGCCCAGGCGGCTGTACACCCGGGTGTCCGTTACGGCCACGCCCTCGGTGTTGTAGATCCATACGTTCTGCACGCTGTCGTTGTAGGAGGCCATGACCTGCACAATCTCCGGGGAGACCTGCCGGGCGGCGGCGTCCGCCTCCCGTAGCTTTTCCGCCTTGCGGGCGGCCTTTACGTCCCCGGGCCACAGGCGGATGGTGTCCGGCCGGGCTACGCTGCGCAGGGCAAGGTCGGCAATCACCGCCGGGGCGCGGTCGCTGCGAATGGCCGCGGCGGCGGTTTCCGCCGTGCGGAGCAGGCCTTCCCGGCTGGTATCGTTGGTGTGGACATAGATGGCCCGGGTGCCGTCAAAGACGCGCACCCCCGCGCCGTGGAGGCGGCCGGTGGATACGGCGTCAATCTTGCCGCTGCGCAGGCGCAGGCTGTGGTTCACCCGATCCTCCAGGAAAATTTCCGCAAAGTCGCCACCGGTGGACGTGGCCTTGGCCAGGACCTCCCGGGCTACCGATTCCTGAATCATTAGGTTCACTTCCTTCCGCTTTCCCCGGGCGGGGGAAAGCACGTTTACAGTGGAATGACAACATATCTATTATGGCACACATTGCCGGGAAATACAATCCCACCCTGCCGGCAACTGCGCCCGCCGCGCATTTTACGCATACTTTACAAAGCCGTGGATTTCCTCTTACACAGGCACGCTATACTGCTACCCGTACCGAGAAAAAAGGAGGAAAAAGTAAAATGCGTAAAGGAATGAAATGGATGGGTTTGCTCATGGCCCTGGTAATGGGTGTATCCGTGGCCAGCGCGGAAATGACCGGCGCGATCACCGTGGTCTCCCGTGAGGACGGCAGCGGCACCCGCAGCGCTTTCGTGGAGCTCACCGGCGTTGAGGAAAAGAACGAGGCCGGCGAGAAAGTGGACAACACCACCGTGGAAGCCATCGTCACCAACTCCACCAACGTAATGAT
>CAZINY010000051.1:18824-20889 GCA_964540735.1 uncultured Oscillospiraceae bacterium
CGTGGCCGGGGACCCCAGTGCCATCGGCTACATCTCCCTGGGCAGCCTGAACGAGACCGTGAAGGCCCTGCAGATTGAAGGCGTGGAAGCCACCGTTGAGAACATCAAGGCTGGCACCTACACCCTCTCCCGTCCCTTCAACATCGCCACCAAGGAAGGCCTGAGCGAGGTTGCCGCTGACTTTGTGAGCTACATCCTCTCCGCCGAGGGCCAGGCCGTGATTGCTGAGAATGGTTACATCCCGCTGGATGATGCGCCCGCCTATGAAGGCAAGCAGGTTGCCGGCAAGGTGGTTGTGGCTGGTTCCTCCTCTGTGACCCCCGTCATGGAGAAGCTGAAGGAAGCCTACGCCGCTGTAAACCCCAACGCTGAAATCGAAGTGCAGCAGAGCGACTCCACCACCGGCATGCAGTCCGCCATCGACGGCATCTGCGACATCGGCATGGCTTCCCGCGCGCTGAAGGACAGCGAGATCGAGGCCGGCCTGACCGCCACCACCATCGCCCTGGATGGCCTGGCCGTGATCGTCAACGTGGAGAACCCCGTGGAGAACATGACCCTGGAGCAGGTGAAGAACGTCTTCACCGGCGCCACCATCGACTGGAGCGAAATCAAGTAAACAAACCCCTTGCGGAGGGAAGCTGCCAGGCGGAAACAGCCTGGGGCTTTCCTCCGCTTCCGTCTTTGCGGGGCAAAGGTGGTTTCCGCTGGGAAGCCGCCTTTTCCCCATGACCAATGAAACGAAGGGAGGTCCGTCCATGGATCAATCGCTTCAACCTTCCCTGCATCCCTCCGCCCCGCGTCCTGCTTCCCTGCATCCCGGGGCGCTGAAGGCGCGCGTGATGCGGGTGGTTTTCTGCCTGGCCGCCTGCGCGTGCATCCTGGCCGTGGCGCTGATCTGCGTGTTCCTTTTCGCCAATGGCTTGCCCTTTTTCGCCAAGGAGAACGCGCTGGATTTCCTGCTGGGGCAAACGTGGAAGCCTGGAAACGATATTTACGGCATCCTGCCCATGATCCTCGGCAGCATTTATATTACGGCGGGCGCCATTGTGCTGGGCGCGCCCATTGCGATTTTCACGTCGCTGTACATGGCCTTTTTTGCGCCCAGGGCGGTGCTGCGGCTGCTGCAGCCCGCGGTGTCCCTGCTGGCGGGCATCCCGTCGGTGATCTACGGCCTGTTCGGGCTGACGGTGCTGGTGCCCTTTGTCCGGGACGTCTTCGGGGGCAGGGGGTTCTCCATTCTCACCGCCAGCATCCTGCTGGCCATGATGATTCTGCCCACCATCATTCAGGTGGCGGTGTCCTCCCTGCGGCAGGTGCCGCAGAGCTACTATGAGGGCAGCCTGGCCCTGGGGGCCACGGCAGAGCGCAGCGTGTTCCGGGTGATGCTCCCGGCGGCGGGCTCCGGGGTCACCTCCGGGGTGGTGCTGGGGGTGGGCCGCGCCATCGGCGAAACCACGGCGGTGATGATGGTGGCGGGCAGCCAGCCCCGCATGCCCACGGGCATCCTCAACGGCATCCGCACCATGACGGTGAACATCGTCATGGAAATGGGTTACGCCGCCGATTTGCACCGGGAGGCGTTGATCGCCACGGGCGTGGTGCTGTTTGTGTTCATCCTGCTGATCAATCTGCTCTTTAACATGATGAAAAGGAGGCAGAGCGCGTAATGCAAAAATATCTGCGGCATCCGGGTTCCCTGGCGCTGCGGCTGCTCTCCGGGATGATTACCGGCGGCGCGCTGCTGCTGGTGGCGGGGTACGTGCTGGTCAAGGGCGTTCCCTACTTGAAGCCCTCCCTCTTTGCGCTGGAATACAACAGCGAGAATGTCTCCATGCTTCCCGCGCTCATCAATACCGTGTGGATGACGGTGCTGGCCCTGGCCGTGGCCGCGCCCCTGGGCATCGGCGGGGCCATTTACCTGGTGGAATACGCTCCCCGCAATAGCCGCCTGGTGCGCCTGGTGCGGGTGACGGCGGAGACGCTCTCGGGCATTCCTTCCATACTGTATGGCCTGTTCGGCATGATTCTGTTTGTGACGGCCCTGCGCTGGCGCTATTCGGTG
>CAZINY010000052.1:0-17642 GCA_964540735.1 uncultured Oscillospiraceae bacterium
CGTGACCGTTTCCCCGAAGATGGAAGCCCAGGCGTCGAAGTGCGTGAGACCATTGCGTTGGAGCGTGCCGTATTGCAGGTAACGCTGCATGGTGTACATCTCCGTCATGCTGTTGGATACCGGGGTCCCTGTGGCAAAGATGACGCCCTTGCCGCCGGTAAGCTCATCCATATAGCGGCATTTGGCGAACATGTCGGAGGACTTTTGCGCGTCCGCGGTGGAAAGCCCCGCCACATTGCGCATCTTGGTGAAAAGGAACAAGTTCTTGTACAGATGCGCCTCATCCACATAGAGCCTGTCCACGCCCAACTGTTCAAAGGTGACGACGTCATCCTTGCGCTCCGCAGCCGTGAGCTTTTCCAGACGGCTTTCCAGCTGCTTTCTGGTGCGCTCCAGCTGCTTGATAGAGAACTGCTCTCCATGATTGCGCTTGAGCTCCTCAATGCCCTGAACAATTTCGTCGATTTGCTCCCGCAAAAGCCGCTGTTGCCGCTCCTGACTGATGGGAATGCGCTCGAACTGGCTGTGCCCGATGATAATGGCGTCATAATCGCCGGTGGCGATCCGGGCGCAGAACTTTTTCCGGTTGCGCGTTTCAAAGTCCTTTTTGGTGGCCACCAGGATATTGGCGGAGGGGTACAGGCGCAGGAACTCGGCGGCCCACTGCTCCGTAAGGTGGTTGGGCACCGCAAAGAGGGACTTCCTGCATAATCCCAGCCGCTTGGACTCCATGCAGGCGGCCACCATTGCAAAGGTCTTGCCTGCCCCTACCGCGTGCGCCAGCAAGGTATTCCCGCCGTAAAGGATGTGCGCCACGGCGTTGCGCTGGTGCTCCCGGAGGGCAATTTCCGGGTTCATGCCGCCAAAGGTGATGTGGGAGCCGTCAAACTCCCGGGGCCGCGTAGCGTTGAAGCGTTCGTTATAGGCGGTCACCAGGGTTTCCCGCCGCGCCGCGTCCTGCCAGATCCAGTCCCGGAAGGCGTCCTTGATGGCCTGCTGCTTTTGCTGGGCCAGGGTGGTTTCCTTGGTGTTCAGCACCCGGCGCTCCTTGCCGTCCGCGTCCTCCACGGTGTCATAGATGCGGATGTCCCGCAGGTTGAGGGTATCCTCCAGAATGCGGTAGGCGTTGGCCCGCGAAGTACCGTAGGTTACGTTGGCCGCTACGCTCCCCGAGGCGATACTGCCTTTGTTGGGTATCTGCCATTCAGCGGTGAGGGCGGAGAAGTTTACCTGGATGAGCCGGTGCATGTACAGGGGCGGTTTCAACAGCTCAAGGGCAAACTGCCGGATATAGGCTTTGTCCACCCAGGTAGCGCCCAGGCGCACGTCGATCTCGGAAGCGTCCAGGTCCTTGGGCTGCGCATGCTCCAGCGCTGCGACGCAGGGCGCAAAACGGGCGTCCGATTCGGCGGCCTGCCGGGCGTCCCGGAGCTTTTGCCGGACGTTGCCGGACAGGTAAGCGTCGGCGGTTTCGTAGCGGAACATGCCCGATGTGTCCTCGGAGCCGGGCACGGGGAAAATCACTCCTTGCAGCGCCTGGGTGAGTTCCTCCGGGCTTTTGCCGGTGAGCTGCGCCATGTAGCTTAGGTCCACGCCTGCCTTTTCGGCAATGGACAGGGCCAGGGCCTCGCCGGGGGTGTCCACATGCTCCACCGCCTGCGCCGGGCGGATGGTGCGCTTGGTGAACATATCCGCTTTGCGCTGAAGCTTGCCCTCCTCGTCCAGGACCTCCAGGGCGCAAAGCAGATAGTAGCTGGAGTCGTCGGCAAAGGCCAACCGGTTGGCCCGGTCGCTGATCAGCCCGTACCGGGCGGTGAAAGCGTCGTAGCGCCGGTTCAGCTCGGCTTGCTGCTCCTGGATGGCGCTGTCCGAAACCGTCGCATCCATCTGAAGGGCAATAAGCGCCTGAGTGCAGTCCCGCAGCCCCACCAGTCCGCCGATTCTTTCCTGCGCGGTCCGGCTGAGGGCAGGGCGGACCATGACCGAGTTTTCCCGGTAATAGACCTGCCCGTCCACCAGGGTATAGGAATAATTCTTCACCGCCGGATCGGCGGGAATGGACGCGGCTATGGCCTCGCCTTCACCCAGGTCCGGTGCTTCCGCCTCCCGGTATGTCCCGCTTATGCGCTCCACCGCCTGCGCCAGCTGCTCTGCCAGATCAGCACCCTCCAGGGGCAGGCAGGCGGTTTCCTTGCGGTTGCCGTACATGCTGTCATCCCAGGCCATGCGGCCCAGCACCATTTCGGGATGCTCCGCAAAATAGGCGTTGACGGGAATCCCCTCGTCCGTTTGCCCCAGATGTACCCAGTCCGGTTCCACGTCCAGGGGACGGTCGCGCTTTTGCAGGAAGAGGATGTCCGAAGTGACCTCCGTGTTGGCGTTCCGGGCAAAAGCGTTGTTGGGCAGCCGGATAGCCCCCAGCAATTCGGCACGCCGGGCCAGGTAGCGGCGCACGTCGGGATTTTGCTTATCCATGGTTCCCTTGGAGGTTACGAAAGCGATGATGCCTCCGGGCCGTACCTGGTCGATGGCCTTGGCGAAGAAGTAATCGTGAATATGGAAGCGCAGCTTGTCGTATGCCTTGTCCGCAACCTGGTAGTTGCCGAAGGGAACGTTGCCCACGGCCAGGTCGAAGAAGTCCCGGCGGTCGGTGGTTTCAAAGCCCGCCACGGTAATATGGGCCTCGGGGTACAGGTACTGTGCGATGCGCCCGGTAACGCTGTCCAGCTCCACGCCGTACAGGCGGCTGCCCGCCATGGTATCCGGGAGCAGGCCGAAAAAGTTGCCCACACCCATGGACGGCTCCAAAATATTGCCGGAACGAAAGCCCATGCGCTCCACGGCCTGGTAAATGGCCCGGATCACCGTGGGGCTGGTATAGTGGGCATTGAGGGTGGACGCGCGGGCAGAGGCATACGCCGCATCGGGAAGCAGGCTGCGAAGCTCCTCATATTCCTTGCGCCAATCCGTGTTCTGGGCATCAAAAGCCTGGGGAATACCGCCCCAGCCCACGTACCGGGAAAGGACTTCCTGCTCCTGGGGCGTGGCGGGATGGCCCTCCTCCTCCAGCGTATGCAGGGTGCGGATGGCGGCGATGTTCCAACCATAGCGGGTTTTTGCGCCGCCCACGCCCAGCTGGCTGTCCGTAATGCGGAAGTTTCGCGCAGGCAGCGAGGGCGTTTCCGGTGGGGATTGCTCCAGGGCCAAGGGTTCCACAACCACGTCGAAGGGCAGCTGGTTCTGCGCCGCGGGGTACACTGTCGTGGCAGCGCCGGGGCTGAACGTTTCCATGGCAGCCGTTTCCGGCTTTTCCCCGACGGGTTCGGCTATTTCTCTTACGGCCTCCTCCCGGGCGGCGTCGGCCATGACCTGGCGTAGGAAAGGATCGCTGTCCAGCTTCTCCTGGTCCACCACCTGGCCGTCCACGATGCCGCGGGCTTCCAGGGCTTGGCGGATGGCCGCGGGATGAATCTCCTCGTCCTGTTCCTCGGGGGTGAAGAAATGCTTCTCAGCGATGACGGAGCGTTGCACAGGAGCTTCCGCCGTGGTGGCCATCTCCGGAGCTTCCGGGAAGCTGTCCTGCTCCTGACCCTCCCGATGCCGTCCTTTCCGCATCAGATCATCCAGGCGTACCGCGGCCTGATGCCAGGTCAGGCGCACTTCCGGGCAGTTGCCTTTTTGCAGCCGGATACCGGAACGGTCATGGCTCTCGGCGCTGTGCGCCGCGCCGGACAGCGCGTGGGAGCGCCCCCCAATGCCGAAGGTTTCCGACAGGAAAACCGCGCGGTCCCCGGGGGCGGCATGCTGCCGGAAATAAGCGTCTATGCGCTCCAAACCGCCGGATACCCGGCAGCTTTCCACCAGTGCCTGACGGATTTCATCTTCGGTGATGAACCCCTCCACTTGCGGCGTCTCCGGGGCCGCGTTGGCATAGGCGCGCAGCGGACGGCGCAACGCCGCAAGCTGCTCCTGCATGCTGTCCAGCCGGTGGTAGGACAAGCGCAGCAGCTCCGGATGCTCCCGCAGCGCATCCCGGAAGGCGGCCAGTTCCTCGGAAAGCGCGGCGCAGAAGTCCCTATCCGCCAATGCCTGATCCAGACGCTGCATGTCCTTCGCAAAGCTGCCGTCCGTCAGCGTGGCCAGCAGCGGGAACGCCTGCTCCGCCTGCTCCCGGCTGGCGATGTCGTAATACAGATACCGCAAAGACCGGGCCAGCGTCCGCCGGGCATACCCGGGCGCTTCCGTGAGCTCCTCCCGCGTGGCGTAGCGGCCTTCCTCCAGGAGCCGGGCGATGCGCGCCGCCGCGTCCGGCCAGGTCAGCCGCTGGGCCTGTGCGTCATACCGCGCGCTGTGCCCATAGGCCATACGGACGCCGTCCGGCCCGAACCATACGCTGAGATCGCCCCGGGGTGTGCGCAGGCCATTCCCGCCGCGATACAGCTCCGGCAGCGCCGCCGCAATTTCCTCCGCCGGTTCCTCCCGCAAATACAGAAGCGCTACCTGCAAGCGCAGGTCCGCCGCGTTGCCGCTCGTTTGCAGCGCCCGGTCCACGGTTTCCTGGGGAATGGAAAAAGCGGAGGGCGTTTCGCTCTCCGCTTGGTCGATCAGGGCTATTTGTTCCGCTTCCCCGGGAAGCGCCGGACTTTCCAGAAAACTTAGCTGTACACCAGCTCCGCCAGGATGATCTCCTCGGCCTGCGCCTTGCAGGCGTTCATCAGGCCCGTCCACCGCAGGGGATCGCGGGCTTTCAGCTCCTCCGTCGCCCCCGCTTCCTCCGCCAATCGTGGCATCAGTTGCTCCAGGCGGTTCTGCGCCGCCGTCTCGATCTCCATAAGGTGCGCCTGGAGTTTCCCGGTGAGCAGCAGGCTGTTCCACAGCATGCTCCGGTGCGCTTGCAGGAACGTCCTGCGCATCCGCCCGTACTTGCCCAGGGGCCGGGCCTCCGTTTCCTCCAGCGTCAGGTTGGGCAGCAGGTAGTCCCCGCTGCGCAGGTAGGTGATCTCGCTCATGCGCAACGCTCCTTTCATGGTTTCGAATGGTGGTTTCAATGTTCCGCAGCACTTCCCCGCTGCGCTCGCTGACGGCGGTGCCCAGGGCCGCTGCGGCTTCCGGCTCGCTCCAGTCTGCCAAGGTGTCAAAGTCTCCGGCAGTGAAGCGCCCCGCGTTGTCCAGGCCGCACCGGGCGCGCAGCACGTATTCCAGGCTGGCCGCAGCCGCTTTGCGGAAGGAAGCTCCCGCACCGTCTTCATCGTACCCCTTCCCGGAGAAACCGTCAACGATACCGAGAATCTCCTGGCCGCGTTCTTCCCAGCAGGCGTCCGCCAGGCGGATGGCCAGCGCCTGCAATTGCCCGTCCAGCCCCAGGACGGCGGGCGCGCCATACGCCGCCTCCAGGGAGGCGGCCACAGCCGGAGCGTTATCCCCGGTGAGCCGCCATAGCTCCAGGCTCCGGGACTGCGCCCTTTGGCCCGTGTCCGCCACGTCAAAGACATAGCGCAGCCGGACCGTTTCCCCGGAGGTATCCAGGAGCGCGATGCCCTTCGCGCCCCTTCGCACATACCGCCGCATGGTCTGGTTCCACAGCTCATAGGTTGCGCAGGCCGTCGCCTCCGGACGCTGTGCGTAAATCAGAAGCTGCTCCTGATAGGGGTATTTGTACAACCGGGCGGCGGTGGTGAGAAAGGACATCCACTGCTCGCCGCTGCCGGTCATGCGGCGCGCGGTCTGTTCCGCCAGTTCCATGACCGTTCTTACTTTGTCCGGCATCTTCATCCTCCTTGCGGTTCTGCCTGTGCAGCATGGTTTGACCGCACCGTTTCGCTTTCACGCGCCGGTGGATTGCCGGGGGTCCGCTGCCGGGAAAGAGCGTCAAGCCTCATACGCATTTTCGCTCCTTTCCCGGCTTGTCAAAGGTCAGAAGAAAGCGTACCTGCTCCTTTTCCGACGTGTCCAGCATAACGGTAGCGTCATAGACCTTGCCGGTTTTCACCGAGTAGCAGCCGGTAAGCCGCGCGCGCCCCTCCCGAAGCAAAGCGGCTACCAGAGCGCGAGTGGGTTGCTTTTGCTTGGCGGTCCACCAGGGATTGTCCTTCCAAATTGCAAATTTGCAATTTTGGTTGCCGCAAAAGAAGCCGTGTTGCATTTCTGCAACTTCTCCGCCGCACCAGGGGCAGCGGCCCACGGGCGGGGTTTCCTTGAAATGCGTCTGTTTGCCGGGGGCTGTGCCCATCAGTTCCCTGAGCATACCCCTGATGCCCGCCAGAAAATCCTCGGGGGCGTATGCGCCCTGCTCCATTTGCCCAAGCCTCTCTTCCCAGCGCGCCGTCATCTCTGGGGACCGAAGCGTTTCCGGCAGCAGGGAAATGATCTGTTTCCCCTTGGCCGTGGGCAGCAGCACCATGCTCCGGCCTTTTCCCTGGCGCTCCACGTATCCGCACTGCACCAGTTTCTCCAACGTTCCGGCACGGGTGGCGGGGGTTCCCAATCCCTTGTGCCGCGCCCCCGCCTCCTGCGCCCCTGCGGTTTCCATAGCCCGGAGCAGGGAGGCGTCCGTATACCGGGAGGGCGGGGCGGTCTGTCCCGCATGCACTGCCGCCGTGACGGCCAGCTGCTGTCCTTCCCGCAACTCCGGCAGCTCGGGCGGACGCTTGGCGAGACCGGCGATCCCGCGGGCCTGCAGATGGCCGCGGAAGGTTTCGCAGGGTACGGTCCAGCCCATCTCCAGGACCTGCTGCCCCTTTGCCGTGAATTGCGTCCCCGCGCATGCCAGCGTCACCGTGGTATCGCAGATCACGCAGGGTTCGCCCAGGGCGCACAGCAGGCGCAGGCATACCAGGTGAAGCAGGTCCAGCTCGCTCCCGGGCAGCGCCGCCAGGTCGGCCCGGGCAGCAGCTCCCGTGGGCAGCAGCGCATGGTGATCCGTCACTTGCGCGTCGTCCACGGCCTGCCCGGCATGGAAAAGGAGATGCAGCCCGTCGGTAAAGGGCATGGCGGCCTGCATATCTGCCGCCAGCGCGCTGAGCCCCGCTGCCATGTCCTGGGGCAGATACCTGCTGTCCGTTCGGGGATACGTCAGCAGCTTCTTTTCGTACAGGGATTGGGCATAGTCCAGGGTCTGCTGCGCCGTATACCCATAGACGCGGTTGGCGTCCCGTTGCAGGGAAGTCAGGTCGTAGAGCTTGGGCGGCTGCACCACGCGCCGGATTGTCTCGATGCCGCATACGGCGGCACTTTGTCCCTGGCAGGCGCGCTGTATCGCTTCCGCCTGCTGGCGGTGGGAAAAGCGCTGGCTCTGCGCGGTGAAGCCGCACTCCAGCTCCACGGTATAGAACGGTTGCGGATGAAAGGCGGCAATCTCCTCCTCCCGCTGCACCAGCAGCGCCAGGGTGGGCGACATGACCCGCCCCACCTGCATGACCGCGCCGCAGCGCAGGGAGAATAGCCGGGTGGCGTTGATACCCACCAGCCAGTCCGCCTGCGCCCGGCACAGCGCGGCCCGGTAGAGCGCGTCGTACTGCGCGGCGGGCTTCAGCCGCTGAAACCCTTCCCGAATGGCGCTCGCCTCCAGTGAGGATATCCACAACCTTTCCACAGGCTTTGCACAACCTGCCTGCGCATACGCCAGGCGGAAAATCAGCTCGCCTTCGCGTCCAGCGTCGGTGGCGCAGATGACGGCCTCCACGTCCGGCCGCAGCATAAGGCGCTGAAGCGCCTGGAACTGCCGGGCAGTTTTCTGGATGATGCCATAGGCCCACGCTTGCGGCACAATGGGCAAATCCTCCAGACGCCACCTGGCATAGCGCGGGTCATATTGTTCCGGCGGAGCCAGCTCCACCAGATGCCCGACGCACCAGCTGACCAGGTAGCCGGAGCCTTCCAGGTAGCCTGCTTTTTTATCCTGTATATCCAGCGCCGCCGCAATGGCCTGGGCGACGCTGGGCTTTTCTGTTACGATGAGTCGCATGTTTTTCTCCTTGTTTTTGTCTGGAACGTCAAGTCATACCCAACAGCAAGCGGGCGAGTCCAAGTGGCTCGCCCGCTTGCTATTGCACTGTCAGATGTCTTCGTTCTCCTCTGCTTCGCCGGGTTCTTCCATCTCGGGTTCTTCCTCCTCCGCTTCTTCATATTCCATGAAGGCAGGCCGGGCGGGAGCGCCGCTTTTGCGGAACTTCAGGAACCACAGCGCGCCGCCCGCCGCCAGCAGGCACAGGACGGCCAGCGCCAGCCACCCCGTGCCGGTATCCTTTTCCTGCTGGGTCTGCGCGGGAACCGGAGTGGGCGCTTGGGTAGGCACAGGCGTGGGACTGGGCGTGGGAGTCGGCGTGGGCATGTCCTCCTCGCTGAGCAGGGACAGCAGGTCCCGATCGTCCACCAGGTTCAGGAAGTAGGTTTCGTAAATCTCGTTTTCCTCGTCGATGGGCTTATCGTAGTCGATGATGAGGTAATACGTCTGCCCGCCCCGGGACTGCACGGTGATGAACTGTTTATTGGTGTTGCTGGCATAGAGCAGGTCCACCGTTTGCATGTTGCCGCTCTGGGTGAAGGCCTGGCCGGGGCCGGTCTGGATATACACGGGCGTGGGTGTGGGCAGGATCACCACCGGGGAAGCGGTGGGCGATGCCGTAGGCGTCGCCGTGGGCTTGACGGTGGGCTTGCTTGCGGAGCCGCCGCCGGAAGGCGCTTTGGTGGGCTTGACAGTGGGCTTGGGGGTGGCGGTGGGCGCGGGCGTAGGCGTTGCCGGGTAGCCGTAATAGGGATTCTCCAAGGTCACCGCCTGGGAGAAATTCCCCGCAAAGTCATAGGCGCGTATGGCCAGCTTCGCATAGCTGCGCAGGGCTTCGTCAAACTGCACGTCAATGCTGCCGTTCTCAAGGGCCGTAAAGAGCAGGCCGTTGACCTGAATCCCCGCCACACCGGAAAGGTCGTCGGTGGCTTCGATGTGCAGCGGTTCGCCGTCGATACCGGCGGTCACGATGGGAGCCTGACGGTCAAAGCAGTTGATCTTTGCCTGCTCCTCATGATATCCGCCATAGGGATCAGTAACCCGAACCACCAGGGTCCCATTGTCCGCCACCTCCAGCCCGGCGGTATTGCCCTGACGGAACGCCTCGGTCAGGTCAGTCCATCCGGCGCTGCCGGTGCTTGCGCGGACGCTGTCCCAGCCGGTGCCGTGCTCGTCGGTAATCTCGATGCGCACTTGAGCGGAAGCGGTGTTTCGCCAGCCTGTGGGCGGGGTGATGCCAATGGTGTAGGCAGGCTCCGGCGCATGGGTCGGCTCCGCCGTGGGCGACGGAACCGGCTCCTCCGTGGGTTCCGGCTCCGTGGAAGGCGCTTCCGTGGGTTCTATGGTGGCTGCTGGCGTAGGTTCCGCAGTAGGCTGGCCTGTGGCCTCCGTGGTGGGTTCCGTGGCAGGTTCCACAGACGGCTGCGCAGATGCCGGCGGTGCGCTGGTGAGCGCGCTTTGCGTTTGCGCCGCCGCTGCTTCTTCCTCCTCCTGGAAAATGAAATAGGCGGGATCATCCAGGATCACCAGGCCCTCATAAAGTTCCGGGATACCGGCGCTCTCCGCCATTGCGCCCGGCCCCAGGACCGCCGACAGGATTGCCAGGAGCACCGTGGCTGCCAGGATCGCTCTTACCGTTGCCATTTCAGGGGTTGCCTGTTTCATTGTCCATGCCCTCCTGTTCTTTCGGGTATTCTGGTACCAACGGGGCAGCGCCCGTATGCTGGTCCCGCAGAAATACCGCCAGCTCCTCGGGGGTCATGGCATAGCTTCGCACCACCGCGAGAATCTGCGTGTTTTCTTCCTCCTGCACCAGTTGGTCGATCTGGTTCATGTCCTGCTGCGCTTTCTCCAGCTTGGCCCGTTTCTTCTGCTGCAAAGCGCGGTAACGCTCCAGTTTGTTCATGGTTCCTCCTTTATTCGGGCACGCGCCCGTATCCGTAGAAATGTTGCCGCCAGTAAGCGTCGTTGAGATCGGCGTATCCGATGGGATTTCCGCAGTGGATCATTTTGTGGTCGCCCACGTACATGCCCACATGGGTAATGCCGTCGTTGCCGTCCACGCCTTCCCCCAGGGTGCCCTGGAAGAAGACCAGGTCCCCCGGCCTGGCTTCCGCCGGGGATATTTTGCGGCATAGGCTGTACAAGCCCGTTGCGCCCCGCCTGCTCGTGTCATAAACCCCGCTGTTTGTGAACACGTAGCTGATGAACCCGGAGCAGTCAAAGCTGGTCTCCGGGCTGTCCCCGCCCCAGACATAGGGGTAACCGATGTAGCAGTTGGCCTCCTGGAGGAGCGCGGCAAAGCGCGGGTCCGCGTCCAGCACCTCCTGGGGAACTTCGTAAATCATGGGATCACGAAGATGGGAAGCATGGGGGTTGCCCGCAAACAGATCCGGCATATTGCCCAGCGTGGACATGTACAGGGCGTACAGCCCCATGGCTTCCCGGCTCATGCTGTACACCGGCAGATGGGACAGGTTTTTGTTCTCAAGGGTCACCGTGCAGATGCGGTAGGTGTAGGGCACTTCTTCCTCATACTCGTAAGGGATATACAGCGTCTCGCCGGTTCCTGGATCGGTTTCCTCCCGCAGGCCCAGGCGTATCTCCGTGCGGTAGCGGGTTTCCGTTTGCACTTCCTCCGTGAGGATATATTGCAGCTGAAAATACTTTTCCAGCGTGCCATAGGCGCTGTCCAGGGTCCATTCCTCGCCGCCGTGCCTGGCGCTGATGATGGCCATGAGCGCGTAGGGATCGTGCCAGATTTCCTGCGCGTTGATGATATACTCATCATAGCCGGGGTGCCGCGCCGCGTAGTGGTCGATTTCCTCCTGCAATGCCCGTTCCATCTGCGCATAGGCGCGTTCCGCGGCCAGCACGTCTTCCTCCGTGGCGGGATAGGTCCCGATGACAAGGGATTGAATCAGGGTTTCCCCCAGGGGCGCGCAGGCGGACAGGCCGTTCATAACAAACAACAGCATGCCCCCCAGGGCAGCCAGCAGAAACAGGCGGCGCTTTTGACGGCGTACAAGGGCCGCGGGACGTCGCGCAGCCGCCGCTTTGCGGACAGCCTTCGCCGCGCTGGCGGGCGCAGGACCGGGCGCATCGTATCCATGCCCAAGCCTTGCGTAGGCCCGGCGGATGGTGCGCTTCTGCCGGGCATGGGCAAGGGAGGACGTGTCGGACTGCACGGCCTGTCCGGGCTGCAACCCGTGGGGGACGGCTTTTTCCGTGCGCTGAGGTACCGGCTTCGTCCTGCCGGGCGTTTTGACCCGGCGATAGGCGCTCTCTCCCGCTTGCAGCAGGGTTTCCGACGCCTGTTCGCCGGACAGGGCCGCGTCCACTCCGGCGTTCTCGTCCTCGTTGGCCTGGGATACCTGATGCCGCAGCCTTCCGGTGACGGCATGCAGCGGGTCAGGCGTCAGTCTGGACATCTCCGGCGGCGCATCCTGCTCCCGGCGCAGCGCCCCAGGCTTTGCCTGGGACGCGCGCAATCGCTGCGCACGCTGCCGCTGCACCGGCGTTTTGCCGTGGGAATGTTCCAGAGGCCCGTCCCGCTCCTTCCCGGCAAACCGCAGCCTTTGGACCGTCTGCTTCGGCTCATGATCCATGCTTCCGCTCCTTTCCCAGTTCTTGCTCCTGCTGCATCCGGCGAAGCTCCTCCTCCATCTGCCGGTCAGCCTCTGACGCCACGGCGCACAGGGACAGCAGCACTATGCCGCACGCCACGCTCAGCAGCACCCAGACGGCAAACCAGGTCATGAGGCCGTCCCCCCTTCGGGCTGTGCTTCTCCCAGTCGGGTGGTCATCAGGCGGTACAGGGGATTATCCGCCGGGAAAGCGTCACAGAAGGGCACAATCCGGTCGCCAAAGAACATCAGCCCTTCGCCTGCGCCGGCATTGGTGATGTACTGCTGCAGCCCAGGAGAGATGTTCAGGTGCTGCGCTAGAATCTCCCGGTCTTCTCCCCGCTGATTCAGCATGTAGATGAAATCGCTGTTGGCGAAGATGTCTTCCACCTCCGGGGAGGCCAGCAGGTCCTGCACATTCTGGGTAATGCCTGTGGGCAGCCCGCCCCACTTGCGGAACCGCTTCCAGATTTCAATGCTGTAGACCGCGGTCTGCCTATCCTTGAGCAGCAAGTGGAATTCATCCAGGTAGCACCAGGTATAAACGCCCTTGGCCCGGTTGGCCGATACACGGTTCCAAATCTGATCCTGCACCAGGAGCATGCCCACTGGCTTGAGCTGCTTGCCCAGGGCGCGGATATCGAAGCAGACCACCCGTTTGTTCAGCTGTACGTTGGTGCGCCCGTTGAAAACCTTCAGGGAACCGGTCACGTAGATTTCCAGGGCGGTGGCTATCTGCCGGGCGTGGGGATTGTCCTGGGCCAGCAGGGCAGCGTACAGATCGCCCAGCACCGGCATGTTTTCCGGTACGGGGTTGGCGAAATAGGGGGCGTAGATTTTCGGCAGGCAGCGGTCGATGACAGACCGCTGCTCCGGGGTCACCTGCCCTTTCATGATGAGTTCGCAGAAGGAGAGGACAAAGTCGCTCTTGAGAATGAGCAGCTCGTTGAGATCGTCGCCTTCCTCCATGTATAGGTCCATGGGGTTGATGACGTCCTTGCTCACGGCGGAGATATGGACGCACTGGCCGTTCAGCGCCTGCACCAGGGAGGCATACTCGCTTTCCGGGTCGCAGATGAGCACGTCATCCCGGGTGGCGCAGACCACATGGGTCATTTCCCGCTTGGCAGCGAAGGACTTGCCCGAGCCGGGCGTCCCCAGAATCAGACCGTTGCCGTTGTGGCAATCCTTGCGGCTGGCGATGATCGGGTTGTGGCTCACCGCGTGCAGCCCGTAGTACAGGGCATCGGGCTTTTCCTGGAAAAGCTCCTGATTGGTAAAGGGCACGAAGATGGCGGTGGCCGTGGTGGTGAGGCCGCGCTGGATGCCGATTTTGTTTACGCCCAGCGGCAGGCAGGAAATCAGGCCGCTCTCCTGCTGAAAATCCAGGGGCAGCAGGCGGCTGTTGTGCTGCAGGGCCAGGCTCCGGGCCTGGGCCAGGTTGAGCCTGAGCTGGTTGCGGCTTTCCGCGGTGTTCAGCACCAGAAAAGTGAGCAGAAACATCCTTTCATTTCGGCTTTGGAGATCCTCCAGCAGTTTTCGGGCGTCCACGCCATAGGTGGTCAGGTCGCTGGGCAGAATGTCGATATCATAACCGGCGCGCACGGCCTTTTTCTGCTCGGTAATCTTCATGCTGTCCAGGTCCGTGAGCTTGCGCTTGACCAGCTTTACTGCTTCCACCTGGTCGATGGACTGGATGTGCAGGCTCAGCACCAGCTCGGACTGCATGGCCAGAAAATCCGCCAGCACCCGGTCCTTCAGCTCCGCCGCCAGAATCTGAAAATAGGATACCGCGCCATGGAGATTCCCCATGACGAACTGGCTCTTGCCGGAAAAGTCAAAGCTGCTGGGCGCGATGAAATCCTTGGTGGACAGGCCTGTAGCGGACAGCCAGCGCCAATCGAAGGCAAAGGACGCGCGGCTGCCGTAAAGTATGCGGTGCATCAGGGCCAGGCGTTCCTTGCCATCCAGGGGCGCGGCCTGGGCGTTCAGCTTTTTGAAATTGCCCAGCACATCCTGGGTGATATGCTCCAGACGCGGCCGGGCCGCTTTGATGCTCTCCGCCTGAATGCCCACGGTGAGATACTTCTCCTGGAGCATGCCGTTCCAGCCCTTGGACAGCTGCTGCCGGAGCATCTGGTCATACGCCTGGGCCGTCTCTTGCGGAACGTCCCCCTGTCCGCGAATGCGCATGGCGCGGCGGAACGCCTCCCGGTTGTCCCGGTTGACGCAGTTGAGCTGGATATGGATGCTGTGATCGAAGTAGTTGAGCAGGTCGCACCACCGGCCAAAGATGCTTTCCTGCTCGTCGGCCTGGGCCAAGTGGTACGCCACGTCCTGAAACTGCAAGGTGCGGGTATAAAGCGTATGGTCCGCCAGGCAGATGCCGTCCGGCCACATGCAGTCGTAGGGAAGGGTTTGCTGGGCGGTGCGCGGCGTGCGCTGCTGGGGGTGCGCCCGGGCCAGCAGGGCGGCAATCCGCTTTCTTTCCGCCCGGGTGAGCTTTACGGGGGCCTTACCTGGTTTTTCGTGCTGCTTGAACAATGCGGTTCACCTCTTTGTGTATTCCGGCGCTGCGGTCCAGGGCAGCGTAGAAGTTGTCGGTTTGATAGGGACGGCGTCTGGGGCGGAGGTAGCGGGCCTGTATTATCTGGCCCAGCACGGCTTCCAGGGGTTGACCGTTTTTCTCGTACAGGGCCAGGAGAAAAAACGGCAGCATCAGCAGCATCATGAGCATGGTAGCCAAACTGGTGTTAACCGAATGCCGGATGAGCAGAAAAAAAGGCACGCCCATGAGCGCGCCCAGACCGAAGAACAGCACCTGCCGCCGGGTGAGTCCGAAAAGAAACCGCGACTTCACCTGCGTCAAGTCTTTGGGAACGGGTACGTAAGCCATAGACAAAAACTCCTTTTGTAACAGAAAAACGCCGGCAGATCGCCAGCGTTTTAAGAGGAAGGAAGGATGTTACGGATGGAGGAGCCAATCCAGCGCGTTCAGCCTGCGAATACCTTCATAGTCCATATCCGGGTCTTCATCCAGCGTCAATATGATTTTCGGATAGTTGTCGCTGATTTTCTGCAGGGGACGCAATTCCCGCTGCAAGGTGGTTTCATCCCGGACCGTGGCTGCAACCTGCACATACAGGATACCCTGCTGATGAACGGCAACAAAATCCACCTCGTATTCATCCAGCTTTCCAATGAAAACCTGATATCCCCGGCGCAGTAGTTCCAGATAGACCACATTTTCCAATAGATGACCGGCATCGGCATGCGCCCGTCCCAGCAGGAAGAAACGCAGTCCCATATCTACGGCATAATACTTTTCCAGGGTTTTCAAATGTTGCTTGCCGCGGATGTCATACCGCTTCACCTGATAGACAATGTAACTGCCCAGGAATGCGTCCAGATACCGCTCGACAGTCCGCACGTTCTGCTTTCGTCCCTGGGAAGTAAGGGTGTCCGCAATCTTCTTGGTGGATATGGGACTGCCTATGCTGCTATAAACAAAGCGCAGGATGCTTTCCAGGATCATCGGGTCAGCCGTCTTCATCCGGCCTACCACATCTTTGAGGACTACCGTGTGATAGATGCCGCTGAGGTATTCCTCAATGGCCTTAGGGTCCCCGGCCAGTTCCGTAACGTAGGGAAAGGAACTGGTCTCCAAATAAGCCCGGTACTTCCGGGCCAGATCATGTTCATCCCCGGTGAACCGGATATATTCTGCAAAGGACAGTGGCAGCATTTCAATGGCCACATAACGGCCCGACAGGTACGTTGCCAGCTCTCCGGAAAGCATATAGGCGTTGGAACCCGTGATGGTCAGATCAAGATTCGGCCGGAGAAACAGGCTGTCAATCATCGGCGGGAAGTCCTGCACATTCTGAATCTCATCCAGAAAAACATAGAGTTTGCCCTGCACCTTCTCCGCCTGCGCTAGCACATGGGCGTGAAGCTTGTGAGGATCGCGCAACGCATAGTTGGCGTAATCTTCCAAATTGACGGACAAAATCTGTTCCCTGGCCACGCCGCGCTCCACAAGTTCCTGTTGGTATAACGCCATCAACGTGGATTTGCCGCAGCGGCGAATCCCGGTAATAACCTTGATGACCTGCTTATCCTTCCATCGCCACAGCGCATCCAGATACGCTCTCCGTTCAATCATCCGCAAGCTCACCTCCTTCCAACAGTATATGCAAAAAGTTTGAGATTATCAACACTTTTTGCATTCGGATGCAAAAACTTTTTAAGTGAATGGGTTAATGCGCGTTGAAGACCGAACGGCTCAAGGAACTGGTCTTGAACAGGCAGAAGCACAGGAGCACGGTGTAGCCCATACAGGTCCAGATGGCTTTGACCACGTCCGCTTCAGCGGAAATGGTACGCACCAGCACCGCGTAAATCGCCACGCAGACCACAATGAGCACCGCCTGGAACCCCAGCGCAAACAGGCTGCGCAGGTAATTCTGTCCCATTTGCCCCCACTCCCGGTTCATCATGGTAGCCATGGGAATGGGCGCAATGGAGGTGACCAAATAGATTTCAATCATTCTGCCATAGACAATGACGAAAATGCAGATGGTCAGCGCCCAGGATACCATGCCCATGAGCATGGACTGGAACCACAGGCCGAACAGCGGCCCCACTTCCATTTCCATCAGCCGTGCTTCCATGTCCGTCACCACCGTGCCCAGGTCCAGGCTGGTATCCGCCACAATCAAACCGGACGCCCGGTTGACTACGCTTTGCGCTACCTCAAAAACGCCCATGACGATGTTCCAGGTGTTTGTGACGATCAATACGGAGCAGAAGGTTTTGAAAGCCCACTTGAACAGGGTAAAGGTCTCAAAGTCATGCATACTGTTGCGGTCAACGACCATTTGAATCAGCTCCACACACATGACAAAAGTCAGGATCACCCCTGCGATGGGCACAACCACGGTTTCCGACAGGTTCTTCACCATGCTGAACACGCCGCCGTTCCAGCCCTGGGGCGTTGCGCCTACGGTGGCGGCAATTTCCGAAACCTGGCCGTTGATGCTGTCAAACAATCCGGTCAGGTTGCTCATAATCCCGCCCACCAGCAGTCCTTTCAGCCATTCGGTGATCTTTTCCCAGATAAAATTCAATGAAAGCCCTCCTTTCCATACATTATTCCGGGTCTCCGCTCCAGCAGGAGACCCGGAACGTGGCGTCATCCAAACAGGCTGGAGAGCATGGGAATCAGCGTCAGGCCGATGGCGGCCACACCGCCGCCGGCCACCAGCTGCTTGATGCCCTGGGACCGTGCGCCGGGGTTGTCTGCGCCGTAACCTTCCAGCAGGTTAATAGCGCCCCACACCCCCAGGCCAGCGCCCAGGACAATGACAATGGTGGAAATCAGCTCAATGGCTGCGCTAAAAAATTGCATAAGCACCTCCTAAAGGGGTCAAAAAAAGACCGCCTCATCAGACGGTCTCAAGGGGAAGGAAGCTGATCGCTCACATCCACATGGAATACTTCGTATGTCTCGTTTTCTGTGAGCGTCAGCCGTGCGGATAAGAAGCGCTCCACCGAGAACGCATTGCGCGGATCAGCATCGGACAGGTACTTGTAATAAGGATGCCTGGTGATATCGTACTTGTCCGACAGGAAGGGCCGGACGCCGCGCAGTTGCAGAATGCACTTGCCGCCGTCCATAACCGACAGCTCGTCCGCGGTCATAAGCTCCTTGCCGAGTTTTTAAGGAACAGATTTTTGTGCTTTTATTCAGCTCGTCTAGTGGCATGTGCACCTACTTCATCCGCTTATCAATCTCTATCTCCGGGAGACGCACCTGACCGCCGTTGAGTTTCTTGAGGTCGCTCATATAGCCCTTAAACTCAACTTCTGTGATCTTACCGGTCTTTAGAAGTTCATCGAACACCCAAAGTGTGCCACGTACTGTTACGCCTTCAGCGGTAGCAACCTTTCTCAGTCGTCCATCTCCGGTAAGCAGAATCATGTTTCGAAATTTGGCAATAGCCAAGGCAAAG
>CAZINY010000052.1:17652-20690 GCA_964540735.1 uncultured Oscillospiraceae bacterium
GCTTTCCGCGTACGATGCCTTTGCCAAGGCAAAGGCATCGTACGCGGAAAGCCTAGGGTTTGAGCTTCGAATATCGACAGCGTAGTAAAATTCTTCCGTGGTAATGCAAACCGGCTGAAGCCCCAGCGCAAGAAGTGCCGTACCTCTACCCTTGGGCGAGCGCCACTCATCTTCAATTGCATCCTTGCTCATAAAATAGACGCAGTCAAGACGAAACGGCAGGGCCAATGCATTTATTGCGGCGAAGTCTATCCAGACATTCGTATCGCTGCTTATGTATTTCATTGGTCCTCCCGCGCATGCAACATGCTATCGAAATCATCATAGGAAACGCCCAGCAATTCAGCGCCTCGCTGCTGACTGATTTCGTCCTCGCTAACAGCCCGGATCGTAAGCATTTCAAACAAGCTGGCGGTTTCGGCTGCAATACGGGAAGGCTCATGCTTGCGCCAGCCTCTCTTGGAAGCCTCGATCATGAACTGCTTGTACAAGCTATCATTGATGATACCAAGGATGTTTGCGCGCTTTATCAGCAACAGCATGGACACGCCGTACTCCTGAGCTACCATATCCATATCGGAAGTAATATGGGTACGTCTTGGGCCCAATTCCCGTAGCAAGTCCTTTGCAGGGCACAAGAATGCACCGCTGATGGCAGTGGCAAAGCTTTCTGCCTCGTCTTCATCCATATCATCAGGAAACAAGCAGAAGATGTGTGCCAACTCATGCACCAGGGTAGAACGCTGCCGCGCGGGAGTCATGCAGGTATTCAGCACGATGGAAGGGCGGCCATCAATGGTGCCATTCATGCCGGAGAAATGAGCGTTATCTATTTCGCACAGGTACAAAGGAATTCCCTTGTTTTCCATGGCGCCAATAAGGTTGGGAATCGGCCCTTCTTCTGCAAATCCTAGGTGTGTCCGCAGAAGCCCTGCTGCTTGTTCCGCATTACGTGAAGTCTTTACACAGCGAGTTTCCGGATACGCTGGGAGCACCTCCCCGCCAAGGGCATCAACCACTTGGAAAAAACGGTCAAAATACTCCTCAACGCTTTCGCACACCATCTCCCGGTCGTTCTTGCTCAGCGCATTATTTCTGCGATACTCGCAGTGAACATACTGATGTTGACCGCTGCGAACCGCCAAAAAGTCGGCTATACGCACGCCAAGAGCCTCAGCCAGCTTATGGAGCATATCGATGTCCGGTTTCCGGTCACCATTCTCATAATGAGTAATGGCCATGGGTGATACGCCCACCCGAAGCGCCAACTCTTTTTTGGTCAGCCTACTGCGCAAACGGTAAAACTTCAGGTTCTTCTCCACCATTGCTGTCCCCCTCCTTTCTGTTTACATTATATCATAAAACAGAAAAAAATAAACAGCTGCATGGAAGTTTTGGCGCAATCATCATCTTGCTATTGCCCAAAGGAATTGGTGTCCAAAACTCACCGG
This sequence comes from uncultured Oscillospiraceae bacterium, assembly GCA_964540735.1. Classification (GTDB taxonomy): domain Bacteria; phylum Bacillota; class Clostridia; order Christensenellales; family Aristaeellaceae; genus Egerieenecus. The sequence continues at coordinate 19,104 of CAZINY010000052.1, forward strand.
TAGGATCATGAAGTCCGCTCACTTCCCTAGCATGCCAAACGGCCACCTCATCAGACGGTCTCAAGGGGAAGGAAGCTGATCGCTCACATCCACATGGAATACTTCGTATGTCTCGTTTTCTGTGAGCGTCAGCCGTGCGGATAAGAAGCGCTCCACCGAGAACGCATTGCGCGGATCAGCATCGGACAGGTACTTGTAATATGGATGCCTGGTGATATCGTACTTGTCCGACAGGAAGGGCCGGACGCCGCGCAGCTGCAGAATGCACTTGCCGCCGTCCATGACCGACAGCTCGTCCACGGTCATAAGCTCCTTGCCGAGTTTCTGATAATTCAGGGAATGGGAGGTTTCCCGTCCGCGGCTTTCGCCGGTGTTATAGGTATCGATGGTTTCGCGCCCCAAGGTTTCCGTCAGCTCCTTGAGCGTGGTGCGTTCCTTACCGCCCAGGAACAGCACGCTGTCACAGTTGCCCACGATGGTGTCCGCGTTGTCCTTGTAAATGGCTTTAAGCTGGGACTGCGCTTGCAGTACCAGGCAGGCGGAAATCTCCCGGCTCCGGATGGTGGCAATCAGCTTTTCAAGCTTGGGGATCTGACCAATGTTGGCACACTCGTCCAGCAGGCAGCGCACATGAACGGGCAGCCTGCCGCCATATACATCATCGGCTTTCTCACAGAGCAGATTGAAAAGCTGGGTATAACACATGCTGACGATAAAATTAAAGGTATCGTCGGTGTCCGAGATAATAATAAACAGCGCCGTTTTCCGGTCGCCCAGGGTATCCAGCTCCAGCTCGTCATAGCGCATCATTTCCCGAAGCTGAGGGATGTCAAAGGGAGCCAGCCGGGAACCGCAGGAAATCAGGATGGACTTGGCCGTTTTTCCGGCAGCCAGCTTGAATTTCTTGTACTGGCGTACGGCAAAATGTCCCGGATGCTCCTTTTCCATCTGCTCGAACAGCAGATCTACCACGTTCTGGTAATCCTCGTTGTCCTCGCGGGTCTGCATGGAGTCGATCATTTCAATCAGCGTACGGAGCTGTCCGTGAGGGTGCCAGAGCGCGTGACTTTGAAGAGGCGATCGAATGGCTGGTCTCTGCCGGAATGCTCAATCGCGTCTACAATGTTTCCAAGATGGAGCATCCGCTTTCTGCCTTTGACAAGCTGGATCAATTCAAGCTCTTCGTATTTGACACCGGACTGCTCAAGCACATGTCGGGTATCGACAACAGCGCAATTCTTTTGAAGACCGACTATCAGTTCAAAGGTCCGTTGACCGAAAACTATGTCTTGCAGCAGCTTCGCGGTCAGTTTGAAGTTGAGCCTCATTACTTTGCCGACAAGAATAATGAAATTGATTTTGTTCTGCAATACGGCACAGAGATTATTCCCGTTGAAGCAAAAGGCGGCGAGGACAAATCTGCACCGTCCTTCAAGCGGTACATTGCCGAGCATCAGCCTGAACACGCGCTGCGTTTTTCAAAGCGTGGTTACAGGAAGGACGGGCATATCACAAACCTTCCGCTCTACCTTGCCAGAAAGGCAAAGGAACTGCTGTGACATCAGCCCCTCACCGTGAAGTGAGGGG
>CAZINY010000053.1:0-20355 GCA_964540735.1 uncultured Oscillospiraceae bacterium
GCGCGACCAGGGGGCTTTCCGATCGCCCCCTGGACTCCTTTGGTCCCCATACCTGATGAAACTTCTGCAAGTTGGGGGACCGAAAATTCATTATGCTTCCTGCTCCTCCGTTACCTGTTCCAGCAGGGCCAGCAGTTCCTCCCGGCCCGTATCGTCCTCGCTGGAGAAGCAAATGATCTCCCAGGGTTGCACCAGCAAAGCCCGGCAAATGGGCGCCAGCTGCTTCTGCCTGGCCCCGCGGGAAATCTTGTCCGCCTTGGTGGCAATCACCGTAAAGGGAATGCCCATCTGACGCAGGAACTGATTCATGGTCACATCATCCGCCGTGGGTTCGTGGCGAATATCCACCAGGTGCAGCACATGGCATAGCTCCTGAGAGTCCGTGAAATACCGCTGCATCATTTCGCCCCAGCGCAGCTTCTCCTGCTTGTCCACCTTGGCAAAGCCGTAACCGGGCAAATCCACCAGGTGAAACGCGCCATTGAGCAAAAACACGTTGATCAAACGGGTCTTACCGGGAGTTGCGCTGGTACGGGCCAGCTTGTTGCGCCTGCACAGACGGTTAATCAGGCTGCTCTTTCCCACATTGGATTTGCCGCAGATGGCTACCTGCCTCAGCCCCGCGCCCGGGAAATCGCTGCGATATTGCGCCATGGAGGTAATAAATTCCGCCGATTTGATTTCCATGGTAGCTCCTTACTTTTGTTCTTCCGCCTTGGGGGCGGGCATGCGTTCCAGCGCCGTGGAAAGCACGTCCTCGATTCTTTCAGCCGTAACCACCCGGAAGCGGCTGAGCACATGCGGAGGAATCTCCTCCAGGTCCTTGACGTTCTCCTTGGGAATCAGCAGGGTGGTAATCCCGGCGCGGAAGGCCGCCAAAGTCTTTTCTTTCAGGCCGCCAATGGGCAGCACCCGCCCCCGCAGGGTGATTTCCCCGGTCATGGCCACATCCTGCCGCACGGGAATTTCCGTCAGCGCGGAAACCAGCGCCGTGGTCATGGTTACGCCCGCGCTGGGTCCGTCCTTGGGTACCGCGCCTTCCGGCACGTGGATATGGATGTCCTTATCCTTATAAAAATCGTCCGCCAGCCCCAGGGAACGGCTATGCGCCCGCACCCAGGAAAAGGCCGCTTCGGCGCTTTCCTTCATCACATCGCCCAGCTGACCCGTCAGCTGCAGCGTGCCTTTGCCGGGCATAATGGCGCACTCCACTTCAAGGGTTTCTCCGCCCACCGCCGTATAGGCCAAACCGTTGACCACGCCGATTTGCGGCGCCTTTTCCGGTTTTTCACGCATATAGCGCACCGCGCCCAGAAACTCCTTGAGCACGGGAGAGGTCACGCTGACCTCCTCCACCCCCGTATCCAGCATGGTCACCGCGCTCTTGCGCACCACCTTGGCAATGGTGCGTTCCAGGGTGCGCACGCCCGCCTCCCGGGTGTAACCTTCGATCAGCTCCCGCATAACCCGGTCGCTGATCTTCACCGTTTTCGGGCGCAAGCCGTGGGCCTCCACCTGCTTGGGCAGCAGATGGCGCTTGGCGATTTGCAGCTTCTCCTCCTCGGTATAGCTGGGCACCTCGATGATTTCCATGCGGTCCAGCAGGGGCGCGGGGATGGAGTCCACCGTATTGGCGGTGGTAATGAACATGACCTTGCTCAGGTCAAAGGGAATTTCCAGATAATGGTCGCGGAAGGCGTGGTTCTGCGCCCCATCCAACACTTCCAGCATGGCGCTGGCGGGATCGCCGCGGAAATCGCTGGACATCTTGTCGATTTCATCAAAAAGGAACACCGGGTTCATGGTGCCCGCCTGTTTCATCCCGGCAATAATCCGGCCGGGGATGGCGCCGATGTAGGTGCGCCTGTGACCCCGGATCTCCGCCTCGTCACGCACGCCCCCCAGGGACACCTGCACAAACTTGCGTCCCACCGCCTGGGCAATGGCCTTGACAATGGACGTTTTGCCTACGCCGGGCGGGCCCACAAAGCACAGAATCGGCCCCTTCATGTCCTGCTTCATGCGCAGTACGGCCAGGTATTCCACGATGCGCTCTTTTACCTTGTCCAGCCCGTAATGGTCCTGGGAAAGCACCTTGCGCGCCCGCTTCAGATCCAGGTTATCCGCGGTGGTTTTGCCCCAGGGCAAATCCAGAATCCACTCAATCCAGGTACGGCTTACGCCCACTTCGGGGGTCCCGGGCGCCATGCGGGAAAGGCGCTCCAGCTCCTTTTCCAGCTTCTCCCGTGCCTCGTCGTTCACCGGCGTATGTTCCAGGCGCTCCCGGAGGTCTTCCACATCGGTGGCTTCCTTGTCCCCCAGCTCCGTCTGGATGGCCTTGATCTGCTCCCGCAGATAATAGTCCTTCTGATTCTTTTCAATCTGCTTCTTAATGCGCGCCTGTACCTGCTTCTCCACGCCCGCCAGCTCGGTTTCCCGGGCCAGGATGGTGCAGAGCTTCTCCAGGCGCGCCTTCACGTCCAGCTCCTCCAGAATCGCCTGACGGTCTTCCAGGTGGGTTAGCACGTTGGCGGCAATCACGTCGGCCAGTTGATCCGGCGCCTCCACTTCCCGCACGGAGTTCACCGTTTCGGCGGAAACCCGCTGGCTTGCGGCAGCAAAGGCGGCAAAGAAATCCTGCGTGGTACGCACCAGCGCCTGCATTTCAATGCTTTCTTCCTCGGGACGCGCGGGTTCGGGGCGCACTTTACCCAGCAGGAAAGGTTCCTCCTGGGTGATGGTTTCCAGGGTAGCCCGGCGCAGACCTTCCACCAGGACCCGCAGGCTGTCCCCCGGCAGATTCAGCACCTGCTTGATATGGGCGATGGTACCCACCCGGCACAGCTGGTCCACCGTAGGGTCCTCCACATCCGCATCCCGCTGCGCCACCAGAAAAATCTCCTGGTTCTCCATCATGGCCTGTTCCAGCGCGGCCACAGACTTTTCCCGGCCCACATCAAAATGCAGCACCATGTGCGGGAACACCATCAATCCCCGCAAGGCCAGAATCGGCATATCAATGGCCGCCGTTTTTTTCTCTCTGGGCATAGCGTCCTCCTTATTGCATATATCCGGATAACAAGCGCCGCCTGCCGCTCCTTTTCCGGCGGTCTTTCCCGGAGCGCGGCGCAGCCAGGGCGCTGTGGCGAACAAAATCGCTTCCTATAAATAGATACACGAAAGCCTGCCGGATGAAACATTCCGGCAAGCTACTATTATAGCGGCAGGTTGTCCCTTTTGCAAGCCCCGGAAGCCTCCGCCACGTTCTTTCTTTCGTTTGCCTGCGCAGCCAGAGGCAGCGTCGCTTCCCGGGATTGCGCCGCTGCCGGCGGCTCCACAGCGGTCACGGGCGGCAAGAGCATTTCCGTCAGCACCTGCTGAAGCGTCTCCACAGGCCGCACCTCAATGCCCTGGCACAGCATGCCTTCTCCCGTATTCTCCGCGGGAATAAACACCCGCTTCAATCCGGCCCGCCGCGCAGCTTCCACCTTGGCCGGGACCCCGCCCACGGCCTTCACGCGGCCCTGAACGGAAATTTCCCCGGTGCAGGCCGCCATGCCGTCCACCGGCTGGCCGGTCAGGGCGCTCACAGCCACCACCGCCATGGCCACGCCGGCGGAAGGGCCGTCCACCGGCGCGCCGCCAGGGAAGTTGATATGCAGGTCGCGCTGCCCCAGGTCGAAGCCAATTTCCCGAAGCAGCGTGCGCACATTCTCCGCGGAGGCGCGCGCCGTGGATTTGCGGCGCATGCGCCGGCCCTCCTCCCCCACTTCTTCTTCCTCCACGATGCCCGTCACGGTCACCTCGCCGCTGCCAGGCAAGGAGACCGCTTCGATCTCCATCACAGCGCCCTGATGCGTGCCATACACCGCCAGGCCATGAATCGCCCCTACCCGGGAGGCGGTATCGGCGCTTTGGGGCGGGCGCACCGCATAATGCCCGGACTGCACAACCCACTGTACATCCTCCCGGGTGATGTTCGTCCGGTCTTCCAGCTGCGCCAGGCCCGCGCACATTTGCACAATGTTTACCGCATCCCGGCCGCAGGCGGCGTAGCGTCCCACCATTTCCGCCTCCGGGCGTTCCATGGCGTAACCCGCGCGGGCAGCGGCCCCCAGCGCGATCTCCGCAATCTCCTCCGGCTCCAGCGCCCGGAAGAATATTTCCATGCAGCGGGAACGCAAGGCCGGGGAAATCTCCGAAGGGCTACGGGTAGTCGCCCCCACCAGACGGAAATCGGCCGGCATGCCCCGTTTGAAAATTTCGTGGATATACTTGGGCACCGCAGGGTCATCCGGGTTATAATAGGCGGACTCGAACATCACCCTGCGGTCCTCCAGCACCTTGAGGAGCTTATTCATCTGGATGGGATGCAGTTCGCCAATTTCATCCAGAAACAGCACGCCACCATGGGCTTTGGTCACCGCGCCCGGCTTGGGTTGCGGAATCCCCTGGACCCCCAACGGCCCGGCGCCCTGGTATATAGGATCGTGTACGCTGCCCAGCAGCGGGTCCGCAATGGCGCGCTCATCAAAGCGGACGCAGGTAGCGTCCATTTCAATAAAAGGCGCGTCCTTGGCAAAGGGCGTTCCCCGGGAATGTTTCGCCGCCTCCAGCACCAGGCGCGCCGCGCAGGTCTTGCCAATCCCGGGAGGCCCATAAATCAGCACATGCTGCGGATTCGCGCCGCACAGAATCGCCTTCAGGGATTTGATTCCCTCTTCCTGACCGATAATATCCTGGAAGCTGGCCGGACGCACTTTCTCCGCCAGCGGCTCCGACAAATGCACGCCCCGCAATTTGCGCAGGTTTTCCATTTCCCGGCTGCTCTCCCGCCGGGCCGCGGGCTGCGCCCGCTTCTGCTGACGGAGCTGCCTGAAAAAATAGATGCCCACCACGACCGTTACCGCCAGCTGTATGAGCATCAGCGTCAGATTCACCATGACTTTTCCCTCCCATCCGCGCCGGCCACGCCGCCGCTTTCCTTGCCATAGGATGAACCGGAAGTTCAAAGTTCATGAGTGGAAATTGACGGCGCGAAAAACAGGCCGCCATGGGAATGCCGAAAAAGAAGGCGCGCCCCGGCGATCGTCGCATGTTTTCCCGCGCAAGACCGCCCGATTGCCATCGCATAGGATGTCCTCATTCGCGCCCACCATTGGGAAGAAATCACATATTCCTGTCAAAGGATTTCCGGCCGCACACGCCGCAATGGCGTCCATTGGGCGGATGGCATGCAGGATGCCCGGCCTTCAAGCGCCTCCTTTGCTTGCCCCGTCCCGGCGCGCCCTGTTTACTGGGCTTCCAGCTGAACCATCCGCGCCAGGCGCTGAAGCTGTTGCAGCATTTCCTGCGTATCAATCAGGCCCTCCGCGTATTGATTCGCATATGGCGCAATGGCGCTGGTTGCCAACGCAAAAAACGTTGATTCCCCCCGCGCATGAAAGAATGGCCGGTAGCTTTCCACCCGTTCAATATCCGCTGGTGAAACATATCATCTTAATTGTTCCAAAAAGCCAAGGGAAACGTCGATCTCCCTGATTTTCATCTGCGCATCCTTGAAGGCTTGCGGCTCCAGAGCATCCAGCGAACCGCTCAACTGCTCCTGCTGCTCCACAAGGGCCGCGTATTCATCCGCGTATTCCGGCCTCTCCACAGGCGCAACGGGCGTACCGGACAGGAGCATTTTGGTTTCAGCGATTGCATAAATGCTTACCGGTTCCAAGGAAGCCAAGGCCGTTTCCATGTCCTGATACGAATGCAACGTTTCCAGATATGCCAGCGCCTCCTCCTGATGCTTGCTGAAGGGATTGATTACGTACGCCTTGAGTTGCACGTCATAGATTGGCTCAAAATCCACCGACAAGGCCAAGGGCAAGGGAATCCAGCCCTGGCTTGCCGCCTGCGCATCCCCCATGTCCTGCTGGCCAAGCAGGCAAACCTCCGGCTCGCCATCGAGCATTCCTGGCGCCTGCAGCGGCGCGCTGTCCGTAAAATACTGGTCGATTTGCGCCAACAACGCTGGAAAATCGTAGCTGATGAAGTCCGGCGTCACATGGTCCTTCTCGCATTGCTCGATGTACAGCCCCAGCAGCAGGGTAAAGGCGCTATGGCGCAGCGAGCGCTGCATATCCCAGACCGTGCGTCCAAGCTCCTGCGACTTCTCATACTGCGCGGCAAGCCAGGGAAGAAATTCAGAAAAGGTGCGTGGCAGTTCTTCCTCCGTCAGCCCGAACTCCCGCATGGTGTTGGTATTGACGCAAAGCATCTCCGCCGTGGCGGCTTTCGGGAACGCCGCGTAGTGCTGATCCTGCTTGAGCAAAGCGGTGAGATGGGGGTCCATGGCGTCCAGTGCCGCAGTCAGCGTTTCGCTTGCGTCCAGCGGCACATAGTAGCCCTTTTGCAGCAGCACGGACAAACATCCTGTGGAAACCTCAATCAGATACAGGTCATAGGCGTCATTTTGCGTAATCATGCTCTGCATGAGATCTTCCGCTTGGAAAGTAATGTGCTCGTTTATCATCAGGACGCGAACATTGTGGTTTGTCTCAAAATCCTGCACAATCCGCTTGTCATCATTCCCCGCAATCGTCAGAAGCGGAAGGGCCGTATCCGGCTGCTCCACCACGAACAGTCCGCTGGAATCGCCCAGCACATAGCGCTCGCCAGCCACGCAAGCCGGAAGCCAGGCCCCTTGGCCAACGATCGGCGAGCGGCCGTAGGCTTCTATGCCGGAATGCTCCGTGTAGCGGTACACTTGCTGCATATCCGCAAAATACAGGCAGGAACCGTCCTCCGCAGCAGCCAGGCAATAAGCCGGCTGTTCAAGCTGCGCAAGCACGGTTTGCCCGCCGGTGGATACATCCACCTGCCGCAGTTCGCCAGTGGCCAGGGAGGCATAGACGGAGGTTTCACCCGCCGGAGCGATGGAAACAACGGAGGGAACGGCCACTTCCCTGATGGTGCCGCGCCCGCTGTCGCCGTAAAGCAGCATGCCGCTCTCAGCGCCGGTCCACAGCAGCGCTGCCCAGGAAGTATCCGTAAGGGGCGCAAAGGCTGCAAGCTCGGTAAACCGCTGTTCGTCTTCTCCGGCAAAGAACCCTTCACAGCTCAGCGAAACGCCGCAGGCATTGCACACCTGCGCCTCCTGTTCCAGGGTGTACAAGGAAAGCGCCTGATCCTGGTAGGCCAGCAAGAAGAGCGCGCCATCCCTGCACGCAATACGGCTGTTGATCGGTAATCCCGAACGCGCAACAACCGTCTCGCCGCCGGATTCATCCCCCAAGGCCACGCGATAAAGCGAGCCCCCCGTGAGCGCCCAGAGGGATTGTCCCATGGCCGCCACACTGGCAGGCCGCGTCAGCCCATCAAAAGCGCCCGCCGGATGCAGCGCTTGCGAAGCCGCGCACGCCGGTACCACGCCGAGCAGGATGCTGCAAAGCGCCAGCACAGCGGCGCCTATTCCTTTCCAACACGTTTTCATACGCGTCCTCCATGGGCTATTGACGCCCGGTACAAGTTCCGCTGCCGCTTCGTCGCTCAGATTGTACGGATACTGCAGCAGATACAGCCGCAGCATGGTTTCCATTAGACAAGGTTTGTTCCCGCGCTCTCCTTTGCAATCGCACGGCTGAGTCAGGTCTACCCGTTCCTTCCATGGGTCGTTCCGTCCCATTTGAGCAAGAAATTCTTTCTTCCTCGTCCGCACCTGGCCCAGCGCATTGCTCAGGGACGACCTGACCGTTTGCTTATTCATCTTTCAATTTATCACACTGTCGAAAAAAACCTGGTGCAATACGCTTTATTATATCATAATACCCGCTGTTTTTGCGAGGCATTTTATGAGGTATTTCTCCTCAATACAAAAAGGGCACTGACATTGTATCAGCATCGGTGTCCTTCAACGCGTCTGCACTTATTAAATGATACAAATTTAGGGCGGGAGCATGGAGTAAGCAAGCTGAATCCCCCTCTTTTTTGATGCTCCTTACATTCCGGAGATTCTAAATACAAATGCAGCCGGCCAAACGACCGACTGCATCCGCCATATAAGAATCCTTTTCTTCAATGCAAGGCTTTCATGCCCAGGGAGGTCAAAGACATCGAAAGCCTGGTGAAGAAAAAGCCGCGATCAAGCCAATGCGGCGCCAAGCTCCTGACAAGCATTGACCGCATCATCATCCGGCGCCTCCTGACAAATGACGCTGTCGCAAGCGAAAATGGCTCCATCCTCGCGGCAAGTGTTTTCCCAATTGCGCATCCATTCCCCGTCTCCCCAGCCATAGGAACCAAACAAGGCGATACGCTTTCCGCGCAGTTTGGCCTCACAATCCGCGAACATCGGTTCAAACTCGCTTTCTTCCAACTGTTCGCTCCCCATAGAAGGGCAGCCAAAGGCAACGGCATCATAATCATCCATCATGGAAGCACCGAATTCAGCAGCGGCAAGCAGAGTCGCTTCCGCGCCGGCTTTCCTTGCGCCTTCAACCACTGCGCTTGCCATGGATTCCGTATTGCCAGTTCCGCTCCAATACACAACCGCAATTTTACTCATATTCCCATCATCCTTTCATGTTTTCTTTTATGAGCCGGCCACTGTGAGCCGTTCAATATTTCTTTCCTTCGCCCACTGCTGGCAGTAGATTCGCGTACACTTGTCATAAAGTTCAAACCTTTTGCGCGCAGCTTGCGCATCGCCGTAGACCTTCCAATATCCTACATCTTTTGCGTTTTTTGCCTTATTTTCAATAAATCCCAGCACATCAACCGGAGGATAACCAAGAAACAGGCCCACTTCGTGCGGAAAAGCGCCGTCTTCATTCAAACGCTTCATGAGGTGAAGAATGCATTTTTGAGGCTCCTTGTCGCAGTAACCGCAACGGCGTAACAGCTCACAGGCAGTGCTATCCCGCAGATCCTGGCATAGTTTCTGAGGCCTGAATACATAAATCAAGGCCCGGCCGTCGCGATGGCAAAGAGGCAATACCCGCAATCCTTTTCCGGTAAACAGGCGATTCCAGTATCTGACCGCATCATACAAGTCGCTGTTGTTGGCAAAAGGGTAGGAGAACATGCTCCCAGTTTTTAACCCGGCCAACGTTGGCGAACAATGCCTAACCATCACTTCCCCTGACACGCTAAACCTCCCAGTTTAACAGTTAGAAATAACTAACTATTATGCGAAATGGGATATACCTTGAACGCAAGATGGAGTATAGCAGAAAGATGGCCTCCAGGCCGCTCCAAAAGGCATATTCTCGTTCCAAACAGACAAGATTTTTATCGCCGTAATGAGAAAAGAGGTGAGTCTCCCTATGAGAATTGTTAGATGAAGCGCACGCCCTGTTCCATTCCGTTGGATCGCCATCATGCCGCGCTGATATAATTGCTATTGCCCTTGCCTGCATCTGTTCAACCTCATGATGGAGTATGGAGGATTAGTAAGTCCTTATTTCTCACGCCTATCGCCTGATTGAATCCGGAAACTGCCCAAACATAATCTCGCGTTTTCACGCTGGATAGTTTTTTTGATTCTGTTGACGATACGCTCCCGGAGATACGCCTTTCACGGAGCGAAACGCGCTGGCAAATTTGCTGCTGTTATCGTAACCGTGTTCGCCGGCGATTTCGACAACGGGCTTGTCCGTATGCTCCAGCATGTATGCGGCGGATTCCATTTTTCTGGCTTTGATGAAGGCATAGAAGGAAACGCCATAAACCGCTTTGAAGGAATTTTTAATGCATGTACAGGAAACGCCAAATTCTTTGGCCACCTGATTCAATGTATACCTTTCCCCCATATGGTCCAGCTGATATGCGGCGACGGATTTGGCCAGATGCACCTGCGACGGAGGTAAGCTTAGACGGCTCCATTCCGCTTCCTGCGTGTCAAATACGCTGAGAAACAGCATCAGTTCCAGGACTTTGATTTTTGCAAAGCCTTCTTTTATTGCATCCGGAATGGCGTACATTTCCGAAAAGATATGCTCGAACGAGGGATTTGAACGGACAATAAAGTACTCCTTTCTGTTGCAGAAACGCTTGGCGATGAGCTGGGGCTGTACATTGACATCCTGTAAAATGCAAGAAAGACAATGCGGCGTTTACTGGACGTCAACGCGCACAATCACGCCGTGATAATGCCGCAAAGGAAAGCAAGCCTCCGAAGCAATCTTTCTCCCCCGGGCAATCAGCAGATCTCCGGGAGAAACATAGCAATACTCACCGCCTATATTCAATTCCATCCGTCCCTCTCTGCAATGAAAAATCTCCAACACATCCGCTGACATGGGCGCGGCTTCTGCAAGACAAGCCGTTTTGCTATGCGCGCTCAGATGAATCAGTGCAATCCCTGGAAACACCGGTTGTGCCCACGCGGTGTAATCGGGGTTCTCTTGAACACGCTGCATGCCAATCACTCCCTTCGTATTTGTGTTCAAATACAAGTTAGCTCACTCTAACCTTATATTAGTATGTTAGCTTCTTCTGTTTTTGTCAACCTTCTTATGACATTTTTGTCCGAATTAAAGTACGTAAAAGAAGCCTGAGAAATGCGTCATTCCAGGCAGATTTAAATAGCAGCCTTATGTTACCAGACTTCATGAATAATGCTGCAATATAACCTGTTGTAAATGGAGATAAAGTGCCCATCGTTTTGTTTTATCCGTGCTAAGGATGTCAGTAAAATGTATTTCTGAAAAAAAACAAAAAGTCAACGCATGAAGATGATTGACAAATTTCGGTTTCGACGATATGATGGTAGCGGTTGTGGATCAAGCCGCCTAGCAAGGGCGGCTGATCTTTGCTCTAAGAATTAGGTGAAACTAACTATTGGGAAAGCCTTCCACAAGCGGGGCATATGCGCTCCGCAAAACTTTTCCCCATGAGTTAGTCTTCTCTACCTAACAAAAAGACAAAAAGGAGCAACCCATTCATGATGATCGACAAACGGCTGATCGGCACGGTCAGCGAAAGCAGGAAGTATATTGCGGGCAACGTAGTCTGCCAATGGTGCTCGCTGGTGGCCAACATCGTGATGATGACTGCGCTCACTTCACTGCTGGCGGCATTGCTCACGGACGCATCTGCCCATGTGATGCCGGCGGTGATGACCGCCTGCCTGGCGCTGGCCGTTCGCTTTCTGTGCGCCATAGGCTCTGCGAGGATGAGCTATCTCTCCAGCCGCGCGGTCAAGCGCACGTTGCGCGAGCGCATCTATGGGAAGCTGTTGCGCCTGGGCGTCTCCTACCGGGAGCAGGCGGCGACTTCCGAGGTCGTGCAGGTGGCCGTGGAGGGCGCGGATCAGCTGGAGACCTATTTCGGCGCCTATCTGCCGCAGTTCTTTTACGCCATGCTGGCGCCGCTGACGCTGTTTGCGTGCCTGTGCTTCGTCAATGTGCCCTGCGCCGTGGCGCTGCTGGTCTGCGTGCCGCTGATTCCCGTGGCGATTGCGGCTGTGCAGACGTGGGCAAAGAAGCTGCTCTCCAAGTACTGGGGGCAATATACCGCGCTGGGCGATACGTTTCTTGAGAACCTGCAAGGCCTGACGACGCTCAAAATCTATCAGGCCGACGGCTTCAAGCAACGGGAGATGAACGAGCAGGCCGAAAAGTTCCGCAAAATCACCATGAAGGTGCTGACCATGCAGCTCAACTCCATCAGCATCATGGACGTCATCGCCTATGGCGGCGCGGCGCTGGGCGTCATTCTGGCGACCACGCAACTGCGGGCGGGCCATGTTTCCCCGGCGGGCTGCCTGCTGATCATCCTGCTTTCGGCGGATTTCTTCATTCCCATGCGCCAGCTTGGCTCCTTCTTCCATGTGGCCATGAATGGCATGGCGGCTTCGGAGAAAATCTTCCGCCTGCTGGACCTGCCGGAACCGGAGGAAAGGACCGCGTCCTGCCCGCCAAGCGGCGACATCCGCTGCCGGGCGCTGTCCTTCGCCTACGAGGCGGACCGGCCGATCCTGGCGGACGTCAATCTGAGTATCCCCTGCCGCGGGATGACCGCCATCGTGGGCGAAAGCGGCAGCGGAAAGTCCACCCTGGCCGCGATCCTCATGGGACGCAACAAGCGCTACCGCGGCAGCGTCACCCTGGGCGGCGTGGAGCTGAGCGACATCCGCGAGGACAGTCTCATGCGGCATATCACGTACATCGGCCACCAGAGCTATCTGTTCAAGGGGACCGTCCGCGACAATCTGCTGATGGGCGATCCCGCTGCGTCGGACGACAGGCTCTGGGCGGCGCTCGATGAGGTCAGGCTGACGCCGTTCCTTCAAAGCGAAAACGGGCTGGATACCCGGATTGCGGAGAAGGGCGCCAACCTGTCCGGCGGCCAGTGCCAGCGGTTGGCGTTGGCCCGCGCGCTGCTGCATGACAGCCCCGTGTACATCTTCGACGAGGCGACCTCCAACATCGATGTGGAGAGCGAGAACGACATCATGCGCGAAATCCACCGCCTGGCACAGCGCAAGACAGTGATCCTGATCTCCCACAGGCTGGCCAACGTAAAAGCGGCGGATTCCATCTATGTGCTTTGCAACGGCCGTCTGTCCGAACACGGAGACCACAGCGCGCTGCTGAAGCAGGGAGGCGTTTACGCAAGGCTTTGGAACACGCAACAAAGTCTTGAAAACTATGGGAAGGAGGACGATGCCCAATGAAAAGACGCAGCGGATGTGCCGTGATGGCGCGGCTGGTGGTTTTGGTCCGGCCGATGGTGGGCTATATGCTGCTGGCCATTTCCATGGGGCTGGCCGGTCACCTGTGCGCGTCGTTCATCACCATTCTGGGCGGTTATGCGGTGCTGGACGGTCTGGGGCAAGGCGCGCCGATTTCGCTGCATACGCTGTTTGCCTGCGTGGCAGTGTTCGCGCTGATGCGGGCCCTCCTGCGTTATGGGGAGCAGGCCTGCAACCACTTCATCGCCTTCAAGCTGTTGGCGATTTTGCGCGACAGGGTGTTCCGCGCGCTGCGCAGGCTTGCCCCCGCCAAGCTGGAGGGCCGGGACAAGGGAAACCTGATTTCCGTGATCACCTCGGACATCGAGCTGCTGGAGGTCTTTTATGCGCATACCCTTTCCCCACTAGCCATCGCGGCGCTGTTTACCGTGGCCATGTGCTTGTTCATCGGCTCCTTTCACGGGGCGCTGGGGCTGCTTGCCCTGGCCGCTTACGCCGTGGTGGGCGTTGTGATTCCGCTGGCGGTATCCCGCAGCAGCGGCGACAGCGGGCTGGTTTTCCGCACCCAGTCGGGCGAGCTAAGCGCGTTTGTGCTGGACAGCCTGCGCGGCCTGAGCGAGACGCAGCAGTACGGCCAAGGCGCCAAGCGCCTTGCGGAGATGAATGCGCGCACAGACGCGCTCGCACAGACCGAAGCGCGGATGAAGCGCATCGCCGGGCGGAACAACGCCGTTACGGGCGCGGCGATCCTGGTATTTGATCTGGCCATGCTCCTGGCCGGCACAGCCCTGTACCAAGCCGGGCAGGTCGGTTATGCGGGTGTGCTGATTCCCACCATCGCGCTATTTTCCTCCTTTGGCCCGGTGGTCGCGCTGGCCGCGCTGGGCAGCACCCTGCAAAACACATTCGCGGCCGGAAACCGCGTGCTGGACATTCTGGATGAGCAACCCGTGGTCAAGGACATCGAACGACAGGCGCCTATCGGCTTTGACGGTGCGTTCGTCCGGCATGTGCGCTTTGCCTATGGAGGGGAGACGATCCTTGATGATGTGTCTGTTGACATACCGAAAAACGCGGTGGTGGGCATTACCGGCAGGAGCGGCAGCGGCAAATCCACATTGCTCAAGCTGCTGATGCGCTTTTGGCGCGTGCAGAGCGGCGAAGTGAGTCTCTCGGGCCGGAACATCGAACGGGTCAACACCCGTGACCTGCGCGACATGGAGAGCTTCGTGACCCAGGAAACGCAGCTGTTTCACGACAGCATTCGCAACAACCTGCGCCTTGCGAAGCTGGACGCCACGGACGCGGAAATCGAAGCGGCCTGCCGGAAGGCGTCCGTGCATGGCTTCATCACGACGCTTCCCTGCGGCTACGATACCCCCGTGGGTGAATTGGGCGACACCCTCTCCGGCGGCGAGCGCCAACGCCTGGGCCTAGCCCGTGCGTTCCTGCACGATGCGCCTTTCATGCTGCTGGACGAACCCACCAGCAATCTGGACAGCCTTAACGAGGCCGTCATTCTGAGGGCGCTGCACCAGGAGCGCATGGACAAGACCGTCGTACTGGTTTCCCACAGGCAGTCCACCATGCGCATGGCCGACAGGGTCTATTGCGTGAAGCACGGGAGGATGAGCTGATGGATACGCAGACCAAGCGCGAACGGGAAAAACGGATGGTCTCCCGGATGATTGCGCTGTATTGCCGCAAAAGGCACCATACCCACGGCAGTCTGTGCGCGCAGTGCGCAACGCTGGATGCCTATGCGCGGATGCGCTCGGACAAGTGCCCGTTCATGGACACCAAGACGTTTTGTTCCAACTGCCGGGCGCATTGCTATAAACCGGATATGCGCGCAAAGATCCGCGAGGTGATGCGCTTTTCCGGCCCCAGGATGATCCTGTATCATCCCGTTGCAGCCATCCGGCATGTCGTAGAAACCAAGAAAGAGCAAAGGCGTTTGGGGAGGATCAAATGAAGTTGAAAAAAGCGATCTATGTGGTTGTGGGCTGCCTGGGCGTTGGCCTGGGCGCCGTCGGTGCGGTAGTCCCCATGCTGCCGGCGTTTCCGTTTCTGATGCTGGCGGCTTTCTGCTTTGCAAAGAGCTCCCAGCGGCTGCACGCCTGGTTCACCCATACGAAGCTTTACCGGGAAAACTTGGCCGACTATGTATCCGGGCAAGGAATGACCTGGCCGGCCAAAAAGCGTGTGATGCTCACGATTACGCTGCTCATGGCCTTTGGCTTCACCCTGATGATGCTCAAATCGCTCTATATTCCCTGCCTCATTCTTGGCTTTGTCTGGGCGTTTCACATCCTGTATTTCGTATTTGGTGTCAAGACGAAAGAGGACGCGGAAACGACCGAGGCTTGCATTCCTTCCTGCGGACGCCCAGGTATGGACCCTGAGTGATGTCCCATCCCACTTGGCTGCCACCCACTCGCTCAGGCGGATGGAAGGGGCAGCCTTTTTCCTTTACGCTATTGACAGCCTGCTTGATAAGTGATAGAATAACACCGTTACATAGCAGTGTTATATGGAGGCATCCATGGAAGAGAAGTCGAGCGTTACATTGGAAAACATACAGAGGGCGGCCTTGGATGAGTTCCTGGATAAGGGGTTTCTGGGTGCCTCCTTGCGCCAGATCGTCAAAAACGCCGGTGTGACGACCGGGGCGTTTTACGGGTATTTTTCCAGCAAGGAAGCCCTGTTCGCCTCCATTGTGGAACCTCACGCCGCGGCACTGATGGGCCGCTTTATGCAGGCGCAGACAACCTTCGCAGAATTACCTGAACCTGAACAACCCCAACACATGGGTTTGGAATCCTCGTCCTGTATTCGGTGGATGGTGGAGTATATCTGCGATCATCGAGAGCCGGTCAAACTGCTGCTGACCAAAGCCGAGGGAACAAGCTATGAACACTTTGTCCACAATATGGTCGATGTGGAGGTGGAAGCCACACTGCGTTATATGGAGGTGCTTCGGCGGCTTGGCCATCAGGTCTTGGAGCTGGACCGCGACCTGTGCCACATTGTTGCCAGCGGTATGTTTGGCGGCATTTTTGAGGTGGTGATCCACGACATGCCCCGGGATACCGCACTGCGCTATGTGGACCAGCTGCGTGAATTCTATACGGCGGGCTGGATGAAGTGGATGGAAGCATGACGCTACGTAAGGCACGCCATGGAACATGCAAGGAAAGCAATATCGGGGGAAATTCCCTCGGTTTTTTGCCTCATAAGTTAGTGTTATCTAACTATAAGAAGGAGGTTCTGTGATGAAACAAAAAAAGTCAAACGCCCTATCCGTTCTGTTGGACTATGCGGGCAGCCATAAAAGGCTTACGTTTCTTGGCCTGACGCTATCTGCGGCATCCATGCTCATGAGCATGGCGCCCTACATCTGCATATGGCTGGTGGCGCGCGATCTGATAGCCGTAGCCCCGAATTGGACGCAGGCGCAAAGCATCGCGCGTTATGGCTGGATGGCCTTTGGCTTTGCGGTGGGCGGCATCCTGCTGTATTTTGCGGGATTGATGTGCACGCATCTGGCGGCGTTTCGCACGGCGTCCAACATCCGCAAGCGGGGCGTCGCCCATGTGCTGAAAGCGCCGCTGGGCTTCTTTGATTCAAATGCGTCGGGTTTGATCCGCAATCGCCTGGATGCGGCGGCGGCTGAAACAGAGACGCTGCTGGCACACAATCTGGCGGACATCGTGGGAACGATCACTTTGTTTTTGAGCATGATCGTATTGATGTTCGTATTTGACTGGCGGATGGGAGCCGCGTGTCTTATGGCAGCGGTGATTTCCATACTCGCGATGTCCTCCATGATGGGCGGCAAGAACGCCGGGTTCATGGCCGAGTATCAGGCGGCGCAGGATCGCATAAGCAAGGCGGGCACCGAATATGTGCGCGGCATCCCTGTGGTCAAGATCTTCCAGCAGACCGTCGATTCGTTCAAGGCGTTTAAGCAGGCGATAGAAGAATACAGCGAAAAAGCCGGACGCTTTGAGGGCGAGGTCTGCAGCGTGCCGCAGTCGGTCAACCTGACGTTCACTGAAGGCGCGTTTGTATTCATGGTTCCAGTGGCGCTGTTTCTTGCACCCGTGGCGCTGGCCGGAGGCAGCCTGGCAGGCTTTATAACCAACTTTGCGTTTTATGCGGTATTTTCCGCGATCATCTCCACGGCGCTGGCCAAGATTATGTTTGCCGCGTCCGGCATGATGCTGGCCAGCACGGCGCTGGGCCGCATCAATCAGGTGATGTGCGCGCCGAGGCTGATTGCACCTCAGCGTCCACAGATGCCCAAGGACGGCAAAGTAGAATTCAAAGATGTGAGTTTTACCTATGACGGTACGCAGACACCTGCGCTTTCCCATGTCTCATTCTGCGCGGAACCGGGGCAGGTGGTCGCGCTGGTCGGCCCCTCGGGCGGAGGCAAGACCACGGCCGCCAGCTTGATCCCACGATTCTGGGACGTCGATTCCGGCGTGGTGGAAGTTGGCGGTGTAGACGTGCGTCAGATGGACCCGCATGTGCTTATGGAGCAGGTAGCATTCGTTTTCCAGAACAGCCGTCTATTCAAGACTTCGATCCTGGAAAACATCCGCATCGCCCGGCCCAGCGCCACCCGGGAACAGGTGCTGGCGGCGCTGATGGCCGCGCAGTGCAAGGACATTCTTGAAAAGCTTCCCGCGGGGGTCGATACGAAAATCGGAACCGAGGGTACGTATCTATCCGGTGGCGAGACGCAGCGCATCGCGCTGGCGCGGGCAATCCTGAAAGACGCGCCAATCGTGGTGCTGGATGAGGCCACCGCCTTTGCCGATCCTGAAAACGAAGTGCTGATCCAGAAGGCCTTTGCGGAACTGACCAGAAGCCGCACCGTCATCATGATTGCGCACCGGCTGTCAACCGTCGTGGGCGCGGACAAAATCATCGTGCTGGATGCGGGACGCATTGTCGAGCAGGGCTCTCATGCGCAGCTGCTCGCCGCAAAGGGTGCCTATGCCCGCATGTGGGCGGATTACAATCAGGCCGCGCAATGGAAGATCGCGCGCGAAGAGGAGGCAAAGTAAATGTTCGGACAGAAGTTTCAGCGCAAATACGCCCTGACCGAGCAGGGGGTGCGCAATGTCAAAAAGGGGACATTCTGGACGGTCATCGTCAATCTGACGGTTATGGGCGGCATGAGCATTCTCTACCTGATGATGTCCGGCTTTATGGGTACGCTTACGGCCGGACAACCACTGCCAAACCTGGCGTTTATGATTGCTCTGGTGGTCGCCTTTGTCGCGCTGTCTATCGCGACGCATTTGCAGCAGTACAAGACCACATATGGTCTGGTGTACAACGAGGTCAAAGCTACGCGCCTCAGCCTGGCTGAGCGGCTGCGCAAGCTGCCGCTGGGATACTTTGGCAAGCGCGATCTGGCCGACCTGACGGAGACGCTGATGGGCGACGTGAACCGCATGGAACATGTCTGGTCGCATGTGCTAGGCTATCTGTATGGCGCCTATATCTCCACAGCGGTTATCGCGGTCTGCCTGCTGGCCTACGATTGGCGGCTGATGCTCGCCAGTCTGTGGGGCGTACCGGTGGCGTTCGGCCTGCTGTTCGGCGCGCGCAGGCTTGCCAGCCGCTGCGCCGAGCGGACAAAACAGGCCGCGGTGCGCGTATCCGACGGCATTCAGGAAGCGCTGGAAAACGTCCGGGAGATTCGAGCGACAAATCAGGAGGAGCGGTATCTTGAGGGACTTAACCGCAAAATCGACGAGCACGAGCGCATCATGATCCGTGGCGAACTGGGCACAGGCATCTTTGTCAATGCCGCCAGCGTGATCATGCGCCTGGGCGTGGCAACGACCATTCTCGTGGGAACCGGCCTCATTTTGTCCGGTCGCATCGACTTTATGCTGCTCTTTCTGTTCCTGATGGTTATTACGCGGGTCTACTCCCCCTTTGACCAGAGCCTGGCGCTGATCGCGGAAGTGTTTGTGTCGCAGGTATCGGCCGACCGGATGATGGAAATCTACCATACCCCCATTGCAGAAGGCGCGGAGACATTTACGCCACGGGGGCATGACATCGTCTTCGATCATGTTAGCTTTACTTATGAGAAAAAAGAAGTCCTGCACGACGTAAGCTTCACGGCCAGGGAGGGCGAAGTGACCGCTCTGGTAGGTCCTTCCGGTTCGGGAAAGAGCACCTGCGCGCGGCTGGCAGCGAAACTGTGGGACGTGACCGGCGGCACGATCCGGGTAGGCGGCGTGGATATCGCGACTGTAGACCCGGAAGTATTGTTGCGCGATTACTCCATGGTCTTTCAGGACGTGGTGCTGTTTGACGATACCGTGATGGAAAACATCCGCCTGGGCAGGCGCGGCGCGAGCGATGAAGAAGTGCGCGCCGCGGCCAGAGCCGCCAACTGCGACGAGTTCGTTCGCAAGCTGCCCCTGGGTTATGATACGCCGATCGGTGAGAACGGGGCCAGGCTCTCGGGCGGCGAGCGACAGCGCATCTCCATTGCCCGGGCGCTGCTCAAGGACGCGCCTATTGTGCTGCTGGACGAGGCCACCGCCAGCCTGGATGTGGAAAATGAGACGAAGGTGCAAAGCGCGCTGTCCCGCCTGCTGGCAGGCAAGACGGTACTGGTCATCGCCCACCGCATGCGCACAGTCGCAGGCGCGGATCACATCGTGGTGTTGGAGAATGGCCGCGTGGCCCAACAGGGCTCTCCCGCGCAGCTGATGGCGGAAGGCGGGCTTTATCGCCGGATGGTGGCACTGCAAAACGAGAGTGCCCAGTGGAAGCTGAAATCAACCCGATAAGCATCCCTCTACCCCGGCATTCCGACGGCTATACCGAAGGATCTTCTTGTCTGGCGCTGGCATTCCATAAAAGTTTGCGAAAGATGCAACTTGACAAATGCGTAGAACCATGATATGATTTTATCGAGTTAGACTTAACTAACTGCAAGATAAGCTCTGCGTTTATATCGCAGAGTTTCGCTTAAGTCAATAGTTAGCCTAAGCTAACTCATGTAGTTCGCTAGAAAAAGGAGGTCATTATAGCGTGGGGTTGGAAGAAAAACATTCATGGCGCCTAAGCATAGCGCTTGGGCTGCTGCTGGCCGTCGTTTCCTTTCTTTCGCTCTTCGTTGGCGTAATGGATATGACGCCGGGAGAACTGTTTGCGGGTAACGCGGAGCAATTTGAGCTTTTCCTGATTTCCCGTTTGCCCAGGTTGCTTGCTATCCTCTGCACGGGTATGGGCATGAGCGTTGCGGGGCTGATCATGCAGCAGCTGTGCATGAACAAGTTTGTCTCCCCCACCACAGGCGCTACGCTGGCATCAGCGCGCTTCGGCATTCTGCTGGCGCTGTTGTTTCTGCCGGGATCGACCATTATGGGCAGGGCGTTGTTCTCCTTTATCTTCGCGGTACTGGGCACGTGGATCTTCGTATGGTTCATCCAGCGCATTCAGTTCAAGGATACCGTGATGGTGCCGCTGGTGGGCATTATGTTCGGCAACATCATCGGTGGTGTGACCAGCTTTCTGGCGTACCGCTACGAAATGACCCAAGCGCTGTCCTCGTGGGAAGTAGGTCATTTCTCCATGGTGCTGCGCGGACGGTACGAGATTGTGTACCTGGTTGTTCCGTTGCTGGT
>CAZINY010000054.1:0-20074 GCA_964540735.1 uncultured Oscillospiraceae bacterium
CCCTCTGCGCCAACACAGCAGCCTTGCCCAGGGGAGTTTCAGGGGGGAGAAATCCCCCCTGCCCTCCCTGACCGGTAAAGCCGCGCTCTCATAAAATTACTTGCGCAGAAAAGAAAATCTTTTTTGTGTGTCGAAAGAACCAGATACGCCGCTTTTCCAATACCAGCATGAAAAACATGCTTTTTTCAACAGACGCAACAGGGCGGCTTCCCCGTCAGGAAGGCCGCCCCGCTGCGCATATATGGGTTTGGAAAAGTTTACACCTTGAAGTTTACGGAAGTATCGCCCTGGCTGTTCTTGCCAAAGACATAGTCGTTGCCGGGCAGAATGGCGTTGAGCAGTACGCCCACCAGGGAGGCAATGGCCAGGCCGGACAGGCTGATGTCGATGCCGCCCACCTGGAAAGCGATGGCGCCCGCGTCGGAGAAGTTGATGCCCAGGGCCAGGGACATAATGAGCGCGGAGATGATCACGTTGCGGCTCTTGGTGAAGTCCACCTGATTTTCCACGATGTTGCGAACGCCCACCGCGGAGATCATGCCGTAGAGAATCAGGCTGACGCCGCCGATGGTTGCCGTGGGCATGCAGGAGACCAGCGCGGCAAACTTGGGGGAGAAGGAGAACAGGACCGCAATGACAGCCGCCAGGCGCACCACGCGGGGATCGTAAACCTTGGTCAGCGCCAGCACGCCGGTATTCTCACCGTAGGTGGTGTTGGCCGGCGCGCCGAACAGGGCGGCCATGGAAGTGGCGAGACCGTCGCCCAGCAGGGAGCGGTGCAGGCCGGGGTCCTGGATGAAGTTCTTTTCAACGGTGGAAGAAATGGCGCACATATCGCCGATATGCTCCATCATGGTGGCCAGGGCGATGGGCATCATCATGGCGATGGCGGAAGCAAGCAGGGAGGTATCCACATTCCCGGCCAGGCTAAACACGGTATCGGACCAGCCAAAGGGCAGGCCGAGCCAGGCGGCTTCCGCCACGGGGGTGAAGTCCACCTGCCCGCACAGGGCGGCCACCAGGTACGAACCGACCACGCCCAGCAGAATGGGGATGATCTTCAGCATGCCCTTACCCCAGATATTGAACACCACCACAATCAGCACCGCCACAATGGCAATCCACCAGTTGTTGGCGCAGTTGTTTACGGCGCTGTTGGCCAGGGTAATGCCGATGCAGATGATGATGGGGCCGGTTACCACCGGCGGGAAGTAGCGCATGACCTTCCCTGCGCCAAAGAGGCGGAACAGCTGGGAAACAATGACGTACAGCAGACCAGCGCAGGCAACGCCCACACCGGCGTAGGGAATCCAGTTCGCGCCGGTGCCGCTGTCCACCACCAGGCTCTTGACCGCGGCGTATCCGCCCAGGAAGGCGAAGGAGGAACCCAGGAACGCCGGTACTTTACGTTTGGTGATGAGGTGGAACAGCAGCGTGCCCAGGCCGGCAAAGAGCAGCGTGGAGCTTACGCTCAGTCCGGTCAGGGTAGGCACCAGCACCGTCGCGCCAAACATGGCAAAGACATGCTGAAAGCCCAGCAGCAATATTTTTCCGGGAGCCAACTGAGACTTTGTCATAGGTAAGAAATCTCCCTTCCCTTGCATGAAGTAAACGGTGACTTTATGATGACCGGAGCGCGCCCCGGCAATCATCGCATTTACCGGCCTGCGTCGTAGAGAGCTACGCCGTCGCCGCCGTCAATTTCCATCATCTGCACGCCGATTTTCTCGCTTTGCGCCGTGGGAACGTTCTTGCCCACGTAATCCGCGCGGATGGGCAACTCACGGTGCCCGCGGTCAATCAGCACCGCCAGGCGGATCTTGGCCGGCCGGCCACGGTCCATGACCGCGTCCATGGCCGCGCGGGCAGTGCGCCCGGTGTAGAGCACGTCGTCCACCAGGATGATGGTCTTTCCCGTTACCGGCAGGTCAAGCCGGGTGGCGTCCACCCGCGGCTGGTCGTACATCCGGGAAAGGTCATCCCGGTACAGGGTAATATCCAGCTCGCATACGGGTACGCGCACGCCTTCCACTTTTTCAATGACATCCGCCAGTCGCTGAGCCAGCGGTACGCCCCGGCGGCGTATGCCTACCAGGATGACGTCCTGTAAATCGCCTGCCCGCTCCATGATTTCATGGGCCATGCGGGTCAAAACCCGGGCCATGGTGTCGCTGTCCATCAGTTGCGCCTTGGGAATCCCAGTACCGATCATTGCAGCCGCTCCTTTCCCGCGCCTTTGCGCGGCCAAAACAAAAGCCTCTTCCCGCAGGCAGGAAGAGGCAGCTTTACGCATGCGTATCAACGGAACAGCGCTTACACCTTCCCAGCCTCGCAGGACTGACCTTAAAGGGTTGCTTTCATTTCCGGCGGATAGTATAGCACAGCGTAACGCCTTTGTAAAGCGCCGGAATATATTTTTTTGGCGGGGGATGGGAGGAAAGCCAAACCTCGCAGCGCGCATCGCGTGTGGGCCGCGCGGCGGGGGAAGGCAAGCGGCCTTTGCGATTTCATGGCATGATTTGCGCCTGTATTCCGGATGCCTCCGCGCCGGTTCAAATCACGCGGATTTATCCGTTGACAATATGGAAAAAGGATTTTATAATGGGCATGGCTGGGAAGAGAAGAGCGGGCGCGAGGCTGTCCCAAGAGAAGGGGAGATGGGTGGAATCCCCTGACAGCGCCGCCCGGAGACGCCTCGGAGCCTTTCCGTGAAAGCGGGACGTAGTTTCTCACGTTACAGAGGAAGGAAAGATGCCGTTACCGGCATGAAGATGGGTGGCACCGCGAAGCTGATTCGCCCCATGCAAAACGCTGCGTGGGGTTTTTTTCATATCATGGCGGTGCGGCCGCGAAGGAGGAAGCGGAACATGTTGATTCAGGCGCCACGGGGGACCAAGGATGTGCTTCCACAGGATAGCTACCGCTGGCAAGCGGTGGAGGCGAAGATGCGCCAGGCGGCGGCCATGGCTGGTTACCGGGAGGTGCGCACCCCCGTGTTCGAGCATACGGAGCTGTTTGCCCGGGGCGTGGGCGATACCACCGATATTGTGCAAAAAGAGATGTACACTTTCAAGGACAAGGGCGACCGTTCCCTGACCCTCAAGCCCGAGGGCACCGCCGGGGCTGTCCGTGCGTTCCTGGAGAGCAATCTCTACGCCGACGCCCTTCCATGCAAAATGTATTATCTGGATTCGCCTATTTTCCGCTATGAAGCGCCCCAGAGCGGCCGGCTGCGGGAGCACCACCAGTTCGGCCTGGAGTGCTTCGGCGCGCAGGACGCCACCACCGATGCCGAGCTGATACTCCTGGCGTACCGCCTGGTTAGCGAGCTGGGGGTGAAAAACCTGACGGTCAGGATCAATTCCATCGGCTGCCCCACCTGCCGGCCCAAGTATCACGCCCGGCTCAAGGAGTATCTGGCGGACCGGATCGGCGAGATGTGCCCCACCTGCCGCACCCGTTTTGAGCGCAACCCCCTGCGGGTATTGGACTGTAAGGAAAAGCACTGCCAGGAACTGGTCCAGGATGCGCCTTCCGTGCTGGACCTGCTCTGCGACGATTGCGCGGAGCACTTTGCGCAGCTGCAGGCTTGCTTGCAGGCCGCCGGGATTCCCTATGTGGTGGACAGCCGCATTGTCCGCGGCCTGGACTACTACACCAAGACCGTGTTTGAACTGGTTACCCACACCCCCGAGGGAAATTTGACCGTGTGCGGCGGCGGACGCTACGACAACCTGGTGGAGGAGCTGGGCGGGCCGTCCATTCCGGCGGCGGGCTTTGGTATGGGCATTGAGCGCCTTTTGATGCTGCTGGACAGCGAGGGAGTGACGTTGCCCTGCCCGCGCACGCTGGACGTATTCGTTACCTATATGGGGGCTGCCAAGCTGGCCGCCTTCCAATTGGTGGAGGCGCTGCGGGCGGCGGGACTCAAGGCGGACATGGATCATTGCGGCCGGAGCCTGAAGGCCCAGTTCAAGTACGCCAACAAAACCGGCGCGCCCCTGACCGCCACCCTGGGAGACGACGAGCTGGCGCAGGGCGTGGTGAAACTGCGGGATATGAACACCCGTCAGGAGCAGGTCGCGCCCCTAGCGCAGGCCGCGGAAGCGGTGCGGGAAATGCTGGCGCAGTAAGCGAAGGAGGAACGGGTATGCTGTACTTGAAGGCGCTGAATCTTGAGGATGCGGCGGCGGAGTATGCCTGCCTGCAGGATCTGCCCAGCGAGAACGGGTTCGGCAACGAATACTACGGCATTTCCCACGAGGCCTTCGTGCAGGAGGAGATTCCCCGGCGGCTGCGCATTGCCCAGGGGCTGGACGTTCCCGAGGGCCGCGTGCCGGATACGTATTATTTTCTGTGGGACGATCAGGCGCCCGTGGCGCTTTTCAAGCTGCGCCATTACCTGAACGACGCTTTGAGGAAAGGCGCGGGGCATATCGGCTATGGCGTGCGGCGCGCCTGTCGTGGACGGGGCTACGCCACCCGCGGGCTGGCGCTGGCGCTGGAAAAAGCCCGGGAAATCGTTCCCGAAGACGAGATTTACTTTTCCGTAAGCAAGAATAATCCTGCGTCCCTGCGGGTGCAGTTGAAAAACGGCGCGCGCATCCACCATGAGGACGAGCAGGAATACTATACCAGAATCAAGCTTTGATGCGTGAGGAGCGAGGAACATGATACAGAATCGGACCCATACCTGTGGAGAGCTTCGGGCAAGCCATGCGGGGGAGCAGGTACAACTCTGCGGTTGGATGGAAAACCTGCGGGAAGTGAGCGGTAGTCTGGCCTTTCTGGTTTTGCGGGACTTTTACGGCACCACGCAGATTGTCCTGGAAAGCGAGGAGATGCTGCAGAAGGTAGCCGGACTGAACAAGGAGAGCGTGCTGTGCGTTCACGGCATGGTGCGGGAGCGCTCCAGCAAAAATCCCAACATGCCCACCGGCGAGGTGGAAGTGGTCCCCGACGCCATAGAGGTGCTGGGCCGCTGTCGCTATAACGCCCTGCCCTTCCAGATCAATCACAGCCGGGAGGCGGACGAGTCCCTGCGCCTGAGGTACCGCTACCTGGATCTTCGCAACCCCGAAGTGAAGAAGAACATCGTTCTGCGGTGCAAAGTGGTGGCCGCGTTGCGCAGCGCCATGGCCGATCATGATTTTCTGGAGATTACCACGCCCATCCTGACGGCGTCCTCTCCGGAGGGCGCGCGGGACTATCTGGTGCCGGCCCGGAAGCATCCCGGGATGTTCTACGCCCTGCCGCAGGCTCCCCAGCAGTTCAAGCAGCTGCTGATGACCTCCGGCTTTGACCGTTATTTCCAGATCGCCCCCTGCTTCCGGGATGAGGACGCCCGCGGCGACCGCAGCCCCGGGGAATTCTATCAATTGGATATGGAGATGGCCTTCGCGTCCCAGGAGGATGTGTTCGCCGTTCTGGAGGATGTGCTGCCGCCCATTTTCGCCAAGTATGGCACGTACTCCGTGGCCTCCACCGCGCCCTTCCGCCGTATTCCGTACCTGGAAGCCATGGAGACCTACGGTTCCGACAAGCCTGACCTGCGCATAGATCTTACCTGCCGCGATGTGACCGGACTATTGGAGGATTGCGGCTTTGGCCCCTTTGCCGGGCAGCGGATCAAGGCGGTGCCCGTGAGCGGGTTTACCGCTACCCGCAAGCAGATTGACAAGCTTTGCGCCGATGCGGAAGTGATCTCCGGGAACAAGGCGTACTGGTTCAAGCTGGACGAAAAAGGGGAGCTTTCCGGCGGTATCGCCAAGTTCCTCCAGGAGAAGAAACAGGCGCTTGTTGACGCGCTAGAATTGAAACCCAACACCTTTGTAGCCTTGAGCTGCGGCAAGAACCTGACTGCGCAGAAGACCGCCGGCGTGCTCCGGCGGCTGCTGGGCGAGCTGTGTCCCCAGCACATGGACCGGGAACGCTACGAGTTTTGCTGGATTGTGGACTTCCCCATGTACGAGATCGGCGAGGAGAGCGGAGAGCTGGAATTCTGCCACAATCCCTTCTCCATGCCCAACGGCGGCCTGGAAATCCTGAACAAGGCGGCGGCGGGAGAGATTGACCCGCTGACGATTACCGCCTACCAGTACGACCTGGTGTGCAATGGCGTGGAGCTGTCCTCCGGCGCGGTGCGGAACCATGACCCGGAGATCATGATCAAGGCCTTTGAGCTGGTTCGCCTGGGCGAGGAGGATGTGAAGGCCAAGTTCCCGGCCATGTACAACGCCTTCTGCTATGGCGCGCCGCCGCATGCCGGCATCGCTCCCGGGGTGGACCGCATGGTGATGCTCCTGGCCAGCGAGGAAAGCATCCGGGAGGTCATTCCGTTCCCCATGAACAAGAACGCTCAGGATTTGATGATGGGCGCCCCGGGACGGGTGGAACAGAAGCAGCTGGATGAGCTGCATATCGCTCTGGTGGAGGATAAAAACGAACAGGCGTGAGCTTTTCCGGGCGGCGCGGGGCAGAAAGCCGATTTTTGCCCCGCCGCCTTGTTGTCAAGCGCGGGAAAATCTGTTATACTAAATCAGAAACCCAAGGAGGTGTTCAAAATGGCAATGAAGAAGGACAATCTGCCCCAGACGGTGGAGAACGATATGGAACAGGGAAATACCATTACCTACGCCAATGAAGTGGTTGCCATCATTGCCGGCGTTGCCGCCGGCGAAGTGGAAGGCATCGCAGGCATGTGCTCGGTGAGCGGCATCGACATCCTGGGCCGCAACAAGAACATTACCCGGGGCGTTAAGGTGGAAATCGGCACCGAGGAAGCCAGCGTGGATCTCTACATCATTGTGGAGTATGGCACGCCCATCCAGAAGGCCGCTCAGGATGCCCAGGAAAACGTCCGCAAGGCCATCGAAACCATGACGGGCCTGCATGTGGTACGCGTGGACGTGCATGTGCAGGGCGTCAGCTTTGAGAAGGAAAACAGCGCGCTGGAGGCTGGGAAACAGGTGAAGCTGGAAGCGGGCGAAACGGCGAAACCCGTGCTCATGCCGGAGAATCCCGCGCCGGCGCAGGATGAATCCACAGCGGAAGAACCCACGGAGGAACCCCAGGGCTGAGCGGCCCCGGTCAGCAGGGAGGCGCGGTCATGAAGATACGTATACTGGATCGAATCCTGGTTTTTCTGGCAGGCGTGCTGCTGATTGCCGCCGGTGCGGCGGTAGTAGCCGGCATTTTCTGGGACATACCCGTGGCAGACTTCTTTGCATCTCTGCAGGGAAAGAGCACCGTCGCCATTGCTGCGGCGTGCGTGCTGGCGCTGCTGGGCGTGTACTGCATGGGCATGATGTTCCGTCGGTACAAGGGGAAGCGGGGCTTTGTGGTGCAGCGTACCGAGGGCGGCGAGCTGAGCATTTCCATCAAGGCCATTGAGAATCTGGTGCAGAAATGCATCGACAAGCATGAGGAACTGCATGTGCTTTCCACCGGCCTGGAAAACAGCCGGGACGGCCTGGTTATCAAGCTGCGCATCGGCCTGGCCAGCGGCGTATCCATTCCGCTGGTGGTCAGCGCGCTGCAAAAACAGATCAAGCAGTACATCACGGCCTGCTCCGGCATAGACGTGCTGGAGGTCAAGGTGCAGGTGGAAACCGCCTCGGCCAGTTTGAAGGCTTCGCCCTATGCGGTGCCGGATATGCTGGCTACGCCCGTTACGGAAAAGCTGGCCAGCGCCACCCAGGAGCCTGCCGCTGTGAACAGCGCTGTGTCGCTGGTGCCGCCTGATACCGAGCCGGTGGAAAAACGTCCGCTGCATCAGCGCATTTTCGGCCGGGAGGAACAGGCCATGGACGTTCCCGTCCCCCCCAAGGCTGAGCCTGCCGTGACACAGCCCGAGTCCGCCGAAAAGGAGCGCCCTGAGGCGGAACCTGCCGAGGCCGCGGAAGCGACGTCTGCGGATGCCACGGGTACGGAATCGGACGCCGCTGAAGCCGTTGCGGCGGAAGCGTCCGACATGCCGGAAGAACCGGATGCGGCGGAAGACGCCGGGGCTGCGGAGCGCGAGGAAGAACCCGCGCCGGTCCTGGAAAACGGGTTCCCGGCCCCGATGCCGGAGGAAAAAGAGGAGGAACGTCATGAAGCCGCTCAATGATATGCTGCGGGAATTGGTTACCTGGGGTACGCCCGCGTGCGGCGCCTTTTGCGGCGTTCTTGGCGTTGTGGCGGCGATTTTGCTGCTGACCATCGGTTTCTGGAAGATGCTGCTGGTGGCGCTGTTCTGCGCGCTGGGCGTCTTTGTGGGAGGCGTGAAGGATAAAAGCGCTTTCTGTAAACGTGTGATTAACAAATTATTCCCACCCAAGGCATAATTACGAAGAAACGGATGTGTGAACCATGGCGCGAGTCACCGCACGGGCGGCGGTTATGCAGATGATTTATGAACACCTTGCCGGGGGCGAGGGCGGAGAAGAAACCCTGCAAATGGTCTACGACCAGCTGCGGCGGGACGGGGTTCCCGGCGTGGAGGAGGTCCGGCAGACGGAACCCGGTCAGGCGGACCGGGCCTATATTACCCGGGTGCTGGACGGCGTAATGGCGCATTTGCAGGAGCTGGATGAGAAAATCGCCGCCGCCAGCGTGGATTGGACCTTGGAGCGCATGCCCATGGTGGACTTGACGATTCTGCGGTTGGCTACCTATGAAATTCTCTATGAGGCGGATGTGCCGGGAAGCGTGGCCGTCAACGAGGCGGTGGAACTGGCGAACCGGTATTCCGAACCGGCCAGTGGACGCTTTATCAACGGCGTGCTGGGCACGATCCTGCGGGAAAAAGAGGCTGCGCAATGATGGACGACGCGGTGGCGCTGGGCTTTGATACCAGTTGCTATACCACTTCCGTGGCGGCGGTGGATTTGGCGGGGCGGCCTGTGGCCAGCTGCCGACGGCTGTTGCCCGTACCCCAGGGAGAGCGCGGGCTCCGGCAGAGCGAGGCCGTGTTTATCCATGTGCGGCAGTTGCCCGGCTTGATGGAAGAGCTGGCGCAGCGTATACGCGGGCGGCGCATCGCCGCTGTTTGCGCTTCGATAAAGCCCAGGGAAGAAGATAATTCCTATATGCCGGTGTTTCAGGCGGGGGATGCCCAGGCGCGCGGTCTGGCCGCGCTGCTGGGCGTCCCTTGCTTTGCATCCGACCATCAGCGGGGCCATTTGGAGGCGGCGCTGGTGGATGCAGGCGTGCAGGAAGGGCCGTTGCTGGCCCTGCATCTCTCCGGAGGAACCACGGAGCTGCTGGCCTACGACAGGGAACACGTTACCTTGCTGGGCGGAAGCGCGGACCTGCACGCGGGACAGGTGGTGGACCGGGTCGGCGTGGCGCTGGGGCTGCCTTTTCCCGCCGGGCCGCACCTGGAGGAGCTTGCGCGGCAAGGCGTTTCCCAGGCGCGGCTTCCTGTGAGCATGGAGCGCGGGGATTTGCGTTGCCACCTCTCCGGGGCGGAGACGCAGCTTCAGCGATGGATTGACGCCAAGTCGCTTCCGCCCGCGGACATTGCCCGGGAAGTCTATGACGTGCTGGCGCGTACGGTGGCCCGCATGGTGGTTGCCGGCGCCAGAGAAACGGGGCTGCGCCAAGCCCTGCTGGCGGGCGGCGTGGCGTCCTCGGCGCTGTTCCGGGAGCTGGCGACGGCCCGCGCGGCCAAGCTGGACCGCGGCCTGCGCCTGTATTTCGGCCGGCCTGAATACAGCGGGGACAACGCCGTGGGGGCGGCGCGCATCGGCGCGAAGCTCCTGAAAGAGAAACCATGAATCCGTGTCGCCCAAGGAAAAAAAACGCAAGGAGGACGCTCGCTATGGCTGCACAGTTGCTGGATGGGAAAATCATGTCCGCGGAGCTGCGCGAAAAACTCGCCGTTCGCGTGGAGGCGCTCAAAGCGCGGGGCGTTACGCCCGGGCTTGCGGTCATTCTGGTGGGCGAGGACCCGGCCAGCCAGATTTATGTAAGGAACAAGGGCCAGGGGTGCGCCCAGGTAGGAATACACTCCGTTACCATCCGCTTGCCGGAGACCGCCGCGCAGCGCGAACTGGAGGAGCAGATTGACCGGCTCAACGCCGATTCGTCCATTCATGGGATTCTGGTGCAACTCCCCCTGCCGGCCGGCCTGGATGAGAACGCCGCCTTGGCGCGCATTGCGCCTGAAAAGGATGTGGACGGCTTTCACATGATGAACGCGGGTAAGCTGTTCACCGGTCAAAACGGCGTGGTGGCCTGCACGCCCAAGGGCGCAATGGAGATGATCCGCCGCACGGGGATGGATTTGACGGGCAAGGAAGCCGTCGTTGTGGGACGGAGCAACATCGTGGGCAAGCCCATGGCCATGCTGCTTTTGCAGCAGAACGCCACGGTGACGCTGTGCCATTCCCGTACCAGGAACCTGGCGGAGCATACCCGCCGGGCGGATGTGCTGGTGGCGGCGGTGGGCAAGCCGCGCTTTATTACCGCCGACATGGTCAAGCCAGGAGCGGTGGTCATTGACGTGGGGATTAACCGGGTGGACGGCAAGGTGGTAGGCGATGTGGACTTTGACGCCGTGAAGGAGATCGCCGCCTGGATTACCCCTGTGCCGGGGGGCGTGGGCCGCATGACCATTACCATGCTGCTGGAAAACACCGTGGAAGCCGCTGAAAGAACGGTGGAGTGATGGAACGGGAATGGATACTTTCCGTCAGCGACCTGAACGAGTACGTCCGCCGTTCCCTGGCGGCGGACCCCATGCTGCAGGGGTTGCGCCTGCGGGGGGAAATCAGCAATTTCAAGCGACACAGCTCGGGACACTGGTATTTCACGCTGAAGGACGAGCAGAGCCGGATCAACTGCGTGATGTTCCGCCAGTACAACACGGGCGTTTCGCTGCATCCCGTGGACGGCATGGCGGTGATTGTTTCCGGCAGCGTCAGCCTGTATGTGCAGGGCGGGGCTTATCAGATGTACGTGCAGGCCATGCGTCCCGATGGCATGGGGGCGCTCTACGCCCGGTTTGAAGCGCTGAAAGCGCGGCTGTCGCGGGAAGGGCTCTTTGACGCGGGGAAAAAGCGGCCGCTGCCCCTGGTGCCGCGAAAAATCGCCGTTGTGACTTCGCCCACGGGGGCGGTGCTCCATGATATACGCACCGTTTCCGCCCGGAGGAATCCGTCTGTTCCGCTGCTGTTGTTTCCCGTGCGGGTGCAGGGGGAGGGAGCGGCGGAGGAGATTGCCGCCGCGCTTCGCCGGGCCGGTTCCCTGCCGGACGTGGATGTGATTATCACCGGCCGGGGCGGCGGTTCGCTGGAAGATTTGTGGGCCTTTAATGAAGAATGCGTGGTGCGCGCCATTGCGGAAAGCCCCGTGCCGGTCATTTCCGCCGTGGGCCATGAAACGGACGTAACCCTGGCGGACTTTGCCGCGGATGTGCGGGCCGCGACGCCCTCCATGGCGGCGGAGCTTGCGGTGCAGGATCGCGCGGAGTTGCGGGTGCAGCTTGCCGCGCTGCGCCGCCAGCTTGCGCAGGCGCTGCTGCAGCGGATTTTGCAGCGGCAGCAGACGCTGAGCAGCTTGCGGATCCGCCTGACCGCCTGCCATCCCGTACAGCGCCTGGCGGCGCAGGAGCATCGCCTGACGGCGCTGCAAGCGGGCATTCGCGGGATCATGACCCGGCGTATGGATGAAGCGCAGGCGCAGGTAGCGCGCCAGAAGGCGAAACTGGAAGCCTTGGGGCCCATGGCGGTGCTGGGTCGAGGCTACGCGCTGGTGTTGCGCCGGGGCGCGCCCGTGACTTCCGCCCAGGCCGCGCGCAGGGCTCAGGCGTTGACCCTGCGCTTTCGGGACGGCCCGGTGGGCGTTCGCGTAGAGAAGGAGAGTTTGCATGGCAGCGAAAAAGAAAGCGAGCTTTGAGGAACAGCTTGGCCAGGTGGAGGAAGTCCTGGTCCGCATGGAGGCGGGGGGACAGCCCCTTGAGGAAGCGCTGAAGGATTACGAGGCGGGGCTGAAACTGATTGCCGCCATGGAGAAGGAACTGGCCGGGATGAAGCAGCGGATGACGGTGCTGGGGGACGGCGGCGTTCCCGAGGAGGAAGCATGACCTACGAGGAACTGGAACGCCTGGTGAACGGGAGCCTGGCTGCCAGCCTGGAAAGCCTGGGAGCGATGCCGGACAAGCTGCATGAAGCCATGCTGTATTCCCTGGAGGCGGGGGGCAAGCGCCTGCGTCCTGTGCTGCTGCTGGCGGCCTATGGGCTGCTGCGGGACGATGTAACTCCGGCGCTGCCCTATGCCTGCGCCCTGGAAATGATTCATACGTACAGTTTGATCCACGATGATCTTCCCGCCATGGACAACGATGATTTGCGCAGGGGCAAGCCTACCAATCATGTGCGCTTTGGAGAAGCGGTGGCGATTCTGGCGGGGGACGGTTTGCTGAATGCCGCCTTTGAGCTGATGCTGCGGGACGCGGCGGCATCGGGAAGCCTGACGGGGCTTCGCGCCGCTGCGGTGATTGCCTGCCGGGCGGGGGTCACCGGCATGATTGCAGGGCAAACCATGGACGTAACCCTGGAGGGCACGGCGCCAACCCTGGAGAAGGTATCGTACATTCATGCCCACAAAACGGCGGATTTGCTTACTGCGCCCATGGAAGCAGGGCTGATTCTGGCGGGGGCCGGAAAGGAGCAGCTGGATGCTGGACGGCAATACGGCTACCACCTGGGCCTGGCCTTCCAGATGGTGGACGATTTGCTGGACCTGGAAGGCGACCCGGCGCTTCTGGGGAAAAATACCGGGATGGACGCGGCGCAGGGAAAACTGACCTGGCCTGCCTGCGTGGGCGTGGAGCGCACCCGGGAGGAAGCCGCGGAGCACATCCGTTTGGCGGTGGACGCCTTGTCCATTTTTGAAGAAAGTGCGAATTTTTTGAAAGCTCTTGCGCAAAGCACCCTAACAAGGGTACAATAAAGCACAGGATTCGCGTGCCGGGGGAGGGAAGGGATTGCATAACCTTACGGAACTGTTGCAAAACGAGGTGCTCATCTGCTCGTTGGTATCCTGGTTCATCGCGCAGGTGCTGAAGATTCCCACCTATCTGCTGCTGGAGAAGCAATTGAACTGGCGCCGCTTTTTCGGTTCGGGCGGCATGCCGTCGTCCCACACCTCTTTCGTGGTGGCGCTGGCGCTGATGACCGGTTTTACGGCGGGATTCCAGTCCGTTGCCTTTGCCATTGCGTTTACCCTGGCGGTTATCGTGATGTACGATGCCATGGGCGTTCGGCGGGAAACCGGCACCCAGGCGCAGGTGATCAACGAGATCCTGCGCAACGTGTTCGTCAATGGAAAACCCATTTCCGACGACGACCTGAAGGAGCTGATTGGTCATACCCCCCTGGAGGTCCTGGGAGGCGTGATAATCGGCGTGCTGACTACGATTGGTTTTCTCATCTGGTAAAACCAAAAAAATGGAGGGTGTAACCTATGGATCGCTTTTTGGAAGAGATCGTGGTAAAAAAGAACCGCGTCATCAACGAGATACTTTTCGCCGTGTCCATGGTGGTCATGATTCTGGCGGCGCTGTATGCGGTGATGATGCTGCAAATGCTGTTTTATGAGTTCTCCCTTCCCGCGCTGATCGTGGTGCTGATCAACGCCGGCGTGGCCGTGGCGCTGTTCCTGTACCGGGACCGTCTCCGCACGGAATACGAATACACCTTTACCAACGGCGATTTGGACTTTGCCATGGTGTTCAATAACCAAAAGCGCAAGAGCCTGGGCAGCCTCAAGGTGCGGAACGTGGACGCCTTTGGTCCCGTGAGCGGCGCTTCCTTCCAGCGTTACATTACCATGCCCAACGTAAAGAAGAGCAATTGGTTCCTCAATCGCGGAAGCCAGCTGTACTTCTTCTATTTCCAGAAGGATAACAACAAGCGCGTGATCATCCTGGAGCCCAGCGAGGAAATGGTGGGCTACATCAAGCAGTATCTGCCGCGCGGAGCCTATCAGGAGTAACGCCATGCAAGTCTACCTGGATAATAGCGCGACCACCCGGCCGTTTCCGCGGGTGGTCACTGTTATGCGTGAGGCCATGGAAACCGGCTGGCACAATCCCTCCGCCCTTTACAAGCCTGCCATGGAGGCGGAGAAGCGCGTGGCGGCCGCTCGCGCCGATTGCCTGAAAGCGGTGAACGCCCAGGGGCAGCGGCTGATTTTTACTTCCGGCGGAACGGAAGCGGATAATTTGGCGATGCTGGGACATTTGCGCACGGTGAAACAGCCCGGTCGCGTGCTGATCTTGTGCGTGGAACATCCTGCGGTGCTGGCCTGCGAGGAGGAAATCCGCCGCCTGGGCCATCGCGTGGAGGAAATTCCCGTAACGGAAAGCGGTACGGCGGATTTGGCGTGGCTGGAGGCGCACATGGACCAGGATGTGCGTATGATCGGCTGTATGCAGGTGAACAACGAGTCCGGAGCCATTCAGCCCCTGGCGGAGCTTGCGCGCCTGCGGGATGCGCGGTGTCCCCAGGCGGCTATCCATGTGGACGGCGTGCAGGGATTCCTGCGCGTGCCGCTGGATTTCAAGGGGCTTGGCATCCAGTCCTACGCTTTTAGCGGGCACAAAATTCACGGTCCCAAGGGCGTGGGGGGACTGATCCTTCGGAAGGATTTTCGCGTCAGTCCCCTGCTTTTTGGCGGCGGGCAGGAGGAAGGCTTCCGCTCCGGTACGGAGAATACGCCGGGCATACTGGGCCTGGGGGAAGCCGTGCGCGCCTATCCCGCCGGCGCGGCGGAGGAAATGATGGAAAACAAACGCCTGCTGTGGGAGCTGATACGGCAGCGCATTCCTGGCGCGTGCCTGAACGGCCCGGCATTGGGCGACGCCGCCTGCGCGCCGCATATCCTGAACGTTTCCTTTCCGCCGGTGCGCAGCCAGACCATGCTTTTCGCCTTGGAAGGCGACGGAATCTATGTGTCCAGCGGTTCCGCCTGCGCCAGCAGAAAGCAAAAGCTCTCGGGGGTATTGACGGCCATGGGGCTGCCTGCCAACCGCATTGACAGCGCCCTGCGCTTCAGCCTGTGCCCTGGGCTTACGGAGGAAGAAATGACCTATACGGCGGATCGCCTGGCGGCGCACTGGGCGCTGCTGAGCCGGTTTGTTAGACGATAAGAAAGGATTGAAACCATGCGGGAACTGCTGCTGGTTCGCTTCGGCGAAATTTTTCTGAAAGGATTGAACCGCCCCTATTTTATGAAGGAGCTGGTGAAGCAGATCCGTTTCGCGACGCGGCCGGTGGACGGCCAGGTATGGCTGCACGACAGCCGGGTATTTGTCAGCGATTATACGGATCAGGAGGAGTGCATCCGCCGGGTAACGAAGGTGTTTGGGGTGCACAGCGTCTGCCCTGCCGTGGAAATGGAGAAGGAGGACTTTGAAGCGCTGTGCCGCCAGGCATGCGCCATGATGGCGGGGCTGACGGGCAGTTTCAAGGTCTATGCCCGGCGCAGCGATAAGCGCTATCCCATGGACAGCGGGGAGATCAACCGGGAAATGGGCGGCTATATCCTGGAGCATTGCCCGCAACTGCGGGTGGACGTTCATGCGCCGGATTACCGGCTGAACGTGGAGATTCGGGACAAGGCGTATCTGTATGTGCGGGTGGTGCCTGCGGTGGGCGGCATGCCCGTAGGAACCAATGGACGGGCGACGCTGCTGCTCTCCGGCGGCATCGACAGTCCTGTGGCGGGGTGGATGATCGCCAAGCGCGGGGTGAAGATCAACGCCGTGCATTTCCATAGCTATCCCTATACCAGCGATCGGGCCAAGGAGAAGGTGCTGGATCTGGCGCGCATCCTGTCGGAAAGCTGCTGCGGAATCCGGGTGCATATTGTGCCCTTTACCCGCATTCAGATGGAAATCCATGAAAAGTGTCCCGAGGAATATACCACGCTCATCATGCGCCGGTGTATGATGCGCATTGCGGAGCAGATTGCCCGCAAAACCGAAAGCATGGCGCTGATTACGGGCGAAAGCATCGGCCAGGTGGCCAGCCAGACCATGGAAGCCCTGGGCGTAACCGACAGCGTGGTTTCCATGCCTGTTTTCCGTCCGCTCATCGGTTCGGACAAGGAAGAAATCATCGAGGTTGCCCGGAAAATCGGCACCTTTGAAACGTCGTCCTTGCCCTATGAAGACTGCTGCACCGTCTTTACACCCCGTCATCCCGCCACGCATCCCAAGATGGAAAAGATTGCGCTGGGGGAGGGAAGGCTGGAGCTGGACGAACTGATTCGTGAAGCCGTGGAGCATACGGAGGTCGTCCAGGTCTAAAGCAGTTTGAGCGCCAGCAGCAGGCAGGCGCCCGGCAATCCCAGGGTTCCCGCCGTATACATGGAGAGCAGGTTGATGCCCAGGCGGTGGGCGGAAAAAGCGCCGTTCCAGCAAAGCAGCAGCGCCAGCCCCAGCAGCAGGCGCTCCATGGCCCGCCCTGCGGGCGTGTCGGGACGATAAAACCGGCTGAGCAGATAGAGCGCGGCCGCGATGGCCGCCAGCAATGCAATCAAACGCAAATTGACCTGTACCATTGTCCTACCTCCCTGGAGCAATCTATGCGGCAGGCGTTGTATGTACCCCTAAAAAGCAGAAATTTCACAAACCTGGCGGCGGTACTTGCGGAAGCCGCCGGAATATGGTAAAATAATCGGGACATAAACGGACCGCTGGGGCGCAGGAAGGCCCGCGAAGGAGGATGCTATACATGCAGGAGGATTTCCTGGCGCTGATGCGGCAGCTCGGCCCGGATCTTGCTGCAGAAATGGCGCGCCGGGCCCTGGTGCTGGAGCGGATTGCCGCGCTGGCTCCGGTGGGAAGGCGGCAACTGGCCGCCCGGTTGAACCTGCCGGAGCGGGAAATCCGTTCCGTGGCGGCATTTCTTAAGGAGGAAGGTTTCATCAACCTGGACGCTGCCGGCATGACGCTGACGGCCAAAGCCGAAAGCGTGCTTCCCAGCGCCCGGGAGTTCAGCCGCGCCATGCGCGGCCTTGCGGCGCTGGAAACGCAGTTGGCCGCGGCGCTGCATATTAACCGGGTGTACGTGGTGGCCGGGGATCTGGATCAGGACGACCACGTACTCCAGGATATCGGCCGCGTGGCGGCGCAGCGCGTGCGTTCCCTGCTGCAAAGCGGGAGCACCCTGGCGGTGACCGGCGGCGCTACCATGGCGCAGGTGGCCCATTTCATGCAGTCCCCGACGCCCATGAACGTCATGGTGGTTCCTGCCCGGGGCGGCATGGGGCGCGCCGTGGAAACCCAGGCCAATACGCTGGCCGCGGAGATTGCCCGGAAAATCGGCGGCCATCATCGGCTCATTCACCTGCCCGACCATATGGACGCGGCGGCCATGCAGGAAATGAGCAAGCTGCCGGAGGTCAAGGAAGCGTTGGAACGGTTGCAGCGCGCGGATGTGGTGCTGCACGGTATTGGCCGCGCGGACGATATGGCGCGAAACCGGCAGATGTCCATGCCGCAGCTCAGGCAGCTCATGGAGCAGGGCGCGGTGGCGGAGGCCTTCGGCTACTACTTTGACGCGGAAGGCAATTGCCTGTATAGCGCCTCCAGCGTGGGCGTGGATCTTACCCGTCTGCCGCCCTCCTGCCAGATGGTGGCGGTGGCGGCCGGCCGCCGAAAGGGACAAGCCATGCTGGCGGTGCTCAAACGGTACAGGCACGCCATGCTGGTCACGGACGAAGGCGCGGCGCAGGAGATGCTGCGCCTGATGGGGTTATCCGGTTGATTGCACGGCTTCCGGCGCTCTGTGCTGGAACCGTTGGCAATAGAATTCACATGAAGTAACAGAATCAAAGGAGTGTGCACCATGGCCAAGAAGACGATTGATGACATTCAGGTTGCCGGCAAGCGGGTTCTGGTTCGCTGCGACTTCAACGTCCCCATGCAGGACGGCAAGATTACCAGCGACAAGCGTATCGTGGCGGCGCTGCCCACCATCAAGAAGCTGATCGCCGACGGCGGTAAGGTAATCCTGTGCAGCCACCTGGGCAAGCCCAAGAACGGCCCGGAAGCGAAATTCTCCCTTGCGCCCGTGGCGGAGCGCCTCTCCGATTACCTGGGCAAGCACGTGGTTTTCGCCGACGACGACAACGTGGTGGGCGAGAAGGCCAAGGCCGCCGTGGCCGCCATGAAGGATGGCGACGTGGTGCTGCTGCAGAATACCCGCTTCCGCAAGGAAGAGACCAAGAACGTGGAGGAATTCTCCAAGGAGCTGGCTTCTCTGGCGGATTGCTATGTGGACGATGCATTCGGTTCCTGCCATCGGGCGCACTGCTCCACGGAGGGCGTAACGAAGTTCCTTTCTCCCTGCGTGGCCGGTTACCTCATCGGCAAGGAGCTGTCCATCATGGGCAAGGCGCTGGAAGATCCGGCCCGTCCCTTTGTGGCGGTACTGGGCGGCGCGAAGGTTTCCGATAAGATCGGCGTGATCAACAACCTGCTGGAAAAGGTGGATACCCTGATTATCGGCGGCGGCATGAGCTACACCTTCCAGGTCGCCATGGGCGGCCATGTGGGCAAGTCCCTGCTTGAGCTGGACAAGGTGGAGCTGGCCAAGGAGCTCATGGAAAAGGCCAAGGCCAAGAAGGTAAAACTCCTTCTGCCTGTGGACAACGAGGCCGGCGACAGCTTCTCCAACGACTGCATGCGGATTACCGTGCATTCCAAGGAAATCCCCGAGAATTTTGAAGGCATGGATATCGGCCCCAAGACCCGGGTCATTTTCGCCAACGAAGTGGTCAACGCCGGCACCGTGGTATGGAACGGCCCCATGGGCGTGTTTGAATTTGACAACTTCGCCGTGGGTACCCGCGCCATTGCCAAGGCCATGGCCGAGTGCCAGGGCGTTACCATCATCGGCGGCGGCGACAGCGCGGCGGCCATTGAGCAGATGGGCTTTGCCGACAAGGTGACCCATGTGTCCACCGGCGGCGGCGCTTCCCTGGAGTTCCTGGAAGGCAAGACCCTGCCCGGCGTTGCCTGCCTGGACGAGAAGTAAGCAAAACTGCGCAGGAGGCGGGCTTTCGGAGCGGAAAGCCTCCTCCTGCGATTTTCTGGCCCTGTGCCGATTTTACAGAGAAAGAGGAATGGGATCATGCGTAAGGCGATTATTGCCGGTAACTGGAAAATGAACAAAACGCCTGCCGAGGCGGCTGCCCTGGTGGAGGAGCTGAAGCCCCTGGTCAAGGATGCTTCCTGCGACGTAGTGGTATGCGTTCCCGCGGTGGATTTTGCCGCCGTGCAGGCTGCCGCTGCGGGCAGCAACATCCATCTGGGCGCGCAGAACGTCCACTGGAAGGAGTCCGGCGCCTATACCGGCGAGTTGAGCGCCGATATGCTCAAGGCTGCCGGCGTGGAATACGTCATCATTGGCCATAGTGAGCGCCGGCAGTATTTCGGCGAGACCGACGCCACGGTCAACCAGCGGGTGCTGGCTGCGGTAAAGGCCGGTTTGAAGGTTATTCTCTGCGTGGGCGAGATGAAGGCCGAGCGGGAAGCCGGTTATACCGACGCGCTGGTGGAGTACCAGACGCTGATCGCGCTGACCGGTTTGACTGGCGAGCAGGTGGCCGAGGTGGTCATTGCCTATGAGCCTGTTTGGGCGATCGGCACCGGCCTGACCGCTACGGACGAGCAGGCCAACGAAACCATCGGGGTTATCCGCAAGGCCGTTGCCCGCAAGTATGGCCAGGATGTGGCGGACAAGATCCGCATTCAGTACGGCGGGAGCATGAATCCCAAGAACGTCAAGGGTCTCATGGCGCAGCCTGAGATCGACGGCGGCCTCATTGGCGGCGCTTCTCTGAAGGCGCCTGATTTCTCCCTGGTGGTAAATTACGACAAATAAGCGGTGTAAATTGCCACGCTGAGCCCGCCTGGTTTTTCCGGGCGGGCTCAGGCTGTTGAGAACGGTTTTTGCTTCATTTTTTGCAAGGGGTCCATTGGTTTCTTGCGCTTGCAGGCACAGAGGATTTCGCGCCTGTGGGCGCGACCAGGGGGCTTTCCGATCGCCCCCTGGACCCCTTCGGCCCCATACTT
>CAZINY010000055.1:0-19016 GCA_964540735.1 uncultured Oscillospiraceae bacterium
CGTCTCTCTCTGTATCGTTTTCAAGGTTCGGCGCCCCTCTCGCAAGGAGCTTGTATATTTTATCAAATCATCCCCGCTTTGTCAATACCTTTTTTCAAAATTTTTTAAGTTTTTTACGCCCTCTGTGCTGTGAACGATATCCCGCATATAAATTTTATCGTTCGTTTATTCCTACAATATCTTGTGGTGCCAACAAGATATACCGCTAATCCATTCGCATTTATCTTTGCGCCGCGCAGGTGAAACCAGCCGCGACCTGAAAAAAAGGCCGCAGGCATTTCTGCCCGCGGCCTTCGCGCTTATCCCGCAGCCTTGGAAACCGCGCGCTGCTTTTCCGCGCGCTTCATCAGGCCGTCCACCAGGAACATGATTCCCACCGCCAGGGCGCAGAGCCCCAACGCGATCCCTATGGCGACGCCCTGCAACGGCGCCAGGAAAAATACCTTCCCCGCGAAAACCACACCGCCGGCCATCCCCGCGGCCATGACGGCAATCAGCACGGCCCGGCGCAGGGTCAGGGGCAGGCACACCCGCAGGAGCACCAGCATGCCCACCAGGGCAGTCACCAGAAAGGCCAGGGTATTGTCCACATCCAGGGTCAAGCCGAAAAGGCGGCTGCTGGCCATGGCTAGAGTGGAGCACACCGCCACAGCCACCGCGCCAGGCAGCGCCCGCTTGAGCACCGTCTCCAGAAAGCTGCCCCGCACCCGCTCCTGATTGGGCTCCAGGGCCAGGAAGAAGGAGGGGATGCCCACGGTGAGGGAACTAATCAGCGTCAGCTGCACCGGCTGGAAAGGATAGGCCAGGGGCAGGAACAGCATCAGCACTGACAGCAGGAAGGAATACAGCGTCTTCACCAGGAACAGGGACGCGGCCCGGGTGATATTGTTGATAACCCGCCGCCCCTCGCCCACAATTATGGGCATGGCGGCGAAGTCCGCGGTCATCAGGGTCAGCTGAGCGGCATTCTTGGCGGCGTCGGAGCCGCCAGCCATGGCAATGGAACAATCCGCCGCCTTCAGCGCAGGAATATCGTTCACGCCATCGCCGGTCATGGCCACGCTGTGCCCGGCAGCCTTCATAGCCTCCACCAGCTCCCGCTTCTGCGCAGGCGTTACCCGCCCAAAAATCGCGTAGCGTTCGGCAGCTTCCGCCAGCGCCGCACCATCTTGCAGGGTAGTGGCGTCCACGGCGTTTTCCCAGCCCTCCAGGCCCACCCGGCGGGCAATGTGCGCTACGGTGCGGGGATCGTCCCCACTGATGACCTTTACGGTGACTCCCTGACGGCGGAAATATGCCAGGGTATCCGCGGCGTTTCCCCGGATCACGTCGGAAAGGCAGCACAGGCCCAGAACCTCCAGCGGACCCGGAATGTTTTCCCCCTCGATAACGCCTCTGGCCCGGGCCAGCAGCAGCACCCGCAACCCTTCCCCGGCGGCGGCTTCTATCCGCTTGCGCACCATGGCAGGCATTTCCCCCTCCAGCACAAAGGAGGGCGCGCCCAGCACCAGCGTTGTGCCATCCCCAAAGGTGGCGGCGGACTTTTTCCGCGCGGAAGAAAAGGGGAGCGTGGCGGTTACTTCCGCCTTCACGGGGGAAATGCTCCGGCGCAGCGCTTCCAGCGTGGGGGTGGGATCGTCAAAAGCGCCCAGAAAGCGCCCCAGCTCCCGGCGCATGTCCGCCTCCTGGCGCCCCACTGGCTCCAGCCGTTCCAGGGCCATGTCCCCCTTGGTAAGGGTGCCGGTCTTGTCCAGGCACAGGGTGTCCACCCGGGCCAGGGTTTCAATGCCATAAAGTTCCTGCACCAGCGTCCCTTGGCGTCCCAGGCGTACCACGCCCACCGCCAGCGCCACGCTGGTCAGAAGAATCAACCCCTCGGGAATCATGCCAATCATGGCGGCTACGGTGGTAGGCACCGCCTCCGTAAGCGGCATATGGGACAAATAGAACTGTTTGAGGAACAGCAGCGCTCCCAGTGGGCACAGCAGCATGCTCACCAGGCGCACCAGGCGGTTCAGGTCCGTCATCAGCACGGATTTGGGCGGCTTGATGGCCTTGGCTTCGCGGATGAGCCGCGCGGCATAGCTTTCCGCGCCTACCCGGATCAAGCG
Organism: uncultured Oscillospiraceae bacterium; assembly: GCA_964540735.1. Taxonomy (GTDB): domain Bacteria; phylum Bacillota; class Clostridia; order Christensenellales; family Aristaeellaceae; genus Egerieenecus. Next base: position 2,112 of record CAZINY010000055.1, read on the forward strand.
GTAGAGCAGCTTGCCTTCCATCAGGTAGCTGCCGGAAAGCAGCTCGTCCCCGGGCGCCTTGATGATGGCGTCGCTTTCCCCTGTGAGCAGGGACTCATTGGCCGCGCCATGCCCCTCCACCACCTGGCCGTCGGCCAGGATCTGGTCCCCGGCCCGGGCCACCACCAGGTCGCCCAGCACCAGCTGCTCCATGCGGCAAGTCTTTTCCTGCCCCTCCCGCAATACCCGGGCTGCAGGCGCGTTGAGCAGTTTCAGCCGCTGCAGGGTCCGTTTGGCCCGCAGCTCCTGCACCGTGCCGATAAGCGTATTGGAAAACACCACGCCCAGGAACAGCATATTCCGGTAGGACCCCACCAGAACCAGGCAGGCCGCCAAAGCAAAGTTCAGCATATTGAATAAGGAAAAGAAATTGCTTGCCAGAATCTGCCCTATGGATTTGCCCGCGTCCGCCTTGTGCCGGTTATCCAGCCCCAGCTCCGCGCGCCGGGCGGCTTCGGCCTCCGTCAAACCGGTGGCAGGCGTTTCCGGCAGGTCTTCCGGGGTTACCGGCGCGACTTTCTCCCGCTTCATGGCCGCGCCTCCCTCAGAATCCAATCTCCCGCTTCCCGCAAGGAAGGCAGTACCGTAGCGCCGGAAGCGCGCAAGGTCTCTTCCTTTTGATGGCCGCCGGCGATCAGCAGGCACCGGCAACCCATGGCCTGCGCCACCTCCGCATCATGGAGCGTATCCCCCAGGAACACCGCCTCATCTCCCGGAATACCGCTTTCCCGCAGAAAATCCACGCCCCGCTGCACCTTGCTCACCGCATAAACGTCCGTGAGTCCAAGCACCTGGTGGAAGCATCCGGTCAAATCGGGATATTGGGCCAGCTGCTCCCGGAGCAGCGTCTCCTTGGAAGCGGAAAGGATCACCATACGCAATCCCGCGCCGCGGAGCCGCCGGATTGTTTCCACGGCATAAGGCGTCAGGGGCGTACCGGGAAACTGTTCATGATACGCCTGCGACCATTCGCCCGCAATGCGATAATACATCTCCTCGGGAACGCCCATTTTTTCATAATAATCCTTTACCGGAAAGCCAAACAGCCGGCGGTACTCCTCCTCATCCGTCAGGCGAAGGCCATGACGGGCAAAGACCTGATTATTCACCCGCACCACCAGAGGCACGTCCGCCACAAGGGTGCCGTTCCAGTCCCAGAACACCGTTGAGATCAACGCTCCTCATCCTCCCTGAGCGCCCCCGCGCCCATGCTTTCGTCCAAAAAAGGGTTTTTTCCCATATTATCCATTTCATCATAGAATGAGTCCGCGGGGCTGTCAAGGTGCATTTGCTTAGGATTTCCTGAATAGTTTGTAAACTTTCCGCAAAAAGCGCAAAGCAGGCCATGGAAGCGCTTTTGTGGCAAAAGGGAACGCTTTCTCCTTTCCCGGCGTCCTGTTTGCAACGCATTGCGAACGACGCAACGACCCCTCTGACACCTCCCTGGGCTTTTTCGACAGTCAGAGCGGCCCTTCCCGTTCGCCGGGAAGGGCCGCTCTGCCGCTTTATGCCATGGCCTGGGCGTACTGCTGGCAAATCTCCTCCGTGGGCCCGAAGGCGCGCACCTTGCCATGATCCAGCCAGACCACATGATCGCACATTTGCCGAATCTGCTCCAGATTGTGGCTGACGAAAAGCACCGTGGTGCCGCCGCTCATGAGCTCCATCATCCGTTCCCGGCTCTTGCGCTGGAAGCGCTCGTCCCCCACCGCCAGAATCTCGTCCACAATCAGCACATCCGGCTTTACCACCGTGGCCACGGAGAACGCCAACCGGGCCAGCATGCCGGAAGAATAGGTTTTCAGGGGCATCTGGATAAACTCCCCCAGCTCGCTGTAATCAATGATCTCCTGAAGGCGCTCGGTGAGAAACTCCTTGCTGTATCCCAGGATTGCGCCGTTGAGCAGGATATTCTCCCGGCCGCTCAGCTCCATGTCGAAGCCGCAGCCCAGCTCCAGCATGGGCACCACCCGGCCCTGGGTGCGCGCCACCCCGGAGGTGGGTTTATAGATGCCGCTGATGACCTTGAGCACGGTGCTCTTTCCCGCGCCGTTGCTGCCCACCAGGCCCAGGACCTCTCCCCGCTCCACGGTGAAACAAACATCGTCCAGGGCGCGGAACCGCTCAATCTTCCGCTTGCCTTGCAGGGCGTTCATGACCCATTCCTTCAAATTGGTGGTATGGTTCACGTCCATGCGGAAGTCCATGGTCACGTGATCCACCCGTATCATAATATCCGCCATTGTACCCCTCCGCCCTTTACAGATAGAACACGAACCGGTCCTGATTCTTCTTGAATACCCACAGTCCCAGCAAAAGCGGCACCACGCTGCACAGGGTGCAGTACAGGTACGTCACCGGGGTGGGCGATACCCCGCCCAGGGTAATGCACCGCATGAAATAGATGAATTGATACATGGGATTCATGTGGTACAGGGTAATCAGCTGCGCGGGGATGATGCTCTCCGGATAGAAGATGGGCGTCAGGTAGGTCCACATGAGCACCACCACGCCCCAGAGAAAGCGCGTGTCCCGGAAAAACACGTTCATGGTGGCCAGGATCATGGCCATTCCCAGGGCAAACAGGAACAGGTAGAGCACCACCAGCGGCGTAAGCAGCAGCGCCTTGGTCAGGGGCACGCCGGTAACCGCCATCATCAACAGCAGGGGCACAAAGGAAATCACCAGGTTAATCAGGGACGAAGTCACCCGGCTGAGGGGATAGATATACTTGGGCATGTACACCTTGGTAATCAGCGCGCTGCTCGCCACAATGGAGTCCAGGCCCAGGCTGGTGGCTTCAGAAAAATAGTTGAAAAGAATGATACCGGTCATCAGGTATACCGGAAAATTGGGAATCGTATTCTTGAAAATTGTGGAAAACACCACGTACTGCACGCACATGGTCAGCAGCGGGTTCAAAAAGCTCCACAGCGCGCCCAGCAGGCTCTGCCGGTACTTGGTATTGAAATCCCGGGCCACCAGCTGCTCCAGCAGGAAACGGTAGCGGCTCATGAGCTCGGCCACCGTCAACAGGAGCCCCGGTTTTCCGTGCGCCTTTTTCCAGGCGTACCACAGGGTAATGCCCACCGCCAGCAGCACCAGCAGCGCGCAGCCGGGCCAGTACCAGGCCATCACGTTGCTCCGGCTATGTCCCCGCACAGACACGCACAGCTGCCCCCGCAGGGCTTCGCCGTTCACCGTCAGTCGGTCCAGGTTGCCGGCATCCAGCGCAAAGCGCCCGGCGTCGATTTCCTGCCCTACCCAGAATGCCGGCAACTGATTCGTTTCCCCGGCCTCCAGGGTCACGCGCAGGATAACGTCGCTGCCGGTGAGCCGCAGGGCTTCCTCCGGGAAGTCCAGGGTGAGGCTATCCCCCTGCACCGCCTGAGCCAGGTCCACCTGCTGGCTCCACAGATTCTGCTCCCCTTGAAACAACTCCACCTGGGCCGTGCCGGCCACTTTGCTGCCCACGGCGGCCACTTCCAGCGTGATGCCGTCCACATACTCGCAGTCCACGGTCAGCCCCTGCTGGAGCACGTCGCCGTCGGCGGGCATTCCCGCCATGAAGCCTTGCGCCAACGCCTCGGATTCATAGCTCTGCCGGGACCAGTCCTCCCCGATGACCCAGCCCATAAGCGCCAGCAGCACCGCCAGTACCGCCGTCAGTATCAGCCCGCGCTTGAGCGTAACGGACGCAAACTTTTCCGGTTTCTCCCCCATGCATGTCTCTCCTTACCCATTTGGCATTTGCAGGATGCGCTAAAAAAATTTCCCGCTTCGGCGCGGGCTTTTTTCTCAGGCACAGTATAGCATATTTTCCCTGCCTTGCGCAAGCAGGCGATGGGGCTGCGCGCCCAGGCATAAGGCCCCGCCCGCGAGGGAAATTGCCGCTTCCCTTTCCCAGGCAGTTTTGCTGCGCGGGGCGCATACCCTAGGCTGAAGGAATCGGAGAGGAGCGTGGCTATGACCGGGAGAAGGACCATCACACAGGCCCGGGGGGATGTGACCGGGGACGGCATTCCCGACCGGGTATGGCTTTCCGGCTATCAGGAAACACCGGGCGGCCTATGGCAGGGCATTCAGCTCCGCATCCAGGACGGAGCCAGTTGCCGCGAAACGCGCCTGTCCCTGCCCGAGGATACGGGATTCAATCCGCGGCTTACCCTGTGCCCCCTCACCGGGCAGAACGGCCTGGATATCCTGACCTCCGTGGACAGCGGTGGTAGCGGTGGCACGGGATATTATACGGTATTCGGTTGGCTGAACCGGGGGTTTCGGCGGCTGTTTGAAACCGCCGTCTACAACGCCGCCTATCAATACGACATAACCTATGCGGACGATTACGCGGTGCAGGTGTACAGCCGGGCCAATCAGGCGGAATACCGGCTTTGCCTACGAAACCCCGAAGCCCTGGCAACGCTGTACGACGGGGAAGGCAAGCTCGCCGCCCCGCGCCAGGGCATGGCGGACCCGCTGGGCCTCCTGGTCCCCCTTTCCCGGCAGGGAAACGGGTGCTGGGAGCTGCTGGCCGCGCAGGAGCTCAGCGGATTGTACCATGCCGACCGGCTGGGCACCATGTTTAACCTGCTGCGGTGGAACGGCCTGCGCTTCGCCCTGGCAAGCCAGTATCTGGGGTTATCGGACGCATAGGTCGCCATCCGTCAGGGGCAGGGCGCGCTTCCAGCGCTTTCCCAGGAACCGCGCCCCCAGCAGCGCCGCCCGGCTAATATTGTCCAGGGCCATGCAAATCCACACCGCGGGCAATCCCAAGTGAAACACATGCACGCACAGCGTGGTTAGCAGGATGCGCACCCCCCAGGTGGTACTCATGGAAATGACGAAGGGCGCGCGGGTATCGCCTACGCCGTTGAACACGCCCTCCCAGATAATACCGGCGGCATAAATCGGTTCGGTAACGGCGATGATGCGCAGCACCACCACGCCCTGGGCAATCACTGCCTGGTCAGGGGTAAAGAGGGAGAGCATCACCCCCGGGAACAGGAACAGCAGCGCGCCCGTACAGGTCATCAGCAGCACCGCAATGAGCAGAATCAGCCGGCTCACGCCCATGAGCTTTTTTTCGCTGCCCTCGCCTACGGCATTGCCCGCCAGGGTGGACGCGGCGGCCTGCATACCGTAGCCGGGCAGATAAACGGCTTCCTCTGTAGTCAGCGCCAGGGAGTGGGCCGCCAGGGACACCGTGCCAAGCACCGATACCTGGGAGAGGAACACCACATGCCCCAGGCTCACCCCGATGCGGGTAAACACCACCGGCACGCCCACCCGGGCGCACTGGCCCATGACCGCGCGGTCCCAGCGCAAAGGCTGCCCCTTGGGGGAGAGCGCCGGGCTGCGCCACAGGGCCCGGAACATCATCAGTCCGCTGGCCACGTAGGAGACCGCCGTGGCAATGGCTGCGCCCGTAACCTCCAGCCCCGCTCCGGGCATAAAGAAGCGCATTCCCAGCAGCGAGATTTCCCGCCCGGGGAAAATCAGCAGAAAATTCAGCGCCACATTGATGGCGTTCATGGCAAGGCTCACCAGCATGGGCGTGCGGGTATCCCCCGAAGCCCGCAGCGCCGAGGCAAAGATGATGCTTGAGGCGCGGAACAGCATGGGCAGGGACACGATGGCGAAGTATTGCCCTGCGATTTCCCGGATCTCCGGGGCCGCGTTCAGCCAGCCGGGAATCAGCGGACTGAGTCCCACCGTGATTAGCCCCATCGCCGTGCCCAGGATCAGCACCGCAAAGATGGACTGACCCGCCGCCACGCGGGCTGTCCGGCTGTCCCGGGCGCCCAGCGCGCGGGAGATGCATGCCAGGAAACCGATGCCCATGGCAAACATGGGGGAATTGACCAGCCAGTTCACCGGGGTGGTTAGGCCTACCGCCGCGGTAGCCTGCGCGCCCAACTGCCCCACCATGGCCGAGTCCGCATACTGCACCACGGTTTGCAGCAGTTGTTCCAGCATGGCCGGCCAGGCCAGGGTAAAAATAGCGCCCAGTAGGGCGCGGTTGCTCCGCAGATACGCCTTGAGCCTTTGCATTCTATCCGCCTCTTTTGTTTTGTTCGCTGCAAAACTTATGATACCGGAGGCGACCGCAAGCTGTCAATCCGCCCGCAAGGAAAAAGCCAAAGAAAAAAGGGAAATCCCCTCCCGGAAACGAATGCATAGAAAGCCCGGCCGCGCCGGGTAAAGCAAAGCATAGGTGGTGTAGCACAATGGGCAATCCTTCCCCTTCCATGGACGCCTGGCTCAAAGAGGCCAAAGCGGACCCTTCCGCGCCCAAAATCGGCATGTACCTGACCCACAACGGCGTGGTACGGGAAACGCCCAAGGCGCTGGTACGCCAGGGCGATTCCTCCGCGCTGCCGGTAACGGGCATGCGCTTTTCCTATGACCGTGCGGGGGTAGAGGCCGCCATTGCCGAGACCTACCGCCTGCCCGGAATATACTATGTGCGGGCGTGGCTCAACGAGGGCGACTTGCAGGTAGGCGACGATATCATGTACGTGCTGCTGGGGGGCGATATCCGTCCCCATGTGATCGACGCCCTGCAATTCCTGGTGGGCCGCATAAAAAGCCAATGCGTCCAGGAAACCGAGCTGCGATGAAGCTCCCGGCGCGGTTTCTGCGCCAATTTTTCCCTGGAACACGGCCTGAGGGGGCGACGGCTTTTGCCGTCGCCCCATCAGCGTTCATATAACCTTGATACAAAACTCCTCGCATACCGGCGCGCAATAGCCGCAGCGGACGCATTTGCTCTGGTCGCAGACGCATTTTCCGTTTTCCAGGCGCAGGGCGCCCTGGCGGCAGCGGGCTACGCAGCGTCCGCAGCCACGGCAATAATCGTGAATCATCAGGCGGCGGGGCTCCCGGCGCGTTTGCGCCAGCGCTCCGGCGGGGGGCTCCCGCCCCTCCACCAGGCATAGATCCACATCCAGCTCCGCCTCGGACTGCACGCCCACGCAGATGGTGTCAACGGCGCCCAGCCCCCGCAGATAATCGAAGGCCTCCTGGGGATCGGCGATGAGATGCCCGCCTCCCAAGGGTTTCATGGCGTAAATGCCGATGTCTCCGGAATGCGCCCGGGCAATGGCCTGCGCCATTTCGTCCCGGGTACCGTCGGGGATGCCTACGCCGGTGACGTTAATCAGCGGAAAAATCACATCCACCCCGGGATACCGCGGCGCGTAATCCACCGCCGCTACCCGGTGGGTGGAAAAGCCCACCGCCAGGATCTTGCCCTTGGCCTTCTGTTCCAGGTAGAAGTCAAAGGCTTCCCGGTGCCCCTTCAGGGTTAGCCGGTCCTCCTGCTCATGCATGAGAAAAATGGGAATAACATCCATATCCAGGGCATGGCGCGCCTCCTCGAAAGCCGCTTCCGCCCCTGCGCGGTCATAGGCGTAGGATTTGGTGGACACAAGCAAATCCGGCCGGCGTTTCAGCGCCAGCCGGAGCGGCTCGTAGGTTTCGTAATACTGGGCGGTGTCAAAGAGGTTCACGCCCTGCTCCGCGGCATAGAGAATCAGCTCCGCGCCGCGCTGGGGCGGAAAATCCTTTTGCAGGGGGCTCATGGTCAGCGTCCCCAGGGCCAGGGGGGACACCATCAGCCTGGAGCGGCCCAGCCGCACCCGGCGCATCACTGCCCCGCGTGCCCCGCCAAGTAGAAGCGCACCAGCTCTTCCAGAATCTCATCCCGCTCCAGACGGCAGATCATGCTCCGCGCCTGGTTATGGCTGGTGATGTACGTAGGGTCCCCGGAGATAATATAGCCCACAATCTGCGTGATGGGGTCATAGCCCTTGGCCTCCAGGGCGTGATAAACGTACATGAGGATATCCTGCGCCTCGTTACCCGATTCCTGAATGGGTTGCAGTTTGGTGGTGTCGAAGGTGTCCGGCACAGTCGCTCCCCCTTTCGGTGTTATTGATTTATTATACACGAGGTTGCCCATAATGGAAAGCCCCAATCCGCGGCATGGAAAAAAAACTCGCCGGGCGTGCTGGCTTCCGGGCCGTTTACGCTTGTAAACAACCATAAGACGTTCAAGGGGTGGAAAATGTTTCCGGCCGGAGAAATTTTTTCTTCTTTTATTTCCCGCCGCGTTTTCATTCCCCGGCAGGGTATGCTATACTTTTCCCAGGCGCGGCGTTCAAGCGCCAATGATAACGGCAAGGAAGCTGATGACAATGACCCTGAAAGAGAAACTCACCGCTTGCATGGAGGACGCGGTAGCCCGCCAGGAGGTGGCCGGAGCCAGCGTGCTGGTTTTGCGTCACGGGGCGGAGGTAGTCTATGCCGCCGCCGGCATGGCCGATCGGGAGCAGGGCAAGCCCATGGCCCGGGACACCATCTGCCGGCTGTTCTCCCAAAGCAAGCCCGTAACCGCCGTAGCGGTAATGCTCCTGGCGGAGCGGGGACAAATCGACCTGTGCGAACCCGTGGAAACCTTTCTGCCGGGGTTCAAAAACCAGCAGGTGATGACCGACGGCGGGCTGGAACCCGCCCGGCGTCCGGCTACGGTAATGGACCTGCTGGGCATGACCGCAGGGCTCTGCTATCCCGGAGAAGATCCCGCGGGGCGGGCTGCCGCGGCGCTGTTTGCGGAAAACGACGCCCGCATCCAGCGCGGGGAAGGCCTGTCCACCGTGGAATTCTGCAACCGTATGGGGCAGCTGCCCCTGGCCTTCCATCCTGGGGAGCACTTCCGTTACAGCACCTGCGCCGACGTGCTGGGCGCGGTGGTGGAGGTAGCCGCAAAGAAGCCCTTTGCCCGCTTCCTGGAGGAGGAAATTTTCCGGCCCCTGGGCATGAAGGATACCGCCTTCTGGGTGCCGCCGGAAAAATGGTCCCGCTTTGCCCAGGTGTATGAATGCCCGGGCAACCTGCGTCCCTTTGAGCGGCAAAATCTGGATGTGGGGCTATACACCCAGGAGCCTGCCTTTGCTTCCGGCGGCGCCGGCCTTGTCTCCACCCTGGACGATTATGCGGCTTTTGCCACCATGCTTCTGGAGGAAGGGCGCTACCCCGGCGGGCGGCTGCTGGCTCCGGAAACCGTGCGCTTCCTCACCGCGCCTCAGCTGGGCCCCCAGCCCCTGGCGGACGTGTGGAATTCCCTGGACGGTTTCAGCTATGGCAAGCTCATGCGGGTTATGCGCGACCCAGGGCGTTATCCCGGGCTGAGCCGCATGGATGAATACGGCTGGGACGGCTGGCTGGGCGTTTACTTCGCCAACTTCCCGCGGGAGAAGATGACTCTGCTGATGATGACCCAGCGCACGGACCACGGCACCGGTCCCATGACCCGGAAACTGCGCAATCTGCTGCTTTCCAGTCCGGAGGCCCGCCTATGAGTACCTTTACGATTGACCAAACCGGGCGCGGGGATTTCCCAAGCGTCGCCCAGGCGCTGCGCCATTGCCTGCGGGCGGGGGAAACCGCGCCCGTGCTGCGCCTGGGGCCGGGCGTGTGGCGGGAAAAGCTCACCCTGCGCATTCCCGGCCTGACCCTGGAAGGGGCGGGCGCGGAGCGGACCGTCATCGTATGGGGGGACGGCGCCCTGATGCCCGATGACGCCGGGGTGCCTCTGGGAACCTTCCGTACGGCCACGGTGCGGGTACATGCCCCGGGCGTTACCCTGCGCAACCTCACCGTGCGCAACGACGCCGGGCCCGGGGAACGGGTAGCCCAGGCGGTAGCCCTGTACCTGGCCGGGGACAGAAGCTACGTGGAAGGCTGCGCCCTGGAGGCCCAGCAGGATACCCTCATGATGGGGCCGGATACCTACAATCCCCGGCAGGTGGTGGCCAGCGGCCAGCGCTGCGCCTTGAAGGATTGCCGCATTGCCGGAAACATCGACTTTATTTTCGGCAGCGCCGCCGCCTGGCTGGAAAACTGCGAGCTTGCGCTGATTTCCCAGCGCAAGCCCGTCAACGGCTGGATTGCGGCGCCCAATACGCCGGCGGGGCAGCGCTATGGCTTTGTGTTTCACCGCTGCCGCATCACCGGCGAAGTGGAACCGGCCAGCTTTTATCTGGGAAGGCCCTGGCGGGAACACGCCAAGTGCCTGTTCCTGGACACGGCGTTCCCTGCCGCCATTCATCCGGCGCTGTGGATGGACTGGGAGCGTCCCTTCCGCCCGGTAACCGCAGGCTTTGCCGTGGACCGGGACCCGGCGGGAGCGCGGCATCCGGCCTCGGGGCTGCTCAGCGCCCGGGAAGCCGCCGCGGTAACGCCGCAAGAGGTGTTGGGGGACTGGCTGCCCCCGGGGATTTAAGCCTGTAACTGCCGGTGCCACACCACCACGGACTGGCCGGGGGCGGGTTCCGTTTTTTCCAGGCCGGGATTCATTTCCGTAAGCTGCGCCCGGGGCAGGCGGTAGCGCCGGGCGATGTCCCAGGTCCCTTCCCCCGGCTGGGTGAAATAAAGGATCAGGCTTTCGCTGGGCGGCTCGGCCTCCACGCGCTCGGCCTCCGTGGCCAGCGCGGCCTCCTGGGTTTCCATGCCGCTCCCGCGCAGGTGGAGGATATACTTCATTTCCACCCGGTCGCTGGTGATGGCGCTCACATCCACCTCCCCCACGGTGAGGGTGAGAAAATCCTCCGGAGCGCTCTCCGCGGCAAAGGTCAGGCGGAACGGCTCCTCCTGGAACACGGTGACAGGCGCGTCGCTGTCGTCGGTCATGTACAGGAGCGTTACCTCCAGCATCCCTTCCACCGTGAGGCGGCCGCCAATCTGCTCCCGGCCGGTAAGCACAGGAACCGCAAAGCCGCACAGCACCGTCCGCGCCGCAGGGCTTCCCTCAGGGAGCAGCAGCATCAGCTTGCCGCTTTCCGCCGCCTGTACCTCATGGTCCTCCACACGGCAGCGCACGGAGGTGCGGGCGAGGCGCACATCCTCTCCGGCGGTGGTGTAGGCGTCCTGAAGCACGGTCACATCTTCGCGGCGGTCGGCCCAGGCGGTAATACCCAGCAGCACCTCCACCCGCAGGGTGCGCTCGCCTTCAGCGCCTTCCTGGCTGACCACCGCCACGTCCTTGACCACGGCCCGGCCGTCCAGGAGCTCCCCGTCCTCGCCGGCAAGCTCCACCGCCTGGTCAAAGGGCAGGCTGTGCCGCGTGACGCACAGGGGCTTGCCGGGCGTCTCGGAGGCGTGATAGACCTCCAGGGCGACGGTACCGCTGACGCCCGCCCGGCCCAGCCCGCCGGTAATTTCCGTGACCCGGGGCATGGCTGTCCCATACAGGGTTTGCGTAATTTGCAGCCCCTCGGGCAAATCAAATTCCTCCCGAAGCAGCGCTTCCGCCTGGCCCTGCGCCACCGTCCGCTTCAGGGACAGGGTGCGGGTGCGCTGCTCCAGCCCTTCCACCCCGGTGATACCCGTCAAGACAGCCACCGGCTGCGTGGAAAGCACCCGGCACCGGGTTTGCAGGATTGCTTTCAGGCTCAGCCGTCCGCTGTATGCGGCGGCCTCCACATGCTCCACAGCCGCGTCGCCCCGGCAGAGCATGCGGGCCTGCGCCCCCGGCAAGTCCAGGGTATGGGTGAAGTCCGCGCTGGCTTCCATGGCTTGCGGTTTGCCGGGATCGCCCTGGGTATACAGGGCGTGAAACACCACCCGGCCTTCCAGGACAACCTTGTCCTGCTGGGCCTCTACGCTGTCCAGCACCACCATAGCGCCGGCGGAGAGCACCCGCGCCTCCTCCCGAAGTCCGCCGGGCAGGGTGATTTCCCCTTCCACGGCCGCCTGGCCCTGGGCGCTTCCCACCAGACGTTCCATTTGCAGATTTTCCCGAAGGCATTTCATTTCCATAAAGTTTTGTCCCCCCTGCGTTGGTCGTTCGCAATGGCATATGCGTAGGGGAACCAAATTAGACGCGCGGGAAGCCCCGCGGCTTTTTTTCGCCCGCTTCCGGCTTTTTTCCGCAACCCCATGACAAAGCGAGGAAGATTTGCTACAATAAATCCGTTACAATACCAAGGACAGGGGGCACGGCAATGGGCGTGCATGATGGACACCGGCAGCGCATGCGGGAACGCTTTCGCAGGGAGGGCCTGGACGGCTTTGCGGATCATGAGGTGCTGGAACTGGTGCTTTTTGACTGCATTCCCAACGGGAACGTGAATCCCCTGGCCCACCAGCTGTTGGATACCTTCGGCTCCCTGCACGGCGTGCTGGAAGCGCGGGTGGATCAGCTTATGGCCGTGAAAGGCGTGGGCGAGCGTACCGCGGTGCACCTGGCCTCGCTGCTGCCCCTGTTCCGGCGCTATCAGCAGAGCGTTTGCGCCGGCCGCCGAAAAATCCAGAACCGCAGCCAGGCGTCGGCTTATTGCCTCGCATTGCTTTCGGGCTGGCGCACCGAGCGCTTTTATCTGCTGAGCCTGAACGCGGATATGGAGCTCATGGGCGCCCGGCTCATTGCCGAGGGAAGCCTCTCGGAGGTCGCCGCCTATCCCCGCCTGGTGGTGGAAGCCGCCCTGAACCACAATGCCCACAGCGTGGTTTTTTGCCACAACCATCCCGGCGGCTCCGTGCGTCCTTCGGCGGACGACATCCAGACCACATTGCTTCTGCGCAGCATGCTGGAACCCATGGGCATTACCGTGCTGGACCATATGATCGTAGCCGATGGGCAGGTATACAGCATGATGAAGGAAGGCGACCTGAATCCCGAAGCGCTGCTCGCCCGCCTGCCCAACAGCGCCCGTTCCCTGGTGGCGGCGGACAGCTCCGGCAAGCTGCTTCCCCGCAGAAAGAAACGAATGAATCCTACATCGGAGGCATAAGGTACCATGAAAAAACCGCATGGAAGGGGACACCGGCTGCTGATGCTGCTTTTGATTCTGCTGCTGGCGGGAACCGTATTTTTTCTGGGCGTGGTAGGGCATGTCTGCTGGCAGGAACAGCATGTGCCCAAGAATGAACCCTATGACGCCATTATTGTGCTGGGCGCGCAGGTGAAGGCGGACGGCGCCCTCTCGGTGCAACTGCAATGGCGGCTGGACGCCGCCTATGACGCCTGGGAGGCTGCGCCCTGCCTGGTGGTAACCTGCGGCGCCCAGGGGCTGGACGAACCCGCGCCCGAAGGGCAGGTCATGCGGGAATACCTCATCGGCCGTGGCATTCCCGAGGAGCAGGTACTGGCGGATACCACTTCCTACAACACCCGCCAGAACATCGAAAACGCCGCGGCATTGCTGCGGGATTATCCGGTGGAGCGCGTGCTTATCGTCACCAGCGACTACCACCTGCCCCGCGCGCTGGCCCTGGCCAGGGACCAGGGGCTGTCGGCCTCGGGCATCGGCAGCACCACGCTGCCGGAATACTGGATCAAAAACCATTTCCGGGAAGCGTTGAGCTGGATCAAATACTGGGGCCAGAAGTACCTGCACCTGCCCCTGGACTAAATGGGAGCGTTATGGATAGCAAAGAGATTTACCAACGGCTGACCCAGTGCGGCATCCCCGCCACCCAGGAGCTTGCCCAGGGCCTGGCGGCGTATCACCGCCTGCTCATGGACTGGAACACCCGCATGGACCTTACGGCCGTGACGGAAGAAGCGGAAATGCTGGACCGTCACTATGTGGACGCCCTCGCCCCCCTGGCCCGGCCCGGCCTGCTGCCGGAGACGGGCGCGCTTATCGACGTAGGCACCGGCGCGGGATTTCCCGGCCTTCCCCTGGCCCTGGCATGCCCGGGGCTCCGGGTAACGCTGCTGGACGCCCAACAGAAGCGCCTGAACTTCCTGGACGCCGTGGTTCGGGAGCTTGGGCTGGGCAATGTGACGCTTTGCCATAGCCGCGCCGAGGACGGCGGGCGAAACCCCGCCCTACGGGAGCGTTTTGACGTAGCGGTGGCCCGGGCGGTGGCGGCCCTGCCGGTGCTGGCGGAATACCTGCTGCCCTATGTGCGGGTGGGAGGAATGGCCCTTTGCTGGAAGGGTCCTGCCCTGCGCCAGGAGCTGGAGATGGGAAGCGCCGCGGCACGGCTGCTGGGAGGGCGGGTGCTGGAACCGCTGTCCGTGAGTTTTCCCGGCCGGGACTGGGAACATTTGCTCCTGCCCATTCAAAAATGTGAAAAAACCCTTCGACAATATCCACGAAAAGCCGGCACCCCCGGCCGCTCGCCCCTGGGCGCAAGCGGCAGGAAATGACGCAAATCTTCCCCAAAAACAAAAAAACGCCCCAATCCCCCCTGCTTGCGCCGCGAAGAAAGGCGAACGATTCTTCTCGCGGCCAGGCAGGGGATTGCTTTGGGGAAGCGAACCTCTGAAGCAAGAGCGGCGCGCTTACCGCCCTTGCGGCAGGGGGAGGCCGGAGGGGCCGGAAGGGCGCCGCTCCCAATCCATGCCGCGGTTTCCGCGGGAGAGGAGGCGGCGTCTCCGTGCAGTTTTCGGAAACGGCGCTGTGCAGCCGGCAGGTCTGCTGGCTACCCCTGAGCAGCATTACGCCCCGGACCGATCACGCCTTCGGTCAAGAAGAGAGCCGTTCCCTGCAGGAGCTTTCCGCGTCCATCCAGCGCTATGGGCTGCAAAATCCTATTACCGTGCAGCCTCAAGGCCCAGGCCGGTATGTCATCGTTTCGGGGAACCGGCGCTATCTGGCCTGCCGCATGGCGGGCTTCACCCATATGGACGCCATTGTGCTGCCCGCCGCAGGGCCGGACTGCACCGACCGTTCCCTGCTTATGCGCCTAACCCGGGAGCATCTGCACTACCTGGAGGAGGCGGATATCTGCCATCGGCTCACCGAGGACGGCTTTACCAAGGAGCAGCTGGCCCGCTGCCTGGGCAAGACCCCCGCCCTGGTGGCCCAGAAGCTCCGTCTGGCCGGGCTGGAACCGGAGCTGCGCGCTTTCCTCGTGGAGCAGAACCTGCCCGAAGGCTACGCCCGGGCGCTTTCAAAGCTCCCGGACCGTGCCGGGCGCATGGCCATTGCCCGGCAAGCCGTATCCCAGAAGCTCTGCGTGCGGGATGTGGAGCTGCTGGTTTCGGCGGCCATTTCCCGGCTGCCCGTTCCCCCGCCCGTCCGGGGACGGACCATTTCCCTGATGCGGGATCACCGCCTGTATCTCAACGCCATACAGGCTATCATCGCTCAGATGCGGGAGGCGGGCATTACCCCGGAAGTGAACCAGACCCGTTTCGGGGATTATGTGGAACTGACCCTGCGCATTCCCGTGCGCAGGGTCAGGAGCGCCCCGGGCCGGGACGCAAAATAGGCAGGCGTTCAGGCGCGGGCCTTTTTCAGCAGCCGCTCGTGCATGACAGCCATGAGCAGCAGAACCGCCAGCAGGTATACCGGCAGCAGCCCAATATCCACGTGGTTGGCCAACAGGCCGAAGGCGGGGGGCATCAGGCAGGAACCGGTATAAGCGCTGGCCATCTGCACGCCGATCATAGCCTGGGAGCGTTCCGGGCCAAAGTGCTCCGGCGTACTGTGAATAATGGAGGGGTAAATGGGCGCGCAGCCCAGGCCGATGATGGTCAGGCCCCAGCAGGCGGCTGTACCGCCCAGGGGCAGCCAAAGAATCAGCACGCCCAGCAGGGCGACGCCTTCCCCCAGGCGAATCATCTGCCGGTCGTTGAGCTTCAAGGTCAGGAAACCGCATATGAACCGCCCTGCGGTAATGCCCAGGAAAAACAGGCTGGCGAAGCTGGCTGCGACATCCTCGGTAACGCCCCGGTTCAGCACCAGATAGCTGCTGGCCCACAGGCTGGCGGTAAGCTCCATGGCGCAGTAGCAGAAGAACGTAACCATCACTTCCTTGGCCCCGGGAATGCGGATGATTTCTCTCAGGGCCAGGGGCTTGCCGGAGGCCCCGGCATCCCCGGCGGAGGCAGTACGCTTCTTCCACAAGGGCAGGCTCAGGAACAGCACCGCCGTCAGAACGATCTGCATCAGCGCAATGGTTTGATATCCCATGTTCCAGCTTTGTCCGCCGGAGAGGGTATACCCCATGATGTACGGCCCCAGGGAAGCGCCGATGCCCCACATGCAGTGCAGCCAGCTCATGTGCCGGCTGGCATAGTGCAGGGCTACGTAATTATTCAGGGAGGCATCCACGCTGCCTGCGCCCAGGCCATAGGGAATGGCCCACAGGCACAGGGCCAGATAGCTATGGCTTATGGAAAAACCGCCTAGAGCCGCGGCGGTGAGCAGCACGCTCGCCGCGGTGGTGAGTCCCGTACCAAAGCGCCGGGTAATCCGGTCGCTGAGCAGGCTGGAAACGATGGTGCCCGCAGTAATAATCATGGAAATCCCGCCGGAGTAGGAGACGGGGACCGCAAATTCCTGATACATCACCGGCCAGGCCGCGCCCAGCAGCGCGTCCGGCAGGCCCAGGCTGATAAAAGCCAGATAGATGATGCCCAGCAGCAATGAAACCATGGGGATGTCCTCCTTGAAATAAGGATAATCGCGAGAGAACAAGGGTTGACTGCCCCCAGAGGGGGCGGAAGGGGGGCAGGGGGAAAGGCAGGCATAGCCGCCAGTGGCGGCTATGCCTGCCTTTCTCAACCGAAACAAGCGGCGGAACGCCGCGCCGATTGAGGTTGCGGAACGACCGGAAAGCCCCCTGGTCGCCTCCGCAGAGGCGAAACCCTCTGCCAAACAAGGAAGTAAGGAAAGCCCTTTTTCTACCGCCCACAAGAAATCTATTTCTTGTGAGAGGTTTCGCTCGCCCTGCGGGGCGAGCGAGGTACTTTCCATCACTGGAAAGTACCCAAAGGGTGCCCCAGGCTGCGTTTTCGCCAAAGGCGAATACGCAGGTCGCGAAGCGACTTGGCTTTCGCAAAGCGAAAGCCAACCTTGGGCGGCCAAGGGGTGCATGCGTCGTGGCCGCCCCCGGACCCCCCGT
>CAZINY010000056.1:0-16842 GCA_964540735.1 uncultured Oscillospiraceae bacterium
TATCGTTTTCAAGGTTCGGCGCCCCTCGCAAGGGGCTTGTATATCTTATCAAAATTCGGCCTCTTTGTCAACCCTCTTTTTACCTTTTTTTCGGGATTTTTTGAATATTCTGTCTGTATCGAACGTTAATACTTATTCGTTATTTTTTATTCGCAGCCAAGCGGCTCCTACGATTTTTTTCCAGAAAATTGTTCGATATATATTGCGCTTCTTTTCGTGGACAGCGCCATTGCCTTATGATAAAATGATGATAAACGATTCCATATTTTCCCGTAAATTTCAAATCAGAAGGAGTTGAACGCATTGCTTGGAAAAGACGCTAGAATCGGAGCATGCCTGCTAGCCGGAAATATGGACGTTATGGTCCGCTTTTACCGGGATACTTTGGGCTTGCGCACATCATGGAACGGCGGTAGCTTCGCAGAATTTGAAACGGCCAGCGGAGAGCTTTCCTTCTTTTTGTATAGCCGGGAGTCCTTCGTCCAGGCCATTGGGGAACCCTATGAACCGCCCAGAGGCATCAATCAAACCTGCGAAATCGCCTTCTGGCTGCCCTCCTTTGCGGATGTGGATGCGGCTTATCAGCGTTTATCAAAGCAGGGCCTGCGCTTTCCCACCGGCGCCCCCAAAACATACGACTTTGGCATACGCAATTTCTACCTTGCCGACCCGGAAGGAAATCTGCTGGAAATTGGTAGTATCCAAAGATAAACGGCAAAAGAATCCCCTTGCAATTTTTTCAGAAAAAGCATATCTTTTCCATGCGCGTTCGTTTTATCATTAGAAGGGCGTTCAAGCTCGCCCTTGAGGGAGGTTATCTGCGTATGAAACATTGGTTCCTCGCGCTTCTGGTACTTTTGACCCTGTGCCTTTGCACCGTCCCTGCCTTGGCCGCAGAGAATGAATTCTCCTTTGACCGTACCGTAACCACGGTATTTGAAGGAGATACCCTCGCCACCGTATTGAACCGCACAGGCGACGCCGCGCAGGGCGAAGTCACTTACACATCCTCTGCCGAGAAAAACGCCACCGTGGACGCGGCAGGCGTAGTTACCGCTCTGCAAAAGGGAAAAACGACCATCACCGCCACCCTGAAAACAGAGGAACGCAGTTACCGCGCCACTGTTACCATCACCATCGTCCGCCGCGTGACCGAAATCGAAGTCAATGAAGACAGCCTGTCCGTCTATACGGCAGACGATCCAGCCATACTTTCCCTGTTGACCCAGCCGGTCCCTGAAGGCGCGCGGGTTCTGGTGCTTCCCGTCAACCGCAGCCAGAAGCTGGGCATCACCGCCTTGCCCAAGGATGCCAACGACCGGAAAACAACCCTCTCCACGGATTGTCCCGAAATTTGCGACGTGACCGGGTCCACTTTGAAACCGCAGGCGCTGGGCGAATGCAACGTCACCATCACCAGCCAGCAAAACCCTGAAATTACCTTTACCTATCATGTGCTGGTGGTGCAGCCCATCACCAAACTGACCCTGAGCCTGGAAAAAAGCGAGCTGTTCATCGGTGAAACCACCCGAATTTCCACCGCTTTCACGCCCGAAGACGCCACCATGCAGCAAGTGATTTATTCTTCCCGGAATGAAGAAATTGCCACCGTGGATCAAAACGGCCTGGTTACCGCTCTGAAAAAAGGAACCGTGACCCTGGACGCCGCCGCTGCCGACGGCAGCGGACGGACAGCCTCCATCCGTTTGACCGTAAAGCAACAACCGGAATCCATTACGCTTTCGGAAACCTCTTTCGTAATCAATGTTGGCAAAACCAAGCGCATTACCGCTCAGGTACTGCCCGCCGCTACCAACGACAAATCCGTTACCTGGACCTCTTCCGATGAATCCGTAGCAACGGTTACCAGCAACGGCACCGTAAAACCCGTGGCTCCCGGCGCCTGCACCATCACCTGCGCCAGCAAGGACCTGCCCCAGGTTTACGCCACCGCCACCGTAGAGGTGCATCAATTGGTCACTCGCGTGGCTTTCCTGGAAAAGAGCCTCTCCTTCGACGTGAACACCACCTGCCAGACCTACTGGGAAATCGAACCTGCCAATGCTACCGATCAATCCGTCACTTTTTCCAGCAGCAATGAAAAGATTGCCACCGTGGATGAAAACGGCCTGATTACCGGTCTGAAGCGCGGTTCCTGCACCATTACCGTGAAGACCGCCGACGGCAGCAATCGCAAGGCTACCATAAAAATCAATGTGCTTCAGCCGGTTACGGGCGTGCATATGGAAAAGGGCACCTACCGCGTCGGCATTGACGAGGGCCTGCGCATCAAAGCCGTGCTGGAGCCCTCCGACGCTTCCAATACCAACATGACCTGGTCCGTGGCCGATAGCTCCATCGCATCCGTCCGCGGCTCCAACAACCGTCCCGTGGTAACCGGCAAGCGCTGGGGGACTACTACCGTCACAGGCGTTACCGAGGATGGCGGCTTCTCCGCCACCGCCACCATCAAAACCGGCAACTATAACAAGGCCGTGCAGATTACCGACCTGTACGTCTCCGACAACAAAATCAAAATCGTCGTGAAGAACGAAAGCAACATGAACATTACCAAGTTCTTCTTTGACATCTCCTGCTATGACCTGTCCGGCAATCCCCTGCCCTGCTGCACCGATGGTACCAACACCTTTGGCGGCTCCTATGGCTACACCCTTTATGAGGGCGACAGCACCGAGCATGGCAAGTTCTACTTTGCGGACTTTGTCCAGCCCGAAACGCCCATTGGCCGCGTGGTGATGACCATCACCGGCTACCGTGCCGATGACGGTTACAGCCACACCATCCCCGCTGACAAGCGGCAGGCTGTGGAGTTCACCAGCGCCACGTACGCGCCCCCGGCTGCTGTTTGACGGGAACATGCAAGCGTTGCGAGAGGCGGCTTTTCTGAGAAAAGCCCCTCTCGCGCTCTCCCGAAAAGCGGCGGCGCAGGCGCTGTCCGCAGCGCTGCGCAACAAACGGTAAAGAGACATAAAACAAGCCGAAAGGATGCGATCCTTTCGGCTTGTTGCATGCTTGCATGCGGCGGCTTGTTTTTATTTCAATCCCACCGTATCGCCTATCGCCATGGAATATACCAGGGCGTGTTCGCCGGTTTTTTCCAGCACCGCAGCGCATATCGCCTTTACAATCTCTTTTTTCTGCTCCGATTGTACCAGCATCAACACCATTTCCTTTTCGGGCTGCACGATCATGCCGAAGATTTTCTTCTGTTCGTCTCCGTCCACTTCCCGGGCCTTGATAACCGTTCCGCCGTGAGCGCCGGCTTCCTTGGCCGCGGTCACCACCAGATCCGTGGAACCGCTGTCCACCACCGTTACGATCATTTCCATGGGCTGCGCTTCCATAACCGTGTCCTCCTTTTGCTTCATGGTCTGTTCCTTGGGCGGCTGAATCCGTTCCGATGCCGCTACGCTGATGCCCGTCAGGGGACAGGTAAAAGCGATGCCTGTGCCGGGCCGGTCAAAATGAAGTTTATCCTTCAGTTCTTCCATAACGCTCCGGCAAATTTCCCGGGCCGCCACGGAAACCAGCACTTCCTTCTGCGGTTCGTCCAGGCCCAGCATGTCCATAATTTCGCTGTTTGCCGTGCCGTGTCCCCGCAATACCAGGCTGCTTTGTATCTGATAGCTTTGATAAATGCGCTGCACCGCGCCGGTTTTTCCCCGATCCACAATGGTAATCAGGCTATAGAGGCTCATCATAGTTGAACGTCCTCCTCGTCCAGCAAAATAATTTCATCCTCTGTTTTCACAGGCTCTGCGGGAGCCGCGGGTTTCTTCTTCTTGCGGAATCCTCCCGTCTTGACCTGGTATACCAGGCCGATCAGCTGAATCATAATCAGAGGCGTCATGGCTACCATGGCAACGATACCAAAGGCATCCGTAAGCATGTTTCCGCCCAGGGATTCGCAAGCGCCCATGGCCAGCGGCAGCAGGAAGGTGGCCGTCATGGGACCGGAAGCCACGCCGCCCGAGTCAAAGGCAATGGCCGTAAAAATAGGCGGAACAACAAAGGATAATCCCAGGGCCAAGGCATAGCCCGGCAGCAGAATCGCCAGAAGCGGCAACCCCGTAAGCACCCGCAGCATGGACAGGCCCACGGATATGGCCATGCCGATGGACAATCCGCCCATCATCATTCGCTGGGAAATGGCGCCGCTGGTAATATCCTCTACCTGCTTGTTCAACACCAGCACCGCAGGTTCCGCTTTGACAATATAGTAGCCGATCAGCATGCCCAGGGGAATCAATATCCAATTGTAGGACAGCTTTGCCAGCTCCGCGCCAATGAAGTTACCCACGGGCATGAACCCCACGTTTACCCCGGTGAGAAACAGCGTCAGGCCGATGAAAGTATACACCAGGCCCATCACAATTTTCAACAACTGCTTTTTGCGCAGCCGCAGGAAAATAATCTGGAAAATCAGAAAGAAAAGCATCACCGGCAGCAGTGCTTCGGCCACCTCCAACATGTACGTGGGGAACGCCTGCCCAAACTGTATGCCCAGATCTCGGGTGCTGTTCACCTCGGGAATCACGAAAGGTTCATAGCTTCCCGCCGTGGGATCATACAGCAGTCCCAACAGCAGCACCGCCAGAATGGGACCCATGGAGCACAGGGCGATCATACCGAAGCTGTTGGTCCCCGCCTTTTCCGATTTACCAATGGATGCAAGGCCCAATCCCAGCGCCATGATGAACGGCACCGTCATGGGACCGGTGGTCACGCCGCCGGAGTCAAACGCCACCGCCAGAAATTCTCTGGGCACAAACAGCGTCATGATGAATACCAACGCGTATCCAATCAGGAGCATGGTGGACAAATTCCATCCGAAAAGCGTCCGCAGAAAAGAAAGCGCCAAAAAGGCGCCTACCCCGCAGGCTACCGACAGTATCAGCACCATATCCGGCACGGAAGGCATCTGATGCGCCAGCACCTTCAGGTCAGGTTCCGCTATGGTAATGATGGCGCCGATGAAAAAGCACATCAGCGCGATGACCCCCAGTTTTTTGAACTTGGCCAACCTGCTGCCCACATGTTCGCCAATGGGCATCATGGCCATGTCCGCGCCCAGGGTGAAAAAACCCATGCCGATGATCAGCAGCACCGCTCCCGCCAGAAATAGCATCAGCGGCGCCAACGGCATGGGCGTTACCGTAATGCACAGCGCAACCACGATGACTGTTATGGGCAATACTGCCGATAGGGATTCGGCAATTTTCTCTTTGAGTTTTTTGTTCAAATTGACAGGACCTCCTCTCTATACTTTGCTTCCTATTATAACATATTTTTGAGCGCCGTACAATCCGCCCCCATGGACGCGCATCGGCTTTCCACATTTTCTTGCCATGATGTTGAAAAAATTGTGGAAAACCGATTTTTCTTTTGGGGGCAAACCCTTTTTCCACCATTGCCGCCACGTTTCCACAGCCTGGTATCAACAACCTGTATAAGCTGTGTAAATCCATTGGGAAGGACGAGAACAGAGAGGAAAAAACAGGTTTCGGTCCGGAAAAAAAGCGTTTTTTTCCAAGGCGCGCGGAGGTAAAAAGCAGGAATCAAACCGGTTTTGGAGGAATATACATAGGGAAAAGCGGGAATTTTTCACCGCCGCCCGGAAAAACCGCCTGTTTTATCCCAAGGTTTTCCCAGGCGCAAAGCCTTGTACCGCCGTTGATTGCAGGGTTATCCACAGTTTGCACACCCCCTACGACTACGACGAAAAAAATATCAGCTGTCATGCTGTATCGGAGAGGATGATCCCATGCTGTTTACCATGAACGTTCAGGACCTGCTGGACGGATTGAATATCGTCACCAGAGCGCTTTCGGCTCGTCCTTCCAAACAAATACTGGAAGGCGTGCTGGTGGACGCCGGAGAGGACGGCATTACCCTGCTGTGTACGGATGGCAGCCTCTCCATTGAAACGGTGCTCACCGCCCAGGTGAAGGAACCGGGTCAAGTTGTGCTTCCCGGCAAACTATTTACGGAAATTGTGCGCAAACTCCCCGGCGGAGACGTGACCATCAAGGTGAATGAAAATCACGCCGCCTCCATTCGCTGCATGTCCTTCAAGAGCAATCTCTCGGGCATGAACGCCGTGGATTTCCCCTCTATGGCCGCTATCGAAGGCGGAACAAAGTTTGATTTTCCGCAAAACAAACTGCGGGAAATGATCAGCCATGTGGTTTTCGCCATCGCTACCGACGAGAGCCGCCAGATCCTCACCGGCTGCCTGCTGGAGCTTTCCCCTGAGGAGTGCCGGCTGGTAGCTCTGGACGGTTTCCGTCTGGCCATGCAGAAAATGACCGGCGCTTTCTCGCTGCCCGAGGGCGCGACGCAATTGTCCACGGTCGTTCCCGGACGGGTGCTCAACGAGCTGGGCAAGGTGCTGCTGGATGAGGAAACTCCCTGCGTGCTGACCATTGGAAAAGGCCGGATGCAGGCAAATTTTGGCAATACCTGCCTGAGTACCGTAACGCTGGCCGGAGAGTATATTGATTACCGCAAAATTCTGCCCACCTCCGCGCAGACCCTGGCCAAGGTCAGCCGCGTCAGCCTGCAGGATGCCATTGACCGTGCCAGCCTCATGGCCCGGGAAGGAAAGAACAATTTGATCCGCATCAACGTAAGCGAAGGAAACATGCAGATTTCTTCCAACGCGGAAATGGGCGACGCCGTGGAAGACATTGCCTGCGATTTGCAGGGCGAACCCATCGAGATTGCTTTCAATGCCAAGTATATCAGCGATGTCATCCGGAATATCACCGACGACAGCATGTGCATGCGCTTCAATAGCAACGTTAGTCCCTGCGTGGTTTGCCCGCCGGAAGGCGACGATTATCTGTATCTGATTCTGCCTGTGCGTATTTTTCAGTAAGGCGGGAGAAGCTTGCGCATAACGAAGCTGAAATTAAAACAATTCCGCAACTATGACGCCCTGGAGCTGACGCTGGACCCGGGCGTCAATCTTTTCTTCGGCCCCAACGGCAGCGGCAAGACCAATCTGCTGGAGGCGGTGCATTACTGCGCCCTGGGACGAAGCCATCGTACCGCCCAGGATAAGGAGGTCATCGCCCGGGATCGGGAAATGGGCGCATGCGGCGTTACCATGGAGAAGCGCGACGGCGTACATGATATCGCCGTAAAGCTGCTTGCGTCCGGAGAGAAGCGCAAACAGGTTTTTTTGGACGGCAAACGCTCGCCGCGCCTGGCTGGCATGATGGGCATGCTTCAATGCGTGATTTTTTCTCCCGAGGACCTGATGCTGGTGAAGGACGGGCCTGCTGTCCGGCGGAGATTTCTGGATATGCTGCTTTCCCAGCTGTCCACCCAATATTTTCTGGCCTTGCAGGAGTATCAGCAGGCCCTTCGCCAGCGTAACGCGCTGCTGCGGCAGTTCCGTACCGCTCCGGTACCCGCGGAGGCTTTTCTTCCCTGGGAGGAAGCCATGGCCCGGGCCGCGGCGGTGATCCTGCCGGAAAGGCGGCAATGCTGCCTGCGCCTTTCCCGGGAAGCCCGCCAGCGTTACCGCGCCATCAGCGGCCGGGAACGGGAAGCGTTCGCCCTGTCCTATGAAAGCTGCCTCCCTGAAGACGTGAACGTTTATCAGTCCGTGCTGAAGGAATTGGCCGCTGGACGGGTGGATGATATCCGGCGGGGCGGCGCTTCCTTCGGACCGCACCGGGAGGATATCCGGCTGACCATCCAGGACAAGGATATGCGTTTGTTCGCTTCGCAGGGTCAAATGCGAACTGCCGCTTTAGCTATGAAGCTCAGCGAGCTGGCCGTGTTTCAGCAGTTAGCCGGAGAGCCGCCCGTGCTGCTGCTGGACGATGTGATGAGCGAGCTGGACCTGACCCGCCGGACCAGGCTGCTGGATGAAATCCATGGCGTTCAAACCTTGATTACCTGTACGGATGAAAGCGATCTGAACGCCCAGGAAAAATATATTCCCTGGCGCGTTTCTACGGATGCGAAGGGAAGCGCGCGCGTCATGGCGTGCGTGCAGGCGGAGCGGGAACAACGTCTGCGGGAGCTGGACGACAGCTTTTTGGATACATGATTGCGCAAGCGTCGAATTTTCCTGTCCTTTGCAAGCGGAATGCCGGAAGTTGCCGCCCATTTGCGCGCTTTTGAAGACAATACCATGGAAGCTGCATTGCCGGGCGCTTTTGTAAAAAGCTCCCAGCGCAATGCAGTTTTTTATCATACGCGGCGAGCGTCGCTGGCATCGTGCGCTCTGCGTACGGGCATCTATATTTTAGGAGAGGACCGCCGCGGGCATGGGCCGTGCGGCAGGCTGCTTGAGACGCCGTTTTGCAAGCAAAGTCAAATCATTCGTTTTTTTTATTTTGTCTCCGGGAAGCCCTTTTTCAAACGTCTCGCATGTTTGGCATATGTCCGTAAAGCGCCGCCGGCTACTTCCGCCGCGGCGCTTCGTTTTCTGCATTCGCAGGGAGGAGGTCAACACGGAAAGCCGGCTGTTTTAGAAAAGGCGGCGAAGGGTACAACAGCGCCTTTGTTTCATGCTTTTTTATGGCGCGGGCTTGTCAGAAAATGCTCTTTGAAAAACAGCCATTGTTTCACGTGAAACAATGGGCCGCTTTTCAATTCACGGCGAATGTTGTACAATAAGAAATCATGCGGCGGGGAGGCGGCACCATGACCCAATGGACGGAACAGCAGCGGCAGGCCATCGAGGCAAGAAACAGCACGTTGTTAATCAGCGCGGCGGCAGGTTCGGGAAAGACGGCGGTGCTGGTGGAGCGGATTGTCGCGCTGTTGCGGGAAGGCGCTTCTCTGGATCGCATGCTGATTGTTACCTTTACCCGGGCGGCCGCGGCGGAAATGCGGCAACGGCTGCACCGGCGGCTGTGCCAGGAGGCGGCGCAGGACCCTGCATGGGCCGCGCAGCTTGATCTTCTGCCGCAGGCGCAAATTTCCACCATACATGGATTTTGTCAAACCGTGCTCCGGGGGGACTTTCAGGCCGCGGGCATTGATCCTTTGGCGCGTATTTGCAATGAAGCCACGGGAAAAGCGCTTTTTCAGCAGGCCATGAAGGATGCCATGAACAGCCTCTGCCAGGAAGGCGGCGAGCATTTTGCCCTGCTGATGGACAGCTTTTCCCAGGAGCAGATTTTTGAGCTGTGCGACGGGCTGGAACATTTTTTGATGTCCCTCCCCCATCCTTTTCAATGGCTGGAGCAAAAAACGGCAGACATCGTTCCCGCGGGAGAAATGCAAACGCATCCCTGGTACAGGGCGCTGCTGGATCACGCCCCTGTGGAGATAGCGAAAATTCTGACGCTGTGGGAGCGTCAAAACCGTTGGTTTGATCATCCGGACGCCGTTCCCGCATACCGCTCTGCCCTGGAAAGCGACCGTTTGCAGCTGGAGCTGCTGCAAAAGGCTGCGCCCGAGTCCTTGCTGTCGGCGTTGACCGCTTTGAATTTTGGCCGCGCTCCCGCGCCGCGGGGACTCACAGAAAGCGAAAAGGCATGGAAGGACGGCTACCTGCAACTGCGCAAGGAAATGAAGGATGCGGTCAAGGAGCTCAAGGAGGCGCTGGATTACGATGAGGAGCGCACCCTGAGCGAACTGCGTCAGGTGCAGAAATTGGTGCGCGGCTTGGGACAAATGGTCCGGGCTACCCATGAACGTTTTCAGTCGGCAAAGCGTCAGCGCAATCTCATGGATTTCAGCGACCTGGAGCAGATGACCCTCGCCGTGCTGGAAGACCGTCAGGTGCGCGAAAAGCTCCAGCGGGAATGGGACCATATTTTCGTGGACGAATGCCAGGATGTCTCCGCCATTCAGGACGCTATTTTGCAGCTGGCTCACGGGCAGGGCAACAGCCTGTTCATGGTGGGAGACGTGAAACAGAGTATTTACCGTTTCCGCCTGGCAGATCCTACGCTTTTCCTTGGCCGCATGCGCAGTTTCGGACGGGAGGAAGAAAGCGAGGAGCGCCGCATTGCCCTGCAGATGAATTTTCGTTCCGACGCCAATGTGCTGGAAAGCGTCAATACGGTATTTCGCAAGCTGCTGCGCCGGGATGTTACCGAGCTGGACTATGCCCGGGAGGACGAGCTGATTCCTTCCCCGGGCCGGCCATCCGGCGCTCCTTCGGAGCTATGCCTGTTGATGGCGCCAGGCGATGTTCCGGAAAAGGAGGGACAGGAAGAAGTCGCGCTGGCTACCGCTATAGAAATGGAAGCCCTGCGCTGCGGCGAAAAAATTCTGCAACTGCACAGCGGCGCCGAAGGCCCGTCCTATGCCTACCGGGACATGGTAATTCTGATGCCGAAGGTGCGCAACGTGGCGCAGCGGGTGGCGGAGTTGCTGGAAGGGATGGGGATTCCCGTATACTGCGACATGAAAGGCGCGTACTTCGATCTTCCGGAAATACGCGCCATGCTGTATCTGCTTCAGGTACTGGATAACCCCTTGCAGGACATTCCCCTGCTTTCCACCCTGAAGTTGCCGGGTTTTCATGTCAGCGACGTGGACCTGGCGGATATCCGTTTGACGGACAGCGGCAAGGGCGTGCCTTTTCATCAGGCGTTTCGCAAAGCCATGGCGGAAGACACGCCCCTGGGCGCGCGTTGCCGGGAAATCTGGCAATCCATTGAAAAATGGCGCTTCCTTTTGTCCGCGCAGCCGCTTTCGGCTTTCCTGTGGAATCTTATGGAGGAAACCGGTTTTTATGCCGCCGTGGGAGCGCTGCCGGAAGGGCAGGCCAGGCAGGCAAACCTCCGCCTGCTGTGCCAGCGGGTAATGGAGTACGAGCAAGTCAGCGACGGAAGCCTTCAGGGATTTTTGCAAACGGCGGAGGAACTGCGGTCCGGCGGCGAGAGCCGTTCCGCCACCTTGCTGGGTGAGGACGAGGATCTTGTGCGGATCATGACCATCCATAAGAGCAAAGGTTTGGAATTTCCCGTGGTTTTTGTGCTGGGGCTTGAACAGCGGGTGTATCAGGCGCCCCGGGGTTTCCTGCGCTGCCATAATGAACTGGGCGTGTGCCTCCCCTATGTGAACAAAGCGCTGCGCATCCGTCGTGATACCCTGGGAAATCAGGCGTTTGCCCTGCGCAAGCGGTCCGACGAGATTGCGGAGCGCGCCCGGCTTCTTTATGTAGCCATGACCCGCGCCCGGGAACGATTGCTGCTATTCGCCACGGTCAAAGACCCGCTTCGCGGATTATGGTTTGCGCCTGAGGGGAACGACCGGATCTGGCAGGGCCAGTCCATGCTGGATTGGGTGATGTGCGCCCTGATGGATGAACCGGAATTGCGGCGCTCCTATGCGGAGAACCTTACGCCGGAGGAGCGGCGCGCGCTGCCGGTTTCCACAGTTTCCACAACCTTTCCACAGCCGGAAAACCCTTGGAAGATCACGGTTTTCCGGGATTTTTCCCCACAGCTTGTGAAAAAAGATAAAGTTATCCACAATCTTTTTTCACAGCTGGAAACCTGGGTTTCAGGGCAGTCTGGGGATAAATTGGGGAAACGTTGGGAGCATATCTACGATTCGGAGGAACGCATTCCACTAAAAACCTCCGTATCTTCCCTGGTGCGCGGCGAACGGGAAAAGATTGTCTATCCGGATGCGCCCCAGGAAGAAACCCCTGCGGACAAACGGCAGGGGTTGGAAGTGGCGCCGCTGCTCATGGAGGAGCTTCCGCCCATGCCGGATTTTCTTCAGCAGCGGGAAACCACGGGCGCTCTGCGCGGAACGCTGCTGCACAAGGCCTTTTCCCTGACGGATTTGAACGCCTTGCGCGCGTTGCCCCCATCGAAATGGATCAGTAATCTGAAGGAGCAAAAAGCCGGCTGGGTATCCCGTCAGCTCTTTACGCCGCAGGAGGCCGCGCTTCTTCGTCCGGAAGACCTGGCGGCGTTTTATCGGGGCGACCTGGGTTCGCGCTTGCTGGCCAGCCCGGAGGTGCGCCGGGAATGGAGCTTCAACTACCGCCTGTTTCATGACAAGCAAACCCTGCTTCAGGGAGTGATGGATTGCGCCTTCCGGGAGGGGCCGGGATGGGTCCTCCTGGATTATAAAACCGACCGGGTGACGGACGGAGAAGCCTTCGTGGCCCGGCATGCCCGTCAGCTGCGCCTTTATGCCCAGGCGCTGGAGGAAATTACTGCTTTGCCCGTGGCGGAGCTTTGGCTTTACGCCGTAGGTCAAGGCCGCGCTTATCCTGTGCCGCGCCTTCCCCGTGCGGCGGTTTCGGATAGAAACGGGGAAAGCCGTGACGAAAATTGACCTTGCCGATTTTCCGGGTGTATCATATGTTGTTCGCGATTCCGATGGTGCTGCGCCGGGATCGCGCGCGTCCGGAAAACGTTTGCCGACCTTTTCCGGGATGCAAGAAGAAAGGAGCCGTATCATGAAAGTGGTGTTGATTTCTCTGGATGCGCTGTTTGACCAGGATTTGCCGGTGATGCGTGAGCAGCCGTTTTTCGGGGACTTTTTATCCCATGCCAGCGGCTGCGCCCATGTGCGGACGGTATATCCCGCGTTGACCTATCCGGCCCACACGACCCTGGTAACCGGCGTCGATCCCCGGAGCCATGGAATTGGGCAGAATCAGCCCCATCATCCGGAACTGGAACCTTCCATGCGTCCCTGGTATTGGCGTGCGGGGGAATTGAAGGTTCCCAGCCTTTTTGACGCGGTGGCGGAGGCGGGCGGTTGCTGCGCTTCCATTCTGTGGCCGGTAACGGGAAAATCGAAATCCATCCGCTGGAATTTCCCCGAGGTGCTGGCGCTCCCCGGTGAAAATCAAACCTGGAAGATGCTCCGCTACGGCACGCCGCTGTGGCTGCTTCAGATGGAGCTGCGCCACCGCTCGGAGCGTGTATCCCTGCGGGAACCACATTTAAGCGATTACGCCACGATTCTCATGAAGGACGTGATTGCCAGCCATGCCCCGGACCTGTCCACGGTACACCTGGTGGACCTGGACGATACCAGGCACCATTACGGGACCTTTAACCGGGAAACCCGCCAGGCAATCAAACGGCTGGATTCGCGGGCCAAGGAGATTTGGGACGTTGTGCGGTATACGCCCGGCATGGAGTATGCGGTTTTCTGCCTGGTCAGCGACCACGGACAGGCAGACGTTCGGAAAACGGTATCCCTGGAGGAGGCGCTGACGCGCCTGGGGCTGGGTTCCCTGTTCACCGTGCAGAGCAACGGTTTCGGCGCGTACCTGTTTTTCCGCCAGAAGGAAGAGGAAGAAAACCATTTGTCGGAATTGACGGAATTTCTGTGGCAGCACCGGGAGGAATTGCATGCCTCCGCCATTTACGGCGAGAAGGACCTGGCCGCCATGGGGGCGGTGAAAGGCGTTTCCCTGGCCGTGGAGGCGGAGCCGGGCGTGGTATATGAGGATGGGCTTCCCCAGGCCAAGCGGGAAAAAGCCACGCATGGTTTTGGTCCCGGACATCCGGCGGAAAATTGCCTATTTGCGCTGCGGGGAAAGGGCATCCGGGAAGGCGTGTGGCTCCCGGATATGCCCATGCGGGATGTGGCTCCCACCCTGGCGGGCCTTCTGGGGGTGAAGCTGGCTCAGGCGCAGGGAACGGATCACAGCCGCAAATTTCTAAAAAAAACGGCGGCGACGCGATGATGTTTCACGTGAAACATTAAAAGAAAAAAAGAGAAAAAGTGGTTTTTCATAGCCGAAAATATGGAGTTTTGGCAACAAAGGGGTTTTAGTGCAACAAATTTATCCTAAAAAATTGACAAAAAGGGTTTTTCGTGCCATAATAGGCACGATTGATACAGGGTACTTCGGCTGGTGGCGCGGCTTGAGGCAGAAAGATACGGCGCTTTCGCCGTTGATATAGATATTCGCTCTTTTTGCAAAAGAGCATCCTTCGTTGGAGGTGTCTTGCTTCGTGGATCGCAAGCTGACGGTCACCTATTACCATCACAGCGGGTTTTCCGTGGCCATGGAGGACGTGCTGCTGATTTTCGATTACTGGACGGGAGAGCAGGGGGAACTGCCTGAGGACAAGCGCATTTCTCCGGAATTTTTGCGCGCCTTCCGTGAGGTATACGTGTTCATCAGCCACGAACATCCGGACCATATGGACCCGGTGGTGTTTACCTGGCGCACCGAAGTGCCCATTACCTATATTGTTTCCGCCGACATGCCCATCGGTACCCGGGGCAAGCGTATGGCGCCCGGGGATTCCCTCACCCTTTCTCCGAAGGTGCAGGTCAAAGCCTTTGATTCCACCGACCTGGGGGTTTCTTTCCTGGTGGACCTGAGCGGAATCAAGATTTTTCATGCCGGGGACCTGAATTTCTGGCATTGGCGGGAAGAATCCACTATCAAGGAGATCGAGGAAGCGGACGACGCCTTCCGCCAGGCGGTGGAGCCCATCGCCCGGGAGGAGATCGACCTGGCGTTCTTCCCCGTGGATGCCCGGCAGGGGCTGATGTACGACGCCGGGGCCAATTATTTCATGATGTGCGTCAAGCCCAGGCTGTTGATTCCCATGCACTTCTGGGGACGGGCGGAAATTGCCACGGAATTTGCCCGGCGCAGCCGATGCCGGCAGACGGAAGTCATGGCGCTTACCCGCTTTGGAGAACAGATTCGCCTGGTCTTCACCGAAGACGGCTACATTGACGTGCATTTGCTCACGCCGCCGGAGGTGGTGGTTTCCGGCAGGCAAAACACGAACGAGCTGCCCATTCTGGAGGTTCCCGATCAGCGGGATGTAAACCTGGACGGCTACGATGCCGCCGATCCCTTCTCCGACTCCGATTTGCCCGTAAGGCTGGACGAGTGACGCCCCTTGACAAGCCCCGCGCTTTGACGTATGATGAAGCAGCCATCACGGTAGAAAGGCTGGGTGAAATCATATGCAGGTGGAAAAGACCATGAGCCTGGGCGAAGTGCTCCGGGCTGATCGCGGCACGGCCCGCATTTTCATGGAGTTTGGTATGCACTGCCTGGGCTGCCCCCACGCTACGGCGGAATCCCTGGAGGATGCCTGCGCGGCCCATGGCGCCAACGTAGATGAGCTGGTGCATCAGCTCAACGAGTACTTTGCCGAAAAGGAATAAAGCGTCTTTGCGGGAGGCCCGGCCTTACGGCTTGGCCTCCTTTTTTTCCCCGGTTATTGTGGAAAACCTTGTGGAAAAACTGGGAAATGTGTGGAAAAACCCGATCATAAGCAAAAAGAAAGCGAGCAAAATTCGCCATTGCGTGGAAAATATGTGGAAAAAGTGGATAACCCTTGTGAAAAAGGAGGGGAAACATGATTGTCAAGAATCAACAGGAGGCTCTGTGCGTGGCCTGTGAAATGGAGCGCCGCGCCATTGCCGTGTATGAGCGTGCGCTGGCCCTGACGGAAAAACCGGAGGTGCAGGCAGGCATCCGTGAAATACTGGAGGATGAGCGGGAACATTTACGACGCTTCTGCCAGGTGAAGGAGCTGTGCTGTCCGTGCGGCGGCGCGGAAGACCGGCTGTTGATTTCCGCCATGGGGGCGAAAGCCCTGTTTCCCGGCGGCGTGATGGAGATGCGCCGGGCAAACGGCCTGAACAGTCTCAGGGATTTGTACATTTTTGCCCGGGATAGCGAAGCCGACGCCGTGCGCACCTATGGGGAGTTTGCGGATCAATGCGACCACCCCGACGCCCGGGAGGCTTTTCTGGCCATCGCCCGGGAAGAGGGCACGCACCTTGCCGCCCTGGAGGACCGGTTGGTGGATATGGTTCCATAATGCAGTGGAAAAAGTCCGTTATGTAGGGAAAACTATCCACAGTTCTGGGGATAGAATGTGGAAAATCAGCCTTTTCCTGTGTAAAAACAGGGAAAAACCCCGGGAAAAGTAGCGGCAAGGGTGGAAGCCTGTCTGCATATGTCTGTGTATAACTTGTGTAAACTGTGGAAAACCTGGGCAAGAGCTGTGCATAACAGGGGGAAAAGCCTGGGGAAAGCCCGTAAGGGCATGTGAAAAAGCCCGGCGCGAAATTTCCGCCCGGGAAAACGGCATAGGAGGAAACCGTCATGGATAAGCATCAACTGGAGGCGGAGGCCCGGCAAGTGCTCTCCGCCTGCGTGAAGGAACTGAAGGCCGCGGGGAATCTGCCCGCGGGGAGCCTGATTGTGTTGGGGTGCTCCACTAGCGAGGTCAGCGGCGCCAACATCGGCAAGGGCAGCGTGCCGGAGCTGGGCGAGATCATCGCCCGGGCCATGCTGGAGGCCTGCGCCGGGGAGGGCCTGCGCGCGGCCTTCCAGTGCTGCGAGCACCTCAACCGCTGCGTGGTCATGGAGAAGGAAACCCTGCGGGACTACGGCTGCACCCAGGTGAAGGCCATTCCCCAGCCCAAGGCCGGGGGCAGCGTCCCCGCCGCGGCCTGGAAAATGCTCCGGGAGCCTGCCCTGGCCCTGGCGGTGCAGGCGGACGCGGCCATCGACGTGGGCGACACCCTGGTGGGCATGCACATCCGCCCGGTGGCGGTGCCCCTGCGGGGGGCCTACCGCCGCTTGGGCGAGGCCAACCTGGCGCAGGCCTACAGCCGCCTGCCCTACGTCGGCGGCGCCCGGGCCGTGTATGAGGAAAACTGACTGCGAAAAGGAGAGCCGATATGAATAAGCGTGTAATCCTGAATCTGTGCAAGGGGGCGCTCATCGGCGTGGGCGCCATCCTCCCGGGCATCAGCGGCGGGGTGCTGTGCGTGGCCCTGGGCATCTACGGGCTGGTGATGACCTTCCTGGCCCATCCCCTGACGGAATTCCGCCGCCGCTGGCAGGAGCTATCCGAGCGCTTCGACGAAGTCAAGGCC
>CAZINY010000057.1:0-5388 GCA_964540735.1 uncultured Oscillospiraceae bacterium
GCCACTGGCGGCTATGCCTGCCTTTCCCCCTGGACCCCTTCGGGGCCCATTCCTTTGTGAGTGTGCGAAACCTCTCACAAGAAACAGATTCCTTGTGGGAGGCAGGAAAAGGGCCTTCCTTACTTTTTTTTGTATCATAAAGCTTTCGCCTCTGCGGAGGCGACCAGGGGGCTTTCCGGTCGCCCCCTGGACCCCTTCGGGGGCCCCTTACCGCTGGGGTAGCGGCCTGTGCTTCGCCGTGTAGCTCTCCACATTAATGCGTACAATGCGTACCACCGATGCCAGCTTTTCATCAAAGGAGAAATCTTCCCCTGTCTGCGTCTTCATAATCAAGGACAACGCCCGGCACTTCTCCGCCGGGTCCTCCACAAAGCTGGCGGTGCCCTCCCCCATCAGGCAGGAATAACTCAACCCATACATGCAGGCCACCTTCCCCGTGAAGGGCTGCAGATCGCACTCCATGGTAAAGGACACCCGCGGCTGCCGGGCCATAACGTCATACTTGCGGCCCTGGGGCGCGCCGTGCAGGTAGAGGGTCAAGCGCCCCTCCTGCATTTCATAGCCGTAATTCATGGGCACCACGTAGGGCTGGTTTCCGTCGCATAGGCCCAGATGGACTACCTTGCTCCTTTGCAGTATCTCCAGGATCTTCTCCGGGTCGGTTACTTGCCGCTCCCGTCGGGTCATCATGGCCATGGTGTATAGCCTCCTTTGCTTTTCCGGTGCGAAATGTCGAAAAATATACCGAAGTCTGTTTCCTTCCTGCGTCAGTCCAGAATCCGGTGGAGGAAGTCCGCCGCCATGCGCGGCCATTGGGCGCAGTCAGGCAGGTTCAGGTGCGGGCTGCGGGTACCGGAGGTTTGGGGATTGCACAGGGAGGCGCCATGCTCGCCAAAGGGGAACAGGTGCATCTCCGCCTGTACCCCGTGGCGCTTGAGCGCCAGGGCGAAAAGAAGGCTGTTTTCCACGGGCACGGCGGCGTCCGTCCAGGTGTGCCAAAGGAAGGTGGGGGGCGTATGGGCGGTGACCTGGGTCTCCAGGGAATAGCGCAGCTGCACATCGAGGTCGTGAGAGCCGGTGAGGTTTTCAAAGGAGCCGCGATGGGCCTTTTCGCCGCCGGTGATAACGGGATAGCTGAGCACCAGGGCGTTGGGCTTTACCTGCTCGGGGGTAAGGCCCAGCTCAGCCCACAGGTCGGCCCGGGGCCACCATACGCCCAGGCTGGCGGCGCAGTGTCCCCCGGCGGAAAAGCCCATGATGGCGATTTTATCCGGGTGGGTGTGGGTCTCCCCAGCATGGGCGCGCACCCAGGCCACCGCGGCGGCGGCATCCTGCTGGGGACGGGGATAGCAGTGGGGCGCCACCCGATACCCGGCCACAAAGGCATTGAAGCCCATGGCCGCAAAGACCAGGGCTACGGGCTCCGCCTCCCGGGGGGAAAGGTACCGGTAAGCGCCGCCGGGGCAGATGACCACCGCCGGGCGCTGAATATCGGGATCAATCTCCGGGTAAACCGCCGGGCAGTATACATCCAGGGGCAGGGAAAAACCATCGGTGGAGGGCACCGATACGCGTTGGTACAGCATGGGGCAGGCCGGCCTCCTTCTAAAAATGAATGTAGTGCTATTATAGCACGATTTTCCCCCTGGGTGAACATGCGAAAACGGCCTTCGTGCCCAGCGCACGCTTGCTTCCCGGGGGCAAACATGCTATACTTACTGCATGGAGCAAATCCCATAATATCTCATGAAAGGCGGTTGTTTCCCTTGAAAAAAATTGTAGCGCTTCTGTTGGCCGCGTGTCTCACTTTGGGCTGCGCTTCCGCCCTGGCTGCGGGCAAGCTGACCGTCAACCAGGAAACCTACACTGCTGTGGCAGGCTACAGCTTTGTGGGCTATGTGTTTGCCGAGGTGGAGAACACCGGGGACAAGAATATCGAGTTCGGCAACGGCCTGCTGGAAATCCTGACCGCTGACGGCGATCCCATGGACAGCACGGATATTTACAACATGTATCCCTCCATCCTCGCGCCCGGGGAAAAGGGCTATGTGAATACCCTGCAGTATGTGGACGCCGCGGAGAGCATCGAGGATATTTCCGACTATACCCTCACCATCACCGGCAAATCCACCCAGGAGGAGGCCATTGCCCGCCTGGACAGCACCGCGGCCTATGGCGTGGGCGTCAATTCCTGGGGCGATGAGGAGCAGATGGTGGTTGTCACCATTACCAACAACACCCAGGAAACGGTCTATGACTGCCAGGTGGCCTTCGCCCTGTATGACGCGGAGGGCAAGCTGCTGCTGGTGGACGCGGACAACACCTACAACGTGGGTATTCCCGCCGGCCAGAGCGTTGAGGTTCAATTCACCGTGGACGATGACCTGGCCGCCGTGTGGGCGGAGCAGGGCGTGACCCCCGCCACCGCGGAGAGCGTCGCCTATCAGGACTGACGCGGGACGCTTTTTCCAAACCCCGGTCTTTCTTCGGAAGGACCGGGGTGCTTTTTTTCCCCGAAAAGCCCTGTTCCCCTGTGGAAATATTTGCGGAAATTTTACACCGCCTGTGAAAAAGTGGAGAAGTCCCCTGAATCCTTGAAAAACTTGTCTTTTCGCTGCTTCGCCCCGCCCTCCGAAAAAAAGATATACACAAAGTTATCCACAGTTTGCACCGGATTTGCACAGAAAAGGGAGAACGTAGACCGAGTTCTAAACAGTTTTCACAAGTTATCCACAGTTTTCCACACCCCACTGGGGAAAAGCCAGGGAAATCTTGACAGGAGCGCCCTCAACCGGTATCATGAACATACACGAAGTAACGGAAAAAGGAGCACATATACCATGACGCAGGAACAGGCGTGGGAACTCATGCGCCGGGCCGGGGCGCTGGAAAAGGGACATTTTCTGATGAAGAGCGGCCGGCACGCGGACCTTTTTTTGCAGTGCGCGCACCTGGCGGAGCACGCGGACATCGCCGGGGAGCTGTGCCGCGCCCTGGCGGAGCGGTGCCGGGACTGCGGCTGCGACCTGGTGATGGCCCCGGCCCTGGGCGGGTTGATCTTCGGCTATGAGGTGAGCCGTGCCTTGGGCAAGCGCTTCATTTATTGTGAGCGCAAGGAGGGCGTGATGACCCTGCGCCGGGGCTTCCGGGTGGGGGAAGGCAGCCGGGTGCTGGTGGTGGAGGACACGGTGAGCACCGGCGGTTCCGTGCGGGAGGTTATGGAGATTGTCCGCGCGGGAGGCGGCAGCGTGGTGCAGGTGGCCGCGCTGGTGGACCGCACCCGGGGCCGGGTGGATTTCGGCGTGCCTTTCACGGCGCTGTGCCAGGCGGATGTGAACCTGTACCCCGCCGGGGAATGCCCCCTGTGCCAGGCGGGCGTACCCCTGGACCCGCCCCGCAACGGCTAAAAGGGGGCCTTTCCATTGAATTCAGGGCGTATCCATGCTATAATACGACAGATACTGCCCAAGAAATGAGGTATTGCCATGAAGGGAATTATTCTGGCCGGCGGCGCGGGTACCCGGCTGTACCCGCTGACCATGGTAACCAGCAAACAGCTGCTGCCCGTGTATGACAAGCCCATGATTTACTACCCCCTGTCAACATTAATGCTTGCCGGGATTCAGGATATCCTGATTATTTCCACCCCCACGGATACCCCGCGCTTTGAGGCGCTGCTGGGGGACGGCAGCCAGTTCGGCCTGCACCTGCAATACGCGGTGCAGCCCTCCCCGGATGGCCTGGCCCAGGCGTTTATGATCGGCGAGGAATTCATCGGGGACGACGTGTGCGCCATGGTGCTGGGGGATAACATCTTCTACGGCAACGGTTTCTCCCGCATTCTGCGGGAGGCGGTGGCCAACGCCGAGCAGGGCCGCGCCACCATCTTCGGCTATTACGTCAACGACCCCGAGCGCTTTGGCATCGTGGAGTTTGACGAAAACGGCAA
The DNA here is from genome assembly GCA_964540735.1 of uncultured Oscillospiraceae bacterium. Taxonomy (GTDB): domain Bacteria; phylum Bacillota; class Clostridia; order Christensenellales; family Aristaeellaceae; genus Egerieenecus. The sequence continues at coordinate 3,950 of CAZINY010000057.1, forward strand.
GGTGATCTCCGTGGAGGAGAAGCCCCAGCACCCCAAGTCCAACTACTGCATCACGGGGCTGTATTTCTACGACCGCCGGGTGGTGGAAATGGCCAAGCGGGTGAAGCCCTCCGCCCGGGGAGAGCTGGAGATTACCGCCCTGAACGACATGTACCTCCAGGACGGGAGCCTGGACGTGAAGCTCCTGGGCCGCGGCTTTGCCTGGCTGGATACGGGCACCATGGACAGCCTGGTGGACGCGGCGGACTTTGTGCGCATGGTGGAAAAGCGCCAGTCCATCAAGATTTCCGCCCCGGAGGAGATTGCCTACAAGAACGGCTGGATTGACAAGGATACCCTGCTGGCCTCCGCCCAGCGCTACGGCAAGAGCCCCTATGGGGAGCACCTGAAGCGGGTAGCCGAGGGCAAGATCCGCTATTAAGCGAGAAAGGGAAGGGCACGCCATTATGGAAAAAATCGCCACGTCCCTGCCGGACGTATGGATTCTGGAGCCGAAGGTGTTCGGCGACTATCGCGGTTATTTCATGGAGACCTACAACCGGGAGACCTTCGCCTCCCTGGGCATTCATAACGACTGGGTGCAGGACAACCAGTCCTTCACCCAGAAGAAGGGCACCCTGCGGGGCATTCACTTCCAGATGGACCCCATGGCCCAGTGCAAGATCGTCCGGGTAACCCGGGGCGCGGTGAAGGACCTGGCGGTGGATCTGCGCAAGGGCAGCCCCACCTATAAAAAATGGGTGCTGGTGGAGCTCTCCGCGGAGAACAAGCGCATGCTCTACATCCCCCGGGGATTCGGCCACGGCTTCGTGACCCTCACCGACGATGTGGAATTCGTCTACAAGGTGGATAACCTCTACAGTAAGGAGTGCGACCGCTCCATCCGCTACGACGACCCGGAAATCGGCGTGGATTGGGAGATTGAAAACCCCATCCGCTCGGAAAAGGACCTGGCGGCGCCCTTCCTCAAGGATAGCGACGTAAACTTCATTTACGGAAAGTGAGGCCCATGCCCATGACCATCATCGTCACCGGCGGCGCCGGTTTCATCGGCGGCAATTTTGTATACTATGAATTGGAAAAGCACCCGGAGGACCGGGTGGTCTGCCTGGACAGCCTGACCTACGCGGGCAACCTGGCCACCCTGGAGGAGGCCATGAAGAACCCCAACTTCCGCTTTGTCAAGGGGGACATCACCGACCGTGAGGCGGTGGAAACCCTCTTTAGGGAGGAGAAGCCGGACATCGTGGTGAACTTCGCCGCGGAAACCCATGTGGACCGCTCCGTGAACGACCCCGGGCTGTTCCTGCGCACCAATATCCTGGGCACCCAGACCCTCATGGACGCCTGTCGCAAGTACAGCGTGGGCCGCTTCCATCAGGTTTCCACCGACGAGGTGTACGGCGACCTGCCCCTGGACCGGCCGGCCCTGTTCTTCT
>CAZINY010000057.1:5437-6798 GCA_964540735.1 uncultured Oscillospiraceae bacterium
CGCCCGCACCTATGGCCTGCCCGTGAGCATCACCCGCTGCTCCAACAACTACGGCCCCTACCAGTTCCCCGAAAAGCTCATTCCCCTGATGATCTCCCGGGCCCAGGCGGACCAGAGCCTGCCCGTGTACGGCACCGGGGAGAACGTCCGGGACTGGCTCCACGTGGAGGACCACTGCGCCGCCATCGACCTGGTGATGCGCAAGGGCCAGGAAGGCGAAATCTACAACGTGGGCGGGCACAACGAGCGCACCAACCTGGAGGTGGTCAAGACCATCCTGCGGGCCCTGGGCAAGCCGGAGAGCCTGATTACCTACGTGAAGGACCGTCCGGGCCACGACCGGCGCTACGCCATCGACCCCGGGAAGATCCACCGGGACCTGGGCTGGCTGCCCACCACCTCCTTTGACCAGGGCATCCAGAGCACCATCCGCTGGTATCTGGAGCACGAGAAGTGGTGGAAGGACATCCTGGCGGGCGAGTATCAGGATTACTACGAAAAGATGTACGGAAACCGGGGGAAAGCATGAAAATACTGGTAACGGGCGTGGGCGGCCAGCTGGGCTATGACGTATGCCGCCTGACGCAGCTGGGTATCGAACACAAGGGCGTGGATGTGCAGGACTTTGACCTGACCAACGCGGACGCGGTGATGGACGCCGTGCGCGCCTACGGCCCGGACGCCATTATCCATTGCGCCGCCTGTACCAACGTGGAGAAGGCGGAGAGCATGCCCGAGGTATGCGCCGACGTGAACGGCATGGGCACCCTGAACATGGTGCGGGCCGCCCAGGCGGTGCAGGCCAAGCTGATGTACATCAGCACCGATTACGTTTTTGAGGGAACAGGGGATCAGGCCTACGAGGTGAACGACCCCATTGCGCCCCAGAGCGTTTACGGCCTGACCAAGGCCCAGGGGGAGGAGGCCGTGCTCAGCCTGATGCAGCGGTACTTCATTGTGCGCATCAGCTGGGTTTTCGGGGAGAACGGGCACAACTTTGTGCGCACCATGCTGCGCCTGGGCGCGGAGAAAAAGGAAATCACCGTGGTGGATGACCAGATTGGTTCCCCCACCTACACCGCGGACCTGGCCGTGCTCCTGTGCGACATGATTCAAACGGAGAAATACGGCGTCTATCACGCCACCAACGAGGGCTACTGCTCCTGGGCGGAGTTTGCCCAGGCCATCATGGACAAGGCGGGGCTCCGGTGCAAGGTACGTCCCGTGCCCACCAGCGAGTATCCCACCGCGGCCAAGCGCCCCTACAATTCCCGCATGAGCAAGCGCAGCCTGGACGAAGCGGGTTTCCGCCGCCTGCCCACCTGGCAGGACGCCCTGGAGCGGTACATCGACATTTTGCA
>CAZINY010000057.1:6808-16395 GCA_964540735.1 uncultured Oscillospiraceae bacterium
TCCTGGGAGGCGGCCCTGCCCCGGAAGCGCCCGCACGCGGACCCTTTGGCAGGCGCCGCCTCCCTTTTTTCTATTTTTTCAGGAGGTGTATGAACATGAAGCGTACGAAATGCGCGGCCTGGTTTCTGTGCCTGGCATGCGCGGTGATGATGGTCACCGGGGCCTGGGCCGCGGGGCTTCCTTCCCTGGGGCTGACGGTCACGGAGGATTCCCAGCCGGAGCACCCGCAGCTGACGGATGCGCGGCGATTGCAGTTCTTTCAAGGGGACGCGGAGACGCTCCCCAATGACACGGATGCCGGAGCCTATCTCCTGGGGGAGGAAGGCGCGGCCCTGACCCTGCTTCCGGAGCAGACAGCCGCCCTGGCCACCCTGGCGGGGGAGGCTGTGGACATGCCCGCCGGGGAGGATGGCGTGCTGCAAATTGCCGTGGCGGAGGAACCCCTGCGCCTGACCCTGTCCCTTCCGGAGCAGGAGGCGCAGAGCTGGCTGCTCTTTGCTTCGGAAGAGCAGGTTCAGCGCCTGTGCGACGCGCAGGGTTGCGCATGGGCATACGCGCCGGCGGAGTATCGGGCGCGCTTTACGGACGCGGAGGGGAATCCCGTGCCGCAGGTATTTGTCAACGTGTGTACGGACACGCTTTGTACCGCCTACCTCTCCGACGAGCAGGGCGAGGTGGCCTTCACCGGAGAAGCGTTGGATTATGTGATGCATGTGCTGAAGGTTCCTGAAGGCTATGCCTTTGACACGACCCAGGAAATTCCCCTCCTGGCAGGCGGGGACGGCGTGACCGTTACCTTGGAAAACGAGTAGGGAAAATCGCTTACCATTTCGGACGACCTCTGGTTGGCCGAAATGGCCTCGCCGGCAAAGCAGCGGAAGCCGCTTTGCCGATACGCTGAAGGCCGCGCCGGAGACAGAAATCCGGCGCGGCCTTTCAAAATAGGGAAAATATCCTTGCGTTTTACGGCTTGCAGAAACGCCGCGAAAGAACGCCCAATGCGCGTATCCTTTGCAGGGAGCCGAAAAGCGGCGTCTGCGGGGCTGTTTACTGCTTTTTCCAGATTGCCGGATGGAACAGCGCCAGCATGGGGAATATTTCCAGACGCCCTGCCAGCATCAGCAGGCTGAGCACGATCTTGGAAAAGGGGCTGTACCCGGTAAAGTCCTCTACGGGGCCTACGGCACCAAGCCCCGGGCCCACGTTGCTCATACAGGTGAGGGCTGCGGTAAAGTTGGTTTCCAGGTCATAGGCGCCTTCCAGGGATACCAGCAGCGCTCCCATCAGCACCAGAGCCACATATACGAATACAAAGGATGCGGTTTCCTGTAGCAGGGATTCCGGAACGCCCTTGCCTTCAAAGCGCACGGTTTGCACCTTGCGGGGCTGGAAGGTGTGGCGTACCGCCCGCAGGCCCTGCTTGCACATCATACCGATACGGCATACTTTGATGCCGCCGGCGGTGGATCCGGCACAGGAGCCGATGAACATCAGGATGACAATGAGCATCTTCGCCGCCACGGGCCACAGGTTGAAGTCCGCCGTGGCAAAACCCGTGGTGGACATGATGCTGGCAACCTGAAAGCCCGCGTGGCGCAGGGCCTGAAGCCAGGAATCCTGCTGGGGGAGAATCAGCACTGTAATCAGCGCGGTCGCCACCGTGAAAATACCCAGGTACCAGCGCAGCTCCTCGCTGTGCAGCGCGTCCCGCCATCCGCCGGTAAACAGCCGGTAATACAGGGCAAAGTTTACGCCGAATATCAGCATGAATACCGTGATGATCCAGTCGATCCACTCGCTGTTGAACGCTCCCACGCTGGCGGCGTAGTTGCTAAAGCCGCCGGTGCCTGCCGTCCCCATGGCGTGAATGGCCGCGTCGTGGGGATTCATGCCCGCAAGGATGAGCAGCACCAGCTCCACCAAGGTCATCGCCAGGTAGATGATATAGAGAATCTTGGCCATGTCCCCGATTTTGGGGACGATTTTGCTCAGGGTGGGGCCGGGGCTTTCCGCCCGAACCAGATGGGAGGTGCGCCCGCCCATTTTGGGCAACAGCGCCAGGGTAAGCACTAGCACGCCCATGCCGCCAATCCAGTGGGTGAAGCTCCGCCAGAACATGATGCCGTGGGGCGCGCCCTCAAAGTTGGTGGTTACGGTGGCGCCGGTGGTGGTGAGGCCGGAAACCGCCTCAAAAAACGCGTCTTCATAGTTGGGCAGGCAGCCGCTGAAGACAAAGGGCAGCGCGCCGAAGGCGCTCAGAGCAATCCAGGACAGGGCCACCACCAGAAAGCCCTCCCGGGCGCGGAAATTCCGTTCCCGGGGCCTGCAGCTGAAACGCAGGGGCAGGCCTACCGCCAGCAGCGCCAGAATGGCTTTGACCAGGGCCAGGGCGTCCCCGTCGCCGTAGATCAGCGCGATTAGCAACGCGGGAACCATGGCAGCCGCTTCCACTAGCAGGATCGCGCCCAGCAGATAGCCAACCAATAATCTGTTCATCGGTGAATAACCTCGTTCAGGTCGTCAATTCCCGTTTCACAGGCAATAATGACTACACGATCTCCCGCCTCAATGTGATCGCCGCCAAAGGGCACGATGACCTTGCCATGGCGCACGATGACCGCGACCAGGGTGCCCGGACGGACCCTCAGATCCTTCAGGGCGATGCCGATATAGGGGTCTTCGCCCCGGGCGATGAATTCAAGCGCTTCCGCCTTGTCGTTCATTAACCGGTAAAGGCGCTCTACCTTGGTCCCTTCGCCGTTGACCCGTGCGCGGACATAACGCAGGATGGCCGTGCAGGTGCTGGACTTGGGGCTGACAATGCTGTCCAACCCCATGCCGCTGATGATATCCGCATAGGCTACCCGGTTGTTCTTCACAATGACCTTGGGAACGCCCTGTTTCACCGCGAACAAGCCGGTCATAAGGTTTTCTTCGTCCCGGTCGCACATGGCCACAAAGGCGTCCATCTGCTGCAGCCCCTCCTGCTCCAGCAGATCCTGGTCGGTGCCGTCCCCCTGAATGACGTTTACATGGGGCAGCATTTCGCTCAGGGAAGCGGCCTTGGCGGGATTGATCTCAATCAGCGCCACCCGGATCCCCATGGGCACGATAATCTTGGCCAGGTAATAGCTGATGCGTCCGCCGCCCAGAAGCATGACGTTCTTGATGCGCAAAGAATGCTTACCCAGGAAACGGAAGTAGTTGGTGACGGTCATCATTTCCCCGGCCACATGCACCCGATCCCCGGGTTGAATTGCAAAATCACCGTTGGGGATGATAACACGGCCTGCCCGCTCCACGGCGGCATACAGCACCTTGGGGATTTCCGGCAGATGGGTGCTGAGCTTGCGCAGGGGGCAGCCCACCACCACGTCTTTCTCCTGCGCGCGGAACTCCACCATTTCCACCTGGCCCCTGGCGAAATATTCGATGTTATTGGCGAAGGGAAAGCGCAGCAAACGGCTGATTTCCATGGCGGTGGCCCGTTCCGGGTTCACCGCCATATCAATGCTCGTTTCATGCTGGAGCAGCGCCAGGCTCTCGTTGTATTCCGGGTCGCGGATGCGGGCGATGGTGTATTGCGCGCCCAACCGTTTGCCTATCAGGCAGCAGAGCATATTGATTTCATCGCTGGCGGTAGCGGCTACCAGAATATCCGCTTTGTCCACCCCGGCGTCCATAAGCGTGCGGGCGTTGGCGCCGTTCCCATGCACGCATAGCACATCCAGCGCATCTTCGCTGCGCTGAAGCACCGCGTCGTTGTTGTCGATAATCACCACGTCATGGCCTTCGCGGGTCAACTGCTCCGCCAGCGTATAGCCAACCTTGCCGTCGCCCACCACCAGTATCCGCATGCCGATTCCTCCAATAAATAAGCGGGCCGTTCATCGGCCCCGTCTTCTTTCCATAGACGACCTATTCTAGCATATTCCCTCGAAAAATGAAATACTTCCGGGACATCCTGTCTAAAAGTGGGTAGAAACAGCAGGATCAACCCGGATCCGGGAGCCACGGCCGGGTTAGAGAAACCACAGGGTATTGCCTGCCTGCCGTTTTCCTGCCATATTCGGACAGGCGGCCATGAAGCTGCTGCGAGCGATCCAGGAAGCGTGCCTGGCCTGCAAGGCGGCTCGCCGGGCGCAGGTCTTTCCCGCCTATGACAAAGGCGCGCCCCTTCCTAGAAAGGGGCGCGCCTCCGGAGGTTTTGTTAGATTTCCTCGTCCTCATCCTCGTCCTCCGGTTCCACCCGGAAGGCGTAGATGGTGGTCGTGTCATACTTCTCCCCGGGACGAAGCACCGTGGAGGGGAAGTTGGGATGATTGGGGGTATCGGGGAAACATTGCGTCTCCAGGCACAGCGCGCAGTGCGGGCCGTAGTGCGCGCCGCCTTTGCCGCCGGAGATGTCGGTGGTATTAGCGGTGTAGAGCTGCACCCCGGGCAAATCCGTCAGGCATTCCATGGAGCGGCCGGAGACGGGATCATACAGGGTGGCGAAGGACGCCATGGCCCGGCCTTTGCGCAGGACAAAGTTGTGGTCATAGCCGCCAGGGCCCGCCATGGGCGGGAAATCCGCCGCCTGGTCCAGACCGTCGCCCATGAGTATACCGTCCCGCAGGTCAAAGGGGGTGCCTGTCACCGGCAGATAGCCGCCCGTGGGGATCAGGCCCGCGTCCGTAGCGGTGACGCAGTCGCTGTCCAGGATCAGCACATGGTTGCGGATGGTGCCGTAATCATGGCCTGACAGGTTGAAGTAGGAGTGATTCGTCAGGTTGCAATGGGTGGCCTTGTCCGTAGTGGCCTCGTAGTGAATGCTCAAATCGCAGGCATCGTTCCAGGTATAGGTCACGTCCACGGTGAGGGCGCCGGGATAGTTCTCATCCCCATCCGGGCTGACCAGGTGGAAGCGGACGCTGTCCTCGCCTGCGCCTTCCAGGGCCGTTCCCTGCCACAGCTTGGCGCTGAAGCCTACCAGGCCGCCGTGAAGATGGTTTTCACCATTATTGATCGCCAATTGATAGGTTACCCCATCCAGGGTAAAGCGGCCCTTGGCGATGCGGTTGCCGTAGCGGCCGATGGTATCGCCCATGCTGCCGTGGGGTTTCAGGTAGCCGTCGATGGTGTCAAAACCCGTCACGACGTCCGCCAGCTTGCCGTCCCGGTCCGGTACGGTCAGGCTGGTGAGATTGGCGCCGTAGTCAATGAGTTTCACCGTGGCGCCGGTTTTGTTGGTCAGGATGTATTGGGTGACCGCTTCACCCTTGGCGGTCTGCCCGAAAGGCCGGATGGTAATGCTCATGGGTTGCATGCCTCCTTTGATTGTCCTGGGTTCTTTCTGCTTCCTATTGTACCCGCTTCATGGCGTCTGTCAAGGGGCGGCGCATACTGCGTCGGCGGTTTCCTGCGCCAGGCGCAGCAGTTCCGGACGGCATACGGCTCCGGGGGCCAGGGGCGTGACAGGCACATAGGCGCTCCCCGTGACCTTGCGTCCGGTCAGCGTTCCATACCATACGGCGGCCAGCAGATAGCGCCCGTAAGTGATCTGCATATGGAAACCGTCCCGGCACAGGGACATGCCGCCTTCTTCATAGCGGAAGGGCGCGCGCTGGCGCAGCAGCTGCACGGCGCGTCCCGAAGGGATCAGGCGAAGGCCGTGGTTCCCGGCGGCTTGTTCGTAAGCCTGGGCCAGGCGTTGGTACATGGTTTGCTGGCTGTATCCGTAGCGCGCGAAAGCCGGGTGCAGGCTGTCGGTCTCATAGGCCCAGGTCTGGTGCAGCATCAGCTCCGCCTGAGGCGCTTTCCGGCGCAGCTCCTCCAGGATCAGCGTCAAATATGGCTCATAGGTTTCCGGTATGCCGCTGTAATGACTCGCCTGTTGGGTAACAATGATATCCCATTTTTCCATGCCCAGGGCTTCGTCTACCGATACGTACCGGCCCGTGGATGCGCCGTTTTCCTCATAAAGATACTCCGCAGCGCCTGCCTGCATGTTCTCCAAGTGGCGGCCCAGGCTGCATCCGCCGATATAGAGATTTCCCACCTTCAGCTCCTGGCCTTCCGCCGCCGCCAGCTGATGCAGGTAGTGGGTCGCGTCCTGTGAAAAGCTGTTGCCAATGGCCAGCGCTCGCATGCTACCACGCCTTTCCTTTTTTTCTTCCATTATAAGGCGCTGGCGGGCGGCTTGCAATGCCCGCTGCCAAATCCCGCTGCGCGCGGCAGGGAAAAGGCGCTTTCGCGGCGAATGCTTCTCTATCGGCCGCGCAGAAGCGGTATACGGGAGGAATCGGCAATGAAATACGTACTGGGTATTGACCTGGGTACTTCGGGTACCAAAACGGTCCTATTTGATCAGGAGGGGCGCGTCATGGCGTCCGCTACGGTGGAATACCCCATGGCCCAGCCCAAGAACGGCTGGGCGGAGCAGGACCCGGCAGACTGGTGGCGGGCCGCGGTGGAAACCATCCGTCAGGTGCTGGCCAAGAGCGGCGTAGCGGCCGGGGACGTAAAGGCCCTGGGTATTTCCGGCCAGATGCACGGCCTGGTGATGCTGGACGAAGCCGGGGAAGTGCTGCGTCCTTCCATCATCTGGTGCGACCAGCGCACCCAGGCCGAGTGCGATGAAATCACCCGGCGGGTGGGCGCACAGCGGCTCATTGAGATTACGGCCAACCCGGCCCTGACGGGCTTCACCGCCGGCAAGATCCTGTGGGTGCGCAACCATCAGCCGGAAATCTATGTCAAGTGCCGGCATATCCTCCTGCCCAAGGATTATGTGCGCTATATGCTCACCGGGGATTATGCCACGGAGGTTTCCGACGCCAGCGGCATGCAGCTTTTGGATGTGCCCAACCGCTGCTGGAGCGCGGAAGTGCTGGAAAAGCTGGAGATTGACCCCGCTTTGCTGGCCAAGGTCTATGAGTCCTGCGAGGTAACAGGGCATGTGAGCGCCAAGGCCGCCGCCCTGACCGGGCTTACCCAGGATACCCTGGTGGTGGGCGGCGCGGGAGATAACGCCGCCGCCGCGGTGGGCACCGGCGTGGTGGAGGACGGCAAGGCGTTTACCACCATTGGCACCAGCGGCGTGGTGTTTGCCCACACCAGCCAGCTTTCCATTGATCCCCTGGGGCGGGTGCATACCTTCTGCTGCGCCGTTCCCGGCGCCTGGCACGTCATGGGCGTGACGCAGGCGGCGGGCCTGTCCCTGAAATGGTTCCGGGATAATTTCTGCGCCGCGGAAAAGGAAGCGGCCTCCGCCATGGGCGTGGACGCCTACGACCTCATCAATCAGGAAGCTGCCCGCAGCCCCATCGGCGCCAACAAGCTGCTTTACGCGCCCTACCTCATGGGCGAGCGTACGCCGCACCTGGATGCGGATTGCCGGGGCATGTTCTTTGGCCTGAGCGGCATGCACCAGCGCCGGGATCTTCTCCGGGCGGTAATGGAAGGCGTGACCTACTCCCTGAAGGATTGCCTGAACGTGCTTTCCAGTATGGGAGTGCAGCCCGCGCAAATGCTGGCTTGCGGCGGCGGCGGGAAGAGTCCCTTCTGGCGGCAGATGCTGGCGGACGTGTTCGGCTGCCCGGTGGCTACCACCGTAAATACCGAAGGGCCGGCGCTGGGCGCAGCCATTCTGGCTGGCGTGGGCGCGGGCCTGTATCCTTCCGTGGAGGAAGCCTGCCGGAAGATGATCCAGGTAAATCCTGTCCAGCAGCCTATTCAGGAGAATCTGCCCCAGTATGCCCGGACGTATGAGGTTTACCGCAAGCTCTACGCCGCCAACAAGGCGCTTTTCAAGGAATTGGCCCAGCTGTAAGCGGCAAGGGCCGCACTGCCAGGCCGATGGCGTACGGGCGGGCCTTCCCATTGCTCCCGAAGCTGTTTCATGCCCTGTGCCGGAGGAGTCGCGGCTTCTCCGGCACGGCGGGAGCTTTGTGGCGTGCAGGCATGCGTCCGTCAGGCGGAATGCTTCAGGGACACCCTGGCGGCGCACCGTTCCGGCCCGCTATCGCCGTTCGGGAGTTTTTCGGCGGATGTTCGGGAGTTTTTCGGCGGAGCGCTTGCCAAACCGCCGCGTCCGGGTGTATAATACCAACCGTACATAATTCCCGCAGGAGGGGAAAACAATCCGTTTTCGACGCGTAAGAGAGCCGCCGGAAGGTGCGAGGCGGTGGCCGGAACGGTGGCTCCATTCCCCCAGGGGTAGGCGAGGAGTCTGCGGGCGGCGCTCCCTTACGGCGCATGAGTGGCCGCGTTCCCCGGAGCGCGGCAAGCCGGGTGGCAACGCGGGTCCATCGTCCCAGGCAGGGACGGGGGCTTTTTCTTTTTCCCGGCGAAACAGGGAAAAACATAGAGGAGGATATGCAACCATGCTGGACATCAATTTGCTGCGCAACGACCCCGAGCGGGTCAAGGAAAACATCCGCAAAAAGTTCCAGGATCAGAAGCTGCCCCTGGTGGACGAGGTGGTGGCTCTGGACAAGGAGTACCGTGAGTCCCGCCAGCAGGCGGACGGCCTGCGCAACCAGCGCAAGACCCTTTCCAAGCAGATCGGCGGCCTGCTGGCCAAGGGCCAGAAGGAGGAGGCCGAGGCCACCAAGGCCAAGGTAGCCGCTCTGGCTGACGACCTGGCCGCCCTGGAGCAGAAGGAGGATGAGCTCCAGGCGGAAATCAAAAAGCGCATGATGGTCATCCCCAACATCATCGACGACAGCGTGCCCGTGGGCCGGGACGACAGCGAAAACGTAGAGCTGGAGCGCTTTGGCGAGCCGGTGGTGCCGGACTTTGAGGTGCCCTACCATGTGGACATCATGGAGCGGCTCAACGGCATTGACCTGGACGCGGCCCGCAAGACCTCCGGCAACGGCTTCTATTATCTCATGGGGGATGTGGCCCGGCTGCATTCCGCCATTCTCTCCTACGCCCGGGATTTCATGATTGACCGGGGCTTCACCTATGTGGTGCCGCCGTTCATGATCCACTCGGAAGTGGTCAACGGCGTCATGAGCTTTTCGGAAATGGAAAACATGATGTACAAGATCGAGGGCGAGGATCTGTACCTCATCGGCACCTCGGAGCACTCCATGATCGGCAAGTTCATCGACACCATCCTGGAGGAGGACAAGCTGCCCATTACCCTGACCAGCTACTCGCCCTGCTTCCGCAAGGAAGTGGGCGCCCACGGCATTGAGGAACGGGGCGTGTACCGCATTCACCAGTTTGAGAAGCAGGAAATGATCGTCCTGTGCAAGCCGGAGGAGAGCATGGAATGGTTCCGCCGCCTGTGGCAGAACACGGTGGACTTCTTCCGCACCCTGGACATTCCCGTGCGCACCCTGGAATGCTGCTCCGGCGACCTGGCCGACCTGAAGGTGAAGAGCCTGGACGTGGAGGCCTGGAGCCCCCGGCAGCAGAAGTACTTTGAGGTGGGTTCCTGCTCCAACCTGGGCGACGCCCAGGCCCGCCGGTTGCAGATTCGCGTCAAGGGCGAGAACGGGCAGAAGTACTTTGCTCACACCCTGAACAACACCGTGGTGGCGCCGCCCCGGATGCTCATTGCTTTCCTGGAGAACAACCTGCAAAAGGACGGC
>CAZINY010000058.1:0-16159 GCA_964540735.1 uncultured Oscillospiraceae bacterium
AGGAAACGGGTATCCTCACCGTGGGGGACAACGTGGACAAGTCCGGCGGCATTCCCTTCAAGAACACCGTGTACCGCTACATCAAGGAAGAAACCGATATGGGTGAGCGGGGCGGCAACGTGGAGTACTACCTGCTGGACGGCGCCCAGGTGCTCAACCAGGGCATGGAGTTTGGCCTGCAAGGGCAATACAGCCTGGACATGCCTCAAAAGACCTTCAAGGTCCGGGCCAAGTCCCTGTACGGGCCGAACACTTTTGAAGCCGCTCTGTTCGAGGACCGGCCCTTCACGGAGTACAAATCCTTCGTACTGCGCATCAGCGGCAACGACGCGGTGTGGACCCGGCTGCTGGACGGCTTCCAGTCCCGGATGATGGACGCCTACGGCTCCCAGGTGCTTCATCAGGCCTGGAACCCCGTGGTGGTATACCTCAACGGCACCTACTGGGGTCACTACAACATGCGGGAGCGGGTGGACCGCTTCTTCGTGGCCCAGCACGAGGGGCTTTCCCTGGACGAGGCCGACCAGATGACCATCCTGGAGGCCAACTCCACGGTAAACTTCGGCTCCAATGAAGAATACCTGGCCATGCGCAAAAAAATTGAGGAAGGCGACCCGGCCAACAATCCCGAGGACCTGCAATACATCCTGGACAACGTGGATGTGGACAACTACTTTGAGTACCTGGCCTTCGAGATGTTCTTCGGCAACTCCGACCCCGGCAATATCCGCTTTTACAAGCTAAACCAGGAAGGCGCCAAGTGGAAGTGGATTTTCTACGACGCGGACTACGGTATGTATAGTTCGCAATTCAACAGCCCCGCCTCCTACACCAAGGAAAGCGGCATGGGACAGCAGAACATCAACAACGTGATCTTCCTCAAGCTGCTCTCCGTGCCCGAATACAAGGACAAATTCCTGCTGAAGCTGGCGGATATCTACAAGACCTTCACTACGGAATACATGCTCAGCATCCTGGAGCCCATGGTGGACCAGCTTGAGCAGGAAATGCCCATCCACTTCGCCCGCTGGGCGGAGGAAACCGACCCGGCCATCATCGCGGAGGTGCCCAATACCCCCGACGCCGCCCTGCGCTACTGGGAGGGCCGTATCAGCCGCTTGCGGGATACCTGCACCTGGCGGCCCCATTACCTCTGGGGATACATCCAGGAAGCCTTTGAGCTTACCGACCAGCAGATGATCGACTACTTCGGCGAGCAGCCGCCCCTGGAACCCGACGCGGAATGACAAAATCCCGGTTTTTTCAGGAAAAACTGATGCAATCCGCTCTGGAATAAGGTATAATCAATAAGAACAAGCGAAATACACAGGAGGTACTCCCTATGCAATCGGCCTTCGCGCTCCTTAGCAGCCTCAGCGTCAGCGATATTGTGAAAAACGACAGCAGCCTTTCCACTTATTTTGCCGAGCAGTTTGCCAGCCTGACCCCCATGAAGATGGTCATTGCCCTGCTCTTTGGCCTGGCGGTGGGCGTTCTGATTGCCTTTGTGTACAAGAAATGCTACCGCGGCGTGCTGTACAGCCCCACCTTCAGCCTGACGCTGATCATGCTCACGCTGATTACCACCCCCGTGGTCATGTGCATCAAGAGCGACATCGCCCTGTCCATGGGCATGGTGGGCGCCCTGTCCATTGTGCGTTTCCGTACCGCAGTGAAGGACCCCATGGATACGGCGTACATGTTCTGGGCGCTGACCATGGGCATCCTGCTGGGCGCGGAGCTGTACGTCATTGCCGTAGTGGTGGCCCTGGGCATTGCGGTGATTCTCTTTGCGCTGACCTTTGTGAAGTTCCGCAACCCCAACGCCTATCTGCTGGTGCTCCACTATGACGACGACGCGGAGCACGATATTCTGAGCCTGCTGCGCCGCACGGTGAAGCAACACCGCCTGCGCTCCAAGACCGTCACCCGCGCCGGCGCGGAAATGACCATTGAGGTGCGCCTGGGAGACAAGCAGGACCTGGTGGCCGCCATGCTCTCCATCGAGGGCGTACACGACGCCACCCTGGTGGCCTGCCAGAGCGAGGCGGGCGCGTAAAGCGCGACCCAGGTAGGAGGCGAGGCCCATGGCGAATTCGATGCCCCTGCGGCACGAGCTGAAGTTCTTCATCAGCGAAATGCAGTATATCGTCCTCTCCGGGGTGCTGGACCAGGTGCTGCACCGGGACCCCAACGGGGATGAACTGAACGAGTACCACATCCGCAGCCTGTACTTTGACACCGTGTTCAACGACGCCTATTACGACAAGCTGGACGGCCAAAAGAACCGGGACAAGTACCGCATCCGCATCTACAACCTCAGCGACCGGCTCATCAAGCTGGAGTGCAAAACCAAGGTGGGCAATCTGATTTCCAAGCGCTCCCAGACCATCCCGCGGGACTTGTGCGAGCAGCTCATGGCCGGGGACCCCACGGGGCTTGAAACCACCCGCTCCGGCCTGCTGAACGACGTGTACCGGGAAATGACCGTGAACCTGCTGCACCCGGTGGTGCTGGTGGACTACGTGCGGGAAGCCTACCTGCATCCGGCGGAGGAAGTGCGCATCACCTTTGACAAGCAGCTGCGCACGGGGCTGAACTCCATCGAGCTGTTCGACCCCTATGTGCCCACGGCGCCGCCCCTGGACAACGGGGAGATCATCCTGGAAGTAAAGTACAACCGGGTGATGCCCCCCTACATCCGCGACCTGCTAAGCACCTATTGCCCCCAGGCCCAGCAAAGCGCCATCTCGAAATATACCTGGTGCCGGCGCTTTGAGGGCATGGAAGCGTAAAATCCACCGTCCCGGAAGGCGCGTTCCTTCCGGGGCGATTTCTTTTCCCGCGCCGTCATGTTCCCCGCCTCCGCAGGGTACAATGCAAAGGAGGGTTTTTTTCCGGGGAATTCAAGCCTCCCCGGCCTTTACCGCTTGCGGGCGCGGCACTTTTGCGATAAAATAAAAGCAACATTAGGAGGGAGAAGATGACCACCCGAACCGTTCTCCGGCAGATGCCTCAACTGGAAAGCGCGCTGAAACGCCGCGCCCCGGGATTGTCCCTGGAGTCCGGCGCTTTGATGTCCCAGCATACCACCCTGCGCCTGGGCGGCCCGGCGGACCTCCTGGCCACCCCGCGGAACCCGGAGGAGCTGCAGCTGCTGCTGGAGGAAGCGCGGGATGCGGAAGTCCCCGTAACGCTCATGGGGCAGGGAAGCAACCTGCTGGTACGGGACGGCGGCATCCGAGGGCTGGTCGTCCGCATATCCTGCGGCATGCGAAGCGTGGAGGCGCACGGGGACACCATGACGGCCATGGCCGGCGCTACCATGACCAGCGCCGCCATGACCGCGGCGGAAAACAACCTGGCCGGTATGACCTTCGCCAGCGGCATCCCCGGCACGGTGGGCGGCGGCGCGTACATGAACGCCGGCGCATACGGCGGGGAAATGAGCCAGGTGGTGGTACGGGTGGACGCCTTTCGCCGGGACGGAAGCCCCGTGAGCTTTACCCGGCCGGAGCTGGCCTTTGGCTACCGGCACAGCGCCCTGCAGCGCCTGGACGTGGCCGTATACCGGGTCGTGTGCCAGCTTCCCGGGGGCAGCCGGGAGGAATTGCTGCAGGAAATGGTGGAGCTGAACCGCCGCCGGGCAGAAAAGCAGCCCCTGAATTTCCCCAGCGCCGGAAGCACCTTCAAGCGTCCCGCGGGGTACTACGCCGCGGCGCTGATTGACGAATGCGGCCTGCGGGGATACACCCTGGGCGGCGCGCAGGTCAGCGAAAAGCACGCGGGATTTTTGCTCAACCGCGGCGGGACGGCCGCAGATTTCCTGGCGCTGATGGCCCACGTGCAGCAAGTGGTCTGGGAGCAAAAAGGCGTGCGCCTGGAGCCGGAGGTGCGCATTCTGGGAGACGACGCTCCCGCGGCCTTCGTCTGAATCCGAGCTACCAATGAGGGAGGGATACCCCTTGCGATTTTTATTACTGACCGGTCTTAGCGGCGCGGGAAAGACCTCCGCAACCCGTTACCTGGAAGATATGGGCGCGTTTTGCGTGGACAACCTGCCTCCCATGATGATGCTCAAACTCATGGAGGCCTGCCAGAGCACCGCCATGCATTGCCCGCTGGTCGCCTTTGCCGTGGACGTGCGCAGCGGCGAATTCTTTGACGCCAAAGCCGTCCAGCGCCTGATACGGGAGACCCGGGAGCTGGGCTATCAAATTGAAACCCTGTTTATGGAGGCCAGCGACGACGTACTGGTCAGCCGTTATAAGGAAACCCGCCGGGACCATCCCCTGGCCAATGAAAGCGTCAGCCTCACCGAGGCCATCGCCCAGGAGCGGGAGATGCTCACCCCCCTGCGGGAAACCGCCAACTATGTGATAGACACGTCCTTTCTGCGGCCCCGGGCGCTGCAGCGCAAGCTGGCGGAAATCGTCAAAAGCGACGGCGCGGAAGCGCCCCTGCGGCTGGAAGTGCTGTCCTTCGGGTTCAAGCGCGGCTTGCCCCGGCAGGGGGACCTGGTGTTTGACGTGCGCTTCCTGCCCAACCCCTTTTATATGGAAGAGCTTTGCCGGCACACGGGGCTGGACGAGGACGTGCGGGAATTTGTTATGGAGCACCCCGTCACCCGGGAATTCATGGCCAAGGTCAAGGATATGCTGACTTTTCTGCTGCCCCACTACCAGGAGGAGGGCAAGCACCGCCTGGTCATCGCCGTGGGCTGCACGGGAGGCGCGCACCGGAGCGTGGCCATTGCCGAGGCCATCGCGGAATTCATGCGTCAGAAGGGCTACCAGGTGGATGTGAACCACCGCGACATCGACCTGGAGCAGGCCCACTGGAAAAACGTCTGACAAAGGAGCGCGCCTATGTCCTTTTCTTCCCTGACCAAGGAGGAGCTGCTGCGTCTCCCCCTGGGTAAGGCCTGCTGCGTAATGAGCGAGTTGAGCGCCCTGGTGCAAACCTCCGGCAGCTTGCAGCTGCGGGGCGGCGGGCGCGTGCGCGTTACCTTCCGGGTGGAGAGCGCGGGATTGGCCCGGCGTATTTTCCGCCTGCTGGGCGCGGGGCTGGAGCTGACGCCCCGGCTGCATTTTGTGCAGCATGCCCGCTTGGGCGGACGGCGCAGCTATGTGCTGACCCTGGAGGATGACGCCGCGCAGAAGCTGCTGCTGGCCCTGCATATGATGGAGCGGGACGAGGAGGTGGGCGTAACCCTGCGCCGCACCACGCCCCGGCATCCCATGACCCGCCAGTGCTGCCGCCGTTCCTTCCTGCGGGGCGCTTTCCTGGGCGCGGGCACCATGAGCGACCCGGAAAAGGATTATCATTTCGAGTTCATCGCGGGGGAGGAAAGCCTTCGCGCTACCCTGGAAAAGCTCCTGGAAAAAAGCGGCCTTCCCGTGCGCGCGCATCAGCGCAAGGGAAAAACGGTGCTGTATCTCAAGGGCTGCCAGCACATCGCCGATATACTGGCGCTTATGGGCGCCTCCGGCGCAACCATGGAGCTGGAAAACATCCGCATCAAAAAGGAAATCCGCAATCAGGTAAACCGGGCCATGAATTGCGACGAGAAGAACGCCGAGCGCCAGGTTTCCGCCGCCCAGAAGCAGGTGGAAATGATCAAGGCAATTTCCATTCAGCGCGGCCTTTACACCCTGCCGCCGTCCTTGCAGGAAATTGCCCGGCTGCGCCTGGAGCATCCCGAAGAGAGCCTGGCCTCCCTGGGCGCGCTGCTGCAGCCCCCCGTGGGCAAGAGCGGCGTGAATCACCGCATGCGCCGTCTGGAGGCGGTTTACGATGAAATTGTAGCGTCCATGGACGTTTTGAAAAAGGAGGACACCCCATGATCCGAAAACCTATTGCTTTCCCCAACCGCGCCCCGCTTACCCGGCGCAGCGCCGCCCTGCTGGTGCGGGAGGCCAGCCGCTTTGAATCCCGCCTGATGATCGAGCACGACGCCAAAATCGTCAACGCCAAATCCATGCTGGGGCTGCTTTCTCTGGGCGCGGACGCCCAGGCGGGACTCTGCCTGCTGGCCGAAGGCCCCGATGAAGCGGAAGCCGCCGCCGCCGTGGAGGAATTGCTTCATTCCGACCAGCTGGCCGGCGCCTGAGCGCTTCCAGGCATACAAAAAGCGCGGCGACGTCCTGACGCCCTCGCCGCGCTCCCATCCCAAACGCATCATTGCTCTCCCAGCGCATATCGCTTCCCATGGGAAAGCAGCAAGCCATCCCGCAGGGTGACGCGCAGCACATGCGTCTGTTCCGCTGCGGGGTCCGTGTGGCCGTTATCCAGCCATGCGGCAAACGCCCGGCGAAGCCTGTTTGCGATGCCTTCGTTTGCCTTGCAACCAAAGGGACCCAGATCCTCGGCGTACCCGTGGCCGGTGAACCATTCCCCCGCCACGGCCACCCGGGGGTCTTTCCGTATTTGCGCCATTTTTCCCGAGCGGCTGTCCGTGACAATATAGAATGCGCCGTTTTCGTAGTAGGCGTCTACGTTGCGCACATGGGGCGCGCCCTCCTCCACGGTGGCCAGGGCAAGCACGGTATCCTTGCCGAAGCGCTCCGCCATGATAGCTTCCGCCTCCCGGTCCATCTTCAGCATAGCGTTTTCCTCCCCGCGGCATCCTACGACAAAGCGGCGAGGGGCCTTGCACAGGCCTCCCGCCGCTTGCATTCTATGATATCTTACAGGCCGAAGTGGGCGTTCAGCAGCTCCACAGCCTTCTGAGCAGTCTCGCCGGTCACGGCCGCGCAGCGGGCGAGACGCACGGGATCGCTCATTTCCGCAATACCGTTCTCGCTCATGAACTTGGTCACGGAGTCCGCGCAGTTCACAGAGTTGGCAACGGTCTTGGTGGGCGCATGGTTGTCGGGGTCGTAAGCGGGGAACTCATGCTCACGGTACCAGGCGCACAGGTCCGCCAGAATGGCCTTGGCATCCGCAGGCTCGCACAGCAGGCCAATCGCGCCGGCGCAGCCGCCGATGGAGCCGCACAGGGACGCAATGCCGAAGCCGGCAGCGCCGTTGGCGTACATCTTGGCAGGCACCTGGTTGAAGGGATAGCCCACCAGGTCAGCCAGCTGGCCGATGATGGCGTCAAAGGCGCCGGCAGCGCAGCCGCCCAGCTCGAAGAAGGACTTGTACCCGCGCTCCAGGGTCGCGGTGGGGTCCAGCTTCTGATAGGTGAAAGGATGCGCGGGGGCCTCGATGGCCTCGGCCTTGGCGTTGTCATAAGCGCTCAGCAGAGGGCTAGCGACGCCCAGCGCGGTGGCGCCCAGGACGATCTTACCGGCGGTGCGCATAAAATCCCGACGGCTTTGGAGCTTTTCATTTTCCATGTTAAATTTCCTCCCTTTTACATAGCGGCTTACGCCGTATTTTCAAAGCCTGTTAATATTATAGCATTCCTGGTATGCAAGTACAAGCATTTTTCTGACATATGTCGAAAAATTTACCGTCATCCCCGGTAATACAGCCACAGGAACAGCACGGAAAGCGCCAGAAACGCCACCCCCACGTCGAAAATAAACCGCGGGGACGCGCCGCGCTTGCCGGCCTTGAGCTGTTTATAATCGTAAAAGCTGATCTGATCCTCGGGCTTGCGCAGCGGGGTAAAGAGCATCAGCAGGCTCTTCACGGCGTAGGAGAAAATATCAAAGAAACCCGTGCAGGAAATCCATCCCAACGCCCCCACCCCCACCAGCAGCACCGCCGCCACAAAGCAGCCGTCGCTGAGGTAGCGGGCGTTCAGCGCAAAGGGCTGCGCCCAGGCAAATCCCTGATGCCATGCCGTCGCGGCGCTGATGCCCAGGCCCACCGCCGCCGTAATGCCGTACCGAAACAGGACCGGCGCCCACTTCCGCTTCATAAACAACCTCCTTGCATCATGCGGAAAGGCCGCGGCCGGTTCTCCGGCAGCCGCGGCCTTTCGCCTGTTCACTTTGCTTTCAGCTCCGCCTGGTAGCGGGCGAACTCCGCGTCGTTGCACTGTACAAAGTGCCCCGGAGCAACCTCCCGCATGGAGGGCTTGTCCACGGAATAGTCGTGCTCCGCCAGGGGCTCGTACTTGATGCGCTTGCGCTGCTTTTCATAGTGCGGGTCCGGCAGCGGAATGGCGGAGAGCAGGGACTTGGTATACGGGTGCAGGGGATGGGCAAACAGCTCATCGGAGGTGGCCAGCTCCACCATTTTGCCGAAGTACATCACGCCGATGCGGTCGGAGAAGTACTTTACCACGGAAAGGTCATGGGCAATGAACAGGATGGTCAAGCCCAGCTTGTGCCGCAGCTCGTTGAGCAGGTTGATCACCTGGGCCTGAATGGACACGTCCAGGGCGCTGACGGGTTCGTCGGCGATAATCAGCTCGGGGTTCATGACCACGGCCCGGGCCACGCCGATGCGCTGGCGCTGGCCACCGGAAAACTCGTGGGGATATCGGCCCGCGTGCTCCCGCACCAGGCCCACCATCTCCAGCACCTGGAAGACCTTTTCGTCGATGACCTTCTTGTCCTTTTCCCCGCGGATCACCAGGCCCTCGGCAATGATTTCATGCACCGTCATGCGGGGGTCCAGGGACGCGATGGGGTCCTGGAAGATCATCTGGATCTGGGTGATATAGCGCTGCTTTTTGGCGATGCGGCGCTCCTCGGCGTATTCCTTCTTCAGTCGGGTCAGCTCGTCCCCCGTGGCCTTTTCCAGCAGGGGCTGATACTTGCGATCCACTTCCTGGGCCAGGTCGTCGGCATGGAGCTTATCGCAGTGGGTATGGTCGTAGCGGGCCTTCTTCATCTCCTCCCGCTGCTGGGCAATGAAGCGCTTCAGTTCCTCTTTGCGGACGGGATCAGCAGTCTTCATTTCCTTGCGCGCATCCGCAATGGCCTTTTTGTAGGAGCCTACGCCTGCGGCAATGCGCTTGCCCTTGAAATAGATGTTGCCGGAGGTGATGTCGTAGAGCTTGATGATGGAACGGCCGGTGGTGGTCTTGCCGCAGCCGCTCTCGCCCACCAGGCCGAAAACCTCGCCCTTCTTGATGTCGAAGCTCACGTCGTCCACGGCCTTGTTGGTCTTAAAATACTGGCACAAATGCTCGACACGGAGCAATACTTCCTGTTCAGGCATTTGCTTCACCTTCCAATCTGGCCTTCATCTTGGCGATACGTTCGGTTACGACTTTGGGCGGGTCCACATGGGGCGCGTCCGGATGGAGCAGCCAGGTAGCCGCCCAGTGCGTCTCCGTAATGGGGAAGGCCGGGGGCTGCTGCTCAAAGTCGATCTTCATGGCATAGCGGTTGCGGTCGGCAAAGGCGTCGCCCTTGGGGGGATAAATCATGTTCGGCGGCGTGCCGGGAATGGCCTCCAGCTTCTCCTTGGTTTCCAGGTCGGGCATGGAGGAGAGCAGCGCCCAGGTATAGGGATGCGCGGGGGAGTAGAACACCTCGTCCGCGGTGCCGTATTCCACAATCTTGCCCGCGTACATCACGGCGATGCGGTCAGCCATGTTGGCCACCACGCCCAGGTCGTGGGTAATGAAGATAATGGACAGGTTCCGCTGGGCTTTCAGGCGGTTGATCAGCTCCAGAATCTGCGCCTGGATGGTCACGTCCAGGGCCGTGGTGGGCTCGTCGCAGATGAGCACGTCGGGATTGGCCGCCAGGGCGATGGCAATCACGATGCGCTGCCGCATGCCGCCGGAGAACTCGAAGGGATACTGCCGGTAGCGCTTACGGGGCTCGGAAATGCCCACTTCCTCCATGAGCTTCAGGGCCTTGTTCTTGGCGGCCTGCTTGGTGATTTTGAGCACCATGCCGGAAGCGTTCTCCTTCAGGTAATCCAGCAGGCGCTGGGTGCGCTGCGCCGCGTCGCTGCCGTCCCGCTGGGTGGACAGCTCCGCGTAATGGTCCCGGAGACGGCCCATGAGCCCCAGCATGTTTTCCTTCACCAGGTCCAGATCGATGACCGCCGCGGCGGCCACCTTATAGTCGGCCTTGCGGCTGCGCTCAGCCTTGCGTACCTGCCGCTCATACCGGGCGATTTTGCGCCCGTTGGTGCGCTTGCCCTCCTGATAGGTGGCAATGAAGTCCTTCAGGCTCCGGGAGAAGGTGCACGCGGCGCTGTCCTTGACGATGTCCAGGGGATTGATGGAGGCGTCCACCGCCTGGCACAGCCCCTGCACAGAGGGCATAAAGGACTCCACCGTGCCGCCTGCCAGAACCGCCATGTCCTTCTCCAGTTCCGTCAGCGCCTGGGCGCGCAGCTGCGCGTACCTCTTCTCGGCGTACGCCACGCCGGACTCCGCCATGCGCAGAAAATCGTTCAAAAAGTGATCCGCCAGGTACCGGGCGTAAAAGGCGTTCTGCTCCGCCACGGAACCCGCGGGGGCGGCGCCGCTGCCGTAGGTCTGGAAGTAGCCCATGGCAAAGAAATCCGGCTCGCCCTTCTCCAGGGCCTGGGTCAGAATCTCCTTGATTTTCTTCAGCTGCGCGGCGGCCTGGGCGAAATCGCCGCTGCGAACCTGCGCACCCACGCCGCTGGTCAGCCCGCGGCAGGCGGTTTTCAGCTCCTCCGCCCGCTGGGAAACCACATAGGGATTCTGCGCCCGCAGGGCGAAATCCCGCACCTGGCGCAGCCGGGGGCCGCAATCCTTGAAGGCGTTTTTCTCAATGAGGAACAGGATGTTGTCCGTTTCCTCCAGGGCTTCCCGTGCCGCCTCGGCGGCGTTGTTGTACGCCTGCTCCAGCTCGATATGCTTCATCTCGAACTTGCGGAAATGGTCGCACTTTTCCTTGACAGCGGCCGCGTCCGCCCCGGGCGCCTGGGTCATGAATTTCTCCAGGTTATCCAGCTTGTCGCGGAAATTTTCCCGGCTGGAACGCTGCCGTGCCTTGCCCTTGAGAAGCATGGCCTCGGTAAGCTGCTTGCCGATGCGCATGATGGGGTTCAGGCTGCTCAGGGGGTCCTGAAAGATCATGGCAATCTTGTCCCCGCGCAGGCGGTAGAAGTCGTCCTCGCTGATTTTCAGCAGGTCCTGACCGTCGTAGAGGATCTCGCCGCCCTCCACGATGGCGTTCCCTGCCAGAATGCCCAGAATGGCCTTGGAGGTCACGGACTTGCCGGAGCCGGACTCGCCCACGATGGCCATGGTCTCGCCCTTGTGCAGGTCAAAGCTGATGTCCCGCACCGCCTGTACCTTGCCCGCGGTGGTACGGAAGGAGATGCGCAGATGGCGGACTTGCAGTTTCTTTTCCATCTTACTCCACTCCTCTCAAAGACGGGTTGAAGGCGTCCCGCAGGCCGTTGCCGAACAGGTTGAAGGAAACCTCCAGCAGGGCGATGAACAGCGCCGGGAAGAAGATGATATACGGGTCGGTGCTCAGGTAGTTCTTGCCGTTGGCCAGCATGGAACCCACGCTGGTCATGGTGGAGGATTCCAGGTTGATAATGCCCAGGTAGGTCAGGGAGCTTTCGGAGAAGATAACGCCGGGGATCACCAGCACCGAGCCGGTGATGATGGTGCCCAGGGAGTTGGGGAAGATGTGCTTGAACATCAGCCGCCAGTCGCTGGCGCCCAGGGTCCGGGCGGCCAGGATGTACTCCTGCCCCTTGAAGCGGTAGAACTGCATGCGCACCCGGGCCGCCATGCCGATCCACCCCGTGGTGACGAAGGCGAAGAGCAGGGCCGGCACCACGCCCACCTTGTTGGCCAGGTGCAGCTGGAACAGCGTGGTCACCACCATGAAGGGAACGCCGTAGACAATATCGGCAAACCGCTCCATCACCAGGTCCACCGCGCCGCCGTAGTAGCCCTCGATGGCGCCATAAATCGCGCCGATGAACAGGTTGATGAAGGAAATGCTGATGGCCAGCAGGAAGCTGAACCGCGCGCCCGCGGCCAGGCGGGTGAAGATGTCCTGCCCCTTGTCGTTGGTGCCGAACACAAAGGACGGCTCAAAGCCGTAGCGGTACTGGAAATACGTGTACTTGCACACGCGCACCACATAGCTGGGGGCGGCGGAGGTGCCCGTCACCCGGGCGTAGGACAGGGGATTTTCCGGGTCGTTGTCCGCAGCGATGCGCAGGGAATGGTAGGTGGTGTCCGTGGGGGTGGTGGTGCGGTAGATGGGCTGGAAGTTGCCTTCGCTGTCCAGAGTCGCCACGCCCTTGCGGTTGGCCTCGTACCAAATGTTGGCGTCCGTCTGCTTGGAGTCGGTGATGGCGGGATAGATCACCTGGATGCCCGTCTCGTCCTGCCAGGCCTGGATGGCCTCAAATTCCGCAGGCGTCAGGGTCATGTAGGTCATGCCCATGCGGTAATAGCTGTCCACCTTCACGTCGTAATAGGTGGTCTTGCCGCTGGAGGTGGGGTCGGTGTAGTTTTCCCGGTAGATCTCCACCACGGGGTCCAGGCCGGTTTCCTGGGCGATGGCCCGCAGGGTGTTGTAGTCGGACACATTCAGCGTCACGTTGGAGGTGCCGTCCATGCCCAGCCAGCCCAAGCCCTCCACCTTGGGGGGCAGCTTGGTGTACATCAGATAGGTAGTATCGGTCAGGGAACGGGAATAGCTGGTCTCGCAGAAGATCGGCACAAAAATGGCGTACAGCACCAGGATCAGGATGATATAGGCCGCCACCACGGAGCTCTTGTTCTTGCTGAAGCGGAGCATGGCGTCCTTGAAATAGCCCACCGGCTTGGTTTCCAGCTTCTTGTCGTGGAGCCGGCCCTCGTCCCCCACAAAGGCGAATTCGGAGGCGGGAATCTTCGGAAGGTTTTTCATCTCGCTCATCACTTCTTACTCCCCATTCTGATTCTCGGGTCGATAAAGCCATAGCTGATGTCCACGATGATACCGGACAATAGGCCGATCAGCGTGTAGAAAGCGGACAGGAGCATGAAGAAGTTGTAGTCCGGCGTAGCCGTGGTAATGGACGCCACATACAGCGGGCCCACCCCGGGGATGCCGAAAATCTGCTCGATGATGATCGAACCGCTCATGATGCCCACGAATTCGCCCAGAATCATGGGGAAGATGGGCACCATGGCGTTGCGCAGGGCATGGCGCACGGTGGTCTGCGCCCGGCTCAGGCCCTTGGTGCGGGCCAGGAGCAGATAGTCGCTGGTAAGCACCTCCGTCAGCTCCGCGCGGGTATAGCGGGTCAGCCCCGCCACCGTGCCGAAGCCCAAGGAAATGATCGCCGGAACCATGGAAACAAACATATCCCAGGAGAGGAAGTCATACCCCGCCTTCACCTGGAATGGGAACCACTTTAATTTGAAACACAGGAAATACTGCACCAGGAACGCATACACGTAGCTTGGCACCGAAACGAACACAATGACCGCCGTGGAAATAAAGTGGTCCTGCCAGCGGTTTTTCTTCAGCGCGGCATAGATGCCAAACAGCAATCCCAGCGGCACGGCAAAGATCATGGTATACATGTTCACCACCACCGTGGCGGGCATTTTCTCCATGAACTTCGTCCACACATCCTGCCCCAGGTACAGGGATTCGCTGACGCCCCAGTCAAAGCCCAGCAGCGACTTTCTCAGGAAAATTACATATTGCTCCAGAATCGGCTTGTTGTAGCCCAGCGCCTCCCGGCGCATTTCAATGAGCGCCATGTCCTTGCCGAACTGTTCCGCGGGTTTGTTGGGTAGCAGCTTCACCAGCACAAAGCAGATGGAAATGATGATCAGGAACACCATGACCATCAGTAAGAGCCGCTTGAGAATATATTTGACCATGCCCTTGCCCCTTTCCATTTTTTACGGCTGCATCCGCGGGGAACAAAGCCGGGTGCAGGCGTAAGAAATGAACGTGGTATTGTTTGCTTTAGGATTCACCAAGGCAGGGATGCGCAATGCATCCCTGCCCTGGCAAATGGATTTCTTTTTTCCGTGAACCGTAAGCGTCGCTTACTTGTAGTTCAGGGTGCCGCCCTGTTCCGCCACATAGGCGTCCCAGGCCGCGTCGTCATAGTTGTAGGTCATGTACTTGATGCCGCCGCGGCTGAGCGGGAACACTTCGTTCTCGATGTAGTACTCGATCTGCATGCCCTTGAGCTTGGCAGAGGAGTCGCCCATCAGCGGGATGAAGTCGTAGTTCTGCAGGATGGTGCCTTCCAGGGCGCCCAGCACCTGGATGCGCAGCTCAGCATCGGAATACACGTCCAGCTCGGCGGTTTCCTCGGTGCCGGTCTTGGCCACGGTGATCTTCTCGCCGATGATGCCCTCGTACCAGGTCCACACGTCGGTGGTGTAGCTCTCGCCGTTGAGCTCGATGGTCACATCGGTCTCGGCGGGCTTCCAAGCGGGGTCATACTGATAGTTCTCGGCGATGTACGCTTCCACCAGGCCGTAGGGGTCGAAGGTGGAACCAGTCCAGCCCACGCCGAAGAGCATATCCACGCGGTTGGTACGCAGGGCCTCGGCAAAGGCGTTGCCCAGGGTATCGTCGCGCTTGAAGGTCAGCTTGCCCTCCAGCTTGGTGCCCTTTACAGCCTCGGTGTAGTTGTTCACGATGAACTCATAGCCGCCGTTGTAGAAGGCGCTGGTGCTGTTGGGGGTGCCCACCATGATCTCCACCACGTCGTCCTCATCCATGAGGCCCTGTTCAATGGCGGTGTCATAGGCGGAGTCGAAATAGCCCTTGGCCATTTCCAGGTTGTAGCCGGTCAGGCTGTCGATAGCGTCGTCCACGGTGGGGTAGAGCTTGCCCTCGCCGATGTCTTCGCCCAGTTCCCAGAAGTCCACAACCACCTGCTTGGCCACGTCCGTGGTGCGGTAGAACACGCCGTTCTCAGGATCGGCGACGATCTGGCTGCCGTACAGGGCGAAGGCGGGAGCGTTGGTGGGAGAGGTGGCCAGGCAGAATGCCTGACGGTCCATGGCCAGGGACATGGCGATACGGAAATCCTTCACGGTGAGGATGGTCTTGTTGATGTTCTCGCCGGCGTTCTCCTGAGCGGTCTTCAGGGCGTCCATATCGGGGTTGAACACCATGGCGAACACGGAGTCACCCTCGTCATAGTAGCAGTAGTCGGAGGTGGAGTACTCGTCCATGTAGTTGGCGTCCAGGCCTACCACGTCCAGCTTGCCGTTCAAGAACATTTCCACGCGGGTGGAGGGCTCGGACACATAGTCCACCTGGATCTTGGTGGTCTGATACAGGCCCGCGTTGGCCTCGTCGTTGTAGCCGTACCAGTAGGGGTTCTTCTCCAGGGTGTACACCTTGTCGGACTGGAAGGAGGTCAGCATGTAGGGACCAAAGGACATGGTGGTCTCCACGCTGGTGCCGTAGGTGTTGCTGTACACGCCCTCGCTGACGGTCTCGCAAGCCTTGTAAAGCTCTTCGTTGACCAGCCAGGTATCAGTCAGGGAGTAGTACAGATAGAAGCCTTCCAGGGGCTTGGCCAGGATCAGCACCAGGTCGGTGTCGTTCAGGGCCTGCACGCCCACCTTGTCAAAGGACATCTCGTCGGGATACTGCACATAGTTGATGTACAGCTCGTCGGGAACATAGCTCAGCATGTCCTCCGCAGAGGCGCCCCCATCGGCAGCCAGGGTCATGCCTTCGCCGGTGGTATAGAAGTCGTAGAGTTCCTGCACGGTCAGGGGCGTTTCCACCACGGCGTCCTCGGCGGCGCCGGTCCAGGCCTTGGCGTCGAAATCATAGGTATCGCCGAAGGAGTATTTCCAGTTGATGTAGCCCTTCTCCTCGCCATGGGCAGCCAGGAAGCCCTCCAGGTCGGTGCCTTCCTCGGCCATAATGGTGCCGAAGGACACAGGAGAAGCCAGGCCCTGCTTCAGGTAGGCTTCAGCGTTCTCAATCACCATGTTGCCGGAGTAGAGCTGGTCGGCGCGATGGTTCTGGGCCTTGGGGTTGAGCAACAGCTCCGCGCTGGTCACATAGTCCTGCGCGGTAATGGGGGTGCCATCCTGCCACTTCAGATCGGAGCGCAGGGTGAACTTCCAGGCGCGGGCAGTCTCGCCCTCGGCGATGTTCCACTCCTCGCCCACATAGTCCGCGGTCACGTCCACGGGGAAATCAACGACGGCGTCCGGCACAACCACGTAGCCATCCAGGTCCTCGTTGAAATCAAAGGTGTAGAAGCCGTTACGAATGTAATCCAGAATGTCGCTGTCCGTAGCGGTCTGGTT
>CAZINY010000059.1:0-15347 GCA_964540735.1 uncultured Oscillospiraceae bacterium
AGGCCATGGCCATGTCCGACCGGATCATCGTCATCAACCGGGGCATTATCCAGCAGGTGGGTACCCCGGAGGACATCTACAAGCGCCCGGTGAATCAATTCGTGGCAGACTTCGTGGGCAAGGTGGACTTCCTGCATGCCAGCGCGCAAAGCGGTCGCATCCGCCTCACGGATATCGATCAGTCCATCGGCTATGCGGGACCGAAAACCGGATCGATGGTCATGGCGCTGCGTCCGGAGAACATCAAAATTGGCAAGCTGGATACCTACACCACCGCGGCGCCTTGCCTCAGGGGCCGATTGACCGCCTGCTTCTATCTGGGCGACGTATACGACTGCCGGGTGGATTTGGGCAGAGGCGTGCTGCTGCGGGTGATTGCGGACGCGGGTACCTTCGACCAGGTGCGCGTAGGCGACGAGGTGGCGCTGCATATTCGGGAGTATATCCTGTTTGACCAGGCGGACACGGAGGATCAGCTGAAAATTGTCACCTGAGGCGGCGCGCGGGCCAATGGACCCAAGCAGGAGCGCAGGCGCTGAGGATATAGGCAGCGTTTTGAAGTATGGAACAAGCGGCAATGACGCTTGTTCGGGAAAGCAAATTCGGACGGCCTTCTGGCCGTCCGAATTTGTGTATAGGGAATAGCGTTGAATTACTTGTTTTTCTGATCCACCATAGCCTTGACCTTCATGGGCAGGCCCAGCAGATTGATAAAGCCCTCGCTGTCCTTGTGGCTGTACAGGTCGTGACTGTCGCCGAAGGTGGCGATTTCTTCCATGTACAGGCTGTTGGGGCTCTTGATGCCGGCGGGGATGCAATTGCCCTTGTACAGCTTCAGCCGCACGGTACCGTTCACCGCCTGCTGCGTGCTGTCCACAAAGGCGGACAGGGCTTCGCGCAGGGGCGTGTACCACATGCCGTCGTATACCAGCTCGGCAAACTTAATGGCTACCTGATCCTTGTAGTGGCTGGTCTGACGGTCCAGGGTGATGGACTCCAGAAGCTGATGAGCGGCATAGAGCATGGTACCGCCGGGGGTTTCATAAACGCCGCGGCTCTTCATGCCCACCAGACGGTTCTCCACCAGGTCGGCGCAGCCCACGCCGTTGCGGGCGGCGATCTCATTGGCCTTGGTGAGCAGCTCCACAGCCTCCAGCTTTTCGCCGTTGATGGCTACGGGCTCGCCCTTCTCAAAGTCCACGGTTACATATTCAGGCTGATCGGGCGCCTTTTCGGGAGTGACCATGGTCAGCAGCAGATCCGCCGGAGGCTCATTCCAGGGATCTTCCAGATCCGCGCCCTCATGGCTGATGTGCCAGATGTTCCGGTCCATGGAATAGGGCCGGTCCTTCTTTACGGGCACGGGGATATTCCGGGCCTCGGCATACTCGATTTCCTGCTCCCGGGTCTTCAGGTCCCAGATACGCCAGGGGGCGATAATCTTCATCTGCGGGTCAAAGGCCTTGATGGTCAGCTCAAAACGCACCTGGTCGTTGCCCTTGCCCGTGCAGCCGTGGCAGATGGCCGTGCAGTTTTCCTTGTGGGCTATTTCCACCAGACGCTTGGCGATCAGGGGACGGGCAAAGCTCGTGCCCAGCAGATACTTCTGCTCATATACGGCGCCGGCCTTCAGGGTGGGCCAGATGAAGTCCTCCACGAATTCCTTGCGCAGGTCTTCGATATAGAGCTTTTCCGCGCCGCACTTCTTTGCCTTCTCATGGAGGGGCTCCAGTTCCTCGCCCTGTCCCACGTCTCCGGCAACGCAAATAACGTCGCAGTCGTAATTCTCCTTCAGCCACGGAACGATAATCGACGTATCCAATCCGCCGGAGTAGGCCAACAATACACGCATCTTTGCCATGATTCTCTTCCCCTCGTGATTTTGTTCATTCCGTTCCCCTGAGGAACGATAGTGAGTATACACCAGTATGCATAAAAATGCAATACCCTTTGAAAATTTTTTGGGATTTTCTCCCGCAGTACCATGAAAAACGCCGTCCGGCGGCAAAGGCCGGACGGGCGTTTTTACAGCTGATTGCTCTTTTCGCTGGCGCTGTACCATTTGGTCAGCATGCCGGCGATGGGCTTGCACCAAAACTTGCGGAACATGGCGTAATCCTCGGGCTGACGTCCGCCTTTCTCCAGCACCTGGGTGGTGGTGGACCCCCCATGAATGCGGTGCAGCATGCGCACGGCTGGGTCGTAGGCAAAGCGGCCGGGGAGCCGGCTGATGCGCTCCCAAGCCTGCCAGTCCAGGCTGGTGGTCATGTCCGTTTGGAACAGGGGCATGGGCAGCCGGCCCAGGTGAAAGGTGACGGAAGGGCAGCAAATCGGGTCGCCCAGGGCCAGGGTGCGATGCTTCATCAGCGCGCTGCTCTGAAAAGGGCGTATGCGCATGCGCCAGAGCAAAAGCCGCTTGATGCGCAGCAGCCGGGAGCGGGTGACAACCTCGTCGCCCCGTTTCTCCCCATAGCCGCAAAAGTAAATCAGCAGGTCCGGGCCCGCCATGCTTTGCGCCGCCGCGCCATAGCTGGGGAGATACAGGTCGTCCTGGTGGCAGAGGGTGGCCAGGTCATACCCGGCGGCTTTGGCCTGCGCCAGGGCAAAGTTCCAATCGGAACCGATGCCCGGCGTGTCGGGATTCACACAGTAGGCGGCGCCGTATTCCTCCGCCAGGCCCGCCAGATAGGGCGAGGGGGTGGCGGTACACAGCAGGATGGGGGAGGGGCGCTCCTGCGCCCGGAGGGAATCTAGGCACTCCCGCAAAAATGGACTGTCCTTATAGGCGCATACGGCAAAACAATGGGTCATAGGCGCGCTCCCTTCTGTCAATGGCACTACCCGAGGCTTACAGCATCAGGTTGACGACGACCAGCTCGTAGCAGGTGGCCATGAGGATGGCCAGGTTGACGAGGCAGAAGGTCAAATGCCAGCCGGTTTTGTTCGTATGGTTTTTCACGCCGTCAGGGCTGAGCAGCATGGCCAGCAGGGGAAGCGCAGGCAGCAGGTAGCGCCCCTGCACGCCGTCAAAGCTGCTGGCGCCTACGGCGGAGTAACCGATATACATGGCCGTAAATACCAGCCCGATGGTAACGCCGGCGACCAGCAGGACGCCTACGCGCTGCTGCCAGGTCATACGCTGCGCAAGGGCGGCGTCGTTATCCGTAAAGCAGGTGTACAGCAACAGCATCAGGGAGAGAGACGCCCAGATACCGCTGCAGGAGCCCAGATAGGCCCAGGGCAGCCGGTGCGCGTCCAGCAGGTAGGTCTGAAAATTGTTCCACAGGGCGGAGATGAAATAGCCGAAATAGGTGAAAGGATGGGAGAGAATGAACGCGATCTGCGCCGCGGAATCCACGCTGTCCCCGCGGGTATCCTGAATTACGTTGATGTCGGAAGAAATGGCCAGCAGAATACCGCCCACCGCAAGAAGCGCAATGAGCAGGCTGGTCAGCTTGACAGTGAGCGCCTGCGCTTTGGAGACGAATTTCTCCCGGGGCAGCAGCAGGATCAAGAGCAGAAGCGGCGCATATACCGCCTTAATGGCGGAGGCGAGCACCAGCGATACATAGATGGCCAGCAGGCGCTTCCAGGTCAGGCGCGTTCCGCGGTCCAGCAGCGCGTCCACCATCAGGGCCGTGCCAAACATGCACAACCCCGCGCAGGTGGGGTCATAGGAGAAGTTACTGGCCAGGAACATGGGGGTGGGCATCAGCGCAATGGCCGCAAAGGTGAGCTTGAAGCGTTTCAGGCAGCGGATGCCCGCAAAGCAGAGCAGCACATAGCCCAGCATGTTGAACAGACGCGCAAAAATGATTTGCATGTGCATGGGCAGCCCAGCCCAGCGGGCCAGCGCCATACCCAGGGCCTGGGTGGCGTAGCCGGCGGAGGTCAGGCTCCACTGCTGCTGATAGGAGCGGGAAGGCTCCGTGAGGTTGTTGGCTGCCGGGTCGTCAATCTGTTCCAGCAGTTGAAGATAATCGGCATACGTGTCCTGGGCATAGATGAAGGATTCCTCCTGCTGCGCCGTCCAGGACAGGGCGGAAAGGCTTTCGGAGGCGCTGCAGGTGACGATATGCTTGCCGAAGGAAAGCTCCCAGACTTTTTCAAAATGGATTTGATCGTCATAGGACAGGGCCGTTACGGCAGGAAGCGCTACGGAAAGGAAAATTCCGCAGCAAAGCCCCACAATCAGAAAACCGTATTCGGGCTTTTTGCCAATGAGCTTGCGCAGCGCCCACAGCAGATAAACTGCCGCGGCGCACAGGCCGCTGAGCAGCATGCGGACGGGATTGAGCTGCATCAGGTTATCCACGGTCAAAGCGGTAAGTGAAAAGTCGCCCAGCTCCGTGTAAAGCTGCAGGTGAATAACCTCCTGACCGATTTGAATCTGATCGGCTTCCATGGAGGAGGGAAACAGGCTGGTGAAACTCCGTACCGAGCCGTCGGGCAGCGTGCAATTGACGATGTACTGCGCATCGCTGAACGTACTGCCCGTCAGGCGCAGCTGGTCCACGTAGCCGCTCCAGTCCAGATCCAAGGTCACTGGCCCCATGGGCAGATACAGACCGGCGCTCAGGTCGGTTTCCGCGCCGGAGAAGCTGCCCTCCGCCGAGGAAACCATGGCCTGGGACAGATCCAGGGGGATTTCGCCCTGCTGGTCCTGGGAAAGGGTCAGCAGCGGCAGGGAACACAGGGCTTCCACCGCAAACATTACCGCCGCCACAACCACGGGGAGCAGCAGCCATTGAAGCCAACGCATAGGTTTACGCATGTTTCTCCTCCTTTGTGGTCAAAGGCAGACAGGCCAGGCAGCACGCGGCCAGGGCCAGGAGCGTGTAACAGCCCTTCCAGCCGTAGGAAAGCTGGCGGTGCAAGGTGCGCATGTTCAGGAAGTTTTCCGTATCGGTGGAGCCGTCCTGCAGGGTGAGAACGCCCGCGGGCGCATCCTCGTTGCGCTTGCCCATGCGCAGGGTAACGCCCTTGCCTTCTGTGCAGTCGCTGGTGGCGCTGAGAACGTAGGTTTTGCCCGCGGAATCCGTCTGCGCCTGATCCAGCGCAAGCGTGATGAACGAAGTATTTTTCAGCTCGGCTACCGGATAGCTTTGCTGGGCGAGCACATGGCCCTCGTCATCCGAAAGGGACAGGTACAGCGTACCTGCCTCGGGGGATTCATTGAAGTTGGAGAACATGACCTCAACGGCGTACAGGCCGTCCTCCGTGACGGTGAAGGACTGGGTTACAGGGGCGTCCGTCAGCTGCCCCACCCCGGAGATATGCCTGCCCACGTAGGTAAAGCTGCTGTCCAGGGAAAGCGTGTCCAGGGAATACGCCGCCCAGGCGCTAAGCAAAAATGCGAGGGCCAGCAGGATCAACAGCATCCGCGACCGAGGCATACGACGCTTTTTTGTCATGGCATTACGCTCCTTGCTGCAACATTTGCAAATGATCAAGCTACATTATATAAACGCACAAATAAAAAGGCAAGCCATTTTTGAACGCTTTTACAAAATGTTACGAAGCGTTCAAAACGGCTTGCGCAGGCGAGTGAACGTTTTACGGTCTGGTGCGCAGGCAGGTTACGGTCATGTATCCCACAAAGGCGCACTCCACCAGGATGACCTGGCCGCTTTGCGTGGACAGCAGGGAAAGCACGGGCGTCCGCCAGCCCAGGGTTGCCGCGCCGTATTGATAGACAACCGCCAGCGCCAGCAGCAGCGCGGGAACCCACAGCAGGTAGCCGAAAGGCTCCTTGCGCTTGCCTGCGCCGCTCAGGGGCAGCAGCAACGCCAGCGCCCCTCCCAGCAGCGCGCCGCGAAGCACATTGCTGAAAAAACCCAGTCCGTCCAATAAGGGAAGCACCCGGCAAAGCACGGCGGCCAACGCCAAAGGCACAAAGATGACGACTAGTTTCCGGGTGAACACGGCGGTTCCATCTCCTCTCGCATGCTTTCCAGCAGGCGTTTTTCCTTGTCGCTCAGGGATGCGCGTTCCAGCAGATCGGGCCGAAAGCGCAGCGTGGCGCGCAGGGATTCCTGCCGCCGCCAGGCGCGGATCTTCGCGTGGTCGCCGCTGAGCAGCACTTCCGGGACCGCCATGCCGGCAATTTCCCGGGGACGGGTATATTGCGGATATTCCAGCAGTCCGTCGGAGAAGCTCTCCTCCTCGGGGCTCTCGCTGGAGCCGAGCACGCCGGGAATGAAGCGGCTCACGCAGTCCGTAAGCACCATGGCGGCCAATTCGCCGCCGGTAAGAATATAATCCCCGATGCTGATTTCCTCGTCGATGCACGCGTCCAGCGCCCGCTGGTCCACGCCTTCATAGTGGCCGCAAAGCAGTACCAGCGACTCTTCCCGGGCCAGTTCCCGCGCTTTGGCGGTGGTCAGCCGGGTTCCCCGGGGCCCCAGATAAATGCGGCGGCCGCGGAATCCCTCGCCGGTGACGGAAGCCATGGCGTCCAGAATGGGCTGGGCCATCATTACCATACCTGCGCCGCCGCCAAAAGGGTAATCGTCGGTGTTCTTATGCTTCCGGTCGGAAAACGGACGGATGTCCACGCACTGCACCTCGATGAGCCCCTGCTCCCGGGCGCGACCGAGGATGCTGGCGTTCAGCACGCTGTCGAACATTTCGGGAAAGATGGTAAGTATCTTAATCTTCAAAGACGGCCACCTCGTCCAGCGCTTCGGCATTGACACGAATGATTTTGCCTTCCACATCCACCTGGGGAAACACGCGCTTGAGCGCCGGCGCCATCATGTTCCCGCGGGGCGTCTGAAACACGTAGGTATCCACCGAACCGTATTGCAGCACGTCCGTCAGCACGCCGATTTCCGCGCCGGAGGCATCCACGGCCCGGCAGCCGATCAGTTCGCAGACGTAACAGGCATCCTCGGGCAGCTGGCAGGCATGGGCGCGGTCAATCCACAGCTGCGTTCCCCGCAGGGCCTCCGCGGCATCCCGGTCGTTGACCCCTTCCAGGGTAACATAGGCGAAGCCGTCGTGCACCCGGGAGCAATGCGCCTTCCGGGGAAGGTAGCCGTCGCCCTCCTGCAGATACAGGGTATGCCATTCCAGGAACATATCCGGGTCCGCCGCGTAGGGGCGCACCTTCATTTCCCCGCGCACTCCCTGGGGACGCAGCACTTCGCCGATCATCAAATAAGCCATAGCCATGGGCGTTCCTCGCTTTTTCATAGGTATTTGGGTACTTTCATAGCATAACACGAAGGACGCGGAATGCGCAAGTGTCGGCGTTTTCCCCCTTGACAAAGGCGGCGCGGCGCATGATAATGTACGTACAAATCACTTTTCCGCAAAGGAGGAGCGTCATGGGACGAATCTTGCTTGACCCGCGGATTACGGGGGCAAAAATCAACAAAAATATCTATGGACATTTCTCCGAGCACCTGGGCCGGTGCGTGTATCAGGGGCTGTATGTGGGGGAGGACTCCGCCATCCCCAACGTGCAGGGCATGCGTACGGACGTGGTGGAGGCGCTGAAGAAGATCGGCATCCCGGTACTGCGCTGGCCCGGCGGATGCTTTGCCGACGAATATCACTGGGAGGACGGCATTGGCCCCAAGGCGGAGCGCAAGCGCATGGTGAATACCAACTGGGGCGGCGTGGTGGAGGACAACTCCTTCGGCACCCATGAATTCCTGGAGCTGTGCCGCCAGCTGGGGTGCGAGCCCTATATCAACGCCAACGTGGGCAGCGGCACCGTCCGGGAAATGGCCGAGTGGGTAGAGTATCTGAACAGCGCCGGGGATTCCACCGTGGTGCAGAAACGTTGGCGCAACGGGCGCAAGGAGCCCTGGGGCGTCAAGTACTGGGGCGTGGGCAACGAGAGCTGGGGCTGCGGGGGCAATATGCGCCCCGAGTACTATGCCGACGAATTCCGCCGCTACCAGACCTATTGCCGCGACTACGGCGACCATAAGCTCTTCCGCATTGCCTGCGGCCCCAGCGAGGACGACTACCGCTGGATGGAGGTGCTCATGGAGCGGGCGGGCCGCTTCATGGACGCTATTACCCTGCATTACTACACCGTTCCCGGCACCTGGCAGCACAAGGGCAGCGCTACGGAATTTGACCAGGCGGAGTATGAGCTGACTCTGCGCAAGTGCCTGCGGATGGACGAAATCATCACCGGTCACGAGCAGATCATGAACCGCTATGACCCCAAGGGACGCATTGGCCTGATAGTGGACGAGTGGGGCACCTGGTTTGACGTGGAGCCGGGCACCAATCCGGGCTTCCTGTATCAGCAGAGCACCCTGCGGGATGCGCAGGTGGCCGCCCTGACCCTGAACATTTTCAACCGTCACGCGTCCCGGGTGGTCATGGCCAACCTTGCGCAGACGGTGAACGTGCTCCAGGCCGTGATTCTCACCGAAGGGGACAAGATGGTGCTCACCCCCACCTACCATGTATTTGAACTGTACAAGGCGCATCAGGAAGGTCTGCTGGTGCCCAGCCATGTGGAGACGGACGAGAGCGCCCCGGGCGTGTGCCGCCTGAGCGCTTCCGCATCCCGCAAGGACAATACGCTCACCGTAACCGTGGTCAATACCTCCGCGACGGATGCCGCCGAGGCTGTGATTTCCCTCAGCGGCGCCAGGCCCACGGCGGCAAGCGGGCGGATGCTGGCCGGGGACATGCACGACAAGAACGATTTCCAGGCTTCTCCCGTGGCCATCCAGCCCATGGAGGGGCTTGATATCCAGGGCGATGAGGTACGGGTGTCCCTGCCGGCCTGCGCGGTGGCCGAGGTTACCATTACCCTGTAAACAGTTCTCGCGCGCCTTCAAAGGCGCATAGGGCGCGGCGGCGCCGGCTTGGTTTCGCAAGCCGGCGGTGCCGCGCCCTTTTGCAGAGAACGGTCGCGTTTTCCTGGAAAAATGAATCTTTTCAGAAGCAGGCGGTTGTGTTATAATTATAAACTACACGAAGGGAGGCCGCGCTCATGCAGAGCATGACGGGCTATGGCCGCTGCCAGGTGGAACTGGAGGGCCGGGAAATGACCCTGGAGGTCAAAACGGTAAACCATCGTTTTTTGGATCTTTCCTTCCGGTTGCCCCGCAGCGTGAGCTTTTTGGAGGAAATGCTGCGCAGGGAGCTGACGGCCGGGTTCCAGCGCGGACATATGGACGTGTTCGTGGCGTACCGCAATACGCGTTCCGACGCGCGGCAGGTGCGGGTGGACGCCGCGCTGGCCGGGGCCTATGTGGAGGCGGCGCGGCAGTTGCGGGAGATCGCTGGCGAGGGCGAACCGCTCAGCGTGGCGCAGCTGATGGCCCTGCCGGACGTGGTGCAGACGACCGAGGCGCAGGAGGACCAGGCGGCGGTGGAGCAGCTGGCAAAGCTGGCGCTGGAACAGGTAGCGGCGCAGGTACGCGCTATGCGGGCGCGGGAGGGCGAGGCCCTTTCCAGGGACTTGAGCGAGCACCTGGACGCGCTGGCGCAGCTGCGGGAGCGCATGGCGGTGCGCGCGCCGCAGGTGCCGCAAGCGTATCGGGAACGGTTGGCGGCGCGCCTGGCGGAGCTGAAGGTGGAGCCGGTGGAGCCGCAACGGCTGGCGCAGGAAGTGGCGATGTTTGCGGACAAGTGCGCCATTGACGAGGAGCTTTCCCGCCTGGCGTCCCATATTGGGCAGATGCGCGCCTGTCTGAAGGAGGACGGGGCCGTGGGCCGCCGGCTGGATTTCCTCACCCAGGAAATGAACCGGGAGGTCAATACCATTGGTTCCAAAGCCTCGGACCTGGAGATCACCCAGGCGGTGGTTGCCGCCAAATCGGAGATTGAGAAACTGCGGGAACAGGTACAGAACGTGGAGTGAGGTGCGGGGATGAAGCTGGTGAACGTGGGGTTTGGCAACATGGTTGCCGCCGCGCGGCTGATTGCCATTGTGAGCCCGGATTCCGCGCCGGTGCGGCGTCTGGTGCAGGATGCCCGGGAAACGGGACGCGCCATTGACGCGACTTATGGCAGGCGCACCCGGGCTGTGGTGGTTATGGACAGCGGGCACGTGGTACTGTCGCCCCTGCAGCCGGAAACGGTGGCGGGACGCATGGACAGCCGCGATAGCGGCGAAGGGGAGGATGCTGAATGAAGGAAACGCGCAAAGGCATGCTGCTGGTGATTTCCGGGCCCAGCGGCACGGGCAAGGGCACGCTGGCGGCCAAGCTGCTGCGGGATGATCCCAGTTTTGCTTTTTCCGTATCGGTGACTACGCGGGCCAGACGCTCCAATGAAATCGAAGACGTGCATTACCACTTCCTTTCTGAGGCAGAATATGATAGACTATTGGCTGAGGATGCTTTCCTGGAGCACGCCACCGTCCACGGCCACCGCTACGGCACGCTGAAAAGCGAGGTGTACCAGCGGATAGAGCGGGGGCAGAACGTGTTGCTGGATATTGATCCGCAAGGGGCCAGGGCCGTGATGGAACAGGAGAAGGAATGCGTGAGCGTGTTCATCCTTCCCCCCAGCTACAAGGC
The DNA here is from genome assembly GCA_964540735.1 of uncultured Oscillospiraceae bacterium. GTDB lineage: Bacteria > Bacillota > Clostridia > Christensenellales > Aristaeellaceae > Egerieenecus. The sequence continues at coordinate 10,503 of CAZINY010000059.1, forward strand.
GCTGCGGGTCCGGCTGCACACCCGCAATACCGACGACCCCGCCGAGATCGAGCGCCGGCTGCATAACGCCCGGGGCGAGATTGCGCAGATGCAGCGGTATCAATACGCAATTGTCAACGACGAGCTGGAACTTGCCTACGCGCAGCTCACCGCCATTGTCAGCGCGGAAAAGCAGCGCACCAACCGGTATTTCCCGGTGATTGAGGCAGAGTAAGGCGCAAACAGAATAAGGAGGAAGAAAGCCCATGTCCATTGTTGAACCCAATGTTTTGGAGCTCCTGGAGCACGCGGACAGCCGGTATACCCTGGTGGTGGAAGCGTCCAAACGCGGCCGTCAAATTGTCGGCGGCGCGCAGCCCCTGATCGATACCAAGGATATGAAACCCCTGAAGGCGGCCGTGGAGGAGATCAACCGTGGATTGATTACCTATGACCGTCCGGTGGAGGAAGAGGAACAGGCATGAAACTGACCGGCAAGGAAATTGTGCTGGGCGTAACGGGAGGCATCGCTGCGTACAAAAGCGCGGAGGTTGTCTCCCGTTTGCGCAAGCAGGGGGCGCAGGTGCATGTCATCATGACGCAAAACGCCACGAAATTCGTTGCGCCCCTGACCTTTGAAACCTTGTCCAATCATCCCGTGGTAACGGATACCTTTGTCCGTCCGGATACCTGGGAGGTGGAACATGTGGCGCTGGCCAAGCGCGCGGAGCTGTTTGCCATTGCTCCGGCCACCGCCAACATACTGGCGAAACTGGCCTGTGGGCTGGCGGATGACATGCTTTCCACCACGGCCCTGGCGACCCGCGCGCCCATGCTGGTGGCTCCCGCCATGAACGTGGGCATGTGGGAGGCGGCGGCCACCCGGCAGAACATGGAAACCCTGCGCCGGCGCGGGGTGCATGTGGTGGGTCCGGGCAGCGGCTTCCTGGCCTGCGGGGACAGCGGCGCGGGACGCATGGCGGAACCGGCGGAGATCGTTGCCGCCATGGAGGAAATACTGTGCCCCAAGCGGGATTATGCGGGGCTGCGCGTGCTGGTTACCGCCGGGGCTACCCGGGAGCGGCTGGACCCCGTGCGTTTCCTGAGCAATGATTCCTCGGGAAAGATGGGGTTCGCTATCGCGGCTGCGGCCAGGGACCGTGGCGCGGAGGTGACGCTGGTGTGCGGCGTGACCCAGGTGGAGCCGCCGGAGGGCGTTACCGTTCGCCGGGTGGAGAGCACCCGGGAACTCTTTGAGGCGGTGACCGCGGAAGCCCGGGAGGCGGATGTGGTGATTCAGGCGGCTGCTCCCGCGGACTACCGCTTTGCCGCGACGCATGCGCAGAAGCTGAAAAAGCAGGATGGCTTGCCGCTGATGGTGGAGCTGGTGGAAAATCCGGACATTGCCGCGGCGGTGGGCAAAGCCAAACGCCCCGGCCAGGTGCTGGTGGGTTTCGCCGCGGAGACGGAGCGCCTGATGGAGAACGCCGCCCACAAGCTGGAGCGCAAAAACCTGGACCTGATTGTGGCCAACGACGTTTCCCGGCCAGGCGCGGGGTTCAATGTGGATACCAACATTGCCACCCTGCTTACCCGCAGCGGCGCGCGGGAGCGCCCGTTGCAAAGCAAGGCGGCGCTGGCGCAGGATATTCTGGACGAGGCGCTGGCGTTGCGCGCCGCGGCGTGCGGGGAAGGGTGAGCGCCGTGAAACAGGCGCTTGCGCCCCAGGTCCGCCTGCGCCGGATGAGAAATGCCCGAAGAATGACCCTGCGCTATCATCCGGAACAGGACGTTTTCACGTTGACCCTCCCGGCGCAGGCCTCGGAGGGGGAGGCGGCGGCTTTTCTGGAGCGGCAGCGGGGATGGATGGCGGAGCGGCGGCGCGAGCGCCCCTGGCAGCCGGCCTACGCGGCGGGAGAACGGCATCTGCTCTGGGGACGTTATGTTCCCTTGGGGGGCGGGGAGCTGCCCGTGGGAGAGCGCAACGTCGCGCGGGCCTATGGCGAGGCGCTTCGCCGGGAGGTAGCCGCGCTGCTGCCGGTGTGGACGGCCCGCCTGGGGGTGCAGGTGCGTCAGGTTACCCTGCGGGATATGACCAGCCGCTGGGGAAGCTGCTCTGTCCAGAGCGGCCGCATTGCCCTGAGCCTGCGCCTTGCGCGGCTTCCGCGGGAATTTACCGTTTATGTATTGGTACACGAACTGAACCATTTGCTGCACCCGGACCATTCCGCAGCCTTCTACGCGGAGATGGACCGGTTCTATCCTGGGTGGGCGCAGATGCGGGAACGCATCCGAGAATGCCCCCTTGCGCCGCTGCCGCCGGCGTGAAGCGGCACCGCGCCGCGCCGGGCGTCATATGCTGAAAGCGGACCTCTTTCTGCCTTCGGCAGTTGATATAGACGAACTCGGAAGCGGAGTGTGAACGCAGCAATGAAACGCGGAGAAATTTATCGCGCGGACTTGGACCCGGTGGTGGGCTCCGAGCAGGGCGGTATCCGCCCGGTGCTGATTATCCAGAACGACCGGGGGAACCTGCACAGTCCCACGGTGATTGTGGCGGCCATTACCTCCCGCCAGCGCAAGGCGCATCTGCCCATTCATGTGGCGCTCCCGGCGGAGGCGTGCGGCTTGAAGCAGGATTCGGTGGTGCTGCTGGAACAGGTGCGCACCCTGGAGAAAGCGCGGTTGAGCAAATATCTGGGCCGGGTTCCCGCCGATGTTATGGCCCGGGTGGACGCGGCGCTGGCCCTGTCCCTGGGAACGCGGGAGGACCAAAGACCGTAAGGCGAATGATAGGGGAGCGCTCCCGCCGGGCCGTGGCGGCCGGGCGGGAGTTTTCCTTTGCCTGCCGCCGCGGCTGACGGGAGGACAAGCGCCACAGGACGAGTATGGAGGGGGAAAGCTATGAACTGGAAGGGAAAGTGGCCGGACAAAAACCGCCGGAAGGAACTGTTTACGGCATACGGGCAGATTCTCCTGGGATGTATCATCGGCGGCGCGGCATACCCCATGTTTCTGGTGCCGAACAACATTGCTCCCGGCGGGCTGACCGGCGCGGCCACGGTGCTGAATTATCTGGTGGACGTGCCCGTGGGCTTAACCAGCATGCTGATGAATATACCGCTGTTTATCATTGGATACAAGGCCATGGGGCGCGTGTTTGTGCTGCGCAGCCTGATTGCGACGGTGCTTTTCTCCATGGCCATTGACATGATTCACGTTCCCCCTGTGACCATGGACCCGCTGCTGGGCACCCTTTATGGCGGCGTGCTGCTGGGGATAGGGCTGGGATTGATTCTTCGCGCGGGAGCGACCACCGGCGGCACCGATATGGCGGCGCGCATGGTACACAAGCGCCTGCCTTTCCTTTCGGTGGGCATGTTCCTTTTCCTCATTGACTGCTGCGTGGTCATTCTGGCGGGCCTGTGCGTGGGCTTGAACGAGGGCTTGTACGCCATGATCGCTATCTTTGTTTCCTCCAAGCTCATTGATATGGTGATGGCGGGCTTGAGCCAAACCAAGGCTTGCTTCATTATTACATCCGCCCATGAAAGCGTCACGCGCCGGGTTATGACGGAACTGGACCGGGGCGTGACACATCTGGAGGCCAAAGGCGCGTATTCCGGCCAAAGCCGGCCCATGATGCTGTGCGTGCTCTCCAGCCAGGAGGTCTCCCGGCTCAAGGATATTGTCCGCGAGGAGGACGAGCGCGCGTTCATGTTTATTACCGGCGCGCACGAGGCTCTGGGAGAGGGATTTTCGAAGCTCAGCGGGGATGCGTGAATACGCGGATTGGCCGGTTTCATGGGGGAAAGTGTTTCGCTCCCTTGAACTTTTATAGAATACGTGCTATACTCATATTGTTGAACCCATTCCCTAAATTGATCATGTGAGGAGGGCGTTCCAAAGTGAAAAAGTTTCTGGCGCTGATTCTGTCCGTGATGATGGTGCTGGCTGCCTTTGGCGCGGTGGCCGAGACGGTCGATCCCGATACCATCGAGGACACCATGACCTCGGAGGACGGCAAGTATGAGTTGGCTTTCGTGACCGACGTGGGTCAGTTGAAGGACAAGAGCTTCAACCAGGGCACCTGAAACGGCGTGAAGGGCTATGCCGCCGCCAACAACCTGAGCTATAAGTACTATCAGCCCGCCAATGGCGACCAGGCTACCGACGATGACCGCTACGACGCCATGAAGGCTGCCGTGGAAGGCGGCGCGAAGGTGGTTGTGTGCGCCGGCTTCATGCAGGGCACCGCGCTGACCAAGGCCGCTACGGAATTCCCCGATGCGCACTTTGTGTTTGTGGACGGCTGGGTCCTCACCGATGAAGCCGGCAATGTCCTGACCAATGTGGCGCCCATCACCTACCAGGAAGAGCAGAGCGGCTATCTGGCCGGCTACGCCGTGGTGAAGGACGGCTTTGAGAAGCTGGGCTTCATGGGCGGCGGCGGCGGCACCAATCCTGCTTGCTGCCGTTACGGCTATGGCTTTGCCCAGGGCGCGAACGACGCTGCCAAGGAAATGGGCAAGACCATTGAGCTGAAGTACTCCTGGCAGTACGGCGCTTCCTTCTCCGCCTCTCCCGAGCTGGAGACCATGGCCAAGGGCTGGTACGAGAACGAGACCGAGATCATCTTCGCCTGCGGCGGCAGCATGTTCAACTCCATCGTCAGCGCCGCTTCTGCCAACGATGCGTACGTGGTGGGCGTGGACGTGGACCAGAGCTCTCAGTCCGAAACCGTTGTGACCTCCGCCATGAAGGAACTGGCCAAGTCCGTGGAATGGGTGCTGGGCAAGTTCTATGCCGAGGAGTGGGACAGCGTTGGCGGCGTGCTGAGCAACATGGGCGCTGCGGACGGCATAG
>CAZINY010000060.1:0-15116 GCA_964540735.1 uncultured Oscillospiraceae bacterium
TTCCCATTTTGCAACAGCCCCCACGCTGACCGTATACCAAAAACCTCCCGGATGGCAGTCGGAGGGGCCGCAGCCCCTCCGACTGCCATCCGTAGCCGCCGGCCTTGCCGGCGGGGCGGGGCGTTGATTTTGCTGCAAAATCAATTCCTTACACCTTCGGGCGACCGCTGGTTGTCCGAAGGCGCTTCCTCGAAAAGTGGCGGAAGCCACTTCAGGCTGCTGAAAAAAGCCTATTTTTTCACACCAACATGAAAAAATGAAGCTTATGACTCCCTAACCTGCAAAAGTTTCAATACGTATGGGACCGAAGGTTTCCAAAGGGCGATCGGAAAGCCCTTTGGTCGTGCCAAGGCTTTCGATTCCATCCATTTGGATGGAATCGAAAGGTCGCTGCGCGACTTGACCTTTCAAAGAAAGGTCAACCTTGCAGAGGCGAAATCCTCTGTGCTTGCAAGCATGCATTCCATAACTTGCAAGCATTGTAAAATCAAATCCTTTGTCAACGGTCTGAAGTGGCAGAAGCCACTTTTTCGTCACGTAAAACAGCGGGAACGCCATGATTGGCGTTCCCGCTGTTTTACTATGTTTTTCCTTATTTATTCCGACGGGCCGGGTCTTTGCTGCGCAGGGTCGCGGCAGGCTGCGCCGCCTGCTTCATAAAAGCCGATGGACTGATGCCCACAATATTCTTGAACTGTTTGCTGAAATGATACGGGTCCTGCATCCCCACCTCAATGCCGGCCTGGCGCACCGTATAGTCCTGCTCTCGCAGCAATTCCTTGGCGCGCTCCATTTTGCAGTGAAGCACATAGCTCAGGGGAGGCATGCCCACCTCGCTGACAAAACGCTTGCGGAACGTCTCCATGGGCATGCGCGAAATCGCGGCCATTTCTGCCAGCGAAAAATTATCCTTATACTTATTCGCCCGGAGCGTGTCCACCACCTTGGCAATCTCATGGGACAGCATGGCGTCCATGGCCACGGGTTGTCCCCAATGACTGGCCAGCATACCGTACATCAGGTGCTGCAATTGATAGGTGGCGTCGGAGGTGCCGTCGTGACGCACCATAACCTGCACAATCTGTTTCGCCAGGTACATCTGGCTGGGAAGGGCCCCCTGCTTCAAGGGCATATGCAGCAGCGCGCCCATTTTGCGCACCACCATGGGCGCCAGCGGTCCTTCCAACGCAATCCATACCAAACGCGCCTGCGCGGTACAGCTGACCTGCGCCACCGTCTCTCCCGCGGGGAGGATGCAGGTCTGTTCCGGCTTGAGGTTCAGCACGCAGTCCCGCCATCCCAGTTCCACTTCGCCATCTTCCACCGCCAGCCATACCCACTGAGGATGCGGCTGCAGCCGGTAGACCCGCGGCTCCAGCATTGCGCTCCCTGCCGCGTGAATCCACGCGCCGCTGGCACGGGTCAGGCTGCCCGGCTTATGATACCCTTCCACCACCAGGGCATCCGCGTCGGCTTCAACCTCCCTGAACAGATACGATTCCATGTTGATCCTCCTTGGTGCGTTACCAAAACACACAATATCAATTATGTCCATTATACCGCCCATAACTAGCAATGTCAATATGCTGCCGGGCTTTCTGGAAAATCTTGTTACTTGTCTTCCATCAAAAACGGGAGCATGACGCCGTTCGCAGCGCAAGCTCCCGCTTTTTTTACTGGGGCAGGGTAACACACACGCCTTCCACAAAATCCGCCGGCGCCAGGCAGGGGTTTGCCCGCAGCAGCGAACTCATGGAAAGGTTATATTTCAGCGCCAGGCTTTCCAGGGTTTCCTCGGCGCCCAGGGTAACATTGCGCGGCAGCTCGCAGGGGATATTGGCCTGGGGCACGCAAATTTCCTGTCCCGCCGAAACCTGCGCCAGATCTGCGCCGGGATTGGCGCTTTCCAGGGTGTGCCAGGTCAAGCCGCGCGCCAGCTGTACATCCGCCAGGGTTTCCCCTTCCTTGAGCACATATCTGTCATGCTCCGGACAAACCGCATTCTGGTCGGGCGCCGGCCCTTCTCCAGGGGAAGCCGGTTGGTCCAGCGCGCCCTCCGCCACGCTTTGCTCGGCCATTTCCTCCTCCACGGGGTCCGTCCAGTCCGTTGAGGGCGTTGGGGATGTCTCCTCCTGCACGGGCGCCGGCGTCGCCTGCGGCTTCGTTTCCTGGGCAGGGGGCGCCGTATCCTGAACAGGATCTACCGGCTTTTCCTCCTCCTGGGGCTTGTCATCCTCCTCCAGCGGGATACACAGCACGTCGCCTACCATCAGCCGCGCAGGATTCACCTGGGCGTTGGCTGCCAGCAGATCCCGCAGCGGCACCCCCAAACGGTGCGCAATCAGGTAGAAGCTGTCCCCTCGTTTTACGGTGTACTCATAGGCGCAGATCTTATCCGCCGGCGCTTTGGTACCGTTTTGCTCTGTCATGGGCCGCGCTCCTTTCTCCACGTTCGGAAAAGCATATGCGCGTCCATGGGTAGGCATGCGGCCTTATACTCAGCGTCCAAGCCGCGGCGGCTGATTTTCCGGACCCATCCGCAGCACGCCGGCGCCCGCCGCCAGCAGCATCACCGGCAGGGACAGCTCCACCAGCAGTATCCACTCAAAGGCATTGGTAACCAGCGTCACCAGGTTGGCCACCAGCATGATCCCGGACAGCACCATGCACGCAATCAGCAGACGCCGTCGCGTTCCGCCCAGCAGTCCAAAAAGGCCTGCAAGCGCCTCCAAACCGCCGATGGCCAGCATCATAATGCCCAGTTGAACCGTTCCCTGCACCGCCATTTCCGGGTCGATGGTTTCATCCACAGATAAAGCGATTTCCTTTACCTCGCCGCTTACCATAATGACGGACATACCCATAAGCAGGTAATACGCGGCAAAAGACAGCATCAACACCGCTGCAACCTTCAGAAACGTCCGCATGTTTATTCCTCCTGTTCCGCCGCGTCCCCGGCGTCATCCGCTTCCAACGCCATGGCGGCATACGTTGCATTGATTTCCTCATACTCCGCCTTGCGCAATACCGGCGTACAGTATTCGCACCGGTCCAGGGAGGCGAAGGGTTCCGTATCCAATTCGCCATAGGTAAACGGCGTCATGCCGTCGCCGTTGTAGCTGTAACAAGTCGCCTGGCTATGATAATACGACCCACCGTCAGGATTGTAATAGAGGACAAAATCATCCTCGGGAATAGGAATCTGCCGGCCGGGCCAATCTTCCCAGATCAACAGCTTGGTATTCTTTTGCCGGTTGTTCCACAGCCAGGACATGTTCACCCCCTCGGGAGTGCGCTTGCGCTGGACGCGAATGCAGCCGTGGCTGGCCTTGGTGCCCAGGTACGGTTCGGTATAGCCGTAGTTTTTGCTGCCATCCGCCCGCTCGATATAAGGCACCTCGTGGAGGATATCCCCATCGTTGAAGCGTATGCCCATGGCGCAGGTCATATTTCCGCTGGGGAAAGCCCCCACCGCGCTGGTGAGCAGGTACTCACCGGACATGGTTTCGTTCCATGGTTGCTTGTCGTTAACCAGACCGGTGGAGCATAAAAGCGTGGAGAACAGCTTCCCGTCCTGGAACACATAAAGGCGCTGGGTCAGCTTGTCCACCACCAGGCCGATTTCCGTAGCCGGTTCTTTCACCACCAGTTTATCCGTGGGCAAATACCCGGTGACAAACTCGGCGTAAGCCTTGACTTCACTGTCCGCAAAGGAACTGGAATAAGCCTCCACCCGCGTCCAGCCATTGTCCAGGGTTTCCAGCACATGGACGCCCTGGGTGCTGCAGGTGATCTCTCCCACGGCTTCCGACTCGTCGCTGGGTTCCGCGCGAAGGTATACAAAGGATTTTTCGTTCCCGTCCACCACGGTCATGGGCTGCATAAGCACCTCCCACACCGCAGCCTCATCGGTAATATCCATGGGCAGCGTCCAGTAGTTCAGGGACGTGTCCGAGGTATCCTGGCTGGTATAGGACGGCGTAAAGGGCTTTGGCGTAGGTTCTGGGGTAGGCGTGGGCGTGGGGGTCGGAGACGGGGTAGGCGTAGGCGAAGGGGTAGGCGTCGGGGTAGGCGCCGGCGTGGGGCTAGGCGTAGGCGCGATGAACCCGGAGAGGTTCACCGTCACATGCTCCTCGTTGGAAGAAAAGCCCGTTTCATCCGTTAAGGTCAGCGCGAAGGAATAAGCGCCGTCCATGAGCATTTCGCCGTTGAGCAGCCCGTCCCAGCTGACGCTGCTTTCCCCTGCGGATACCGTCATGGACCCCAGCGCCTGATACGCATCGTCCACATATACGCCCCAGGACAGCGTTCCCGCTTGACTGGCGGTAAAACGCACGCACATGGGAATCCCCGGACTGGCTGTGTCGTTCTCCAGATCAATGTGGTTCAGGAAGGGCGCATACGCGCCGACGGTAATGGCCGTGGAAACGGTTTCCTCACCCAGGTGCAACGTCAGGATATAGGAGCCTTCCGGAGCGGGCACGCCGTCATAGGTGCCGTTCCAGATCAATTCGTTGTAGCCGGCCACAGTTTCATGGGCGGGGTCCACCAGCAGCACCACATGTTCATATGCATCCATTAGCTGCAAGGAAGCCACGCCGTCCGCAGGCGCATAATATCCCAGCGTAACGCCCTTGCCCGGACGGACCGTTTCCGTCACCGGTACCAGGGACAGCCGGCCGGCAGTCTCCGCCGCGGCCATCACGCCCCACAGCAGGCAGAAGCATAGCAACATCATCAACAGGCGACGGCGCATATCATAACCTCCTTGGTAACAGTGGATCAGGGACCAGCAGCCCGGTGAGTTCCGACGCGGCGCGCACCCGGAGAGAGCACGGATAACCTGCAAAGCGGCCGTCCGCATCCAATAGGCACCCCAGCATGCCCGCGTTAACGCCCGCTTCCACATCCAGGGGCCGGTCGCCGATCATCACGCAGCGCTCCGGCTGTAAAGCGCATGTCTTCAATAAATACAGCAGGCTGTCCGGAGCCGGTTTGCGCGGAAAACCGTCCTCGCTGGTAATCACCCGCGTAAAATATTCCGCCAGGCCGTTTGCCTGTAGGAAGTCCAGCGTCCTGCGATTGCGATGGGTAACCAGGTAGTGCGTCCCGCCCAGCTTTCGCAGCGCATCCAGCGCCTGCGGAATACCGGGCACCGGCCGCACCTGCGCGGCAGGCAGCCGCTCCTCCTCCCGGCGGAAGGCCGCCAGCAAGGCGCCGGCGGACAGCCCGCCCCGCTCGGCGTAAGCCGCCACGCACGCGGAAAGGCTGTCCTTCATCAGCGCCAGGACCTCCTCCGGTTCCGCCGTCACGCCCATACCGGCCGCCGCCCGGCAGAAACACTCCACCATGCACGGATAGGTATCCAGCACCGTCCCGTCCAAATCCCAGAAGAAGTGCCGCAAGGGCGGCGCGTTTAGCGCCAGCGCCCGCGCGACCGGGGCGTCCGCAGGGCAGAAGTCGTATGCCAACAGCTCCCGAAGCGTTACCAGCGCGCTGTCCGCGTGCTCGGTGAGCCGCGGCGTGCTCACCACCCGGCACGCAAGAAAGGTAAACGTCATGCCCTCCCAGCAGGATACCTTCACTGCCTGCGGCGTGGAAACCTGTAGGGCCAATTCCTCTTGAAGCTCCCGCACAAGGCACTGGCCGGGGTCTTCTCCCGCCTCCTGCTTACCGCCTGGAAATTCCCACAGCCCCGCATTGCGCCGTCCCGGACCACGCTGGAAAATCCAGAGGCGCTCTCCCTGAAAGCATAAACCTGCCGACACCCTCATGAGCAGCGCTCCTTCAGCAGCGCAATTTCCCGGGCATATCCATCCAAGTCATTGGGCGTTTCCAGGTAAAAGGGCTTGTCCCGCAGGGCCGGGTGCGTCATCACCCGGACAATGGCCTCCAGCCCCAGCGTCCCCTCGCCAATCTTTTCGTGACGGTCCTTCCTGGCCCCCAGGGGATGCTTGCTATCGTTGATATGTACCGCCCGCACCCGGTCCAGGCCGATCACCTTGTCAAACGCGGTAAGCACGCCGTCCAGGTCCCCGGCAATGTCATAGCCCGCATCGTTCAGGTGGCAGGTATCCAGACAGACGCCCATTTTCTCCGAAAGCTGCACCCGGTCCAGGATCTCCCGGAGCTCCTCAAAGCTTCCCCCCACCTCGCTTCCCTTGCCCGCCATGGTTTCCAGCAGCACGGTGGTGGTCATCTCCGGGAAAAGCGTCCGGTTGAGCATCTCCGCAATCCACGCAATGCCCGCTTCCACCCCCTGCCCCACATGGCTGCCGGGATGGAAATTGTACAAATTGCCCGGGGTGGCCTCCATCCGGCGAAGATCGTCCGCCAGGGTTTCCACGGCGAAGCGCCGGATATTGGCGTCTCCCGAACAACCGTTGAGGGTATAGGGCGCATGGGCCAGCATGACGGTAATGCCCGCTTCCTCCGCCAGGCCGCGATACCGCGCCACATCCGCCGGGTCCAAGGCTTTGGCGCTCCCGCCCCGGGGATTGCGCGTAAAAAACTGAAAGGTATTCGCGCCGATGCTCGCCGCCTCGCGCCCCATATGCGCGTAACCCTTCGCGGCGGACAGATGGCACCCCAATCTCAGCATATCGTTTCTCCTTTGTATGTCCACGCCTGCAGCGGAGGATTTCCTTACTCCTGTACCAGGGTGAGCGAAAAAATCTGCGGTGTTTCCAGGGTCATGTACGACCAGCGGCCATAGAGCCCTTGCGCGCCCATCCGCTGGTTGAAGTCTTCCAGCCAGGAGTTCCAATTTTCCGTGAAACGGACGAAGGTAGCTTGATCCAGGAAGCGCGCCTCCACCGTTGCGCGCTCTCCGTCCCGCAAGCAGATCAGCTGGTTTTCCCACCAGGCGCGCAGCTCCGTGTCCGGCAAGGCTCCCAGTGCCAATCCCTTTCGCACATGCCAGTTCAGCTCTACATCCTGGCATACAGGACGCTCCAGGAAAGGTTCTTCCTGATGGTCCGCTGCCGCCCAATCGTCCGTGAATCCGAAATACCCATAAAGAATACGTCCCAGCGCGTCCTGGTCATCCCAGGTAACATCCACCAGCATGGCGGATGTGCCGAAATCCACCAAATTCCAGGCATGGTTGCTTACCTCGCCCTCGCTGTCCGCAGCCGTTCCCGTAACGACGCCGCAGCGGATACCCGCCATGCGGCAGGCCAGGGCATAGGCGCTGGCATAGCCGTCGCAAACCGCCCGCCCCTGGGCCAGCGCCCCATAGGCGTCATACGCCCGCGTCCCGTCCTGATATACAACGGCTTCGCACAGCGCGTCATGCAGCGACAACGCTGTTTCCCAGGGATTGGCCGACTGCGCCCCGGCGGCCATGGACATGGCCGCCGTCAAATGCGCTGTTTCCCCGGGTTCCGCATTGAATCGGAGCGTGACCCGGGTGGCCGTCTCCGGTTTCTGCTGGTAATACTGCACGGAGTAGTACCGGCTTAGCCAGCTCAACTCCGGGCAATCCCTCATCAGCGCATCCATTGCAGCGCATACATCGGCATATCCGCTATCCTTGGGCAGCTCCACGGTTTCCTGCCCCTGTGCGGCCGCCGCATAGCACAGGTCAAACAGCGCCTGCTGCGTCTGCGTCAGCGCGGGATACCAAAGCATCAGTTCAGGATCATAGGGAGTATCCGGTACGGCCTGGGCCGTGGTCGCGCACAGCAGCGCCGCAACCAGCGCCGTCAAAAGCCAACGTTTCCGCACTTTCCGCTCCTCCTTTGGATACCATATGGATGTTTATTATACCGCGTTTTGCCAGGAATGTCCATGCCCCTCCTCCCCCGGCTTCCCGGATTTACAAGCGCTGCCAACCTGTGGTAGAATGGACGCGGAGGTTGAGGGGAGGTTTGCATACGGATGATCAAACGATGGTTGGCCGCTTTGGCGGCATGCCTGCTGTGGGCAGGCTGCGCCCTGGGAGAAGAACCCGTCAAATACGATTCCCTGCCGGAAATCTTCGTCATTTCCGTTGAGCAGGATGAACGGAAAATTGACGATGGAAGCGCCTATGTCTATAAGGAATATGTTACCACGGTGAACCCTCAGGTAAACGAAGAGCTGCGGGCGCTGGTGGACGCTTACGACGAAGCCCTGACACCCAACCTGCAGATGGACCCGCGGAAAAAGGGCAAGCGCGGCAGCGCCCTGCATATTGACACCGTGTACTACCGCACCGGCGACCGGTACATCAGCACGTTGACCATTGCGCGGATCAGTTTCCGGGAAGAACAGCTTTCCACGGACTTTACTACCCGGACCTGGGACCTGGAAAGCGGACGCCGTCTGATGCTAACAGACCTTTTTACGCCGGACAGCGCAGCCTGGGACGTGCTGAGCCAGGGCGTGCGGCAGCACCTTACTACCATTTTCCCTGGAGAGGAACGCGACACCCAGGCGATCGAACGCCTCGCTTCCCCGGAAGGTTTGGCGGAAGCACACTTTACCCTCAGCGGTATGGAACTTACCCTTCATTATCCCGCCAGCGCCATCATTCCCGGAAAAGTCACCCTGACGCATGTGCGCTTCTTCTATCCGGAATTCAGCGGCATGATGACGGAAACAGGGATTGCCGCCACGGATAACAGCCGTTGGAAAATGATCGCCGTCACCTGTGATGACGGGCCCAAAGATTACTTCTCCAGCTATGCCCTGGATGCTTTCCGCCAAATTGGCGCGCGGGTCACCTACTTTACCGTGGGCAAGCAACTGGAGCGGTACGGCTATGTGCTGCAAAAGCAGTACGACCAGAACCAGATTTTCGGCAATCACACCTTCAAGCACTGGGGCGGCGGCGCATACAAAACGGATGAGCGGCGCCTGAAAGAGCCGCAGGACAGCGCGGTATGGACCCTTCAGCTGGTAGGCGAGGAGGCCAGCCTTTTCCGCGCTCCCGGCGGCACCTATGGCACCTGGGTGGACGCAAAGATTCCCATGCCCATCATCCAATGGAGCGTGGACACCTACGACTATACGGGAAAAAGTCCCAAACAGATTTTCTATGTTTTCCGTGACAAGGTGCAGGAAGGCGATATCGTCCTCTGCCATGACACGGGCCAATATTTCTACAAATCCATCCCCCTGTGGGGCGAACATCTGCTACAGCGCGGCTTCATGTTTGTCACCGTGGACGAGTTGGCTTGCGTCTACGGTACAGAGCTGGAAAACAGCGTCGTCTACTGGTCCGTCCGCCCAGGCGAAAACAGCGTGGACCGCAGTAATCTGAAATAAAAGCCACCATAGAGCAGCCCGTCAAAAATTTTCGTGCAGCACGGAGGGAATCTTGCTCCTCCAATACTGCAAGTTCTTTTCCTGACGCGGCCTGCTCTTTTTATACAATAGAAATTCTTGACAAGAAATCCTCAAAAAAGTACAATAGAAACGATTTATTTTGGGTGATGCAAAATGATCATCGCGCCTTCAAGAATCAACCGGAACTAATTCGCGATGCCCCGGCGCTTCATGAGCGTACAGAAATATTTCTGCCGCTACAGGCCTTCTTCCCCCGTCTTATTCATCCGCACCAGGCAAATCCAAATTTTCAAAAGACAGCAAGGAGCAAGGCAATGAGTGAGTATACGTTCATCTCTCAAATGGCTTATGAACAGGCTGTACTGGATACCATGTCTCCTGAAAAGGCCGTGGACTGGATATTGCATGCGGCTGTTTTTCGCACGCTGCCAGAGAAGCTCTCCAAGTACTATCAAGGCACCCAGGATGAATTAAAACAATGCCTGAAACAAGGCTTTTTTCTGGTGCATACCGATAAAAAGGAACAGGAATCCATCCGAAAAAATATCAACAACTGGCTTACCACGGTCAAAGGCATTGATGACCGCGCAATTTCGCGCCCCTACGCCATTGAAATCTGTTTTATCCTGCAGCTTTCACTGGAAGATGCCGACGAATTCATGCGCTCGGTGGCGGGAATGCGCCTGCACTACCGTAACGCAGAGGAATTTACCGCCGCCTACGCGCTGAAAAAGCGCCTGTCCCTGACGGAATATCACCTTCTGGCAGAGGAGCTGCGGGCGGAGCATCTTTTTGATATTTCAGACGAAAGCAATCCGGACAACTTCACGCCCACCATGGCCGCTGCGGTGTTGGAGCTGAAAACGGATGAGGAATTGCGAAACTATTTGCGCCAAAACCGCGCCAATTTTAGCGCCGCACACAATACCGCCTATGCGCGTTTTTCGGAAATGCTTGCCGTACTCCTCAACGAAGGAACCGATGCCACGGTAGGCGAGCTGGTGGAGCATAACCTATACCGCCGCTTTCTAAAAAAAGGCGCCAAACTGGAAAGCATCGCCAAAAGTATCCGCGCGGGCTGGCCTGAGGAAAGCCAACTCTCCAGAATGCGTTCCAGGGAACTTCCCGTAACCCGCAAAGCGCTGATTTTGCTTTTTCTGGCCTCAGGCGGCGGGCTGTCCATTCATCCCAGCGCAGAGGATCAGGACTATTGGGACGAGGACCTGGAGGACGAACCAGGCGACGCAGACTTTGAAACACTGCGCGCACAAATAAACGCGCTGTTGGTGGATTGCGGCTTTGCTCCCCTGGACCCTCGCCAGCCGTTTGACTGGATGGTGCTGTTCGGCATGACCACAGGCGACCTGTTCGATCTGGACGAGCGTATGGAGGCCGTGCTGAAGGGGCTCTTCGTAAACGATCTGCAAACAGAAACACCTCCGCAGTTATAATATAAGCGAATAACTGCGGAGGTGTTCCCATGGACAACAGAAAAGGTTTGCCAACCGGTACCGCGCTTCACTTTCCCGGGATGGTCTGCGTGGTCGAAACGGAAATCGGCCGCGGTTCCAATGCAATTGTATACAATGGATGGTATCAGGACGCATTGAACCCTGGCCAAAAGCATCATGTCCTTATTAAAGAATTGTTTCCCTATCACCCTTTTGGCGCAATTACGCGAGATGAAAAAAGCCTCCATATCTGCTGCCGGGAGGATGGTCAGGATGTTATGCAAATCCACCGGCAAAGTTTTATTTGGGGAAATGAAGCTCACCTGCGCTTGCGTGAAAAAGCGCCGGCCAGCGTGGGCGGCAATATCAATACCTTTGCCTATCATGATACCTACTACACGCTGCTGGATTTTTCCGGCGGACGGACCCTCTATCACGAAATGCAGTCAGGGTCTTCTCCCTCCCTGCGGAGCGTGGTTTGCCGGATGATGGACCTGCTGGAATCCCTGCATATTTTCCACGACATGGATTTTCTGCACCTGGATATCAGCCCCGATAATGTCCTGTTGATCCGCCCCAACAAGCGCGAATATGTGGAATTGATCGATTACAACAGCGTGGTTCCCCTCTCTTCTCTTCAAGCCGGTCGTCAGCTCCAGCTCAGCGTAAAACAGGGCTACGCCGCGCCGGAGGTACGTTCCCAGACGCTTTCTGCCATCGGCAAGTGGACAGATTTGTATTCCGTAACGGCGGTTTTCTTTTACTGCCTGATGGGGCGTCCTCTTTCCAGCATGGAATACAGCGGCGTGCTGCAGGTCAATGTCAGTCGCTGCCCGCTCCTTACGGACGCGCCGGAAACGGTCAAAAGCCTGGTAGCTCGCATTGTCACCCGCGGTTTGGCGCCCGTAGCCAAGCGCCGTTATCAAACCGTGGATGAAATGCGCATGGATATGCAGGAGTTGCTGGACCGCATCGACGGCGTGGGCGTAACCCATTGGTCCCTGTGGGAAACCAGCCGTCAGAGCATCCAATGGGAAACGCGCATCAATCCCGCCCTGGCACACCTGCTCCACGAGGAAGAGCTCTACCCTCTGGAAATGGACGCGCCGCCGGACAGCGGCATGGACGCCTTTTTGCAAGGGCAATGCAACGCCGTGCTTACCGGCGGAGGCGGCGTAGGAAAAACCACGCTGCTCATGCGTACAGCGCTTCAGCAAAGCAGGTCCTACCGAAGAAGCCAACCGGCGGTAGCCTACGTTTCCCTGTACGGCTACCAACCAGGAGAAGCCTCCTTTATCCATAATCACCTTCTCCGGCGTATGCGCTTCAAGCCGGAAACCGATGGTTATGTTGGCGCGCGACATACCCTGGACCTTTTGCTGCAAGAGCCTTTGACGACCCGCAATGGAGCGCGGCCCGTTTTGTGCCTGTTGCTGGATGGATATAACGAAGTCGAAGGCGACACGCAGGCTTTGAAGCAGGAGATTCAGCAATTGGCCCAGATGGACGGCGTGGCCGTCATTCTCTCCAGCCGCACGGAGCTGCCGGAATTCGGCTTCGCGTCCTGGACCCTCCGGCCGCTTTCCATGGACAGTGTTTGCGATGTGCTGAAACGCAAAGGCCTGCTCCTGCCCGAGGACGAAACAATGCGCGAATTGCTCCGCAATGCGTTGATGCTGAACCTATACCTCCGCGCTTGCCAGGATGGCCAGGAACAATTCGTCATTCGCACCAAGGAGGAGCTGATTCAGGCTTACCTGAACGCGCTGCTCCGCAAAGAGCTTCTGTCCCTGCCCGATGGATCGCCGCAAAAATGGCAGATAGAAGCTGCCCTGCGCTGCGTATATCCTTTGATTGCCGGCATGGAAGCGCGGAAAAAGCGCAGCATTTCCAGCACAGAGCTGCTGGCCATGGTTCACACCCTGTACAGCAGCCTGGGAAAGCGGACGCTGCTCAAACGCTTTCCCACCTGGGCAGGGCACGCTTCCGATATTCGAGGGGAAGCGCAGGATAGTGAGGCCTGGTATGGTCTGATGGTCCATGACCTGCTCTGGCGCAAGCTGGGACTGCTGTATCAGAACGCGGACGGCGCATACCGCACGGTGCATCAGGAAATTCGGGACGCGCTCGCCCCGTATGGGCAACGCCTGTCCGGTACATTCACGCGCCAAAGGTATGGCAAGGCCGCCATGATCGGTACGCTTTGCCTGATTGCGGCGCTTGGCGGTTGGGCAGCATGGCCCAAAACAGCGCCTCAGCTATCCGCTTATGACGCGCAGGAATCCATCTCCGCCTTGGACGATGTGCAACTGATGTATCTGGGGCTGAACAAACAGTTCACCACCATGATAACGCTGTTGCAAGGCGGCGATGACGGCGGCATGCTGACGCTGCTGGCAGGAAGCAATCCCTTTGACCAGGCAAGAAAATCGCTGACCGGTAACAGCGTATTGATTGCCGAGGATCTGAATCACGACGGCGCCATCAACGATGAAATGACGTCAAAAGCGGACAGCCGTTTCCAGACGGGAGCCCGTTTTCCTTGGAACGACCAGACCTTTGACCGGAGCAGTTTTCTGGAAATGGCCGCCCTGTTCGACCAGCGCCAGGAAACTTACGGCGCTTATATCGACATTCTGGAAAAAATCCAGCAAGAGGAGAGCGCCGAAGATTACCAAGGCGTAGTTCAGGACATCCAGGCCGTGCTGGAGGCAGACGCACGCATCGCCGCGGCTTACTATCAAATGCTCTATGTCACGCCTACATCCGGCATGGTAACCTGGGAAAACAGCGCCGACGGCCAGGCATACAAGGGAACCTATGAACGCATGGAGGATGGTAACCGGCTGTGTGAGGAAACCGCCAGCTATGCGCTTTCCCAATGGAAGGAATTAAGCCCGGAAGAAATGATTACCGCTTTGAGCGCTGCTGAAGACGCTCAGTTCGCCGCACGCAAAGCGTTAACCAGTAACACCATTTATGTCATCTACGAAGAGAAAAGGAAGGTTGATACGCTATGAAACGTCTGCTCTGCCTGCTCCTGTCCGTCATGCTTTGTCTTGCCGCCGTTGGCGGAATGGCCGAATCGGAATCTTCCATGAATCGCGTACTCCAGGATTGGTGCAACTTTCTGAGTTTACAGGAAAACCTGCTGTCCCAGGAATCCTTCGCCCTGGATCAACTCTTGACATATGCCGAGAATCCTACTTGGGAGAATCTGGTACGCGCCCGCGCCACAACAAGCTTTACCCTGGAACTGCTGGCCTATTATGGGGAAACGCATTTTATCGGCGTCGCCACCAGCGAGGACTATGCCGCACTGGTAGCGCAGGGCATGGACATCGGGGATATGGAATCCACCATCAACATCTACAACGAACTGACCGTGGAGGAAATTAAAGCCCTGGATTATCTGATTTTCTCTGATTACCTGACCAGGCTGATGTTCTACGTCTACGACCAGGACGTTACAGCGGAAATAGCGCGTTCTGTACAGAGTATACAGGAAGATACGCTACTGACAATGAAAGAATACTGTGTGATTACCCATTACATTTTGCTGGAACTGCCGGAGGACGACGCTGCCACACTGGACGGCTTGGCGCGTCAGTACGCCCCCACCATCATGGGTATGTACAGCCAGCCCTTTGATACCGTCAACGATGTGATGAACGCCTACAACGAAATCATTGCGCAAACGGAGGAAGGCGAACTTACTGCCAGTAGGAACCTAACCCTGAGCCAGGATGCCCTGGAAAACGTGTCAGGTTATACGGCGCTGTCCATTGAGCATCTCCCGCTGGTACTGCCTGCCCCCAGCATGGATTTTGAACGGGCATTCAGCGTCATGTATTACTGGAAGGACGCCGATGGACAGACCTCCGCGGTAAAGGCCCGGATGGATATACAGGAGCTGCCCAACTGCTTCTTCCTGGCAATGCCCGACGCCACCCTGGAAGACTACCAAAGCTATGTGGTGCTCCTGAGCGAGTCCGGTTATATGCCCAGCGACAGTAACGATACCGCCGCGCTCTTTGCGCTTCCCGGAGAAATTCAGCTCCTCGTGCAATGGAATGAGGCGGAAAATGAAATGCAGATCAGCGTCAGCGGCGGACAGGTTTGCTTTGCCCCTGACTGGTACATCCTGCAAACTGCCGAATAAACCAGGCGCAAGCTCCATAAACGGCATGGAAAGAAGCCTGCTGACTTTTCCCACAGGCGCAGGCAATACAAACTTCCCTCACGCCTCTTTTTTCCAACATTCCACGGACCGGGCGGTTTTCCAACCACCCGGTCCTCAGCGTGTCGAAAAAGTGGCTTCCGCCACTTTTTCGAGAAGGCAAATTCGGTCAACCAGAGGTCGCCCGAATTTGTAAGGAATTGATTTTGCAA
>CAZINY010000061.1:0-14341 GCA_964540735.1 uncultured Oscillospiraceae bacterium
ACAAGTATGGGGCCGAAGGGGTCCAGGGGGCGATCGGAAAGCCCCCTGGTCGCGCCCGCAGGCGCGAAACCTTCTGTGCTTGCAAGAATACAAGATAAGACTTGCAAAAATGATGATGCAAAATACTTTGTCAACGGTCTGAAGGGGCTGTTGCAAAACGGGAACGCAATAGCAACCTGCACAAAAAAGCAGCAGCCAACAACCCAAACCGGCCGCAAAAGAAGTGTTTTGGCTTCTTCTGCGGCCGGCCTTTTGCGCATTATTTTTAGGGTTGACTATTGTGCAACAGCCCCATGCTGAACAAATTTTATCGGCTGCGCCGCCTGGCAGGTCTTTATTCCGCCGGAGCTTCGGTGGCCGTCTCCGCCGGTGCCTCGGTAGCCTGATCCGGCTGGAGATAGGCGTTCCCCGCGTCGGTGTAGGTCACTTGAGCCTCAGCCACCCAGGCGTTGAGCTTCTGGCTGAACAACTCGTCCTCTTTTTCCGCAATCAGCTCCTGGGAAATGGTATTCTTGATCTCGTCGGTGTATTCCACAGGGCCAGCGGGCACATCCCGCAGATAGCAGACAATATACACGCCGTGGGTGCCCACATAGGGCTCGGATACCTCGCCGATCTCGTCCACAGAGAAAGCGGCGCGCACAAAGGCAGGATCAAAATAGATGCTGTCCATGCTCACGCTGTATCCCTGGGACTTGTAGGGTTCCTGATTCATGCCGGGGTCGGTATTGTACTCGGCAATCAGGTCCGCAAAGGGCGTTCCGGCAGCCAGCTTGGCCTTGATTTCATCCACCGTGGGCTGCACGGAGGCCAGAATGGCCGCATAGGCGGCGTCCACATCCGCCTGCGTCACAGGCGCGGCAGAGAATTCGGCGGACGCATCCGTGGAAGACTCGGCTGTAACGCCCTCGCCGGCGGCCTCGTTGGCCAGTTCCTCCTCCTCCTGGGCTTCCTCCAGGGAAGCCTGCAGCGCCTGGTAATTGTTCATCAGTTCAGCATCCACCTGAAGCAGAATTTGCGTAATGCCCCGGTAGCCTTCTGGCACATAGTAGGGCGTCATGCCGAAGTAATACAGCGCCTGCTCATAAATTGACGCGTCCGCATAGGTTTCCTTGTCAGCCGCCACCTGCTGGTCGAAAGCGGCGCGGACTTCTTCATCGGTCACGGTTGCTTCCTTGACCATGTCGGCATACAGCCGCTCATAGATCAGCGATTGCCGGTTGGACTCCGCCAATGCTTCCAGGGTATAGCCCTGGCTCTCCAGGTCGGCCACGGCGTTCAACCGGGCGGCTGCTTTTTCTTCATCGGTGGCTTCCTCGGTCAAGCCGCCATAATTGGCAATCCAGTTCTCGATTTCCGTCTCCAGATCATTCTGGGCATCCTGCTGCAGCTGAGCCTCTTCTTCCTCGGTGAACTGATCAAAGCCAAGCTCCCTGGCTTTCTGGAAAAACACGGCTTCCTCTATGCTGCCCTGAATGGCGTTTTGCTGGATGAAAGCGGCAAGCTCTGGGTCCGTAATGTCGTAGCCGTAGGAGTAGTACAGGTATTGCAGGTAGTAAGCGTAGCCGTCCACAGCGGACTGCATCAGGTTTTCGCCGTTCACCACCGCCAGCACCACATCCTCCTCTGTGGCGTTTTCCGTTACGGTTTCGCTGCCCACCTGGGCTTCCTCAGAAGCAGGCAGCTCGGGCGACTCCGCCAGGGCGCAGCCTCCCAGTAAACACAGGACCATCATCAGCGCCAACAAACGTGAGAATTTCTTCATGCTCGGTTTCCTTTCTCCACCGCGCCGGAAGCGCGGGATAATGTCATCATTATGACATGAAAAAGCCCGGGGCGCAAGTCCCTCACTGCCCCCGGACCAAAAGTTACATACGATTCAAATTTTCTCCTCCATGGGCAGCGCGCCGCAACCCCGCAAGCGGCCCACCATGGCGGCAAGTATCAGCTTCTGCCCCAGCAGTTCCCGAAAACGGGCGGTTTTTGTCTTGCCCTCCGCCCGTAGAGCGCCCAGCTGTTGGGAAAGGCGTTCTTCCTCCGTTAGTAGATCCTCCATCATGGTTTCCAGGCGGCTGAGACGCCGGACGGCCTCCTCCTCCTGCCCGGGCAGCAGCGTGCCTTCCCGGGTGGTGGTGCGTTTCAAGGGAACGCCTCCTTTCAAGGCTTCACATCATAGGTGGGGTCAATGGCCTTCAGCTCCCGGAAGGTATCAATTTCGCAAATATCCTGGAAGGTACACTCCCGCACCTCCACCCTGTACTCGTTGATATAGTACTCCAGCGGCACCAGGTCCCATTCCCGTTCCTTGCCGCCGGGCATGTCAAACACGGCTTTGAGGTGTTCGGCCAACCGCGCGCCGTCCGCCGCGGTCCAGTAGCTGATGCCGAACATGTGCATGCAATTCTCCCCGCCAATGGCCACCCGGGAGATATAGCCGTTTTTCATGTGGAAGCACCAGTCCTCGGTCTTGCTCACGGGCACACCCAGATAATTGCTGCTGTACTGATACTTGGTAATCAGGCCGGGATTATGCAGCACCAAATCCGCTTCCAGTACATAAGCGTTCTGCAACAGGTACCGGGCGCACATGAGGGAAGCGATGTTCTTGGCCTCGTTGTAGGCAGGATTTTCGATGAACTTGATCATGGGGTACTTGAACAGCAGCTGGTCGAACTGCTCGGCCAGGTATCCCCGGACAATATAGATTTCCTGAATCCCCGCGGCCACCACAGCGTCCAGCAGGGTGTCGATCATGCGCGTGCCGTTGACCCGCACCAGGGGCTTGGGCGTATTCAGGGTAATGGGCACCATGCGGGACCCAAAGCCCGCCGCCACAAACACCGCCCGCTTGGCGCGATAAGGCTCCAGGGCGGCCAGGCCCTGGGGCGTCAGCTGGTTTTTCTGAACGTAGCCCAACTCCTGCAATTCCTTGAGGGTTTTGTTCACCGTACCCACGGAACGCCCGGCGGCTGCGGCCAGCTCCCGCTGGGTGGGCGCGCGGCTCCCCGCGGCCTCCAGCCCGGTCATCAGGTCAAACTGCGTGCGGCTCAGGCCCATGCAATCATATCCTCCCATTCGTTCAATGCAAAAGCATTATATACCCGTCCGTGAACAAATGCAAGGAATGTCCCGCGCCACTTGACAAAAAAGCCGCTTTCTTTTACAATAAGAAAACCTTGGGGCGTTTCGCCCCGCCCATGCTTGCAGCATCATACGCGTAAGCCTCTGCGAAAGGAACGTGATTTTTTCGTTCCCAATGAAAACCGCGGGGGCTTTTTATCCTTTTTGGGCCTCCGCCAAGGAAAGGCGGCGATTCCATGACAACATTACCCGATCATCCCCAGAGCCAGGCAGAGTACGCGCATCTGCAGCAAACCTGCGACATCATCCACCGGGAACTTCGCAAGCTGGAGGAAGAAACCGGCGTAGGGGCGGAAGAAAACCGCGTGGTCTCCGTGCCCCAGGATGCCACCATGGACGAAATCGTCGCCCTGGACATCTTCCGCATGAAGCTGGATACCCTGCATCAGCTGGGGTTGGCGGCTCACCAGGCGTATTTTGCACGGCTTGACTTCACTCCCGCGGGCGGAAAGCCGGAAACCCATTATCTGGGGCGCTGGGGGGTCATGACCACGCCCGATTTCGACACGGTGGTGGTGGACTGGCGGTCCCCGGTGGCCAACCTGTACTATTCCGGCCAGACCGGCCCTATGTCCTATACGGCGCCGGACGGCGCCGTGGCGGGGGAGCTGACGCTCAAGCGCATGCTTACCGTGCGGGACCGTGATCTGCTGGGCCTGTTCGACAGCGGCGTGGTGAGCCAGGACGCCTATCTGCAAAGCGTGCTGGGGCAGGTTTCCTCGGACAAGCTGCGGGAGATTGTTACCACCATTCAGGCAGAGCAGAACCTGGTCATCCGGCATCCCGCCCGCCAGCCGCTGATCGTTCAGGGCGTAGCGGGCAGCGGCAAAACCACCATCGCGCTGCACCGCATCGCCTGGCTGCTTTACGCGCACCGGGAAACCCTCCGGCCCGAGCAGCTGATGATTTTGGCTCCCAACCCGCTGTTTCTGGATTACATCTCCCAAGTGTTGCCGGACCTGGGCGTGGAGCGGGTGGTGCAAACCACCTTTGCGGGGTTGTGCCAACAGCTGTTGGGCAAGCATCTTCCCAAAGCCCGGGCCGTAACCCGCCTGGAGGACAAGCTCCGGGCCGGTCCCCAGGAGCGCGCCGCGGTGGGCGCCGTATTGCAGCGCAAAGGTTCCCTGGCCTTCAAAGCTTCCATTGAAGCCTTTGCAGACCGCTGGCAGGAGGAACTGCTGCCGCAGGCGGGCTGGACGTTCGGCAATGTGATCCTGTTTACCCAGACGGAGCTAAAAACCATTTTTCTCAAGCAACTGGCGCCTTTCCCCCTAAAAGCGCGCATGGACGAAATGAAAAAGTACCTTCGCCGGAGGCTGAAAACCGCGGCGGAGGAAATGAAGCGCAAGCTGGAGGAACTGGCCCGGGAACGGCTGGACGCCCTGCTGCTGCGCCTGCCCGACGGCCCGGAACGCCGCGCCCGGGTAACCCGGCTGCTGGAAAGCCGGGACCAGCGCCTGCGGGAGGTGGACGAGCGCGCCGCGGCCTACCTGAAGGATTACGCCAAGCTGTGGCCGGATCTTTCCCTGGCAGGCGTATACGCGCTTTATCTGCGCCGCTGTGAAGCGCAAAACGTCCAGGACGCCACCCTGCCCTACTTGGAAAAGGGGCAGGCCCAACTGGAAGACCTGCCTGCGCTGGTAACCCTGGGCCGCGTTCTCTATGGCGTAAAACAGCTGCCCATCCGTCACGTGGTGGTGGACGAATGCCAGGATTTTTCTCCCTATCAGGTGCAGCTGCTGCGGGAGCTTACCGCCGGGGCATCCTTCACCCTGGTGGGGGATTTGACGCAGGGCGTCCATGAGGAGGAGGGAATTCACAGCTTCGATCAATGGCTGGAGCCGGTGTTCCACGGGGAAGCGGCGCTGAAGCAGCTGGTGACCAGCTACCGCAACACCGTGGAGATCATGACCCTGGCCAGCCGGGTAGCCGCCCGGCATCCTGTGGCAGGCCAGCTCACAGCCCGTCCGGTACTGCGGCATGGGGAAGCGCCCCGGGCGTACGCCTGCTCCGGCGAACGCGACCGCATAAGCCAAATTGCGGCTCTGGCGCAGCAATGGCAGCAGGAAGGGTATCACACCATCGCAGTGATTGAAAAAACCAAATCCCGCGCCGAATCCACCTGGCGCGCGCTGAAAAAGCAGCTGCCCGCACGGCTCCTGGCCGAAGGGGATACCGCTTATACCGGCGGATTGCTGGTGCTTCCCGCCGCCCTGGCCAAGGGCCTGGAGTTTGACTGCGTCATGGTAGCGGATTGCGGCGCGGACGTCTATCCCGACGAGCCCTTCCTGTGCCGGGTGCTCTACGTGCTGCTCACGCGGCCCCTGCATCGCCTGGCGCTGATGCATACGGGCCCGCTTACGCCCCTGGTCCCCCAGGGCGCTGTGGAGGAAGGCACCTGACCCGGCTGTTTCCATCTTTTCCTTTTCCGCTGTTTGCCATCTTTTCCTTTTCCGCTGTTCCCCTTTCCAAGGAGCCGAAGCTGTGATAAAATAAGCATGTTGCCGGGACGTTTGTTCGCGTTTCTGGCAGAATCCATAGAGAGGTAACGGAACAAGATTGATGAACGTTGGCATGATCTCCCTGGGCTGTACCAAGAATCTGGTGGATTCGGAAACCGCCCTGGGGCTTTTCAAGGAAGCAGGGTATACCTTTACCGGCGACCCCGCCCAGGCGGATATTCTCATGGTAAACACCTGCGGGTTTATCAACCCGGCCAAGGAGGAGTCCATCGACACCATCCTGGAAATGGCGCAGTACAAGCAAACCGGGCGGTGCCGCCTGCTGGTGGTCACCGGCTGCCTGGCCCAGCGCTATGAAAAGGACCTGTTTCAGGAGATTCCTGAAATCGACCTGCTGCTGGGGGTGAACCAGTACGATCAGCTGATTCCCGCGGTGGAGCGCGCCCTGCGCGGGCAGGGGCGCGAATCCCTGTGCGGGGAAAAGTATACGTTCCTGGAGCATGAGCGGGTGCTCACCACCCCCGCCTACACCGCCTATACCCGCATCGGCGACGGGTGCAGCAACCGCTGCACCTATTGCGCCATTCCGCTGATCCGCGGTCCTTACCGCTCCCGGCCCATGGCGGACGTGCTGGGCGAAGTGCGCCGTTTTGCGGAGCAGGGCGTCAAGGAGCATATTCTCATCGCCCAGGACACCACCCGCTACGGCACGGACTGGCAAGCGACCTCCCTGCTCCCCGAACTTATGGACCAGGCCGCGCAGATTCCCGGAGTGGCATGGCTGCGGGTGCTCTACGCCTACCCCGACGAAGCCGACGACCGTCTGCTGGAAGTCATGGCCAACCATGACAACATCTGCAAATACCTGGACCTGCCCGTCCAGCACATCAACGACGGGCTGCTCCGGCGCATGAACCGCCGGGGAACCGCCGCCGATATCCGCCGTATTCTGAAAAAAGCGCGGAGCATGGGTTTCACCCTGCGCACCAGCCTGATTGTGGGCTTCCCTGGGGAAACCGAGGAACAGTTCCAGGAGCTGATGGATTTTGTGTCGGAGGCGCGGTTTGACCGCATGGGCGCTTTCGCCTTCTCCCCAGAGGAAAACACCCCCGCCGCGGAGATGCCCGATCAAATCCCCGAAGAAATCAAGCAGGAGCGCCTGGACCGCCTGATGAAGCTGCAGGCGCAGATTTCTCTGGAAAACAACCGGACCCGGGCGGGTACGGTGGAAAAGGTGCTGGTCACCGACGCCCGGGACGGGCTGTTCCTGGGACGTTCCCAGCGGGAAGCCCCCGACGCGGACGGCGCCATTGTCTTTACCGCCAAGGATGCGCCGGAAATTGGCAGCTTTGTAAAGGTGCGCATCACCGGCGCCGAAACCTATGACCTGAAGGGGGAGCGCCTATGAACCTGCCCAACCGGCTCACCGTGGCGCGGGTGGCGCTGATTCCCGTGATGGTGGTCCTGATGTACGTGGGCGGCACGGTTTGCAACCTGCTGGCGGCGGCAGTTTTCGGTCTGGCCGCCTTTACGGATTTCCTGGACGGGCACATCGCCCGCAGCCAGGGCATTGTCACCGACCTGGGCAAGTTCCTGGACCCCGTGGCGGACAAGCTGCTGACTCTCAGCGCTTTTATCATGCTGATTCAGCAGGGGCTGATGCCTGCCTGGGCCACCGTGGTTATCCTCGCCCGGGAGCTGTGCGTGGACGGCCTGCGCATGGTGGCCGTCACCAAGGGCCAAGTCATCGCCGCGGGCAAGCTGGGGAAAATCAAAACCGTAAGTCAGATCGTACTGATTCTGTGGCTGATGCTGCTGCGCCAGCCTGTGACCCAGAGCCTGCTCAGCGGCGCGCTGTGCCTGATTGTGGTCGTCCTGACCCTATGGAGCGGCGCGGACTATTTTGTGAAAAACAGCGGCGTACTGATGGAAAAGGATGCGAAATAAATGATCGCGGAAATTCTTTGCGTGGGCACGGAGCTGCTCATGGGACAGGTGCTGAACACCAACGCCCAATTCCTTTCCCGGCGGCTGTCCGCCCTGGGCATCAGCCAGTACCATCAAACCGTGGTGGGGGATAACGCCCAGCGCCTGGAAGAAGCCTACCGCCTGGCGTTGAGCCGTGCAGATGTGGTCATTACCTCCGGCGGTCTGGGCCCCACGGTGGACGACATCACCAAGCGGGTGGCCGCCAAGGTCGCAGGCAAGGAGCTGGTGCTTTTCCCCGAAGCGGAGGAAATGGTGCGCGCCCGCTTTGCCCAGTACCATAAGGAGATGCAGCTGAACAACCTGAGCCAGGCCATGTTTACTCCGGACTCCCGGCTGCTGCTCAACCCCAACGGCACCGCTCCGGGAGCCATTGTCCCCATGGGCGGCGGCAAGGTGGTCATTCATCTGCCCGGCCCCCCCGTGGAGCTGGAGCCCATGTTCACCGATCAGGTGGAGCCTTATTTGCAGGCGCGCTCCGGGCAGGTGCTGGCCAGCCGGTACCTGCGCATTTTCGGCATGGGGGAAAGCGAGGTGGACGCCCGCCTGCGGGATCTGGAGGAGGGCGGAAACCCCTCCCTGAGCCCCTACTGCTCCCTGGGAGAAGTTCAACTGCGGGCTACCGCCCGGGCCGCGGACGCGGAGACTGCTCAGGCGCTGCTGGAACCCCTGGTAGCGGAGGTGCGCCGCCGCCTGGGGGACGTGGTCTACGCAGTATCCGAGCGAGACGATGGTTCCCTGGCCCAGAGCGCCGTGCGCGCCCTGAAAGCCCGTAACTGGACCGTTGCCACCGCTGAAAGCCTTACCGGGGGCATGATTGCCTCCGCCATGGTCGAAGTGCCGGGGGCTTCCCAGGTGGTGAAGGGCGGCTTTGTCACCTACCAGAGCGTATCGAAAACCATGCTGTTGGACGTGCCCGCAGAAATGATCGACCGTTATGACGTAGTCAGCGCGCAGGTAGCCCGGGCCATGGCCCAGGGCGCCCGGGAAAAGCTGGGCGTCGATATTGCGGTAAGCGCCACGGGCCTGGCCGGCCCCGACGGCGGCACGCCCGAACGTCCGGTGGGCACGGTATTTCTTGGCATCGCCACAGCGGACGGCGTCTATGATATTCCCCTGCATCTGACGGGCAACCGCGCCCGCATCCGCACCCTGGCCATGAAAAACGCCCTGAACGCCCTGCGCCTGGAGGCGGAGAAGGGCATACAGGCCGCTAACTGAACGATTCCGGCGCGCTGCGCGCGCAGTCCAATAGACGGAAAGGTGGAAGAAAATTATGGCTACGAAAAAGGCCGCGCCCGCCAAAAAGGACGCTACAACCGTCGCTCAAAGCACCCAAGAGGAAAAGCTCAAGGCCCTTGAGCACGCGCTGGCGGATCTGGACAAGCAGTACGGCAAGGGCGCCGTTATGAAACTGGGCGAGCAAGCCAGCCAGAATGTGGAAGTGATCTCCACGGGAAACCTGGAGCTGGACCTGGCCCTGGGCGTAGGCGGCGTACCCAAGGGCCGCGTCATTGAAATCTATGGCCCGGAATCCTCCGGTAAAACCACGGTAGCGCTGCACATTGTGGCGGAAGCCCAGAAAAAGGGCGGTATCTGCGCCTTTGTGGACGCGGAACACGCCCTGGACCCCGCCTATGCCAAAAAGCTGGGGGTCAACATTGACGAACTTTACATCGCTCAGCCGGATACCGGCGAGCAGGCCCTGGAAATAGCCGAAGCGCTGGTGCGCTCCGGGGCCCTGGATGTGGTGGTAGTGGACTCCGTGGCAGCCCTGGTGCCCAAGGCGGAAATCGACGGGGAAATGGGCGACAGCTTTGTGGGCCTGCAGGCCCGGTTGATGTCCCAGGCCCTGCGCAAGCTCACGGGCATCGTGAGCAAGACGGGCACCATCGCCATCTTCATCAACCAGCTGCGCGAAAAGGTAGGCGTGATGTACGGCAACCCGGAGACCACGCCCGGCGGCCGCGCCCTGAAGTTCTACGCTTCCGTGCGCCTGGACGTGCGCCGGGGCGAGCAGCTGAAAAACGGCAGCGACGTGGTGGGCAACCGCACCAAGGTCAAGGTGGTCAAAAACAAGGTGGCTCCGCCTTTCCGGGTAGCGGAATTCGACATCATTTATGGTCAGGGCATCAGCCGGGAAGGCACCCTGCTGGACATGGCCGTGGCCCGGGACATCATTCACAAGAGCGGCGCCTGGTTCTCCTACAAGGATCAGCGCATCGGCCAGGGGCGGGAAAATACCCGGCAATATCTCAAGGACAATCCCGAGGTAGCCGCGGAAATCGACGCGGAAATTCGCCGACAGTTCTTTGAAAAAGGCGAACCCATGCCCGAGCAGGCCGAAGGCGAAGACGCGGCAGCCTTGGAGGAAGAAGACGACCTGGCGCTCCTGGAAGAGGACGGTCTGGACGACGGGGAATAAACCGCCGGCAGCTGCGCCTGAACGTCGGAAAGAGCAAAGCGGACAACCAGGGGCTGTCCGCTCAGCGTTTCGGAAAAGCGGCTTTCGCCGCTTTTTCGAGGAGGCAAATTCGGTCAACCAGAGGTCGCCCGAATTTGTAAGGAATTGATTTTGCAAGCAAAATCAATGACCCGCGAAGCCGGAGGAGCCGGCTTACACGAATGGAAGTCGGAGAGGCTGCAACCCCTCCGGCACCTTCCAGGGGTTTCTCTACCGTATGTGCGCCGTGGGGGCTGTTGTCCCCACGGCGCTTTCTGCAGCGTATTTTCTTCATTAACAGCCCGCGCCTTTCCCTTTGGCGCGGGCTGTTTGCATCCCTTCCCATTAGCGGAAGGAAGCATATATTTTTCGGATCTCCTCCAGCACCTCGGGATGGTTGAAGTCATCCTGGGAGATGATGTTGATCTCCCGGATCATCCGCATGCCCTCGATGGGCACAGCCACCAGCCGTCCGGCAGCGGTCTCCTCCCGGCAGGCCGTATGCGCCATGATGGTTACGCCCATGCCTTCCGCCACCAGCTCCTTGATGGTATTGATGTTGTCCATTTCCAACCGCACATCAAAGTTGCGTATGCTTTCCATGTGCCCGGTAAGCGCGCTTTCAAAGAGCCTCCGGGTACCCGCTTCCTCCCGGCGCAGGATTAGACTCTCCTTTTTCAATTCCTGCAGCGTAATGGCGCTGCGGTGGGCCAGGGGATGCTTGGGCGACATGACCACGCACAGGTAATCCATGTCCAGCAATTCCGTATGGCAATGTTTCAAGGACACGGACCCTTCCACAATGGCGAAATCCAGCTCATAACTCCCCAACCGGTCGCAGATTTCCTCCAGCGTGCCCGTCACCAGGCTGATATTGGTGTGCGGATGCGCCCCGCAATAGCTGGTAAATACCCGGCCTACCAGGGACTCCCCGCAGGTGGGCGTAATACCCACGGTGAAGTGCCGCAACTGCTGCTTGACATCCATCAGCGCGCGCCGGGCGTTTTCACTGATGTTTTCCAGCCGCCGCGCATATTTCACCAGAACCTCGCCTTCCGGAGTAAGCGTAAGTTTTTGAGGGGTGCGATAAAAGATTTTAATATTATTTTCCGACTCTAATTGTCGAATGTGGTAACTGACCGCTGGCTGGGACATGGAAAGCGCCTCGGCTGCTCGGGTAAAACTTCCTTCCTTTACAACGCTTAGCAGCGTTTTTAGCTTTGGATCAATCATGGACGCTCTCCTTTCCATTCGCGCAGTCAAGGTTATAAAATAAAAAAATTGAATAAGACAATCGAGTTCTATCACTTGATTTTATTGCCTCCGCCTGTTAA
Organism: uncultured Oscillospiraceae bacterium; assembly: GCA_964540735.1. GTDB lineage: Bacteria > Bacillota > Clostridia > Christensenellales > Aristaeellaceae > Egerieenecus. The sequence goes on from CAZINY010000061.1 coordinate 11,367, forward strand.
AATCACTCCACCTTCTAAAAGGGGGGCAGAAATAAAGGGGGCGATCGGCATGCAGAACGTATTTGTTTCCATGAGTCCGACGGCACAGGTGCTGGCGTCGGTATCCATTCTGTGGCTGGCCGGGTTTATTCTTTCCCGAGCCACCAAGGTACTGCGCCTGCCCAACGTAACCGGCTACATTCTGGCCGGCGTTGTGGTAGGTCCCTACGCCCTGAACCTGATACCGGCAGATATCGCCGAAGGCATGAGCTTCCTCACGGACGTGGCGCTGTCCTTCATCGCCTTCGGAGTTGGGCGTTACCTGCGGCTGGACCGCCTGCGTCAACAGGGGCCGCGCGTCATCGTTCTGACGCTGATGGAGGCGCTGGTAGCCGCCGCCATCGTGACGGTGTTCATGATTACGGTGTTCCACCTGTCCGTGCCCTTCTCGCTGCTACTGGGAGCCATTGGCTCCGCTACTGCCCCTGCCTCCAGCCTGATGACGATCCGACAATATCATGCCAAGGGGAATTTCGTCAACACGCTGATTCAGGTGGTGGCCATGGATGACGCTGTGGCCCTGCTGGCTTTCAGCGCCTGCGCGGCAGTAGCCACCGGAATGGAAACCACCACGGTGTTTTCCTGGGAAAGCACCCTGATGCCGTTGGCCATCAACCTAGGCGTACTGCTGGGGGCTTACCTGTTGGGCCGGCTGCTATGCGTGCTGCTCCAGGGGCGGTCCTCGGACCATCGGCTGGTGCTCACCTGCGCGTTCATTTTCTGCATCGCGGCCTTCTGCGCGGCCATGGATGTCTCGCCGCTGCTGGGCTGCATGATGCTGGGCGCCACCTATGCCAACGTGAGCAAGGACAAAATCCTCTTCAAGCAGCTTAACCGGGTTACCCCGCCCATCAATGTGTTGTTCTTCGTGCTGTCCGGCATGCGGCTGGATCTGGCCGCGTTGAGCACGGTGGGCATCATTGGGGTGAGCTACTTCGCGGTGCGCATTGTGGGCAAGTTCCTGGGCAGCTGGCTGGGTGCGCGGATGACGGGCTGCACCCCGGAGGTACGGCGCTACCTCGGCCTGGCGCTGATTCCCCAGGCGGGGGTGAGCATTGGCCTGGCGGTGCTGGCCCAGCGCATTCTGCCGGAACAGTCCGGCGCGCTGCTGAGTACCATCATTCTTTCCTCCTCGGTACTCTATGAGATGATTGGCCCGGTTTGCGCCCGCAAAGCGCTGATGCTTTCCGGCGTAATCCGGCAAGGCGCGGAGGCCGCAAAGCTGCCCGCCAAGGATGCGCAACCCGCCGCAGAAAAGGCAAACAAATCCGCCAAGGATGCGCTGCCCGCTGCGGAAAAGGCCGCCGATAAGCCCGCCAAGACCGCCAAGGTCGAAGAAAAAACCGCCAAAGTCTCCGCTGAAAAATCCGGTAAAGCCGCCAAGGCCGCTAAGGCTGCCAAAAACGCTAAAGCAAAAAAGCAGAACGCCGCCAAAGGAAAGGCCGCTTCTTCCAAGAACAAGGACGCGCTTTCCACCCTTCTCCCAGACGAACCCGCCGGAAAAATCAAGTGGAGCGACGCAGGGCAACGTCTGTGGGCCGTGCGGCGGGGGCATTCCTGATCCCAACGAAAACGTTTCCCTCTTTTTTAGCAGAATACCGCAAAGGCGGAAAGCTGTCAAGCACCTGCAAGAAAACCTTTTCGTTTTATGCTGAACTTCATGGAACCGAATAACTACCAAACCCTTGCGCTGGGCTTTCTCCGGCGCAAGGGTATTTCTTTTCCCGTTTGACCATGGCCGAATTTTAATGCCCTCGATCCGCTTCTGGCGATTCCCGGGGCTACAGACAATGAGGCGCAAGGAGGCGCGGCAGCTCCTTAATGCCCCCATCTTTTTCCTTTGTCCCGGCATTGGCGCAATCCGGCGCTTTGCCGGACTTTCCCCGTCATGCCGCCGGACGGCAAGAAGAACCTTTTTCCCGCCGCAGCGCCGGTAATTTTCCTATTCATAAAAATATGCTCAGCGTGTCAAAAAAGCGGCTTCCGCCACTTTTTCGAGGAAGCAGCTTCGGCCAACCAGCGGTCGCCCAATTGGTAAGGAAGCCAGCCTTCAGCCGGCAATGCCGGCGGATACGAATAGTGGTCGGGGGATTTCGGTCCCTCCGACAGCTCCCCAAAGGTTTTTCGACAGCCTGTGTTTTGCCGTCTGTTTTTTTTGAAACCGCTTCGGCGTGCGAAAGCCGCTGTTTTTCATCCGCACCCGCGCGCGCTTCCGCGCATAGGATGCAGCGAAAGGCCCCAAGGCTTTTCATACCCAAAACTCATGACAGAAGTGAGGAGAAGCGCATGCGTTATATTAACCCCCAGGATGCTTCCTGCGGCGGGTTCATCCCGGTGCCTCCGGCGAACTCCGCCTGCTGCCCTCCGGCCTGTCCGCCCCGGCCCTGCCCGCCGCCGCGCCCACAGCCCTGCTGTGGCTGCGGCTGCGGCGTACAGGGGCCCACCGGCCCTACGGGTCCCACAGGTCCCACCGGTCCTACTGGCGAAGGCCTGAATACCGTAGACCCCTTTGTGCCCGGCGCCAGCTACCGCATGGGAGCGCTGGTATTCTACCAGGGCGCGCTTTATGAAGCCAATCAGGATAATCCCACCGGCGCGCCGGGTTCCTCTGAAGACTGGTCCCTGGTGACCGTCACCGGCCCCACCGGCGCTACCGGCGCAACAGGTCCCACCGGACCCGTAGGCGCCCGGGGTATGACTGGACCCACCGGCGCGACCGGGGCGGCAGGCGCCGCCGGACCCACCGGCGCAAGCGGCTCTACGGGTCCCACCGGTCCCACCGGCGCAGGCGCCACCGGACCCACGGGGCCCACCGGCGCGACGGGTCCCACCGGCGCGACCGGACCCTCCGTCACCGGGCCTACCGGTCCCACAGGCGCTGCGGGCGCGACAGGCCCCACCGGCGCCACCGGACCTTCCGTCACCGGTCCCACCGG
>CAZINY010000062.1:0-14038 GCA_964540735.1 uncultured Oscillospiraceae bacterium
CGTCTCTCTCTGTATCGTTTTCAAGGTTCGGCGCCCCTCTCGCAAGGAGCTTGTACATAATACCAAATCCATTTTCCTTTGTCAACACTTTTTTGCAAACTTTTTTAATCTTTTTTGCGTTTTTGTTATTTTCTGAATGTTCTATTTTAACTTTTGTAAAAAGTTCAATCTGTATCGAATATTCGGCCCATCTATCCTCTTTGCTGTTCGCTATCGCATCTGCCCGCATCTTCCACTGTATCCACAATGCACCCGCCCAAACAGGTTTCGCCCTGATAAAGCACGCAGCTCTGTCCCGGAGTAATGGCGCGCTGCCTGGTCAAGGCATGGATGTTCATGGTTCCGTTTTCACAGCGCACCTCCACGGGCTGGTCCGCCTGCCGGTAACGGAACCGCGCCTGACAACGCAAGGTTTCCCCCGCTGCCACAGGCGGCTCGCCAATCCAGGTGACATCCGTTCCCCGTGCGCGGGTTGCGTAGAGCATGGGATGGTCCTCCCCCTGCGCCACTAGCAGGCGGTTATGCTCCAAATCCTTGCCGATGACAAACCAGCTGCGGCCGTCGCCGCTCCCGCCGATTCCCAGGCCGCGGCGCTGCCCCAAGGTATAGTACATCAACCCGTCATGGCGTCCCACCACCTTGCCGTCCGGAGCGACCATATCTCCGGGCTGCGCCGGCAGGTATTCCTGCAGAAACTTTTTGAAATTTCTTTCGCCGATAAAGCACACGCCGGTGGAATCCTTTTTCTCGCTGACAGGCAGCCCCTTGCGCCGGGCAATTTCCCGCACTTCCCCCTTGGTCAGCCCGCCCACGGGAAAAATGCTTTTTCTCAGCTGCCAGGTTTTCAGCATGTACAGAAAATAGCTTTGGTCCTTCTGCGGGTCCGCGCCCTTGAGCAGCTCCCCGGCCTCGTTGGTGCGGACGAAGTGCCCCGTGGCCATGCGGGAAGCGCCCAGCTTCATGGCGAAATCCAGAAAGGCGCGGAACTTAATCTCCCGGTTGCACAGCACGTCCGGGTTAGGCGTCCTCCCGGCACGGTACTCCTTCAAAAAATAGCTGAACACCCGGTCCCAGTATTCCCGGGCAAAGTTCACCCCATAGTAGGGGATGCCGATGTCGTCGCAAACGGCGCGCACATCCCGCCAGTCGCTCTCGGCGGTGCAGACGCCGCTTTCGTCCTGCTCCTCCCAATTTTTCATGAACACGCCGATGACGTCGTATCCCTGCTCTTTCAGCAGCAGCGCGGCCACCGAGGAATCCACCCCGCCGGACATGCCCACCACGATCCGTTCGCTCATGCTTCCGCCTCCGTCAGCCGTTCCAGCACCCTTTGCCAGATATCCTCCGCCACCTTGTCCGGAGCCTGCGCCGCGTCCACCTTCACAAAGCGCTCAGGCTCCGCCGCCACAATCTTGCCATAGGCCGCTTCCACCCGTCCGTGAAAAGACTCCGCCTGCAATTCCAGCCGGTCCAGGGTGGTGGCCGCGCTGCGGCGCTTCATCGCAGTCACATGGTCAATATCCAGGTAAACCGTGGCGTCGGGCATGGTACCGTCCACCGCAGGCGCGTTGATTCCCTTCACCTGCGCCACCCCCAGGTTCCGTCCGCCCCCCTGGTACGCCACGGAGGAATCCACAAACCGGTCGCACAGCACCAGCCTGCCCGCTGCAAGCGCCGGACGGATTACCTGCCGCACGTGTTGCGCCCGGGCCGCCGCATAAAGCAGCGCTTCGGCGACGTCGGTCATCTCGGCGTTGGCAGGGTCCAGCAGCAGCTGGCGGATTTTTTCGGCAATGCCGCATCCTCCCGGTTCCCGGGTGCGGTATACGTCATAGCCGAAACGAAGGAGGCGGTCCTCCAGCAGCTGCACCTGGGTGGTCTTGCCGCTGCCGTCCGGCCCTTCCATGGACAGGAAAAAGCCGCGAGGTACAGGCGCATCCCCGCAAAGAATTTCCTCCAGGGCCGCCACCGTAGGCGCATAAGCGCCGCAGCCCGCAGCCCGCAGCTCCTCCTCGTCTCCGTAGCCGTACCCCACGCCCACGCTGTCGATGCCCACCGCGCGGGCGCCTTCCACATCAAATCGCCGGTCGCCCACCATCACCGCTCCGGCATAATTCGCGGGCAGCGCGCGGCGAATCAGCAGCTCCTTGCTGGCGGAGGTATCCTCCGGGCGGGTGCCCGCCACCGCGTCAAAAAAGCCATCCAGGCGGAAATGGCGCAGAATGCGCTCCGTGGGAACCTGCGGCTTGCCCGTGGCAATCCCAAGATAGCATCCCGCGCGCTTCAGCCTTGCCAGCACCCGCCGGATACCCGGATACACCCGGTTTTCCAGCAGGCCCGTGACGTTATAGCGCTCCCGGTAAAAATCCACGGCCCGGCCCGCTTCCTCCTCCGTCATACCCAGGTAGGTCTGGAAGGAATAGAACAGCGGCGGTCCGATAAACCGGCGCAGCGTCGCCGCATCCGGTTCGGGACGCCCCATTTTCTCCGCCGCGTAACGCACGCAATTCCAGATGCCTTCCTCCGACTGGGTCAGGGTCCCGTCCAGATCAAACAATACCGCCTTTACCGCACGCATAACAGTTGCTCTCCTTCCACGCCAAAGCGCCGCCGCGGGCCGGCCTGCGCCAGCGCGGCAACCGTCTGTTCCGTAATCTGTTCTCCGGGCGCCACCAGGGGAATCCCCGGCGGATAAAGCCCCGCCGACGCCGCAGCCACGCGGCCCGCGGCCCGGTCAAGCGCCACCCGCGCCACCCGGCCCATCGCCGCTTGCCGCGGCGGCATGACCACAGGCGGCAACGGCTGATCATACGCCGTGGGCGGCAGCTCCGCCCGCCGGGGCGCAATCGCCCCCAGCGCTTCCTCCAGGCGCGCCAGGCGCGCCCTGTCATCCATGGCCGTCAGGATGCACACCACCCGGCGGATATCGTGCATCTCCACATCCACGCCCCGCGCCGCCAGCGCCCGGTCCAGGGCTTCCCCACCCTGGGGCGCGAGAATCACCAGCCGGGTGGGATCAAACGTCAGGCCCGTGGAACGCCACAATGCCTGCGCGTCTCCATAGCCCAGGGCCGGAAGCCGCGCCCGGAGGGCGTCCGCGGCCTCGCTCACCGCCTTCAGCCGTACCCCGCCCTCCGCGTCCATATAGGCCCGGGCATCATCCACGGACATCATTAGCACATAATTGGGCGAGGAGGTTTGGGTCATGCGCAAAAGCCGCAGCGCCCGCGCATTGTCCTCAACGTCCCGCAGGTGCAGCACCGCCGTCCCCGTCAGGCTGGGCAGCGTCTTATGGCAGGACTGCACCCAGGCATCCGCCCCGCAGGCCGCCGCCCCCCGCGCGCCATCGAGCCAGGGAAAATGCGCCCCATGGGCTTCGTCCACCACCAGGCGGCATCCCTGGGCATGGGCCGCCGCCGCAATCCGTTCCAGCGGCAGGCGTCCGCCGTAATAATCCGGGCTGGTAACCAGCAGGCACCGCGCCTGAGGATGCGCCGCCAGCGCCGCCAGCGCCGTCTCCTCCCGCAGGTATCCGTACCCGTCCTCCGTAAAGCTCAAGGGCATGAACGCCGGACGCAGGTCGCCCACAATGCACCCGTTCACCGCCGAAAGATGCGCGTTGCGGGGCAGCAGCACCGTATCCCCCGGGTAAGCGTAGAGCATGAGCATGGCCTGGATGCCTGCGGTGGAACCATTGTGCAGGAAAAGCGCCGCGCCGCTGCCCGCCGCCCGGGCATAGCGCTCCTGGGCATCACGCAAACCGTTTTCCGGACAATACAGGTCGTCCGTCCCCGGCAGTTCCGTGGTATCCAGGGCATAGGCGTCCAGCGGGCCGAAAGGCCCCCGCCCCTTGTGGCCGGGCATATGAAAACTCAGCCGCCCCCGGTTGTTCTCCAGCATTTCCCATACAGGCCGCTCCATTCCGCGCCCCTCCCTTGCAAAAGCCCGCTTTATTGTACCCGAGGGGCGCGCGGATTGCAAGGGCGGACCCAGCATGCGCATCCGCCTTCCGCTGGATTGCCGGCAGAAGATCGCCCGTTTTGCAATCGCCGCGGCGTTCCGCCGGCTCATCGGGAAGGGCCGCCCCCGGTGCGGCGCAACCGTTCCCTCTCTCGGAGGGCCGCGCCTCAGACCGCTTCGCCGCCGTCCAGAAAGGCGGGAAGCTGCCGGGTAAACACCGCGGCGGCGGCGCCCACCACCCCGGCCTCGCGGCTGACGGAGGGAGCGACCTGCACCGGTTCCCGGGCCGGAAGGGCGGGGGTAAGCAGCGCCTGCGTGCGGCTGCACAATGCCGGTCCCAGCAAGGCAGGGAGTATCCCGGCCAGGATGCAGGCGCTTAAATCCAGCGCCATGGTCAGCTGATAAATTGCTCCGGCCAGCAGGGGGGCTACGTAGTCCGTCAGCGCCTCTACCGCAGCCTGAGACAGCGGGCGCTCCTCCCGCAACGGCATACCAAAGCGTTGTTCCAGGGCGCGCAGGCCGATGCATTCCTCCAGGGTAGGACCCTCCGCGCCGTCCAGGGGCAGACGCAACCTTAGCGCGCCTACCTCCCCCGCCCGGAAGCGCCCGCCCCGGCACAGTTTTCCCCCCAGACGAAGCGCGCCTCCGCAGCCGCTGCCCACCGAGAGGTAGAGCATGTCCCCCGTAATCCGTTCTTCCCGCCGCAACAGCGCCTCCCCCTGACAGGCAAAATTCACATCGTTATCCAGGATCAGGGGCAACGCAACCGTTTGGGTAAAACCAGGGTAGAGCTGGTCCAGGGGGGTGGCTTCACGTACCCCCCGCTGCTGATAGCTCACCACCTGGCCCGTGGCCGGATCAATATTGGCGGGAAAGCCCAGCCCCACCCCCAGCACCGGAGCATCCCCCGCCGCCTGGCGCAGCTCCGCCAGGGTCTGGGCCACCGTCTCCAGGGCGCGGGGATTGGCAAGGTCCCCCGTTTCCACCCGGCGGACCGCCATGCGTTGACCGTCTAATCCCACCAGGGCGGCAGTAGCGTAGTTGCCTTCGCACTCCACCCCCAGCGCCAGGCAGCGATGGGGCGCCCAGGCAAGCGTGTGCCCCGGCCGCCCGGCGGCGCTGGGCTCCGGACCTTCTACCTCCTGCAGCAAGCCCTTGGCCAGGAAAGCGTCCACCGCCTTGGTCACGGTGGGAAAGCTCATCCCTGTGGCCCGCGCGATTTCGGCCCGGTTCCACTGGGGCCGTGAGCGAAACAGTTCCAGCACCAGCAACCGGTTTTTTTCCTTCAAATATTTCGGTAAATACGCCCCCATGGCGGCCTCCCTTCCGCCGCCTCAGGGCGGCGCGCGTCTAGGTTGATTCTACCATGCCCCGCCGGAGGGGTCAACCTGCTGCGCCCGGCGGAACCGCCTGAGCCGCGCGCCGCTTCCTTTTTTTGACGGACCTGTCCGTCCCCCCTTGACATTCCCCGGGAATGTGCTATAGTAACGCCATAATTATTAAACAAACTTTCATAATTCCTCCGACCCCGGGGGAAAGCGGAAGGAGAAAGGACGGGAACCCTCATGCATGAAGAAAAAATTCAACTGACCGACGCGCAGGTGCAATCGGCATGTGCGGCCGCGGCCCGGCGTGAAATTCAGGAGGCGTACTTCACCGCCTGCGGCGGCTCCCTGGCCACGCTGTATCCGGGCTATTACCTGCTGGGACGGCAGGCGCCCCTGGCGGTGGGGCTGCAAAACGCGGCGGAGTTTGTGCAGGAACCTCCAGCTCGCCTGGGAACCCACAGTCTGGTGGTGCTCAATTCCCAGAGTGGCTCCACGTCGGAAACCGTAGCGGCCGCCAGGCTGGCCCGTGAACGCGGCGCGCTGACCGTGGCTTTCACCACCGTTCCGGGGTCTGCCATCGAACAGGCGGTGGACCAGGTGATCTACTATTACGACGATCCCCTGCATCCTTTTCCCGCGGTGCTTACCATCTTCCCGGAAGTGTACAAGCTGACCTTCGGACTGCTGGACCTGCTTTGCGGCACGGCGCGCCTGCCGGAGGTGAACGCCGCCATGCTGCGCTTGCAGGAAACCTTCGATGCAGCCTGCCGGCAGTACCTTCCCAACGCCCGGGCCTTTGCCCGGCAGATGCAGGACGAACCGCTGATCTACACCGTGGCCTCCGGGCTGGACAGTTGCGTGGGTTATATCATGACCAACTGCCTCATCATGGAATCCGTATGGCGGCACTCCTCGCCCCTGCATGCGGGAGAGTTTTTCCATGGCGCCTTTGAGGCGGTGGACGATTCCACGGCGGCGTTGGCGCTACTGGGGCTGGGGCCGGCCCGGCAGACTGAGGAGCGGGCAGTGAAGTTCCTGCTGCGCAAAACGAAGAAGCTGACGGTAATCGACGCAGCCGCGGCCGACCTGTCCGCTTATCCGGATTGGCTGCGCCCGGCAGTGGCCACGCTGGTTCTCAACCGTCTGTGCGCGCTGTATTGCGACGAATGGTGCCATGTCCTGGGGCACCCGGTATCCTCCCGGCGGTACATGGGGGTGGAAAAATACTAATGAAAATTATAGGCATTGGCGATAACGTGCTGGACAACTACCGTTGGCGCAGGGAATATTATCCCGGCGGCAACAGCGTCAACGTGCCCGTGCTTGCCCGGCGCTATAACGGCAGTCAGGCAGGCTACATCGGCGTCGTGGGAGACGACCAGCCGGGGCAGGCCTTTCTCCAGGCTCTGCGGGAGGAACAAGTGGACATAAGCCGCGTGCGCGTCGTACATGCCCCCAGCGCCTGCAACTATATTGAGCTGGACGAGGCCGGAGACCGTCATTTCGTAGGAAACAACGGCCGGGAGGTGGCCCAGTACCTCACCTCCCTGTGCCTGACCCCCGCGGATTACCGCATGATCTCGCATTGGGACCTGATTCATACCAGCATTCACAGCTGGTTGGACCTCTATCACCCGGCCATGAGCCGTTGGGCGCCCCTTTCCTTGGACTTTTCCGGGGAATACGACCGGGTGAATATCCCGCAAATCTGTCCGTGCCTGCGCTTCGCCTTCTTTTCCGGCGGGAAAAAGAGCGAAGGAGAGGTCCGTGCCCTGGCTCGTACCGCCCTGGAGGCGGGCGCCCGCACCGTGGTGGTAACCATGGGCGAGCGGGGTTCCTACCTGCTGGAAGAAAACCGTGAGCACCGGCAGCAGGCTTACCCCACCCAGGCTGTGGACGCCCTGGGCGCAGGGGATGCCTTTATCGCCGCGTTCCTGGCCGAATACCTGGACGGCGGCGGCGACCTGGCCCATGCCGCCGACCAGGCCAGCCGCTTTGCCGCCGCTTGCTGCGCGCACTACGGCGCTTTCGGCCACCCCATCCCCCAGGAGGCGTAAAGGAAGGCAGGCAGAGGGCGGCCTGTTGCACAGGGGGTGCTCCAGCATGTCGAAAAAGTGGGAAAGCCCACTTTTTCGAGGAAGCACCTTCGGCCAACCAGAGGTCGTCCGAAGTCGTAAGGAATTGATTTTGCAAGCAAACTCAATGACCCGCGAAGCCGGCTTCAGACCGTTGACAAAGTATTTGCTCTCAAAATTCTTGCAAGATTTACATTGCATGCCTGCAGGCGCAGAAGATTTCGCGCCTGCGGGCGCGACCAGGGGGCTTTCCGATCGCCCCCTGGACCCCTTCGGGCCCCATACGTGTTGAAATTTTTGCAGGATAAGAAGCGGAAAATTTCATTTTCTCATATCGAAGAATAGGGTTTTTTCAGCAATCTGAAGGGCGACTTGTTGCGCAGGGCGCGCTCAGACCGTTGACAAAGTATTTTGCTTCGTTTTTTGCGAGTCCTGCCTTGCGCACTTGCAAGCGCAGGAGATGTCGCGCCTGCAAGGTTGTCCTTTTTCTGAAAGGTCAAGCCGCGTGGCGACGGCTTTTCGGTCGTTCCGCAACCTCCATCGTCGCGGCGTTCCGCCGCTCGTTTCGGCTGAGAAAGGCGGGCATAGCCGTCACTGGCGGCTGCGCCCGCCCTTCCCTTTGGAAACCTTCGGTCCCCATACGCTATGAAATGCTTGCAAGCTTGGAAACCTGTAGTTTCATTTTCTTGCAGTTATTAAAAAAACGCGCCTTTTTCAGCAGGCTGGCTTTACGGCGCAAAAAACGAGAAAGGCGAGGCAAGGACCCGCAAAAGGGGATCCGAGCCTCGCCTTTTCGTTTCAAACAAGCGCCGGAAAAGCACGTCAGACCGTCCGGCCCGCCCCTTCGCCCTCAGACGCCATGGGGCGCGTTATGCGCAAAAACCTGCGGTTGGCGGGCCAGGGGGAAGCATTCCAGCGCTTCTCCCTCCAGCTCCGCCCCGGACAGGTATACGGCGCTGAGTTGGCAATTTTCATAGGTCTTGTAGTAGTAGACGCCCCGGGCAGCGTCTATACAGCAGGCATAGGTGGTCATGTCGCACTTGCCCTGGGGCGTCAGCACGCTACCCCGCACCATGGCCACCGCCTCCAGGATATGGAAGAACTGCGTCACGTCGCTGACAGGTTCCCCGGTAAACACGGCGTTGCCCTTCAGGAAAGCCGCGCGGACAAAACGGGACATGGGCGAAGCGTCTCCCGGCAAGCCCAGCGCGCCCATTCCCTGCCCATAGGACGTCAACGCCAGGTTGGGCGCGAAGCGGTTTTCCGGCGGCCGGGGAGATAGGTGCTGATAATTGTTCAGGTTCATGAGCTGAAAAGGGAAGGGCGGATTATTGGTCATCACGCCCACAGGGTCCTCATGGAGCATGAGGCCACCGGCCATGGGCTCGGCCACCAGCGCGCCGGTGGCGTCGGCAACATGCCAGTGAAGTGGCGCCAGGGGATAGCCAGGGCCAAAGGGAATGGCCGCAACCGCCACCTGCGACAGCAATTCCCGGGCCTGCGCCAGGTTTTCGCACCGCCCCAGCACCAGCGGAATCAGCTCATACGGCGCAACCATGGTTTTGCCGGGAACATCCTCAGGGAAGTAATGCGCGTTGCCGGGAAAGTTCAATCCGGCCATGTACAGTCCCTTTTCATTCACGGCCTCGGCATACAGCGCCGTATCCTCCGCCACCGTCGCCATGCCCATCAGGGCCAGATGACGTTTTTGCTCCGGTAGGCGATGGAAACGGAAAGCGTGATGCCGGGGCGTAATAACCACCTGCTCCCCGAAAGCATATTCCAGGTCCAGGTTTCGTCCATAAAGCGCCGGACTGGTAAATGCGATGCTGGTGCACATGCGAAATCCTCCCTTGTAAAGACGTTTTTTTCAGTATACCACACCGGCCGCGGAAAAACGCCGGTTCCAGGGCAGAATTTTTCCGCCGCAAGCGTAACAAGCCCTTCCTCCGGCAGGGATTTGCGGAAAAAAAAGCGAAAGAGTAAATTTACGGCATAGCGCGCAACGTCCGTTTTTTTGCTGTGCCCGCAGGCGCGCCGCCTGCTTCATGATTCAGTGCGAAAGGAGGCCCCGCCATGAAACTTCGCCGGTTTGCCGCCGTTCTGGCAATCCTGTGCCTGGCCGCGCTCCCGGCCCTGGCGGCATCCCCCGACCTGGGAACCCTGCGCTATACCCCGCCGCAGACCCCCGCCGTGGAAGAGTCCGAAAGCCCGCAGACTGAAAACCGGGTCATTCCCCTGGACCTGTGGATGGACGCCACGCCCAATGTGGGCGGCGTCAATCTCATCGCCGACACGCTATATCCCACGGGCAGCAGCGCCCAGTATTACCAGGGCGGTTTCCATTATTTATGGCAGGACAATTACCGGGAATTCCATGGCTGGTACCTGGACCTGCTCACCGCCTTGCCCGAGCTGCTGGGCCCCCAGCGCAGCCAGGTGCGGGTGCTGCGCTACGACGACGGACTGTTTCCGGAGGAGCTGCTGAGCAAGCACGGCCTCACGGCGGACTCGGCGGAGGCCGCCGCTTCCCTGCAGCGGGATCTGCGCGTTTGGGCCACGCAGGCCACCGCGGAAACCTTTACCGAAATGGTGCAGCCCGGCCCCGAAAACTTCTATACGCCGGGCGCGCCCGCCGCCGCCCGGGCGGATCAGGTGGCGCTGGAAAACCCTGCCCAGGCGCAGGCCCTGCTGGCCGCGCAGCAGGAAGGCCTGGCCCTGCAGCAGGCCGGGGACGCTTCCGCCCTGGTCTGCCAGGAAGAAGGCGGCTCCCACCTGCTCACCGCCTTGCGCTACCTGGACCCCAGCCACCTGAACCTTATCACCCTGGATACCTGGAGCCTGGGCAGCCTGGACGCCGTGATCGACGGCCGGCTTGCCGATCCGTATGCCGCCGTGCTGGAAGATCGCGGCCTTTTTGACGGCGGCGATACCGCCATGACCGTGTTTGCCCTGCGGCTGGATTATGTGGGCGCCGTAACCTCCTTTGCCTGGGAAACCCCCGCCGAGGCCCTCCAGTGGGGGCGGCTCTCCCGGGGCAACAGCGGGTTGTGGCGGGAATGCGCCATGCCCCGGTGCATGCTGCTGCTCCTGCTGGGCCCGCAGGACGAGGTGTCAGAAACCGCCCAGCGCCTGGAAAGCCTCTTTGCCGGGGAGGTTTTTACCCAGGTCCGCGGTTTCCAGGACGGCGACGGCCCGGTAACGGTGGTGAATTATTTCTACGAAGATGAGAAAATCATGCGCTCCACCTGCACCTTCGCCTATGTGCGGGAGGATTTTCCCATGGTGGAAGCCCAGCAGGCGCAGACCCTCCAGGACGCCACCGCCATGACCCACAACGGCCAGGCGGCCGACCTGACGCAAACCGTAACCTTGCGCCCGGAAAACGGCCGCTACGCCGACCAGACCTTCACCTGGCGCTTTCCTGTTCATCAGGCGCTGGACCTGGACGCGAAAATCCTGACCCAGGGCGCGGCGCTGGAACTGGCGGGCAGCCTGACCTTGAGCCACACCCTGCCCAATACCCTCCAGGAGCGGGAGGCGCTTGAAGACGCAGGCATTCCATACACGCTGTACCGGGATACCCTCTATGTCTTTGCCCCATCGGAGCTTCCGGAAGGGGCGTCCCTGGAAGCCGCCGTGGAGAACGGCGAGGCCGTGCTGACCCTGCGCCTGGACGGCGCGGCGCTGACGCCAGGCTGGCGAACCTTCCGCCTGACCCTCAACATTCCCGCTGACGCCTGGGAAGCGCCCGACGGGCTTGCTTGGCTGGCGGACAACGGCCCGGACGGAAACGCGGACGCGGGCAAATGGGACTATGATTACGGCGAGCGCATCCCCGCCGTGTGGCTGGAACTGCCCCAGGCCCTTCATGACGCAGGCGCGCAGACGCGGCAGCGCCTTTCGGAGAGCCTGCGCCACGCCTGGTGCGACGGGAACGCCAACCTGACCCTGGACCGCGTGCCCAACATTCCCCCGGTATTCCGCCTGCTGAAGGCCGGAGACCTGCTCGCCCGGCTGCGCCAGAGCGCGCTTCGGGTGGAAACGCCTCTGGCCCTGTTGGATCTAACCGTCTTCTGCGACATGGAATCGGAGGTATCGCCATGACCACGGAACGCAAGCCCCTGCCCCGCGCCCGGGTTCGCCGGGCGTGGAAGGTGGCGCTGATGGACCTGTGCATACTGGGGCTGCTGGCCGCCTGGCTGCTCTTTGCCCTGGGCGCGCTTTACCCCCGCTATCTGGCGCGGACAGCCCCGGAGGAAGCGCTGTCTTATCTGGCTACCTCCGCCGAGCAGGCCGCCGCCGTCCTCTCCCCGGACATGACCCCCGAGGCCCGCGCCCGCGCCTATGACTTGCGGGACAACCTGTGGCGGCGGGGATTGCTGGTCCTGCAAGGCGGCGGCGCGGTCATCATGTATCTGCTGGTGCTGCTGTGGCGGCTGCATCTGAAGCGTCATACGCTCCCCTATGGGCGTCAAGTCCGCCGGGCGGGGTATACCTGCTTTTTCACGGGCATGGCCATCCTGCTGGCGCAGCTGGCGCTGGCCTGGGTATGCTGGCGCTATGGGTTGCGCTTTGTGGCGGGCCGCACCCCCTGGGACTACCTTTGCGCCCTGGGATGCTATCCCCTGACCTGGCTGTGCAGCGTTCTCCTGCGCCGCCTGGGCGCGCCCGCGGCCTACTGCGCCCGCCGCGGCGCGTTCCGCCGCCTGTGAGAAAGGAGGGAGCCGCCATGAAACAATACCTGCTGGCCGTGGGCGGCACGGGCAATAAAATTTTGGAAAGCGTGGTATGGGCCGCCGCCGCCGGGGTCATCCCATCCGGCGAAGCGCTGCGCATGCTCAGCGTGGACGTGGACGCCTCCTGCGGAAACACCACCCGGGCCATGCAGTCCTGCGCCCATTACGAAGCGGTGCGGGAACTGCTGGATACCCTGCCCTATACCCACCGGGGCTTCCATACGCCCCTGCGGCTGCGCCAATGGAATATGGACCTGAGCCGCCGCAGCCTGTCCGTAGCCGCGCAGACCGAAAGCCTGCGCCAGGGCCGGCTGCTGGCCCGGACGCTGTTCACTTCCGCGGAAGCCTCCCTGGCATACAGCGAAGGTTTCCGCGGGCATCCCGACCTGGGCGTGCTGTTTTTTACCGACCTGGTATCCCGCCTGGAGGAGGACGCCGCCCAGGGCAAAACCGACGAACTGCTGGCCCTTTTGCGGGAGATGGACGCGGCGCTGGAGGCCGGAGAAAAGGTCAAGGTGCTGCTGTTCGGTTCCATCTTTGGCGGCACGGGAGCCTCGGGAATCCCCGTGCTCTCCCGGGCCCTGCGCCAGCGCTTCGCCGCCCGGCGGGACCAGCTGGAAATGGGCGCGGTGCTGATGCTGCCCTATTATCATGTCCCCCCCGCGGAAACCGCAGACGGAGAGGAAATCACCGTAACTTCCGGCCAATTCCTGGTCAAGGCCCGCACCGCCCTGAGCTACTACGGCATGGAAGGGCTGATCCGTCAGGGGCTTTCCGACGAAAAGGGGCTCTACGACGCCGTATTCCTACTGGGATTGCCCGAAACGCATTTCGTGACCACGGGGAACTACTCCACCGGTTCCCAGAGCCAGGAAAACGACGCCCATCTGCTGGAATGGCTGGCCACCCGGTGCATCAGCCGCTTTCTTGCCACCGATTACCGGGAGCGGGAAGGCGCCAATATCAACTGCTACTATTATCAGATGGCCTCCACCCGCCTGAACTGGGACAGCTTCGATACGGAGGCCGCGGCTTATCGCCGTGCCTACGGCGGGCTGATGAAAACCGCCCTGGCCTGGCGCGCGGAGCTGTACCCCGAACTGCGCCGCCGTCTGGACAAGCGCCGCCTGGGCGGACGAACCCCGGGGTGGTATGCCGCCAACTTCCGCCGCCTGGGCCGCAAGCTCCAGGCAGAGCTGGAGCAAATGGCGCGCCAGGCCGAGTCGGTGGACGCATGCCTGGCGGGCTTCGTCCGCTGGATGGGCGAAGTATCGTCCAACCTGCCCCCCCAGCTGCGCCATGGCCGCGCCCTGGAGCAGGCTTTCAGGGAAAGCCGTGAAAACCTTCGCGCCCTGATGGAGGAGGCCGCGCGCCACGACCTGGCCGCGCGCCTCACCGAGCAAAAGGTGCGGGAAAGCCGCGTCAGCCGCACCCGGGACGAGGAGGGCGACGAGGCGCTGCGCCGTCCCCTGCGGGAGCAGGAGGAGAAGCTCCGCGCCCTCGCCGCCCGGCAGGAGGAGCTGGACAAGCGCACGGGGGGCACCTACCGGCTGCAAACCCTGGAGGCATTGCGCGCAGACGCCCGCCGGGGCCTGGAGCGCGCCCGGGCCTCCGCCGGGGACCTGGAGAAGGCCCTGAAGGAAATGGAGGCCGCCCCCTCCGGGCAGAAGGACGCCAAGGCCCTCGCCCGGGCCCGGGAACTTTTATGGAAGGAAAACCGCCGGGCGGACATCTACGCCGCCCGGATTGCCTGGCTGGACGGCGGCCTGACCCCCGAGGCCCGGGAGTCCTTGATGGCCCTGGCCCCGGCCTATGACCCCGACGCCGGGCTGCCCCTGAACGAGCTGTTCGACCCCGCGGCCCTGCAGGGCCTCCGGGAACTTTACGCCGGGGAGAGCGCGCCCGCGGCCCGGAAGCTGAAAGCCGTGGAGAAGAG
>CAZINY010000062.1:14048-14295 GCA_964540735.1 uncultured Oscillospiraceae bacterium
AAAAGGACGCCAAGGCGCTTTCCCGCACCCGGGAACTATTATGGAAGGAAAACCGCCGGGCGGACATCTATGCCGCCCGGATTGCCTGGCTGGACGGCTGCCTGACCCCCGACGCCCGGGAGCAGCTCGCCGCGCTGGCGCCAACCTACGACCCCGACACCGGGCTGCCGCTGAACGAGCTGTTCGACCCTGCGGCCTTGCAGCGCCTGCAGGCGCTGTATGCCACGGAAGCGCCCCCCGCGTCCCG
>CAZINY010000063.1:0-14225 GCA_964540735.1 uncultured Oscillospiraceae bacterium
AAGTTATAGCTTACCGTGGAAAAATGGGGCGTCTCATCCTGTAAGGTGTACCCTAGGAACCAACGGTAATAAATGCTGCCGCTTACTTCCTCCGCAGTCCGCCTCAGAGATAGCAATCCGTACAGATGCTGGATCAGTACCATTTTGAACAGCACCACCGGGTCTACACTTGGTCTGCCGTTATTCTCACAGTACAACGGCTCCACCATTTCGTACAGCCGGCTGAAGTCCACCGCTTTGTCTATCCTCCGCAGCAGGTGCTCCTTTGGCGCCAGGCTGTCTATCCCCACGATCTCTACTACATCCCGATCCATTTTTCCTCGTTCCAGCATCGCTCTCACCACCTTCCTCTATTTTACCGCTTATAAACGAAAAAGCCCAGCCAATGCTGGACTTTTTCGACAGCCTGAGCGTCGGAAGGAATGCAGTCCTTCCGACGCCTTTTTGAGGGTTTCGAGCGTCTGAAACGCCGGTGCGAACCGTCGTTTCTGCCTATGCGCCCTACAGGATTAGTCTGCCGCATCCCCGGCAGCGTGCTTTTCCGTCAACGTCCATTCCCGCTGCGACGCCGAGCCGGAAACGGGTTCCCATACTTCCAGCGTCACCGACGCCAAATGCTCCAGAAGATCGGGGTCAACGCGCTTCAGTAAAACCGATGCGTAGTTCAGATAAGTTTCCACGTTCCTATCAGGTCCGATGGTAAAGCGGAAGTCCGCGTCCATAAGCCCGTCCTCTCGCGGATTCAGCGCAATATCCAACGCCGTATGATACTTCATGACGTCGATCTCATTGATCTGCTCTGTCAACGCTGCCGTCAGCTTCTCCTGTGCCTGCGCCTGCTGATCGGCCTTGACCTGCGCCTCCCAGGCGCTCAGGCCCCACCACACAAGCGCGGCCGCCATCAGGATTATTCCCGCCACCACCGCCCGCTGACGGGCTGTCATGGGTTTGCTTTTCTCCTGCTTTCCTTTGCCTCCAGCACTCCATCCGAAATACGAGCCGTCCGGCGCCGTCTTGGCCACATAAAAGCCGTTGCTCCCGAAGCCCACATGCCAGCCATTCTTGGAACGTTTGCCCAGAAAGAACCCCATGGCGCCGCCTCCCCGCTACGGTTTTCCATACTGCCTGCAGTATAACATCACTTGAAAGATGTGACAAGCTATGAAAGTTGTCAAAAGGGCACACGCAAAGTGGCCTTTCGATTCCATACATCAGAACGGTATCGAATGCCCTGACGCGGCCCTGCTTTTTCCGGCTCCATACAGGCGGCGTCTTTTGCAAGTTATGAAACCGGATATTCCCTTTGCTCCTATCAGCATGAGAAAAAAGCAAACCCTTCCTACACGCTGACGCGCAGCATACAGGAACCGGAGCGCAGCCCTGCGCACAGCCTCCCTCACCCACCGCTTTTCGGCTGCCCGCGCTTCTGGCGCAGAAACGCCGCCGT
This sequence comes from uncultured Oscillospiraceae bacterium, assembly GCA_964540735.1. GTDB lineage: Bacteria > Bacillota > Clostridia > Christensenellales > Aristaeellaceae > Egerieenecus. Next base: position 1,448 of record CAZINY010000063.1, read on the forward strand.
CTGACGCAGCGCATCCTCTTTGCAGACGCCCGCCAGGCGCATTTTATGGGCATAAGCCAGCGCATCGCCAAAATCCTGCGCCGGTTGAAAGCCTTCGGCTACCAGGTCCGCGCCGCGCACAAACGGCCTGGCCATGAGTTCCCGGAACCGCTCCAGCTCGCTCTGCAGGGCATCCGTTTCCGCGCTGTCATCCCACACCATATTTTTCCCCCGCGCGTCCGCACGCGCCAAAAGCAGCAGGTCCTGCGGGGACACGGACCTGTCGAAAAGACGCGCAAAGGATTTATGCCCGGCGTGCTGGGCAACCATGGCGTTAGGCCGCATATGCAGCTCCACCATATTCAGCACATATTTTCGCAGCTTCACTTCGCTGGTCAGACGGTTCAAGAATTTTTTCGCCAAGGGCAAGCCCGCCTGCTCATGACCCAGCGCACGGATGCGGCCGTCCACCTTCTGCGTGACCTGCTGTTTGCCAAAGTCATGGCACAGCGCGGCCAGCATCAGGCCCAAAGGATATTCCGCCTGATCCCGCAGCAGCGCCGCTTCATCCAGTACCAGCATGGTATGCCGCCACACATCCCCTTCCGGATGGAATCCAGGGTCCTGTTCCACGCCCTGCAAGGCTTCCACCTCCGGGAACCAGAAGCTCAACTGCCCCATCTCCCGCAGGGTCTCGAAAAACACGGAGGGTTTCGACGCCTTGAGCAGCGCTTTGGCCAGTTCACCCATTACCCGCTCATTGGCCAGCGCCGACACATCCATGGTCCGGCACAGCGCGACGGTTTCCGTCGCCACCGAAAAACCGAAACGGGCCGCAAACTGCGCCGCCCTTAGTACGCGCAAGGGGTCCTCGGCAAAGGTCGCGTCGTTCACATGCCGGATGATTTGTTTCTGCAAATCCTCCCTGCCGCCATAGTGATCCACAATTTCTCCCGTGAGCACGTTTTCCATCAGCGCGTTGATGGTAAAATCCCGCCGCTGGGCCGCTTTTTCCGTCCCTAGAAAAGGATCGGTGAATACGGCGAAATCCCGATGGCCTCTGCCGGTGGCTGTTTCCATGCGGGGCATGGCGATGTCCAGCTCATAATGCCGCAAGCCGTAAATGCCAAAGCTGGCGCCCATTTCTGTGCGTTCTCCAAGGCTGTCCAGAACCTGCTCCAGCACTTCCGGCGTCACGCCATGCACCTCGATGTCCACATCCTTGTTTTCGCCGCCCATGAGCTTGTCCCGCACCAGACCGCCCACAAAATAGACGTCTCCCCCATGCCCGGCAACCTTTGCAGCAATGTCCCGAGCCATTTTCCTGTTCCTGTCTTCCATTCCATACCTCTTCTTCACGCTCAACCGAGAGCATGAAGTATCTTGCTGTATTTTGCCATTTTCCTCTTGCATACTTGCAGGCCCAGGAGATTTTGCGCCTGGCCCCTTTCTATGAAAGGTCAAGTTGCGGAGGGGCCTTGCGGTTCCATCCAAGCGCACTATCCCGCAAGCTGTGGCACGGCCAAAGGGCTTTCCAATCGCTCCGCAACGCCACCGCCGCAGTATACCGCCTCTCGTTTCGCTGAGAAAGGCAGGCATATCTCCGCCGCCGGCAGCTACGCCCGCCTTTTCCCACAGGACGCTTCAGCCCCGCTTCTTGATCTTTTTTGCAAGTTCCGGGGACTGAAATTAGATTTTACCAGTCTGTCGAAAAACCCCAGGGAGGTGTCGGAGAGGCCGCAGCCCCTCCGACTTCCATTCGTATTCGCCGGCTCTGCCGGCTGAAGGTTGGCTTTTCGAAAGAAAAGCCAAGTCGCTCTGCGACCGCTGTTTTTCCTCAAGGAAAAGCAGCGCCTTGCCGGGTTGTTGATTTTGCTTGCAAAATCAATTCCTTGCAAATTCGGGCGACCTCTGGTTGACCGAATTTGCCTCCTGGAAAAAGTGGCGGAAGCCACTTTTTCGACACGCTGTATATTTTACATGAAGAAAACGCTTTTTGAGCACTCCAAAACCGGCTCCAGATTGCTTAACAAACCAGGCCGCCGCTTGGAGGCGCCTTTCCGGACCGTGCTTTCCGCTTTATCCGTTATCGTTGGTCGCCACAACATAGCCCGAGGCAGGGTCCACTTCCGCAACCGCATGGCAAACGCCCTGGCCATCCTCGAAATACACCATGGCTGTCCGCACCCCGAACTGCGGATCAACCCAACGCTCCACCCGCGGCTGAAATGCCCGGAGTCCCTGCTCGGTCAGCGGTTCGCCATTGATTCGGTCGCCTTCGCCCCTGGCAGCCAGCGCCTCCGCCGCGGCGTCCATGATCGCCTCGTCGGAAAGTTCCCCGATCATGGGTTCCGGATAGACAAAATAGCTTCCCAATGACTCCAGCGCCACAGCGTCTTTCGCATCCCAATGCGCAAGCAACTCAATTTTCCCGTCGCGGCGCACGATTTCACGTCCATCCTCCGTAACGCCCAAAAGCTCCACAAGCGTCCCGGCCTGCTGATAGACCGGATAGCCTACCTTGCAATGCGCGCCGTTGTCCACCCAGGTATAAGCCCGGATGCACCCTGCCAGGCTGTCCTCGCCCGCGCCCAGACGCACAAAAATCGCCTCTCCCTCCAGTTGCCTCCAGCCCTGCAGGAAGATACCAGGCGCCAACGTAGCGACAACGGCATCCTCCGTTCTTTCTCCCGCGTACATTTCCGCGCCCGATTCGCCCGTGGCCCATATAGCACGCATCCACCCGGCCGTTTCCAGTTCCTGCGCGGTGAGTTCCTCCAGCGCCGCAAGGGTCTGCGCCGCCTCCAAACCCGATACCGACAGCGCAGGCGCCGCCTGCGCCAAGGCTGCCCGCGCCAGCATCAGATTTGCCAGCAGCACGCACAGCAGCGCCATACCCTTCCTTCGCATGATTCTTCCTCCTTCAAACCGGTCACGTCCGTCAAGCCGTCAGCGGCGTATCTGAAAGCGCCGCCTTCCTACGCCCTCCCCGAAACCATTGGCCCCAACGGGGTTCCGCCCTGGCGCGTTTCTTCCGCAACCGCCGTGGCGTTTGCGCGCCATGGCGGCAGGAACCCTTTTTATTGTACATCATGAAGCCTTCAAAAGGAAGATGTAGATGCAACGCTTTTTTACAGGCCAGATGCGGGCGAAAAAAAGCAGTCAGAGGGACCGCGGCCCCTCTGACGCAGTCCGTTGGCAAAAGTTTTTCCTCATCTTGTAAGCTGTACATTGCATGCCCGCGGGCGCGAAATCTCCTGTGCCTGCAAGAACGCAAGGGACGGCTTGCAAAAGAAGAAGCAAATGCTATGTCCATGGACTGAAGTGGCGAAAGCCGCTTTTTCGACGCGCTGAGGGGACGGCAGCTTCTAACTGCCGTCCCCTCAGGTAGGAAAAAATTATTGATTTTCCAGCACGATCATCCGCGCTTTTTGATTCAATTCCTTGATGTATTGCTCCTTGGTGATCTGCTTCTGAACATAGCGCTCATGCAGGCTGCGCAGTTGCGTGGAGGTATCGTTGCCAGCGCTGTAGAGCACATTGGCATGCCGCGCAAAAACATGATCGCCGATTTCCCGGTACTGGGCAATGGTTGCGGGAGCATAGTCCCACCGGAAACTATCCTTGTTTTCCAGAGCCTGCTCATAATACGCGATGGTATCTTGCAGGTCGCGCTTCTGCGCGTCATCGGCGGTTTTGAGCTGCTCCTGCAGGTCCGCCAGGCCCTCCTCAAAGTTCTTGACGGTTTGCTCATAGTAGGTATTTTCCACCGGATCATTTCGGTCGGGGCACATGAGAATCGCAAAGGAATCGTCCAGGGTATCCACGTAGCACTCCAGCAGCTTGATAGCTTCCGCCAGATTGGCGCAACGGGGATTCACGAACAGGACTTCCATGCTCACGCCCACCGTGAAATCCACGCCTTCGCCGATGGACAGCTTCAGCGGCACGGCGGCATAATCGCCTTCCGCTTCGGAGAGCAGCCCCCGATCTACAAATACCCCGGAATACAGCTGATAATATTCGTCGTATTCCTGGTCGGACATATTGGCGGGCATATCCAGATTGGAAGCATCCATGCTGTCCAGCGCCGTAAGCATGGCGTTGAACTCCGGCGTGTCAAAGTTGAGCGGCTCGCCCTTGGCGTCATAATAATCCAAATACGCCTTGAGCATCAGGTCAAAGACGACGGAACGATTGCTCATGGTGGTGCAGAAAGGCATCACGTTGGTTTTGTTCTCATCATCAATCCACTCGTTGTTCCAGCGGGTAATGAACTCGCACAGCTCCACGAAGTTCGTGGGCATGTCCTCTTCAGTCAAACCGATTTCTTCCAGCTTGCTGGGCATATAGCACAGCGTTGAACCGTAAACGCTCACCGGAATAGCATACAGCTTGCCATCCTTCATCACCTGATCCCGCAGGGCCGGATAGAGGGAATTCACATAGTCCATGAGTTTCTGGCTGGAGGAAAGATCCGCGCAGTATCCCTTGCTCAGCAGGTTGTCAAAGCCGCTTTCCACGCCGGTGCGAATCACGTCGATGGTGGTGTCCCCGGAAACCATGGCCTGGCCCAGCTCCGACATGCCGTAGTACTGCTCGCTGAAAATCAGCGGAATATCGGGATTTTCCGTGGAAAATTTGCGGGCCGCGCTATCCCGCCAGCTGCCGATCAGGGTCAGGGTCTTGGTAGGCAGATAGGCGGGGTCCAGGTTGTGGATTTCCAGGCTTTCGCTGCTCCACAGCGCCGCATAGCCGGAGCCGAGCATCGTCATGCCTTCCGCATAGCTCTGATTGGCGTAAGCCGCTTTGAAAGCATTGCCCATGGCGGTCATTCCCCACACGGTGCTTTCCGTGAAGTAATATACGGTATCCGTGGCCGCGTCATAGGTCAGGGCATAGATATAGCTGCTTTCCGGCATTTCCTTGACAACGGCCGTCGTTCCATCCGCAGGATTGACGGTCATCAGCCGCGCCGGAATCTCCTGGTTGGTGCTCTCGTCCCAGGTATTGGAAGCATAGCCAAGCAGCAGGCCGTCCTTATAGGCCGTAATGCGGTTCAGCCGCACAGAAATCGGCATCTTCTTCACCGTGCCATCCGTCAGGGTGACATCGTAAAGATAGTACTGCGGCTCCCGTCCCCGCCAGTCGGAAGAAGAAAAATAGACGTGATCCTTCTGGCTGGTCAGTCCGTCGATGTCGACCATATAGGAATAGTCTTCCTCTTGGATATACAGATCATCCAAGGAAATCGTGCAGATAACGTCGCGGTTCATGACGCCGTCCGTAAAAGTCAAATCAGCGATTTCACCGTTCAAGGTGTTGAAACCATAGAGCTTCTCGCCGTCGCTAAACAGGTAACCAATGCCCGTTTCCGGATCGGCGTCTACGCCGCTGCTCTCCTGAGCGGCCTTGGCGCCCTCCATATTGTTGTACCAGCGCGTATAGAACACCTTGTCCGCCACTAATTCCGGCTCACCGCTCTGCCCCGGGGTATAACGGTAAAGTTTGAAGACATTATCCGACAGTTCCTCATCGTATTGGGTCACGAGCATGTACAAGGTGTCTCCAACGGCAACGGCAGTGGTGACATAGGGACTATTGCTCACTTCGTCATTCCTGGCAAACAACGTCGCATCACCGGGAGCGGCCCATGCCGCCGCTGCGCACAAGGTCATGACGAGTACTACCAGCAGCGCGATCATTCGCTTCATCATACTTTTACCTTCTTCCTTATCCTGATTGCGGAGGCAAAGGAAAATCCTGCCTCTGGTATAAATGACGTTCCAGCGGCAAAAAATGTTGCACAGCTTCTTCCATTTTTGTTTTTTTACAACTTGTTTTGCAACAAAAGCCGCCCGAGCAGGTGAAACCCTTGCTGCAGGCGGCTTTGCGGGGCGTCTATGTCAGCGCCGGGTCCTACGACCTGGCCCTGCATGGCATAGACAACGTGGAGATGAGGAGAGTCGAACTCCTGTCCGAAGGCTCGTTTACAGGACTTTCTCCGAGCGCAGTCCGTGATTTAACATTCCCTCCGCCTTACGCCCGCGGACAGGCTGAAGGCATCAGTAGCTTCATGAATACAAGCACGCTGCAAAGCTTAGGCGTTCTCGTTCCCCGCGTAAATGACGTCAGGAACCGGCCACGCGGGCAGGCCGGGCTGGCGTCACGGCGTTAGGCCGCGAAAGCGAAATCGCTATTGTCAGTTCTTGTTTTTCCCCGTTGTTACGCGGTACAGGGTCCGCGGCTCGCTTATCCTGTCCCCGACAACCCCCGTCGAAACCGGATCATCCCCAGGAACGGCTGACAATGTTTCGCCTTCTCTATTCTATGCCATCTGGGGCAGAAATGCAAGTGCTAATTACAGGTAGCGCAAAGTTTGCGCCTGCGTATCCAGCCGCGCCGCGCGACCGATGGGTAATACAGCGTGATTTTCCCCATGGCCGAAGTCGTCGCAGTAGGCCACGGGTACGCCGTACTTTTCCCCCAGGCGCGTCAGGCGCGCCAACAGTTCCGGCGGCGGCGTCAGGGCATAATGGCCAAAGAGCACCCCCGTCACCGACGCCATAAAGCCGCTCTGTTCCATGTGGGAGATCATGGCGCTGACATAATCCACGCCGCCAAACTGCTGGTGATCCTCCAGGAAGAGAATGTGCTTTTCCTCCAAGGAGCAAGGGAAGTACCGTCCCCCCAGAAGCATGGCGAAGTTCCGCGTATAGCCGCCCACCAGGATGCCTTCCGCTTGGCCGGGAACCAGGGTACGCCATGGCCCGGCGGCCGTATGGCACGCGGCGTCGTCCAGCACCAGGTGGTGCAGGAACTGCGCCCGGTCATAGTCCGTAAGCGCCTCAAAGCAGGCGGGAGCCGGGCCGTAATAGGTCTCCAACCCCGTCTTGGCCCAGATGGCGCACAGCAGCGTGGTGCCGTCGCTGAAACTGGCCATGCGTTTGGGATGCCGGCGAATGGCGTCGAAATCCAGCAGGGGCAATAGTTCATTGCCGCCTTCGCCGCCGCCAAAGAAAATCAGCCCCACATCCTCGTCATACAGCAGCTGGTGGAAGTCCGCGGCGCGCTCCTCAGGGGTAGCCAGATAGCCGTAGGTATCCCGGTAAAGGTTATCCGCTTCCCGCACCTGAAAGCCCAGGGCGCGGATGCCCGCTTCTATGCGCGCATAGCGTTGGCGTTCCGCCACATGGCTGGGGGAGCAGATACCAATCACGCCGCCTTGGGGCAAACAGGGAGCACGCATGGCCATCTTCCTCTCTTACCGTTTCTGCGCGTCCCGGAAGGCGCGCTGGATCTCCCGTTGGGCGTCCTTGCGGGCCATATCGTCCCGCTTGTCGTGGAGCTGCTTGCCTTTGCACAGGCCCAGCTCCAGCTTCATGCGCCCTTCCTTGAGATAGACCGACAGGGGAATCAACGTGTAACCCTGCCGCTGTACCAGGCTGTCCAGCTTGCGAATCTCGCTCTTGTGCAGCAACAGGCGCTTGGGCCGCAGGGGATCGCGGTTAAACTGGTTGCCCTGCTCGTAGGGGCTGATGTGCATCCCCTCCACCCAGACTTCTCCGGCGCGGACCACCGCCCAGCTTTCCTTGAGGTTGATCCGGCCCTGGCGCATGGACTTCACTTCGGTGCCGAAGAGCTCCATGCCGCACTCGTATTTTTCTTCCACAAAGTAATCGTGCCAGGCTTTGCGGTTTTGCGCAACGGGCTTGATGCCCTTTTGATGTGGCATCGAAACCCCTCCTTCGCTTTGCCACGCCGTATTCTGCTGGTTTTTGATTATAACACATCTTTCATTGCATTGCAAACGGTTGTTTTTTTTCGTATAATAGGGGCGCGGAAACGCAACCGTAAATGATTCGGAGGAATGCCCATGAAGGATTTGCACGCCCTGGCCCGGGAGGCCCGCGCCGCCGCCTGGGAATTGGCCGCCTGCCCCCTGGAAAAGCGCAACGCCGCCCTGAGCGCCATGGCGGAAACCCTCCTGGAGGACCGGGCGCTGATCTTCCAGGCGAACCAGGCCGACTTGCAGCGTGCCCGGGAGGAAGGGCTGGCTGCGCCCCTGGTGAAGCGCCTGGGATTCGGCGAGGAAAAGCTCAACGCCGTGGTGGAAGGCCTGCGGGCGCTGTGCGCGCTGCCGGACCCCATTGGACGCACCACCCTGAGCCGGGAATTGACCCCAGGCCTGAACCTGTACCGCGTCACCTGCCCCATTGGCGTCATTGGCGTTATTTTTGAGAGCCGCCCCGACGCCCTGGTGCAGATTGCCTCCCTGTGCCTGAAAAGCGGCAACGCCGCGCTGCTCAAGGGCGGCCGGGAAGCCCTGGGGACCAACCGCGCCCTGCACGCTTCCCTGACCCGCGCCCTGGACCGGGCGGGGCTTCCCCAGGGCAGCCTGACTTTATTGGAAACCCGGGAAGATGTGGGGGCCATGCTCAAGGAGGACGCCCTCATCGACCTAATTATCCCCCGGGGCAGCAATGCCTTTGTCCGCTGGATTATGGACAACAGCCGCATTCCCGTGCTGGGCCACGCGGACGGCATCTGCCATGTGTATGTGGACAAGGACGCCGACCTGGACATGGCCCTGCGGGTGGCCGTGGACAGCAAGACGCAGAACGTGTCCGTGTGCAACGCCATGGAAACCCTGCTGGTGCACCGGGATATGGCGGAGGCTTTCCTGCCGTCCCTGGCGGAAGCCATGGGGGCCAAAGGCGTGCAACTCCGGGGCGACGGGGCGACCCGGGCGCTCATTGCCTGCGCCCCGGCCACGGAAGCGGACTGGGACACGGAGTACCTGGACCTGATCCTTTCCATCCGGGTGGTGGACTCCCTGGAGGCGGCCATCGACCATATCAACCGCCACGGCTCCCATCACACGGATTGCATCGTCACCGGGAACGACGCCGCTGCCGCGGAATTCCTGCAGCGCGTGGACAGCGCCGGGGTGTACCGGAACGTGTCCACCCGTTTTGCGGATGGTTTCGTATACGGCTTCGGGGCGGAGGTGGGCATCGCCACCGGCAAAATCCATGCCCGCGGCCCCATGGGCCTGGAAGGCCTGACCACCTACAAATACAAGCTCCTGGGTGAAGGGCAGCTGCTGGCGGAGATGAAGGACGGGACCCGGCACTATACCCACCGGGACCTGGATCAGGCATGCCCCCTGTGACCCTGGCGGGCTCGTTCCGCCATGGAAAGGCTTGCGCCGTGTTTTCCCCCGGCTTACGAAAGGAGACGCCGCCGGTGCAGCGTTTGAAATTCGCATTATTTGATTTTGACGGGACCCTGGCCCCGGGAGATTCCATCGTTCCCTATTTATGGTATGCCTGGCGGCGGGGCAAGCTGCCCCTGCGGCGTTTGGCCGTGGCTGCCTGGGCGGGCATGATGCCCCTGCTTATGCCGCAGCGGTATACCAACACCTGGGCAAAGGGCAAAGCCCTGTCCTTCCTGCAGGGCTGCTCCGTGGCGGAAATGGACGCCTTTGCCCTGGATTTTTTCCATCAGCGGCTGGAAAAGCGGCTGTTTCCCGCGGGCGTGGCGGAACTGCGCCGCCTTCAAGAGGAAGGCTACCGGGTAATGCTGGTTTCCGCTTCCCCCGAGGCGTATATGCTGGCGGTGGGACGGGCGCTGGGCGTGGACGCCGTATTGGCCACCCCCTGCGGGCTGACCCCGGACGGGCAGCGCTATACCGGCCTGGTGGGCGAAAACTGCAAAGGGGTGGAAAAATCCCTGCGCATTGCCGCGTATCTGGCCGCCAACCATCTGGAGCTGGATTGGGAGCAGTCCCGGGCGTACGGGGACTCCCTCAGCGACGTACCCATGCTGACCCTGACGGCTTCCCCGGTATGCGTCAATCCCCGGGCGAAGCTGCGCGCCGCGCTGCCCCATGCGGCAACCGTCCGCTGGGAGAGAAAGGAGAAGAAAAACAAATGAAGAAAGTAACTGCCGTTGTCGCCGGCGCGGGCCTGCGCGGCATGGAAGCCTATGCCGTATACGCCCTGGAGCACCCGGAGGAGCTGGAAATCGTCGCCGTGGCCGAACCCAACCCGGCCCGCCGGGAAAAATTTGCCGCGGAGCATCATCTGCCCCCGGAGCGGGTATTCGCCACCTGGGAGGATCTGCTGGCGCAGCCCCGCCTGGCGGACGCGGCGCTGATCTGCACCCAGGACCGGATGCACTACGCGCCGGTATTGGCCGCCCTGGACAAGGGATATCACGTGCTGTGCGAAAAGCCCATGTCCCCCAACAAGCAGGAAGTCCTGGCCATGGGCCAGGCGGCGGAGAAAGCCGGGCGCATCCTGTCCATCTGCCACGTGCTGCGGTACAGCCCCTTTTTCCGGCAGCTGAAAAAGCTGCTGGACACGGGCGTCATCGGCCAGCTGGTGAGCATTCAGGCCATGGAGGGCGTGGGGTATTACCATGCCGCCCACAGCTTTGTCCGGGGTAACTGGCGCAACAGCCAGGAAACCAGTCCCATGATTTTGCAAAAATGCTGCCACGACATGGACATTCTCCTGTGGCTGGTGGGCAAGGATTGCCGGAGCGTATCCAGCTATGGTTCCCTGGACTATTTCAATCGCGCGCATCAGCCCGCGGGCGCGCCGGACCGCTGCTCGGACGGCTGCCCCCACGCCGAAACCTGCCCCTACAACGCCCAGCGCTTCTACCTGGAAAACAAGCGCCTTTCCGAATACTTCTGCCACGCGGTGTCCGCCGATCTGTCGGAAGAAGGGCTGCGGGAAGCCCTGCGGGTAGGCCCCTACGGGCGCTGCGTCTTTGCCTGCGACAACGACGTGGTGGATCACCAGGTGGTGAACCTGCGCTTTGACGGGGGCGTTACCGCTTCCTTCACCATGTGCGATTTTACCGCCCGCTGCACCCGCACCATCACCCTCATGGGCGCCAAGGGGCAGCTGTGGGGCGACATGGGGCTGAACAAAATCATCCACACGGACTTCCGCTCCGGCGAGGAAACCGCCTATGACATCTCCACCGGCGAAAGCGGCCACGGCGGCAGCGACGAAGCTATTATGCGGGAGTTTGTGGAAACCCTGCGGGGAGACAGCCAGGCCATTTCCCTTTCCAGCGCCAAGGTATCCGTGCAGAGTCACCTGATGGCCCTGGCCGCGGAGGAATCCCGCCTGACGGGCCAAACCGTGACGCTGGCGGAGTTTGCGGCGCGCGCCTGAGGACAATTACGCTCCGCATGAGGAGGCACGTATGCCGAACATGATGGATTATCTGGCCTGGCGCGGGGATCTGACCCTGCGCCAGGCCCCCTGGAACCTGGTGGACAGCCTGATGATGGCCAGCCTAAGCTACAATCCCTTCCAGGACGTGGTTTCAGACGCCCAGGGGAAAACCTTGCGGGCATGCGCGCCGCTGCTGGGGCTGGAGGAAATGACCGGCGGGCAGTATTTCCAGCAATGGCGCGCGCTGCTTTTCGCCATGGCGGAGTCGGAACGCTTCGGCGGCATGCGCCTGCACGACTATGTCAACGAAGTGGACGAAGAACGCGCCATTCAGTTCTCCGCCCTTACCGCCGAGCTGGAGGACGGCAGCGTCTTTGTCGCCTTCCGTGGCACGGACAGCACGCTGATAGGATGGCGGGAGGACTTTAACATGTCCTTTGAGTCTCCGGTGCCGGCCCAGGTGGAGGCGGTAGCTTACCTGCAACGGCAAGCGGAGCAGACCCAACGCCCGCTGCGGGTGGCAGGGCACAGCAAGGGCGGCAACCTGGCAGCCTATGCCGCGGCGCACCTGTCGCCGGAGCTCCAGGAACGCATTCTGAGCGTATGCAGCTTTGACGGTCCGGGGCTGGACGAGGCTACCATGAACTCGCCCGGGTATGCCCGCATCCGCCCGGCGCTGCATTCCGTGCTGCCGCAAAGCTCTGTTGTGGGGCTTTTGATGCACTACCATACGGATTATCTGGTGGTGCGGAGCACCGCAGTAAGCATTTTGCAGCACGACGCCTTTACCTGGCAGGTCCGCGGTACGGGTTTTGAGGAACTGCGGCAGGTTGACACAGCCAGCCGGATCATGGATGAAACCCTGCACGCCTGGCTGCAAAACGCCGGTCCAGAGCAGCGCAGGTGTTTTGTGGACGCCATATTTGAAATACTCAACGCGACCCACGCCGAAACCATCGCCGAGATGGGCAATGAGAAGTTCCGTTCAGCCCTGAGCATGCTCCAGGCCACACGGGACATGGACCCGGAAACCCGGCGCATGTTCAATCACCTCATCGGCGAGTTTCTCCGTCTTGGGGCAGGCAACGTCTGGGAGCTGATTTCTTCCAAGGTTTCCCGTCCCAGGCTTTGGGACGACAGCGCGGAAAAGCATACGCCCGGCAAGCCCGCCTCGCCTGCCTAACGCGCCGGGCGATACGATGAAAATTCATGTTTGAAAAGACAGGTCAGACTGTCACAGAATCTCTGAAAAGGTGTCGGAGGGGCCGCAGCCCCTCCGGCTTCTATTCGTATCCACCGGCTTTGCCGGCGGAAGGTTTGCTTTGCCACAGAAAAGCCAAGCCGCTTCGCGACCGCTGCCTTTTCTAGGCAGAACATCGCCTTGCGGCGTGGTGATTTCGCTGACAAAATCCATTCCTTACCGCTTCGGACGGCCTAACCGCCTCCTCAAAAATAGCGGAAGCTGCTTTCGGGCTGCTGAAAAAGCATGTTTTTCACAACAGTATCATGAAGATGGAACCATCGGCTCCCTAACTTGCATAAGTTTCATCAAGTATGGCACCCGAAGGTTTCCAAAGGGCGATCGGAAAGCCCTTTGGTCG
>CAZINY010000064.1:0-13205 GCA_964540735.1 uncultured Oscillospiraceae bacterium
CAGCCCCTCCGACTTTTATTCGTATCCGCCGGCTTTGCTTCATGCCTGCGCAAGCTTAACCCCACAGGAGGGAAAGCGCGGGAACAATCTGCTTTTTGCGAGAGACCACATGGGGAAGAAACACGTGATGATCGTTGATGTCGTGGGCGTCAAAGGCCATGCGGATCACGTCCTCATCCCCCAGGAAAACCAGCTCCGTGCCTTCCCGCAGCACATCGGTGAGCATCAGCAGCTGCAGGTCATACCCCCGCTCCGCCTTCATTTTTTCCATGGCGGGCAGCAGTTCGGGCAGGCGGGCAAGGACAGCGTCGGTATCCAGGCAGGTAATCTGCCCAATGCCCAGGCTGTGCCCGGCGATGTGAAATTCCTTGAAATCGGTGCGCAGCAGCTCCTCCACGCTTTTCTCCGAGGATACGGAGGCGGAGAAGATCTGCTTGCCCAGGGCTTTCAGGTCCAGCCCGGCGATGCGCGCAAGGCGCTCGGCCAGGCGCTTGTCCCGGGGCGTACAGGTAGGGGACTTGAACATGACCGTGTCGGAAAGAATGGCCGCGGCCATGAGTCCCGCCAGCTTCTCCGAAGGCATCAGGCCGCGCTCCTGGTACATGGTGGCGATGATGGTGGTGGTGCTGCCCACGGGTTCGTTGCGCATGAAAACAGGATTGCCGGTCTGCACGTCCGCCAGACGGTGATGGTCGATAATTTCCATGATTTCCGCCTGTTCCAGCCCGGGGACGGACTGGGCTTTTTCGTTATGGTCCACCAGCACGACCCGCTTGCGCCGGGGACGAATCAAATGATACCGGCCCAGGGTGCCTACAACCTTTTCTTCCTCGTCCAGGATGGGATAACTGCGGTAGCGGCTTTGCAGCACCGTGTCCCGCACGTCGTCGATATAGTCGTTCAGGTGGAAAAACACCAGGTCCTTGCATTGCGCGATACGGCTTACGGGAATGGCCTGGTACAGCATCCGCGCGGCGCGGTAGGCGTCGCAGGGCGTGGCGATGACGCAGGTAGCGCTGCTCAGGTTGCGATAGCTCTCCGCCAGGTTGCTCTGGCAAAGAATGACGCAGGAAGCGCCCAGGGCCAGGGCTTGGTCCACCACGGCCTTTTGCTGGCCGCAAATCACGATGCTGCCGGGTTCCAGGCCCTTCAGGCATCCCACGGCGGTGGGAAGCGCGATGACCACATCCCCGGAGATTTCATCGAACATATCTTCCGCGTCGTTGAGGATGCGGCCTTCCAGGGCGCTGAGTAGGTTAAAGACGGGTACGTTGGAAACGTGGGGGTGCTGGATGGACTCCATGTCGCTTTCCGCGATGCCTCCGGCGGTAATCATGCCGTACAGCTTCCCGCCTTCGTCGGTGACGGGCAGGGCGGAAAGGTTGGTGTTCTGGCGCAGAATTTCCCAGGCATGGCTGACGGCCACCGCAGCGCCCAGCAAAGGCGGGCGGTCAAAGTCCAGGTCCCGGACCTGGGTGCGCACGGTTTGCAGCAGCATAGGGGGCTGAAAACCGAATTTTTCCAGCAGAAACGCGGTTTCGTCGTTGAGCTGGCCCAGGCGGGCCGGGACGTATTCCCGGTCGCCCAGGGTGTTGTGCAGCGCCGCGTAGGCCATGGCGGAAACCACCGAGTCCGTGTCCGGATTCCGGTGGCCAAATACAAAGATCGGATCCACAGTATGCCTTCTTTCTCTAACATGCCGGGGGCACGCTATTCCTCGTCCACCACAATCCAGTTGGTGGGATCGTCGCGGATGGCGTCGCTAGCCGCCTTGGAGAGCAGGCGTTGGGTTTCCATGGTGGCGATGCCCGTGTCCTTAAGGCCCATGTCGGCCTGAAACGCCTTGACCGCGTTGGAGGTATCCATACCGAAGCCGCCGTCGACGCCTTCGGAGGTGAGGTACCCCAGGGTCGCCAGCTTTTCCTGGAGCTGGCGGACTTTTTCGCCGCCGTTGCCGTAGCGCATGGTCCAATCCGCCACGTCATGCACCGTGCCGTAGCCCAGGATGCGGGTATAGGTCAGCGGGTAGGTGTTGCGCTGCACGGCCACGGGGTTATTGCCTTCAATCACGTGAATGGTCACATTTCCTTCCGCGTCCCGGGTGCAGTATTCCACCATGGCTACATGGTCGGTATCCTGGGTATCGGTCCAGGTAAAAAACATCCAGTCTCCGGGCTGGGGAATATAATCGCCTGTGGTCAGGAATTCGTCCGTTCCCTTGAGCCATTGATAGCCCCAATCGGCCAGGTGACCATTGCGCACCACATACCGGCCTTGGGCGATGAACCAGTTTCGGCCGGTATTGCTGCCGGAGTACAACGGATAAGTTTTTTCCAGCAGGTCGGTGCCGTGGCGTTGATCGGTCTGGTCCACACACCAGCACAAGAATTCCGCGCACCACTGGGCATAGGGGTCCCCGGACCATTCCCCGTACTTGGAATAACCGTGATCTCCTTCCCGGTATCCCACTTCTTCCCCGGCAATTTCCAGCAGCCAGGAGACATAATCGGGCACCTCCCATTGGGGCTGGATGATTTCTTCCTCCAGCGGGGAGGATGACTCCTCGCACAGGGCGGGAAAAACAAGGCCCAGCAGCACTAGGAGACACGCGAATCCCTTTATGATACGTGCCCGGCAGCAGGCATGGGTCATGGGCATGTACCTCCTTGCGATGGTTTATAGCCGGATGGGAATGCGGTGGGTGATGGTAAAACCCTCCGGGTCCACCTGGCAACCCAGGGCCAGCAACTTTACGCCCAGGGGCTGCGCCCTTCGCAGGGCTTCCCCAAAGGCCGGATGCGTGCGGTCGTTGGGGCGCATCAGCGATACCCCCGGCAGGGCGACCACGAAGCACAGCCACGCGCCGTATCCTTCCGCGGCGGCGCGGATCAATTCCTCCACATGGCGAACGCCGCGTTGGGTGGGGGCGTCGGGGAAATAGGCGACGCCGTCTTCTTCCAGGGTAACGCCTTTCACCTCCACAAAGCCGGAGGAGTTCTCCGTGCGGTAGGCAAAGTCAAAACGGCTGTCTCCATAGGGGCGTTCAGGCTGCAGTTCCTTCAATCCGGGCAGAAAGGCGCCGCCCAGCGCCCATTCCCGGAATACGCGATTGGGGGCCTGGCTGTCCAGATTGACCAGCCGGCTGCCCTTGCGCACGGCCACCAGGTCATAGGCGGTTTTGCGGCGGGGTGACGCGTCCTGGTTCAGGTATACCTCAGCCTGGGGAAGGAGCAACTCCCGGCAACGGCCGGTGTTCTTCACATGGCAGAGCACTTCCGACCCCTCCAGGCGGCACCTGGCGATAAAACGGTTGGGACGCTCCAGAAATTCCGCCCGGCAAATGTGGTCATACAGTTTCATGGATCAACCCGGTAGATCACCATGGTCAGCGCGCCGTCGTCGCTGGTATGGCCTTCCACGCGGATGGGGAAATCATAATTGTTGCGGAAGCGCAGGTTCAGGCTGTCGTTGCCCACTGCGGCGTCCACGCCGTGGGGCAAGTACTTGGCCCCGGAGGGGCCGTGGGGGCGGCGCTGGAGAATTTCCACCTTGGGCAGCTGCAGCAGCGCGTTGTACAGCGTGGAGGAAACCTGGCAGGTGCCGCCGCCGTAGCCCAGCACGCTGGTGCCGTCCATAAGCACCCAGGCGGGTTGATAGCCGATGGATTTGCGGTAGGGACCTACGTCGTCGTTGAAATTCAGCTCTTCGCCGGGCTGCATGACCCGGGTCAGACGCTCGCAGGCTACGCGGATGTTTACAATGCGGCTCTTGTTTACGTCATTCTGGGACATATCGTAATAGGAAGTGTAGGCGGCAATGGGCGTTTCCTTGCTCAGGGGGGTATCTGTGGGGGAAACGGGGATCATCTCGGTGAGGTTTTCCAGGGGAATATAGCCGTAGGTGCGCCAGTAGGGGACGATGGCCCAGCCGTCCTGAAGCACCCACAGCCCCACCAGGGTGCCGGGATTCAGCGTCACCCAGCTTTCGTCGGCGGTGCTCATGGATTTATATACCGGGCAGGTAACCGCCGTGCGGGCGATATAGGTGCTTTTCTGCACACCGTAGGGCGCGGTATTTACCGGGTCAATGGCGGTGACGCTGCTGATGCGGTCCCGCTTGATATAGCCGATTTTCCCTTCGTAGCGGATAATCGCCCATGCGGAACCCACGTAGAGCACATCGGCGGTCACGGAACTCTCATTATAAAACACCTTGCTGGAGTCGGTGGAACGCTGGGTAAAGCCACTGGACTTGGCCTGCACCTTGCAGGTGTAAATGGCGGGAGAGTCGGCGTCGAAGTCCTCCAGCTGCTTTTCCACATAAACGGCGCCCACCGTGTTTTCGGGAACGTTCTCGTCCTCTTCGTCCACGGCGTCCAGCTCCTGGAGTTCTTCCAGCTCCTCCGGAGTCAGGGTGGGCTCCGCGCCCTCCAGGTCGGTTTCTTCGGCCAGGGCCGTTATACTCAGCAGCAGGCAAAGCGTTGCCAGCAGGGCGATCCATCGTTTCATGGGCGTGCGGTCTCCTTCCTAATTCTAGCATCATTTGTCATTATAGCATTCCCGGCCCGGTGCGCGCAAGCGGGCGGCGATGGTTTTACAATGGGCGCTTCCGGCTTTTCATCCGGGCGGATTTCTGGTACAATGGGCATAGCAAAAAGAGGTGAACGCCCATGCGGGAAGAAATCGTGAACCGGCTGCGCCGCCTGTCGCCGGAGGAGGAGCGCCTGCTGCGGGGCGAGGAAGTCCGCCGGGAGGATTATGGCCGCGCGGAAGGCGATTTTTGCGTGGAAAGCGGTCAGCTCATGCCCGAGGGCGCGTTGATTTCCCTGCGGCCGCATACGCGGTTCGCGGCCTTTCCCCGCCACCGGCACAACTATGTGGAAATGATGTATATGGTGGCGGGGGAAACGCGGCACCTGATCAACGACCAGGAGCAGGTAACCCTGCGCGCTGGGGAGCTGCTGATGATGAATCAGCGCGCCACCCATGCCATTGAGCGGGCGGAAGAAGGGGACGTGGCTGTGAACATCATTGTTCAGCCGGCCTTTTTTCAGGGGATGTTGGCCGCGGTGGGAGAGGACAACCCGCTGGGACGCTTTCTGGTAGGCAGCCTGACCGACCGTCCGGAATCGTTGAGCTCCCTGGTGTTTCATATCGCCCAGGACGTGCCCATCCAGTGCGTGCTGGAAAGCATGGTAGCCGCGCTGGTCATGGGCGGCGCGCCGCTGCGGGTGAATCAGGCCGCCATGACGCTGCTGTTCCTGCATTTGCTGAACCGGCCGGAAACCCTGTCCGACGCCCTGCCAGGACAGGGCGATCACGCCCTGGTATGGGAGGCGCTGCGGGAAATTCAGGAACATTACGCCGCGCCCAGCCTTACGGCCCTGGCGGCCCGCCGCCGGGTGACCCTGAGCTACATCAGCCGTTTGGTCAAGCGCGCAACCGGCAAGAGCTGGACGGAGCTGCTCCAGGAAAAGCGCCTGCTGCGCGCGGACGAACTGCTGCTGAATACCCGCCTGTCTGTAGCGGAGGTGATGAACCTGGTGGGATACAACAACTCAAGTTACTTTTACAGGCTGTATACCCAGCGCTTCGGCATGTCCCCGCGCATGCGGAGAAAGGCTGCGCAGGCTCAAGAAGCACGGGCGCAGGCGGAAAGTTAGGACGGAAATTTGGTGCAAATAGCGTCCTGTTTTTCCATGGAAAACTTTGTTAAGATAGAAGCAGCAAAAAAGCGCTCCTGGCGTGCATGAACAAAGGAGGGATCATTACATGACCTATTTCCTGGCGGTGGACATGGGTGCTTCCGGCGGACGGCACATCCTGGCTCACCTGGAGCAGGGAAAAATCATCCTGGAGGAAATCTACCGCTTCGATAACGGCATGGTGGAGCGGGACGGCCATCTGTGCTGGCAGATGGACCGGCTGTGGGAGCATGTGCTCAAGGGCATGGCCGCCTGCAAGGCGGCGGGAAAGGTGCCCGTATCCATGGGTATCGACACCTGGGGCGTGGACTATGTCCTGCTGGACAAGGCGGGGAAGCTCCTGGGCGATACGATAGCCTACCGGGACGGCCGCACGCAGGGGATGGATGCCAAACTGGAACAGACCATGCCCTTTGCGGAGTTGTACCGGCGCACGGGTATTGCCAAGCAGCCCTTCAACACGGTTTATCAGCTGATGGCCACGCCGCCGGAGCTGCTGGAGCAGGCGGAGGATTTCCTGATGGTGCCGGACTACCTGCACTACCGGCTCACGGGCGTGAAGGCCAACGAGTATACGGAGGCGTCCACTTCCGGGCTGCTGAACGCCCTTTCCCGGGAGTGGGACCCGGAAGTGCTGGCGGCGGCGGGGATTCCTCCGCGTATTTTTCGCCGGCCGGTGATGCCCGGGGCGAACCTGGGCCCCATTCTGCCGGAAATTGCCCAGCGGGTGGGCTTCAGCTGCGATGTGGTGCTTCCCGCCGCCCATGACACGGGCAGCGCCTTCATGGCCGTGCCGGCCTCCAGCCCCAACGCCGTGTACCTTTCCAGCGGCACCTGGAGCCTGTTGGGGGTGGAAAACGACGCGCCCCTCACCGGGGCGGACAGCCTGGAAAGCGGCTTCACCAACGAGGGCGGCTACGGCGGCAAAATCCGCTATCTGAAGAACATCATGGGCATGTGGATTCTCCAATGCGTGCGCAACGAGCTGGAAAAGCGCTATTCCTTCGGGGAAATGGCGCAGATGGCCGCCGACGCGCCGGAGACGCCCTGGCGGGTGGACGTGGCGGACAACCGCTTCCTGGCCCCCAAGAACATGATTGCCGAGCTGCAGCTGGCCGTTACCGAGCAGGGCGGCGAGGAACTGACGCTGCCCCGCCTGCTGCGTATGGTCAACCTCAGCCTGGCCGAAGGCTATGCCAAGGCCATTGACCAGCTGGAGGCATTGACGGGCAAGCGCTTTGATACGGTGCACATCGTGGGCGGCGGCAGCCAGAACCAGACCCTGAACCAGATGACCGCCAACGCCACCGGGCGTACGGTGGTGGCCGGGCCCACCGAAGGCACCGCCCTGGGCAACCTGATGGCCCAGCTGATTGCCGGCGGCGCGTTTGTGGACCTGGCCCAGGCCCGGGAAGCGGAGCGCGCCAGCTTTGACGTAACAACCTATGTGCCTAAAGCGTGAAGGAGGTAATGCTACCATGAATACCCTGTATGAAACGGCCAAGGAGCGCTACGCCGCCCTGGGGGTGGATGTGGAGCGCGCCATGGAAACCCTCAAGCGCGCCCCCCTCAGCCTGCACTGCTGGCAGGGGGACGACGTCCGCGGCTTCGACACCGACCCCACCAAGCCCCTCACCGGCGGCATTCAGACCACCGGCAACTATCCCGGGCGCGCCCGCACCCCCGAGGAGCTCATGGCCGACCTGGACCTGGTGCTCAAACTGTGCCCCGGCACCAAGAAGATGAACCTGCACGCCTCCTACGCTATTTTTGATGAGGAAAGCGGCGGCTGGGTGGACCGGGACAAGCTGGAGCCCAAGCATTTCAAAAAGTGGGTGGACTTCTGCAAGGCGCGCGGCCTGGGCTGCGACTTCAACCCCACCTTCTTTTCCCACCCCATGTGCGACCCGCTGACCCTGGCCTCCCCCAACGAAAAGACCCGCCGCTTCTGGATTGAGCACGGCAAGGCCAGCATCCGCATCAGCCAGTACCTGGCCGAGGAACTGGGACAGCCCTGCATCATGAACATCTGGACGGGCGACGGCTTCAAGGATGTGCCTGCCGACCGCATGGGCCCCCGCCAGCGCTACAAGGAGAGCATGGACGAGATCCTCTCCGAGCCCTTTGACTTCAACCTGGTCAAGCCCTGCGTGGAGTCGAAGGTCTTTGGCATCGGCGTGGAGGCCTACACCGTGGGCAGCGCGGAGTATGCCCTGAGCTACGCGGCCATGAACCCTGGCAAGTGCATTCCCCTGATGGACAACGGCCACTACCACCCCACGGAGGTGGTCAGCGACAAGATCCCCGCGCTGCTGACCTTCTTCCCGGAGCTGGCGCTGCACATCACCCGGCCCATCCGCTGGGACAGCGACCATGTGGTGCTCCTGGACGACGAGACCAAGGAAATCTGTAAGGAGATCGTGCGCTGCGGCGGCCTGGAGGGCCGGGTGCATATGGCCCTGGACTACTTCGACGCCTCCATCAACCGGGTTTCCGCCTGGGTCACCGGCTTCCGCAATGTGCAAAAGGCCCTGCTCATGGCGCTGCTCACGCCCAATGAGCAGCTCAAAGCGCTCCAGGACGGCGACCGGTTCACCGAGCTGGTGGTCCGCCAGGAGGAGCTGAAAACCATGCCCTTCGGGGAAATCTGGGACGAGTATTGCCGCCGCTGCGGCGCGCCGGTGGACGGGGAATGGTTCCCCCAGGTACAGCAATATGAACAGGATGTGCAGCTGAAGCGCGTATGACACGCGGGACAGCCCAAGCAAAAGGAGGATGCGACTGATGGCCTTTACCGATATTGAGGTTGTGAGGGGATATATCCGTATGTGCAACGACGGCTGGCTCCAGGGCTGGCACGAGCGGAACGGCGGCAACCTGACCTACCGCCTCCGCCCGGAGGAAGTGGAGCAGTGCCGCCCCTACCTGAACACCCTGCCCGGGGGCTGGGTCAAGATGGGCGTTCAGGCGGATAACCTGCGGGGCGAATATTTCCTGGCCACGGGCAGCGGCAAGTATTTCCGCAACGTGATGGAGGCGCCCCAGGACAACATCTGCCTGCTGGAGATCAACGACGCCGGGGACAGCTGGCGCATTGTCTGGGGCCTGGAGAAGGGCGGGCGGCCCACCAGCGAGTTCCCCAGCCATTTCATGAACCATTCCGTGCGCAAGGCGGCCACGGAGGGGGCCTGCCGGGTGATTTACCACGCGCACCCTGCCAACATCATCGCCATGACCTATGTGCTGCCCCTGAGCAGCCGGGATTTCACCCGGGTGCTGTGGCAGAGCGCCACGGAATGCCCGGTGGTGTTCCCCGGCGGCGTGGGCGTGGTGCCGTGGATGGTGCCCGGCGGCGCGGACATCGCCATGGCCACCAGCGAGCTGATGAAGGAGTTTGACGCGGCGGTTTGGGCCCATCACGGCCTGTTCTGCTCCGGCCCGGACTTCGACATCACCTTCGGGCTGATGCACACCATTGAAAAAGCCGCGGAGATTTATGTCAAGGCCATGAGCATGGGCCAGGGCATCAAGCAGACCATTTCCGACGATAACCTCCGGGCCATCGCCAGGGACTTTGGCGTGACCCTGCGGGAGGAGTTCCTGGACTGATAACGGCTGTCCGTGAGCATGGCAAAGCCCCCGTCTTTCCCTGTTGCGCGCAGGGAAAGGCGGGGGCTTGGACTTTTTGCAAGGGCTGCGCCTTAGGGACACTGGGCCGTCAGCCGGGACGCCAGGCGTTCAAAGCGGGCGCAGACGTCCTCCAGGGACAGGAACTCCGGCACCCCCTGAAGGTACAGGTGCATGCGGCCGTGGAAGGGCCGCAGCCAGTGCTCCGGGATACCCTCCAGGCCAAGGACCGCGCCCAGAATGCTGCCGGCGGTGGCGCCGGTGCAGTCGTTGTCGCCGCTCATGGCCACCGTTTCGCCGATGGTTCTGGTGAAATCGCCCTGGCCGATTTGCAGCCCCATGACCACATGAAGCGCGTTGGTCAGGGCGCTGCCGTTGAACATGCCCCGGTAGCGCGCCCAGGTCAGGTCATGGGCTTGCTGATAATCCGCGGGCCGCTGCGCCAGGGCCCAGCGGACGCCCTCGGCGAACAGGCAGTTTTCGGGGATCTCCGTCAGGCCCAGGCGGACGGCCTCCAGGGGATCGTCCACCGCAAAGGCGGCGGAAATGGTGGCGGCCATGAACATGGCCCCATAGACGCCGTTGCGCCGGTGGTTCAGGGAAGCGTCCCGGTAGGCCAGGGCTGCGGCCTGCTCCGGGCAGCCCGGCAGGGCGTAGCCATAGCTGTCCGCCCGGGTCCAGGCGGCAATGTTTTGCAGGTTGGGGTTGCCTTCCAGGCCCGCCTGGGGCAGCGGCATGCCCTGCCGCAGGTTCCGCAGCATGCTCCGCTCGCCCCACCAGCAGCCCCGCAGGCCGGGAGGATCGTCCGGGCCCAGGGGCAGATGCTTTTTCCAAAGCTCCGCCAGATCCTCCTGGCGCAGTTCCAGGCCGTAGGCTTCCAGGGCCATCAGCCCCAGCAGCGTATACGCCGTGTCATCGTCCGGGGGTACGGCGTCCATGGCGCCGCGGGTCAGGTCGCGTTTTTTGCCAACGATGTAATGGGGCGCCTCCGGGTCGCGCACCTGTGGCCAGTAATCCACGGGCGGGTACGCGCCGCCGGTGAGTCCGGCCCAACGCCGGGCCGCGTCCACGGGCTCAAACTCCAGCGCCGCGCCCAGGGTGCACCCGGCCATGCGGCCGTAGAAAGCTCCGCGAATTCTGCGGGCGTAGTCCTCCGGCGGGCGTTGCAGCAGCCGCCGGGGGCCGGCGGGGCGCAGGGCGCGGATGGCCTCCAGCCCGTCAGGCTCCTGCGGGTCGGCCGCGGAGCAGACCAGGCGCTGCATCTCCCGCCGCGCTTCGGCGACGCTTTCCTCCAGGCGGCGGAACACCGCCTCCCCTTCCGCCGTGCAGCCGAATTCACCGCACAGGCGCAGGTAACGGGTCAGGTCGTCCAGCTGCTCGCCCAGGGCGTTGGTTTGCAGCAGGGGCGAATAATGCACGTCCTTGATGTTCATGGCGTCCGTCCTTTCCGGGCCGCGGAGAGGCGTTCAGTCCTCCCAGGGCAGTTCCTTGTTCAGATTTACGATGAAGTCCTGGGCGTTGGTCACGATCCCGCGGGCGGAAAGGCTGCCCCGGTCGCTGAGCTTGTTTACGGTGAACTCGGAAATATCCACGCAGTAGAAGTATACCTGCCGCACGGCGCCGCCGGGCAGCACGCGGTAGGAGGGCGTCATGTTTCCCGTGGCGATGGTATGCAGGGCCGTGGCCATGCAGATGACCGTGGTGGCATCCCGCACCTGGTTGCGCATGGCGTCTTGGGCGGCGTACACGTTGGCGTACACCTCCGGCAGCGGGCCGTCGTCCCGGATGGAACCGGCCAGCACATACGGAACGCCCTTGCGCTCCAGGGCGGACAGAATGCCGTCGTGGATGTTTTCCTCCCGAAGGAAATCCCCGATGGAGCCGCAGGCGCGCACCCGGTTGATGGTGTCCAAGTGGTTGTAGTGGCCGTTGGGCTGACTCTCCTGGGTGTAGATGTTCTGCCCCAGGGCCGTGCCCAGGTACGCGGCCTCCAGGTCATGGGTTGCAAGCGCGTTGCCGGCCAGCACCGCATGGACATACCCTTTTTCAATCAGCGTGGAGAAAGCGCGCCGGGCGTCATGGTCAAAGGCGAAGGCCGGGCCCATGACCCAGACGATTTTTCCATGGGCGCGCTCGTGGCGGAGCAGCTCATAGAGCTCGTCATAGTCCCGGGAGAAGGCGGTTTCCCGGGAACGCCCCTGGCGAAAAGCGAACACGTCGTTCAGCGCGCGGCGTTCGCCGAAGCCGTCCGGATGGACATAGATTCCTTCCGTGCCATCCTCCGTGCGGCCCATGGCCACCAGGTCCCCGGTTTTCAGCAGGCGGAACTCCCGCACGGCGATGCGCTCGCCTTCCAGCACGGCCACGCAGTCCATCCGGCTGTCCTCCGCCAATAGCCAGGCGTTGCCGACGTGAAAGTATTCGGGGAAAATGCTCATGGCGTGGTAGCCTTGGGGAGCTACCCCGTCCTGGGGCGCGGGAAGAAAGACTGCCTGGGGCGCGCCGCAAAGAGGTTCCAGGGTAAAATCCGGCGGCGTATAGGGCCGGAGGGTAAAGGACATCTGCATTCGCCTGCCTTTCCTGTTTGCGTATTCTATGCCAACGTAACGTTTGTTCAGGGCGTTCCGTTTCTTTCCCAGCGCAGGGAGCGCTGCACGCTGGGATGGTTCTGACCCTGGGGAATGAAAGCAACGCTCCCGTTTTCCGTCAGAACGATGGCCCCCGTGCTGCCGCGCACGGTCCGCTGCGCCAGCAGCAGCGCCACCAGGCGCGCGTTCAGCTCAGGTCCGCCGCCGCGAGTAAGGGTATCCTTCCACAGGGTAAAATGGCAGCCCGCTTCCAACCGGGAACAGAAAAAGCTTTTTTCGCCCTCCAGTACCTTGCCCTGGCCGCACAGGGGACAGGAGACGCCCTCCACAGCCTTGGCCTGGGATACCCGTTGCCGGGTTTGCTGGGCGCGGAATTTCTTGCGCCGGGCGTCCTCGGGAAACTGGGCGGGCTTCTGGTTCTCCCGGGCGTAACGCACCAGGAAGGCGCTGAGCTTGCGGATGCCCTCCATGAACCGGGCAGGGTCCTGCTTGCCGGTGGTGATTTCGTCCAGGGCCTTTTCCCAGCGTCCGGTGGTCTCCGGGGAAGCGATTTCCGCAGGCATGATGCCGATGAGGGCGATGCCCTTGGGGGTGGCCAGCAGGGTTTTCCCCTTGCGCTGCACATAGCCCACCTGCACCAGCCGCTCGATGATGGCGGCCCGGGTGGCGGGGGTGCCGATGCCGCTGCCCTTCATCTGTTCCCGCAGGGTTTCGTCCTCCAGCTCTTTGCCGGCGTTTTCCATGGCCAGGAGCAGGCTGGCGTCGGTGTGCTGGGCGGGGGGCTTGGTCATGTCCTCCTTCACGTCGGTTTTGGTCACGGTGCGGGTGTCGCCCGCTTGCAGGGGCGGAAGCGCCCTATCCTCCGCTTCCTCCTTGCCCTTGCGTTTGCGGGGCATGACCTCCAGGGGCTGCACGTCCCGCCAGCCGTTTTGCAGCACCACCCGGCCGGTGGTGCGGAAGGTATGCTCCTCCACCTGGGTGATGACCCGGGTGGCGTCGTACTCGCAGGGGGGATAAAAGGCCGCCAGCATCCGCCGCACGACCAGGTCCCACAGCTGCCGCTCCTCGGCGGTCATTCTGCTCAGGTCGGCCCGGCGGGTGGTGGGCAGCAGGGCATGATGGTCCGTGACCTTGCTGGCGTCAAAGACCCGCTTGGCGACCGGCAGCTTCCCCTGGGGCAGGGCGCCGGGCACCAGCTTTTGGTAGCTTTCGGGCAGCAGGCGCATGGCTTGTACCACCCGGGGAATCATGTCGTCGGGAAGATAGCGGCTGTCCGTGCGGGGATA
>CAZINY010000065.1:0-13171 GCA_964540735.1 uncultured Oscillospiraceae bacterium
AAGTCGGAGGGGCTGCGGCCCCTCCGACACCTCCCTGGGGTTTTTCGACAGTCTGTGGACCGGGCGGTTTTCAACCACCCGGTCCTTTTGGATTGCAAGAAGTTGCCGTTACCAATCATCTGCGCATGGTGACCAGTTTACAGCGTATTCCCCACCGGCATCACTGTAATCACAGAGGGATATCCTTGGGGGCTGCAAAAAGCAAGGCGTCTCCCGGCGCGGCCAAGGCGAAAACGCCCATGCAAGCCATGGCCAGCGCCAGCAACAAAGCCGACACTCATTTCATCAGTTTCACCCGCCTTTGCACTTTTTCTTCCTATACAAAAAACGATGCTTTCGCGCGTTTTCTTGCGAAATAGCCTCTGACCCAAAGGGCAAGTTTGCAAGTACGCGCCTGCTTGAATAGGCGGATTCACGCCCGCGGGCGCACACAGGCGGCTTGCTCCCCTTCCCTGCCCATGCTGGATAAAAAGCCTGCAAGCCGGCCCACTGGAAATATCGCTTTGGTGCAAAAATCCGTGTTCTTTTCAGCAACCCAAAACAGCCGCTTTTGCGTCATACCAGCGCAAACAAAAAAGCCCTGGTCCGAGAGAATCCTCTCGGACCGGGGCCACCCCTCGCTTCAAAGGCGCTTGCACTTTCACATGAAAGCAACCGCCTTTCGCGGGATCATACGCTTCAGGCCTTGGGGCCGGCGGCGACGACTTCCGCGCTCATATGGGTATACTTCTTGAAGTTCTCCACAAAGCTCTTGGCCAGCTCCTTGGCCTTGGCTTCGTAAGCCGCCTTGTCCTCCCAGGTGTTGGCAGGGATCAGCAGCTCGGAAGGAACGCCGGGGATGGAGGTGGGCACCTGCACCCCGAAGGTGGGATCGGTGACAAACTCGCTCTTCTCGATGTCGCCGTTCAGCGCCGCGGTAACCATGGCGCGGGTGTAGCTCAGCTTCATGCGCTTGCCGGTGCCGTTCCAGCCGGTGTTCACCAGGTACACGTTAGCGCCGCTCTTCTCAACCTTCTCCGCCAGCATGTTGGCATACACGGAGGGGTCCAGGGGCAGGAAGGGCTCGCCGAAGCAGGTGGAGAAGGTGGGCACGGGAGAGGTGATGCCGATTTCCGTGCCGGCCAGCTTGCTGGTGAAGCCGCTGACAAAGTAGTACATGGCCTGGTTCTTGTCCAGCTTGGAGATGGGAGGCAGCACGCCGTAAGCATCGGCGGTCAGGAAGATAACGGTCTTGGGCACGCTGGTGCTCTTGCCGCTCAGTTCGCTGTTGGCGATGAACTCCACGGGGTAACCCACGCGGCTGTTCTCCGCCAGGCTGGCGTCGTCAAAGTCGAACTCGCGGGTGTCGGGGTCCATGACCACGTTCTCCACCAGCGCGCCGAACTTGATGGCATTGTAGATATCGGGCTCCTTCTCCGCGGACAGGTTGATGCACTTGGCATAGCAGCCGCCCTCGAAGTTGAACACGCTGTCGTCCGCCCAGCCATGCTCGTCGTCGCCGATGAGCTTGCGGTTGGGGTCGGCGGACAGGGTGGTCTTGCCGGTGCCGCTCAGGCCAAAGAACACGGCGCTGTCGCCGTCCGGGCCAATGTTGGCGGAGCAGTGCATGGGGAACACGCCCATCTTGGGCAGGACGTAGTTCATCACGCTGAACACGCTCTTTTTGATCTCGCCAGCGTACTGGGAACCGCAGATGACCACCATCTTCTCCTCGTAGTTCACCAGGATGGCCGCTTCGCTGCGGGTACCGTCAATCTCGGGGATGCACTTGAAGCCGGGCGCGGCAATGATGGTGAAATCGGGGGTGAAATTCTCCAGATCCGCCGCGGTGGGACGGCGCAGCAGCTGATGGATAAACAGGTTCTGGCTGGCCAGCTCATTGATGATACGGAAGGACTTGGTGTACTTGGGATCGGCGCCCGCAAAGCCGTCGAACACGAAAATTTCACGGTTCTGCAGGTAAGCGACCACCTTGCTGTAAATGGCATCGTACCGGGCCTTGTCGATGGGGCGGTTTACCTTGCCCCAAGCAATCTCGTCATGGACGGCAGGGGTATCCACAATAAACTTGTCATTGGCGCTACGGCCAGTATACTTGCCGGTCTTGACCACCAGCGCGCCGGTGTTGCTCAGCGTGCCCTCGCCGCGGATAATGGCCTTTTCGGTCAGCGTGCTTACGGGCAGATTGCGGTAAACAACCTTCGGATTGGTAATGCCCAGGTATTCCAAATTCAGACTCATGGCGCACCCTCCAATGTATTTTGTCGAGGCGGCGTACTTGCCGTCGCCTGAGTCACGTTGCGCGGAAGAGATTAACAACCTCTCCCTAATTCCATGTATTCTACCTTGCCTTCTTTTTTCCTGCTTTTGTGAAAAAAATATTTTTCCAAAATGCAAAAAGGACGGAGCCGCTTTTGCGGGCATCCGTCCTTGTTCAGGATGGTAATTACAGGCAGAAATGAATGAATTTCAGGCAATCCATCCAGTCGTCGCTTTCAAAGATCACGGTGCGGGCATCCGCCAGAGCCGCGCCGGGATAGAAGGAGGCGTTTCGGGCGTCAAAATGCTTGCGGTAATTGACTTCCAGGGTGAAATGCTCCGGCATGGGGAACAGGCACAGGGCGGGATCGAGATGCGCCGCCTTGGCGGCGGTTTCGCGGATGAGTTTCACCGCCTTGTCGGGATGCATGGACACGCAACCGTTGCCCACGCCGCGGTTCACCGGCACGGTGAGCGTCCCGGGGCAAGCCTCGTTCATCCACTGGCACAGCATTTGATCCCCGGTGAGCATCAGCACAGGCACGCCGTAATAGGAGGCGGTCAGGCTGTTAATCATCAGCTCCGAAGCGGTTTCGTCATTGATTTTCACATAGTTGTTCTGCAAATTCATGGTATGGCTCAGAGGGTTTCCCTCCCAGCTGGCGGCAGAATGATACCCCGTAAAGACCACGCCTTCATAGCTTTCGTCAATGCCGCTCATCATGCTCCAGGGGTCCCGGCCCCAGCCGCGGAAAATCTCCACGTTTTCCGGCAGCATTTCCGCTTTCAAGTTGCGCGCCGTGTCGTGGGCGTCCTTGATGAAGATTTCCGTCACGCCCTCGCTGTTCAAGCCCTGGCAGGCGGCGGCGACCTCCCGGCTCATCTGCTCCTGAAAGCGGGCATAATCCCGCTTGTCCGGCAGCGTTTCATCCCAGTGCGCAATGCCGCAGGTACCTTCAATGTCTGCGGAAAGAAAAACCTTTTTCATGTACGTGCCCTCCTTCGTTATTCGCCCAGCAAGGCCAGCGCTATGGCGCATTGCAGCGCCACACCGGGCAGCAGGCAGTCCTCGTCCACCTTGAAAGTCCCCGTATGCAGCGCCGTTCCCACGCCGCTGCCCAGGTCGTAGTATACGCCGGGGGTATCCTTCTGGAAATAACCGAAGCTCTCCACGCCCAAGCTGGGCGCTTCCCGGCGCACCAGCGCGCCTTCCCCCAGCAGTTCCCGCGCCAGGGCCTCCACCCGGGCATACAGGGCGTCGTCATTGTACACGGCTCCGTATCCGGGTTGAATGCGCACCTCCGCCTCCCCGCCCATGCCGCCGGCAATTCCAGACGCCAATTCGGGGATGCGGCGTTTCAATTCCTCCCTGGTCTTTTCGGAAAGCGTGCGCAGGGTGCCCGTAAACAGCACCTCGCCGCAAATAATATTGTTGGCCGAACCGCCCTGCACCGTGCCCAGGGTCAGCACCGCGCTGTCCAGGGGGCTGATGCCCCGGCTCACCAGGGTTTGCAATGCCGTTACCACCTGCGCCCCGATGACAATGGCGTCCGTGCCGCTCTCGGGATAGGCCCCATGGCAGCTGCGACCCAGCACGCGCAACCGCAGCTCGTCGCTGGCGCCGCTGACAAAGCCCGGCTTCGCAAAAAATGTCCCCGCCGGATACCTTGGATTCATGTGCTGCCCGATCACCCAATCCACTCGGGGATTTTCCAGGCATCCCTGTTCCACCATGAATTTCGCGCCGCCGCGGGTTTCTTCCTCCGCCTCGAAGAAAAATTTTACCGTGCCTGCCACGCGCTCCCGGCACTTGGAAAGATACAGGGCCGTTCCCAGGGCCAGGGCCATGTGCGCGTCGTGCCCGCAGGCATGCATGCATCCCGGGATCTGCGAGGCGAAGGGCAATCCGGTGGCCTCCTCCACGGGCAGGCCGTCCATGTCCGCACGGATAGCCAGGCACGGCCCGGGACGCGCGCCATCAATCCACGCCATCAATCCGCAGGTACCTTCGAAGCGCTGCGTAGGAAGGCCCATCCCGCGCAATGCTTTTTCCAGGTACGCCCGCGTCCACTGTTCCTTTCCCCCTACCTCGGGGTGACGGTGCAATTCGCGCCGCGCCTCCTGCACAAAGGGCATGACCTCGGCCAGCTCCCGTCCCCAAGCCTCCAAATTCATGCGTAGTCGCTCCTTTCCTCCAGCAGGCTGTCCAGCACCGTGACAATTCGTCCTCCCTGACGGTACACCCGCACAGGCCGCCGGGAAAGAATGGAAATGCACTCATTGCGGTTGGTGTCGCACCAGGCGGCATACGCCGTATAGGATACGCCTCCGCCCAGCAGCGTCGCCACGTCCCCGGGCGCCGTCTGCGGGATATGGCTCACGTCCACCATCATCTGATCCATACAGATCAGCCCTACCACCGGCGCAAGCTGGCCGTGAATCAGCACCTTGCCCTTGCCATTGGACAGGCAGCGGGGATAACCGTCCCCGTACCCGGCGCAGAGCGTGGCGATGCGGGCCGGGCGCTCCAGCACCTGGTCGTCGCTATACCCCACCGCTTCCCCTGCCGCCACATCCCGCACCTGGGAAACCGTGGTGCGGAAGGCCAGCGTTTCCTTGTCCTCAAAGGGCATGTCCTCCGTATGAAAAGGCCGCACCCCGAAAAGCAGCGCGCCCACCCGCACGCGGCTCATGTGCCAGGCGGGATAGCGCACCAGCCCAATGCTGTCGCACAAATGCACGTCTGTAAAGGTCAGGCCCCGGTTCGCCAGCATCTCCCGCATACGCATGAGAGCGTCATACTGCGCCTGATCCCGCTCCAGGGTAATCAGTCCCAGATGGGAAAACATTCCCGTCAGGCGCAGCCAGGTCAATCCCCGCGCCGCCTCCGCTAGGGCGTCCGCCGCTTCCGGCGTCACGTCAAAGCCCAGGCGATGAAAACCGGTATCCACCGCCAGCTGCCCGCATAAAACGTGCCGGGCCGCCGCCGCTGCGGCCTCCGCCTCCCGGATGCCCGCCAAATCCCCAAAGGTCAGCGTCAGCTCCGCCTGAACGCAGTCCGGCAGCATGGCGCGTTCCGTCAGGCCCATCACCAGGATTTCTCCCTGTATGCCGGCCCGCCGCAGCTCCAGGCCCTCCCGGGCGCAGCTGACGGCAAAGCTCCCGCATCCCGCAGCCTGCAGCGCCTGCGCCACGCGCACGGCGCCATGCCCGTAGGCGTTGGCCTTCACCACACAGGTGACCAGCGCCCCGGTCATGCGCTTGGCTGTTTCGTAGTTGGCCGCCAGCGCGTCCAGATCAATATCAATCCAGGTTCTGGGGCAAAAGCGCTCCTCCATCCTTCATCGCTTCCTTAGCTATACTGCATGCGACCCAACGCATCGGTCGGAAAGGATTTCGCGGCCCGGTTCTGTTTCTCCTGCCAGTGGCATAGGGTTGCTTCGAGAATCTCTTTTTTTGGAGGAGGTCAGGCCCCATGAGCGAACCCAGCGGCATCCAGGTTCCGGCGGAACCGTCCTTTGACAACGCGGCTTTCCAGGGCTCCTTGCAACAGCTTTTACAGGACAATATCGGCGCTTTCGTCACCATTGAATTCCTCATCGGCACCAGTTCCATGGTAACGCGGCAGGGATTGCTGTATGCGGTAGGCACCAGCTATGTGGTGCTCTATGACGATGTGAGCCAGCAATACACGGTATGCGACCTGTTCGCCATCAAGTTCGTCACCTTCTACCTGCCGGGATACCGTCCGGGCCAGGTCACCATGAACGGAGCGGAAGAAGAAACGCAAGCCGCTCCCACCTTTGCCGCCGCGCCCTACGCCCAGGCAGCCTATGCCCATGTGCGCCAGCGCGTGCGGAAATAGCGCACTCCTCATCCACGGGCACAACCGGCGAGCTTTCCCAGCATTTCCTGCTTCCATACAAATATGAAACGAACAGCGGCGCGGCTTTGCTTTTTGATAAAGAAAAGCCTTGCGCCGCCTTGTTTTTGGCAGGGATTCGGCGTTCGCGCGTGGTATATCATTGGTATTCCCAACACATTTTACGAAAGGAGCGGCGCGTATGACCATCCGCGAAGAGCTGGAACAGGAAGAATATACCCGGCTTTCTCCCCGCGCCTGCAAGGCGGCGGATACCCGGGGTAGGGACAAGCCCGTGGAGCCTTGTCCCCTGCGCACCGCTTTTCAACGGGACCGGGACCGCATCATTCATTGCAAAGCCTTCCGGCGGCTCAAGTTCAAAACGCAGGTTTTTCTTTCTCCGGAGGGCGACCATTACCGTACCCGCCTGACTCACACCCTGGAAGTCGCCCAGGTAGCCCGGACCATCGCCCGTTCCCTGCGGCTGAACGAAGACCTCACGGAAGCCATCGCCCTGGGACACGACCTGGGGCATACGCCCTTTGGGCATATCGGCGAGCGCACCCTGGACGAGCTGATGCCCGGCGGTTTCCGGCACAACGAGCAATCCCTGCGCGTGGTGGAGGTGCTGGAAAAGGACGGCGAAGGGCTGAACCTCACCCAGGAAGTGCGGGACGGCATCCTCTGCCACAGCGGCAAACGCCTGCCCGCCACCCTGGAAGGGGACTGCGTGCGCAGGGCCGACCGCATCGCTTACCTGAACCATGACCTGGACGACGCGCTGCGGGCCGGGGTGCTGCGTCCCTTTGAATTGCCCGCCGGCTGCCTGAAGGTCCTGGGGCACAGCCACGGGGAACGTATTGACACCATGATACGGGACGTCGTATCCAACAGCCAAGAAGGCGAGCGCCTGCACATGAGCGACCGCGTCCAAGCCGCCATGGACGGCCTCAGGGAATTCATGTTTGAAAAAGTCTACCGGGACGCCTGGCGGGCCGCCGAGGAGGAACGATGCGACCACGTGATGAAGGGCCTGTTTCATTATTACAGCGAGCATCCCAGCGAAATGCCCAATGAATTTGTGCTCATCGGATACCGGGAAGGCATGGACCGGGCGGTGTGCGATTTCCTTTCCTGCATGACCGACCGCTACGCCGTACGGCAATACCAGTCGCTGTTTATCCCCGGCGCCTTTCCGCTGGCATAAAGGACGCATGCGGCTACGCTGGAACTTTCTTCTTGGCGAAAAAAGAAGGAAATTTTCAGAGCGTGGCGAAAGAATAGGACAGGTGAAGCAACCATGGCATCACGCTTTCCATCCGCCTGGCTGGACGAGCTCCGGTCCCGGGCGGATATCGTGCAGGTGGTATCCGGCTATGTAACGCTGAAACGGAACGGGCACAAGTATTGGGGACTGTGCCCGTTTCACGGCGAAAAAACGGCTTCCTTCTCCGTGGACCCGGAGCAGCAGCTCTACTATTGCTTCGGCTGCAAAGCCGGGGGCACGGTGATTTCCTTCATTATGGAAATGGAGCGGCTGAGTTTTCCCGAGGCGGTGCAGTACCTGGCCGACCAGCTTCACATGCCCCTTCCCCAAATGGAGGACGACCCGGATTACCAGCGCCGGCGTACCCAGCGGGAACGATTGCTTAGCGCCAACCGGGAAGCCGCGCAGTTTTTTCACAAGCTGCTGTTTTCCCCCCAGGGTGCGTCCGTGTACGCATATTTGCAAAAGCGCGGATTAAGCGACGGCGTTATTCGCAAGTTTGGCCTGGGCGCCGCTCCGGCGGAATGGGACCAGCTCACCAAGTTCCTGCTGGAGCAAGGGTATTCCCTGGAGGAGCTCCGGCTGTGCGGGCTGACCGTAGTCAAGCCGAGCGAAACGCGCCCCGACGGTTCCGCGGCTCCCGCCCGCTCCTTCGACATGTTCCGCAGCCGGGCAATCTTCCCCATCATTGACCAATACGGCAATGTGCTGGCCTTTGGCGGCCGCGCCATGGGCGACCAGCAGCCCAAGTATCTGAACACCTCCGACACGCCGGTATTCAACAAGCGTTTGGGCGTCTACGCAGCCAATCTGTTGCGCAAGGAGCGCCACCTTTCCCGGGTCATCCTGGTGGAAGGATACATGGATGTGGTTTCTCTAACGCAGTTCGGCGTTACCGGGGTGGCTGCCACCCTGGGCACCGCGCTCACGGCGGAACAGGCCCGCTTGCTCAAGCGGTTCGCCCCCCAGGTTTACCTGGCCTATGACGGGGACAGCGCCGGACAGCATGCCATCCTGCGCGGGCTGGACATACTGGAACAGGAGGGCGTGCCCGCCCGGGTGCTGGACTTTCCCGACGGTTTGGACCCGGACGAGTTCATTCGCCGGGACGGGCCGGATGCCTTTGCCGCCCTGCCGGCCATTTCCCCCACCGCCTACCGCATGCGCCGCGCCAGGGAAAGCTACGACCTGAGCAGCCAGGAGGGCCGCACGGAATACGCCAAGGCCTGCGCCAAATTGCTGGCCAACCTGGAACCCGTGGAGATGGAAAACCATCTCCAGGAGCTGATGGTACAAACGGGATTCAGCCGCGATGTGCTGCTGGCGCAAATAGGCGCCACCCAGCCCAAGGCCGCCGCAACCGTGCAGCGCATGAAACCGCCCGCCCCG
This sequence comes from uncultured Oscillospiraceae bacterium, assembly GCA_964540735.1. Classification (GTDB taxonomy): domain Bacteria; phylum Bacillota; class Clostridia; order Christensenellales; family Aristaeellaceae; genus Egerieenecus. The sequence continues at coordinate 8,778 of CAZINY010000065.1, forward strand.
CGCTCCGTTGCCGCGGAACCGGCCGGCGAGGAGCTGCGCGCGCAGGAATTGCTGCTATCCCTCATGGCCACGGGGCGTTTGCCCGCGGATATTGTATCCGTGGAGGATTTCCAGGACCCGCTGCTGAAAAACTTGTATGAGGGGCTGGCGCGGGGCGAGTCCCCCGCTTCCCTGGCCGAACGCGAAGAGGACGAAGCCGTCCGCGCCCGGGTCAGCCATTTGCTGTTCACGCCCCCCAGCGAGGATACCAACCAATTGATCCGCATGGCGCAGGATTGCGTCGCCGCCATGCGTCTCAACCGTATGGAAAGCCGTATCCGGCAGATTATGAAAACCGTCAACGGCCTTTCCGCTGACGAGAAGAAAGCCGCCCTCAGCGAGGTGGCGGCCCTTACCCAAAAGATCAAAGCCATGAAAGCGACGCGCTAGGATGTTCCGCCATAGATCGGCCTAAGTAAGAAGGAGAGGATCGCACTTGACGAATGCGCCTGATAACCGTCAAGCCAAGCTCAACGAACTGTACGAGCTGGGAAAAAGCAAGGGAAAGCTGACCTACAAGGAGATCATGAACGCTCTGATGGAGATGGACATGGATCCCGACCAGCTTGATAAGGTACTGGAAACCCTGGAAGCGCTTGGCGTGGAAGTGGTCAACGAGCTGGATCCGCAACCCGAGGCCGAGCCTGCCGCCCCCGAACCCGCCGAAAGGCTGGAGGATGACCTCTCCGTGCCGGAGGGCATCAGCATCGACGATCCGGTACGCATGTACCTCAAGGAGATCGGCAAGGTGCCCCTGCTCACCGCCGAGGAGGAAATCGAAATCGCCAAGCGGTTGGAAACCGGGGATGAAGAAGCCAAGAAGAAGCTCAGCGAGGCCAACCTCCGCCTGGTGGTATCCATCGCCAAGCGGTATGTGGGACGGGGGATGCTTTTCCTGGATTTGATCCAGGAGGGAAACCTGGGCCTCATCAAGGCGGTGGAGAAGTTCGATTACCGCAAGGGTTTCAAATTTTCCACCTATGCCACCTGGTGGATTCGCCAGGCCATTACCCGGGCCCTTGCCGACCAGGCGCGGACCATCCGCATTCCGGTACACATGGTGGAAACCATCAACAAGCTCATCCGCGTCAGCCGTCAGCTGCTGCAACAGTACGGCCGGGAGCCCACCCCTGAGGAAATCGCCAAGGAAATGGGCATCTCCGAAAGCAAGGTACGGGAAATTATCAAGATTGCCCAGGAACCCGTGAGCCTGGAAACCCCCATCGGCGAAGAGGAGGACAGCCACCTGGGCGATTTCATCCCGGACGACGACGCTCCCGCCCCCGCGGAGGCGGCCTCCTTCGCACTGATGAAGGAACAGCTGCTGGATGTGCTGGATACCCTCACCCCCCGGGAAGAAAAGGTGCTTCGCCTGCGTTTCGGCCTGGATGACGGCCGCCAGCGCACCCTGGAGGAAGTGGGCAAGGAGTTCAACGTAACCCGCGAGCGCATCCGCCAGATTGAGGCCAAGGCGCTGCGCAAGCTCCGTCACCCCAGCCGCAGTAAAAAGCTCAAGGATTATTTGGATTGAGTTTCTTAACGATACCATCGGGCCCATGCAGCGAGGACAGGCGATCTATGCCTGCCCTCGTTCCCCTTTTTCAGGCCCGTCAAGCAGCTTTGCGAAAGGAGCAAAGGCATGCAGCCTATTCAGCTGGACGAACGCCTATCCCTGGCCATGGCCCTGTATCCCCCCTGCGAGACCGGCGCCGACATCGGTACGGACCATGGGCGGCTCCCCTGCCGGTTGCTGGAGGAAGGACGGTGCCGCGAGATGATTCTCAGCGACATCAGCGCCAAGGCCCTTTCCCGGGCCGCCGCGCTGGTGGAGCGCCGGGGGCTGCGCCAACGGGCCACCCTGGTGGTTGCCGACGGGCTGGACGCCCTGATCCGTCCGGTGGACTGCGTATCCGTTATGGGCATGGGCGGACGTACCATGGCGGAAATGCTGCGCCGGGGGCAAGACCGCCTGGCCGGCGCAACCCTGGTGCTCTCCGCCCATACGGAATTGCCCGAGGTGCGTCAAGCCGTGGAGGAAATCGGGTACCATTTCACCCGGGAGCAGCTGTGCCGCGCGGGCAACCGCTGGTACGTTTTTCTTCAGGCCGTTCCCGGCGCCACCCGTTATACGGAGCTGGAGCGCGTGCTGGGGCCGTGCCTGGCCGCGGGAGAGGACCCCTTGATGCCGGACTATGCCGCCTGGCGCAAGGGCGTCTGGGAGGCCCGGCTGGCGGGCCTGTTGCAGGCGGATGCGCCGGACGCCCGGGAGATCCGGCAAACAGAAATCATGATTGAAGCTTATGCGGCCTTTGCCGCCAAGGAGGGAAACGCATGCTGACCGTTGCCGATGTATTTGCCTACGTAAACGAACGCGCGCCTTTTGACACCCAGCTTGATTTTGACAACGCGGGCCTGCTAACCGGCGCCATGGAGCAGCCGGTTACAGGTATTCTTGCGGCCCTGGACTGCACCGAGGGCGTTGTGCAGGAGGCGGAATCCCGGGGGGTAAATCTCATCCTCACCCACCATCCGCTGATGTTTCACGCCCGCAAGCGCCTGACGGAGGAGGATACTGAGGGCCGTATCCTCTGCCGGTTAATCCGCGGCCGCATGGCGTTGCTGTCCGCGCATACCAATCTGGACTGCGCGGAGGGCGGCGTCAACGACGCGCTGGCAGCGGCGTGCGGCTTGCGCCATGTCTCCGGCGAGGATTTTCTCCGCGTGGGCGAGCTTCCCGCTCCCATGAGCGCCCAGGAACTCCAAACCTATCTGTCCCGGCAGTTGCATACCACCGTGCGCCTTATGGGCCATGAGGCGCAAACCGTGCGCCGCCTGGGGGTGTCCTCCGGCGCAGGCGGCGACGGCTGGTCCCAGGCGAAGGCAATGGGCGCGGAAGCCTTCCTCAGCGGCGAAATCAAGCATCACGAAGCCCTGGACTGCGTAGCCAACGGCCTTGTCGCCCTGGAGGGCGGGCACTATGCCACGGAGGTTCCGGGCATTTTCGCTCTGGCGGACGCTTTACAAACCCATCTGAATGCGTTACAATGTAACGTGTGTGTATCGAAATCGCTACTCCCGGGATATCAGGGATAAGCGGCCTGCGCGGGGAGGTTGGACGACCCCGCAGAAGGAGGAATTTCCATGGATCAACAGGAATTGGAGCTTCTTTGGGCCTATCAGCAGGAGGATATGGCGGCCGACCGCATCGCCAATGAAATTCGCCGTTCTCCTACCAGGCAGAAGCTTGAAAAAAACCGCAACTTTATTATCGAGCAGCAGAAGCGGTTCAAGCAGATCGAGGAGCAGATTTCCATGCTGGCGGATCGTGTGGACGCCATCAAGGACGCCATCGCCCGCTGCGAAGAGCAAATCAAGGGAATTACCTCCCGCTTTGAGGCCGAGCCCCCCGCCGACCTGGAGGCTGCCCGCAGCATGCTGGCCGAAATCAGCAAGCACCGGGAAACCATCGGCTCCTACGAGCAGGAAATGCGCCGCATTGTAAAGGACACCTCCGATTACGACAACAAGCAGCGCTCCATCCGTCACGAAGCCGCCAAGGCCAAGCAGGAGTTCGATCAGCTGAAGGTGGGCTACGACAAGGAGCTCAAAACCCAAAAGGCTGCCCTGGACGCCCAGCGCGCAGTTGCGGAGAGCAAAAAGGCGGGCATCTCTCCCGCCCTGCTGGAGGAGTACAACACCATCAAGAAGCACATTTCTCCGCCCGTTTCCCGGCTTATCGGAGATCAATGCTCCGGTTGCAACACCTCGCAACCCTCGGCCATTCTGCGCCGGATCAAGTCCGGCGCGGAGATCGTGGAGTGCGAGACCTGCGGACGGATGATTATTCAATAAAACACGTCACAAAAACAGGCAAGGGGCGGGAGAAGCATTCTCCCGCCCTTAAACTGTTGACAAGGTATCTTGTTTCTTTTTTTGCATGTTGTCCCTTGTATTCTTGCAAATGCAGGATATTTCGCGCCTGTGGGCGCGACCAGGGGGCTTTCCGATCGCCCCCTGGACTCCTTCGGGTCCCATACTTGATGGAACTTTTGCCTGTTAAGAAAGTGAAAATACATTTTCCCAGTGTTCACATAAAAACAGCGCATTTTCAGCTATCTGGGGGCGGGAGAGGCTTTCTCCCGCCCCTAAACCGTTGACAAAGTATCCCTTGTCTTCTTGCAAATACAGGGGATTTCGCGCCTGTGGGCGCGACCAGGGGGCTTTCCGGTCGCCCCCTGGACTCCTTCGGGTTCCATACTTGATGGAACTTTTGCATGTTGTCCCTTGTTTTCTTGCAAATACAGGGGATTTCGCGCCTGCGGGCGCGACCAGGGGGCTTTCCGATCGCCCCCTGG
>CAZINY010000066.1:0-12835 GCA_964540735.1 uncultured Oscillospiraceae bacterium
TGTATCGCTATTTGGCTGGCTGTTTTGGCTTAATCTCATGTAGACACTATCTAGGCACACAATGGCTTCTATGCTGTACTTTAATGGTGTTGATAGTGTGAGTATTTCAAAGCGATTAGGGCACGCTCAGGTGAGTACAACAGCCAATATCTATGCTCATGTGATGGAAGAAGCCGACCAGCGCAATGCAGATATTCTATCCAGCATTTTCTTGAAAAAGGCTTGAATTTGAAAGGCGAGTTGAACTAAAGTTGAATTATTGAGGCCGTCAGACCACAAAAAAGTACATCTTCCAAAAATGAAAAAGCCCTCAAACCCTTATGGCTTAAGGACTTTTTACTGGTGAGCCCGGCGGGATTCGAACCCACGACCTTTTGATTCGTAGTCAAACACTCTATCCAGCTGAGCTACGGGCCCACATGCTGCATTTCTGACAGCTTTCATAATATAGCGCAGATGCGAGAAATTGTCAATAGTTTTTTTGAAAAAAAAGCAAAAATAACCCTGTCCAAACGCCAGGTTCTATGCTCGAAGCCTTTCCCGCAGCTTGTGGGATGGCGGCGGATGTGATACAATTAGCAACCGGCGCCTATGGCGCAAAATTTCAGAATAGGAACAGAAAACATGACGTTTGCATCCATGCACCTGATGCCCCAGTTATTGCAGTCCGTAGCCAGGAGCGGCTACGACGCCCCTACGCCTATCCAGGCGGCGACGATTCCCCTGGTATTATCCGGCCGGGACGTACTGGGCTGCGCCCAGACCGGCACGGGCAAAACCGCGGCCTTTGCCCTGCCCATTCTGCAAAATCTTGCGCGCCGCCCCGTACGTCCCGGCGCGCCCCGGCCGATCCGGGCGCTGATTCTTACCCCAACCCGGGAGCTGGCCCAGCAGATTCAGGATAACTTCGTAGCCTATGGGAAGCAGCTGGCCCTGTTTTCCTGCGTACTGTTCGGCGGCGTGAACCAGAACGCCCAGGTAGAAGCCCTGCACCGGGGCGCGGACATCGTGGTAGCCTGCCCCGGACGGCTGATGGACCTGATGAATCAGGGATACGTCCGCCTGGACTATGTGGAAACCTTCGTCCTGGACGAGGCGGACCGCATGCTGGACATGGGATTTATCCACGATGTGCGGCGCATCGCGGCCAAGCTGCCCGCCAAGCACCAGACGCTGTTGTTCTCCGCCACCATGCCCCCTGAAGTGGAAACCCTGGCCATGCAGCTGCTCCATGCGCCGGAGACCGTCAAGGTGGACCCGGTATCCTCGCCGGTGGAAGCCATTGAACAGACCCTGTATTATGTGGACAAGGCCAATAAAAAGCATCTGCTGGCCCAGCTGCTCCGGGAACCCGATGTGGAAAACGCCCTGGTATTCTCCCGCACCAGGCACGGCGCGGACCGTATTGTCCGCGACCTGGCCCGGGCAGGGATTCCTGCGGCAGCCATACACGGGGACAAAAGCCAGAACGCCCGGCAGGCCGCTCTGGACAGCTTCAAACGTGGCGAGAGCAAAGTGCTGGTGGCCACGGACATCGCCGCCCGGGGCATCGACATTGCCGGGCTGAGCCACGTGTTCAACTATGACCTGCCCAACGAGCCCGAGGCCTACGTGCACCGCATCGGGCGCACGGGCCGTGCCGGGCGCACCGGCAAGGCCGTCAGCTTCTGCTGTATTGACGAAATCAAGCAGCTGGGACAAATTGAGAAGCTCATCCGCCGCCGCCTGCCGGTGAAGGAGAGCCCCTGGCCCATGGAAGTTACCACTCCCTCCGAACCCAAGCCGCGCGTTCCGCGCCCTGCCAGGGTGGACCGTCAAGGAAACGCTGCGCCCGTCAAAGCGGCTCGGCCGCAGCCTGCCCCCAGGACGCCCCTCAAGGCCAAAACGCCTTTCGGCGGACAACCCATTACCATTGGCAAGGATGGCCGCATGCATCCTGCCGCGCCGAAACAGGGCGGCGCATCCGCCCCCCATGTCCAGAGCCGCGGCAACCTGGCCAAGCCCGTCCAGCGTATCAACCGCCATCGTCGGGGGTAAAGCCGGGCCTTGCCGCCAAAACCGGCAAAATTTTCCATTTTCTCTGAAAAACGCCTGAAAAGGCTCTTGCGCAGTTCAGGAAAATGCAGTACAATAAAGCCGTGTTCCCTATGAATGTTCGTGTTTTGAGGTGACGGCATGGAAGCGCTGAAGGAAGCCATTCGCCGGAAGGGCGTGGGGCTGGGGTCCGATATTGTCAAGGTGGACAGCTTTCTGAACCATCGCATTGATGTAGCGCTGTGCACCCAGATGGGACAGGCGTTTCACGAGGCCTTCCGCGACGAGCAGGTGGACTGCATTCTCACGGTGGAAGCCAGCGGTATCGCAGTTGCCATCACCACGGCGCAGGCCTTTGGCGGCATCCCGGTGGTGTTTGCCAAAAAAGGGGATCACCGCAACGTGGGCTCGGACGTGTACACCGCCCAGGTGTACTCCTTTACCCATCAGCAGATGCATACCGTGCGGGTCAGCCGCAAATACCTGCAAGCAGGCATGCGGGTGCTGATTATCGACGACTTTCTGGCCAATGGGGAGGCCATTGAAGGGCTGCGGGACATTCTGCGTCAGGCCGGCTGCCAGCTGGTGGGCGCGGGAGTTTGCGTGGAGAAGGGCTTTCAGCCCGGAGGGCAGAAACTCCGGGAAGAGGGCGTGAAAATTGTGTCCTTAGCAATCGTGGACGCCATAGAGGATGGCAACATCCGCCTGCGGGACGATTGATTGGGAAAATAGCACTTACATCTGCGAAACGAAAGCGGAGGAGAAGGAAACATGAAAAAGGTGCTTGCTTGGGTTCTCTGCCTCATGCTGACCCTGGGTATGGTTGGCGCCGCCAGCGCGGAGTTTGCTCCCGTGGCCAAGGAAGACGTGAAGGTGGGCTTCATCTTCATCGGCGACGTAAGCGACAAGGGGTATACCTACGCTCACTATCAGGGACTGCTGGCCATGCAGGAAGCCCTGGGCCTCACCGATGACCAGATCATCATCAAGACCAACATTCCCGAAGACAGCGCCTGCGACGCCGCCATGCTGGAGCTGATCGAGGCCGGCTGCCAGATCATCTTTGGCAACTCCTACGGCTATATGAACTACATGGCGGAAATGGCGGAAGAATATCCCGAGGTCATTTTCTCTCACTGCTCCGGCTACATGAGCAATGATGTGAACTTCAACAACTACTTCGGCGCCATTTATCAGGCGCGCTACCTCTCCGGCATTGCCGCGGGCATGAAGACCCAGAGCAACAAGATCGGTTATGTGGCGGCCATGCAGACCCCCGAAGTAATCGGCGGCTTTGACGCCTTTGCCCTGGGCGTGCAGAGCGTGAACCCCGACGCCGTGGTCTACGTGAAGTACACCAACAGCTGGTATGACGCCACCCTGGAGCGCCAGACTGCCGACGCCCTGCTAGATATGGGCTGCGACGTCATTGCGCAGCACTGCGACACTGCCAATCCCCAGATTGCCGCTCAGGAGCGCGGCGTGTGGGGCTGCGGCTATAACGCGGACATGAGCGTGGACGCTCCCGAAGCGCACCTGACCGCTCCCATATGGAACTGGGGCGCCGTTTATACCATGGAAGTGCAGGAAGTCATCGACGGCACCTGGAAGCCTGAGAAGATTTTCCTGACCATGGCGGATGGCCTGGTGGACCTGTCTCCCCTGAGCAAGAACTGCGCCGAGGGCACTGCCGAAGCCATTGAAGCCGCCCGGGAAAAGATCGTTTCCGGCGAGTTCGACGTGTTTGAAGGCCCCCTGTACGACAACGAGGGCAATCAGATTCTCGACGAGAACAGCTGCTTTGTGGCGGACATCGAGGGCACCAGCGCCAAGGCCGGCGAACCCATCACCCCCGCTTTTATTGCCGGCGAGCTGATGTTTGTGGTCCAGGGTGTAGAAATTCAGTAAGCCCTGTCCCTAACCGTAATAAGGTAACCAAGATGCCCCCCTGCCTGTAAACCAGGCAGGGGGCATATCCGTTTGTTGGCAAAATCCCCCGCCTCATTATGTTTGCAAATCCTGCAATGCCTTCTTGCAAGCAAAGGGAATTTCGCGCCTGTGGCCGCGACCAAAGGGCTTTCCGGTCGCCCTTTGAAAGCCTTCGGCCCCGTACTTGCCATTGCTTTTGCAGGTTAAGGAACAGGAAATTCCCTGATTCCAGCCTCATCATCAAAAAGCAGGTTTTTTGCAGCAGTCTGAAGCCGCCCCTTGCCGGTGTGCGTAGGCAGGTGGCGTATCCGTTTGTTGGCAAAATCTTCTGTCTCATCTTTTTTGCAAGTCATACGATACCTTCTTGCAGGCACAGAAGATTTCGCGCCTGCGGGCGCGTCCAGGGGGCTTTCCGATCGCCCCCTGGACTCCTTCGGCCCCATACTTGTTGAATTTTTTTGCAAGTAAGGAAAGCTGAAATTTCATTTTCCATATATACACATGAAAAATATGTCTTTTTTCAACAATTTGGGGGCTATTGCAAAAGGGAAATGCAATTGCAACCTGCACAAAAAAGCAGCAGCCAACAACCACAACTGGCCGCAAAAGAAGTGTTTTGACTTCTTCTGCGGCCGGTTTTTTGTGCATTTTTTCGGGTTGGCCATTGTGCAATAGCCCCTTTTTCCGCGTATGCCGGTTTTACCGGCAGGGCGCTGCGTTTGCCCGCGAAACCAATGCCCTTCCGCTTTGGACGATACGCCAAAGTAGCGCACGCCGCTTTTCCAGCGCCTTTGCAAGCGTTGAAAATTACCCGTCAAAACATCCCGCATCCGGATTTCCGTGGAGACACAAGGCTTTCCCCTTCGGCCAAAGGTTCTTCGGAGGGTTTGCGGCGAAACTCGCCTCCTCCGCGGCCTTTTCCTTACCTGAAAAGCGCCCGGCCAAAGGCGGCAATGTCCGCTCCGGCGCGGAATCAAATCGGGATTCCCCAGGCGCGGCGGGTCAGTTGGGCATAGTGCTGGTACAGGATGCCGAAGCGATGAATATACACAAACGCCTCTCTGTCTGTGTTTTCTGCTCCAGGGTCAGGACGCCTTCTCAAACTGACTGTTGTAAAGGTCGGCGTAGAAGCCGCCCTTGGCCAGCAGCTGTTCATGGTCGCCCTGCTCGATGATGTCGCCGTCCTTCAGCACCAGAATCAGGTCCGTGTTGCGGATGGTGGAAAGCCTGTGCGCAATGACAAAGCTGGTACGGTGCTCCGTCAGGCGGTCCATGGCCCGCTGGGTAATCTGCTCGGTGCGCGTATCAACCGAGGATGTGGCCTCGTCCAGCATCAGCATGGGGTTGTTCTGAATCATGACACGGGCACATGGTGCTTTCCGGCGACTCGATACGTACGTTAGATCGCTCATATATTCGGGCAGCGCCAGGTCGAAATAGATCTGGCCCAGAATAAGCAGCACGCAGAGCGCGGCCATGCCCCACTCCCCCCGCCGCATTTTTCGGAATAATTTCAGCACATTAAGCCTCCTTGCCGCGCAAATACAGACCCGGGCTTCGCCTCAGCGCCGCGTTCCCATCCGGCTGACCGCCATCACCACGGCGTCAATGCCCAGCAGGATGAGATAGAAGCTCGCAAAATACCGCAGCGTTGCCAGGGTGAACAGCGGCCGCAGGCACATCAGGAAACCCAGAATCAGGCCGATCATATTCAGGACCAGCGCAAAATAGTAGGGGCCGTTGCCCGCCACATAGCGGACATGGTTCAACTGGGCCAGGCGGGAAACGCAGTGGGCGATGAACCAGATGGGGAACAGCACCGTCAGCACCAGGACCCCCGTGCGGGGATAAATCGTCAGCATGATGCCGGACATGACGCTCAGGATGCCGGAAATCTGGGACAGAATGGGGCCGACGCCCGTGTACCGTTCCACTTCAATATACAGGATAATATCCGCTATGCCCATGACCACGGCGGCCACGCCATAGGCAAACACCAGGCTGGTAAGGGCGAAATCCGGCTGTGCAAAAGCCAGCACCCCCAGCACAATCAGGATAACGCCGATGGCCAGCTCGAGCCAGCCAAACCCTGAACGCCTGCTCATTTCTTTTCGCCTCCCGTCAGGATCGCCATAAACTCATCGCCGGTAATGGTTTCCTTTTCATACAGGAACCTGGCCAGCTCGTCCAGCTTCTCCCGGTTGTCTTCCAAAATCTTCTTGGCTTTTTCATGCTGCCGCTTCACCAGTTCCACCACTTTGCGGTCAATCTCCCGCTGTGTCTCGGGGGAGCAGGCCAGCGATGTGTCGCCGCCCAGATACTGATTATTGACGGTTTCCATCGCCACCATGTCAAAGTCCTCGCTCATGCCATACCGCGTAATCATGGCCCGGGCCAGCTTGGTCGCCTGCTCGATGTCGTTGGACGCGCCCGTGGTGTAGGAGCCGAAGATAATCTCCTCGGCCGCCCGGCCGCCGGTAAAGGTGGCGATCTTGTTCTCGATCTCCTCCTTGGTCAGCAGATACTTGTCTCCGTCATCCACCTGCATGGTATAGCCCAGGGCGCCGGAGGTGTGGGGAATAATGGTGATCTTTTGCACCGGCGCGGAATTGCTCTGCTTGGCCGCCACCAGCGCATGGCCGATCTCATGGTACGCGACTACCTTCTTTTCATGGTCGGAGAGCACGGCGTTTTTCTTCTGGTAACCGGCGATGACCACCTCGATGCTCTCCTCCAGATCGGACTCGTTGACAATGGTGCGCCCATTGCGCACGGCGCGCAGCGCGGCCTCGTTAATGATATTCGCCAGTTCCGCGCCGGAAGCGCCGGAGGCCATGCGTGCGATGGTATGGAAATCCACGTCCTCCGCCGTCTTGATCTTTCTGGCGTGAACCTTCAGGATGGCTTCCCTTCCCGCCAGGTCGGGCAGCTCCACGGGCACCCGCCGGTCAAACCGGCCGGGGCGCGTCAGGGCGGGGTCCAGCGATTCGGGCCGGTTGGTGGCCGCCAGGATGATAACGCCCGTGTTCCCTTCAAAGCCGTCCATTTCGGTGAGCAGCTGGTTCAGCGTCTGTTCCCGCTCGTCGTTGGCGCCGTAGCCGCTGCCGGAATTGCGCTTCTGGCCGATGGCGTCGATCTCGTCAATGAACACGATGCAGGGCGCCTTTTCCTTGGCCTGCTTGAACAGATCCCGAACCTTGGACGCGCCCATGCCAACGAACATTTCCACAAACTCCGAGCCGGACATGGAGAAAAAGGGCACGTTGGCCTCGCCTGCCACCGCCTTGGCCAGCATGGTTTTACCGGTGCCTGGAGGGCCTACCAGCAGCACGCCCTTGGGCATGGAAGCGCCGGCCTCGCTGTACTTCTTGGTGTTGTGCAGATAATCCACGATCTCCTTCAGGCTTTCCTTGGCTTCTTCTTCGCCAGCCACATCGGCAAATTTGATGCCCTTGCTGGACTGGACATAGACCTTGGCGTTGCTTTTGCCCATTCCGAAGGCCATGGCGTTCTTGCCCCCGGCCTGTTCCATCAGCTTTTTGCTCATGTACTGTCCGAGACCGACAAAAATGAGAATCGGCAGCAGGAACGTCAGCAGGAAATTCCAGATGGGAGAGATGGGTTCCTCAATGACGCGGGTGAACTCTGCGCCGGAGGCGTGGAGGCGTTCCGTCAGCGTAGGGCCATCCATCAGGCCGGTCTTGTAGACGATGCTCCCGGTTTTATCGGTGAAAAGAATCTGATTGTCCTCCACCTCCACCACGCCGATGTTTTTGTCGTCGATCATGTCCATAAAGGTGTCGTAACCCACCTCCACCACCTGGCTCTGGGTGATCAGCGGCGTAATCAGCATATTGAACAGCAGGATAATCAGCAGAACGATGCCATAGTAATAATGGGGGTGCCGTTCAGGTTGAACAGCTGGCAGGTCAGCTGGTATTCCTGAATCATGTTCCGCGCGTCCGCCAACTGGGTGTTTACGCAGAACAGCAGGCCGACCTCCTCCTCCGAGGTCATCTGGGCGATCAGATCGGCCACGCGGGTGTCGGTTTCCTCCCGCCAGTCCTCATACACGTCCAGGGCGCCGTTCTTGTTCAGGTCCTTGAACTTCAGGCCGTCCACCTCCAGGATGGGGGTGACGCCTTCCATGTACGTCAGTCGGACCTGGCCGGTAGCCTCGTCCGCCTCAATGACGGAGTACGCGCAATCGGACTCCAGGTACGCCTGTTCCGCCGCGGCGGCTTCCGAATCCGCCGTGGCGTTGGCCTGGTCGATCACGTCCGCCGCAGAGGCGGGCGCTTCCGTGGCCGTCTCTTCCGCCAGCGCGCCGCCCAGGCAGCTCAACAGCATCATGATAGCCACCAACAAAGATAGTTTCTTCATTCCATTTTCTCCCTCCTTGCAGAAATTCGCGCAGCACGGCGCCAAAACGGCCTCCCGACAGCCGTTTTTTTCGCTTTGCTTTTGCTTGTTACCTGTACCATATCAGTTTTTCTTCCCGCCAAATGCGGAAAAAAACGCACGCCGGGACGTATCTTTCCAGCCAATACGCCCAGCGCAGCGAAAATTCCGCACAGCCGCTTAGAAAATCAGGCACATGGACGCGCCCGGCGCCCCCGGCAGTACCGGATTTTACCGGTTATGCGCGTCCGCGCGCCGGACCAGGAGCAGCGCCAGCAGCAAGGCCAGGATGCATCCCAGCGTCAGGAACCGTACGAAAGCGGCGCCCTGTTCCCCCTCCGTTTGCCGCCAGACAAGCGGCGCGTTGGAAACATAGCCGGCTTCGGGGAAGGCGTCCCCGGCGGCTTCGCCTTCCGCGGCGTTCCCGGCGCTGCCGAAGAAAAGCTCCGCCGCCTGCTCCCCACCCGAGGCGCTGAAGTCCGCGCTCTCCCCGCCGCTGGGCGTCATGCCGTCCTCGGGCTGCCGGTCGGGCGCTTCCGCGGCGTCAAATGACGGCATGTCCGGGAACGCTCCGCCGGGTCCCGCCTGTCCCGGCGCACTGGCCGTTTCCATGTATCCCATGTCCCGCGTGGAAATGTCGCTGGCGTCCACCAGCATTTCCCGGTTGTCCCACTGCTCCTGGGACGTGGCGGGAACGGTTCCGTCCAGCTGCCCCTGCAGGCTTTGGATGCGCCTTTCACAGAAGCGTTTCAGGGTATCCACGCCCTTGCGGAACTCCTCCGGGGAATAAAACGCCGTGGGGTCCGCCTCCACAAAGGGGCGAATCAGCTCCGCCACCCGGTCAATCTCCTGCGCCAGCGCGTCGCCGGTCCGGCAGAAAGCAAGCAATTCGCCGTATACCGCATGGTAGGCGTCCAGGGATTCCTGGTCCTCGAAAATCCACGCGATCAGCGGCCGCGACGCCGTGGTTCCGCCGCTGACGGGAGAATCCATGGGCGCGTTGACGTCGCTGGTGGCGTCGTTCCCCGCGGAAAAGCCTCCGAAGGCCAGGTTGTAATCCCAGGGAATGATGGACAGGCGGCCCTGCTCCTCATACAAATAGTAATTGTGCACCATCATGCCCGTGTAGCTGTCATCGTTGCACAAAAAATGATGCGCCGCCAGATAGCGGATCACTTCCTCCTGGTCCACGGTTTCCGCCAGGTCCTCGCCCGCGTTCAGGCGGCGCAGCGAAGCCACCAAACGCTCCTGGTCCGCCCGGGTCACGGGGGTTTTCGCGTTGTTGAAAATGTTGGGATAGTTCTCCGGGCTGTCGCCGGAATCAATCAGTTTCACATCGTCGTTGTTTTGCCCAAAGCCTGCCGGCTGCCAGGCGAAGCCCGCTTCCTCCGGCGCTTCCGCATCCCCGGCCATGCCCATGGACATGCTGTCCGGCTTGTACAGTTCTCCCCGGGTCATCCCGTTGCGGGCCAGGAAGGACTCCTCCACGCCTTCCACCGCCAGGTACAGGCCCCACGGCTCCCCGTTCACCGTCAGCTGCACATAGCTGCACAGGGGCGCGGGCACGTCCATTTGCCGCATCAGCGTATACGCCAGATAATCCTTCATCATGGTGGCGTCCTGAATCAGGTTATTCAGGTTCAGTTTATCCAGGCCGTGATAGGTGGCGGCTTCGTTGAAATGATCGAACTCGATTTTGAAGGAATACCGTTCCGAGCCCAGCTGCGCCACGGTGGAAAGGGAGGTATTCCCCTTGGTGCGGATGGCCGCATGGGCGTACCGTTCCCCGTCGATGGTTACGTCGCATTTGTAGTACGTCTCCATGGCGGCGTTGGCAATCATCGCATCCCAGTCCGCCATGGCAATGTCCACGCAATGCACCCGGGTGGCGTCAAACAGCAGCGATTCATAGGGCTGGGCCTGCGCGGCTGACGGCTTTTCCTCCACAATCCCCCATAACCCCACGGCCAGCGCCAGCGCTACGGCCATCGCCAGCACGTAGCATACGTCCGTCTTTTTGCTTCGGAGCATCCGGCTCACCCCATATAATCGCCATTGTACCACATGGGCGCTCAAGTCTCTTCCTTTTTTGCTCTACTGTCCAATATGTATTGTAGCTCTACATTGTTTTTTCATGAATCCCCCCGCCGGGGATTGACAACGCGGCTGGGGGCTGGTATAATAGACAAGGTTTTGAAAGAAGCCTGTGCCGTAGACAGCCGGTGCCCTTCGGGGTTTAAGGGAGCGACGCTCCGCCTGCCGAGGTGTGAAGGATATGCTTTTGCTCATCCCTTGCGCCTGCGCGAGGGTTTTCTTTTTACACTGAACCATTGAGGAGGTGCAAGAAAAACATGAGCAATGCAACTGAGAGCAAGAACCGCGTCCTGAAAGAGCAGATTGTCGAAGACATCAAAGCGAAGCTGGACGGCGCGCAGTCCGTGGTGATCTGCGCGTACAACGGTCTGAATGTGGCGGACGTAACGGAGCTGCGCGCGCTGTGCCGCGCCCAGGATGTGCACTACTGCGTGCTGAAGAACCGGCTGGTGCTGAAGGCGCTGCAGGAGAAGGGCATCGAAGGCCTGGACCACCTGCTGGAGGGCCCCAACGCCTTCGTGTTCGGCATGAAGGACGCCGTGTCCGCCCCCAAGATCATCAACGACTTCATCGAGAAGAAGAAGCTGACCTCGCTGGAAATCCGCGGCGGCCTGCTGGATGGCAAGGCGGTGGACGTAAGCACCATCAAGAGCCTGGCTTCCCTGCCCAGCCGCGAGGTATTGCTGGCCAAGCTGCTCGGCAGCATGACCAACGCCATCAGCAGCTTCGTCCGCGTGGTGGAAGCGTACCGCAAGCAGAAGGCCGGGGAGGAATAATTTCCCGCCGCCCCGCCGCGTAAGGGACGGGGAAATCACATTTTTTGAAATCAACCGTATAGGAGGCTGAAAATCATGACTCATGAGGAGATCATTGCCGCCGTCGAGTCTATGACGGTGCTGGAGCTGGCCGATCTGGTCAAGGCTATGGAAGAGAAGTTTGGCGTGTCCGCTGCCGCCCCCGTGGCCGTGGTTGCCGGTGGCGCTGGCGCTGCCGCTGCCGCTGAGGAAGAGAAGACCGAGTTCGACGTGGTGCTGGCCGATGCCGGTTCCGAGAAGATCAAGGTCATCAAGGTTGTGCGCGAAGTCGTGTCCGGCCTGGGCCTGAAGGAAGCCAAGGAGATTGTGGAGTCCGCTCCCAAGACCCTGAAGGAAGCCGTCAGCAAGGAAGAGGCCGAGCAGATCAAGGCCAAGTTCGCCGAAGTGGGCGCCAAGGTCGAGATCAAGTAAGACCGCGACCGGCATCTGCCGGTTTTACGGAATGGACTGCGTACATTCCATCAGAGCAGCGAGGTTTGGGCATCGCAAGAGCGCCCGGACCTCGCTCTTTGTTATTACGCGCAGGGTCAACTGAGCAGAAAGGGGCAAGCGGTGATGCTGCGAATTAGGTTCCCGGCGCAGTTCCCCTGCTGACGGCAGGTTGCGTCGGGTGCATGCGGGGATGCCGTCGGAGCTGCGCCCTTCCAAAGGTCCCGCGGGAAATTTGAAAGGAGCTCAAGGATATGGATCAACAGACATGGAAAGCGCGCTGGGAGGCTGAGGAAGCCGCAGCGCACATGCACGGATGGGATTTTTCGCATTTGGAAGGCCGCTATGATGAGGAGCGCGACCTTCCCTGGGACTATGACGCCATGGTGCGCAGCCATCTGCGTCCGGAAAGCAAGCTGATGGATTACGACACGGGCGGCGGAGAATATCTGCTCTCCCTGGGGCATCCTTACGGGAACACCGCCGCCACGGAAGGTTATCCGCCCAATGTGGCGCTGTGCCGTGAGCGCCTGCTGCCCCTGGGCATTGATTTCCGGCCCTGCAGCAATCCCGCCCGGCTTCCCTTTGACAGCGGCGCTTTTGACCTGCTCATCAACCGGCATGGCGATTACGATCTCCAGGAATGCTACCGGGTCCTCCGCCCCGGCGGCGTATGGATCACCGAACAGGTGGGCGCAGAGAACGACCGGGATCTGGTGGAAATGGTGCTTCCCGGGCTGGAAAAACCTTTTCCCCATCACACGCTGGCAGAGCAGTGTCAGGCCGCGAAAGCGGCGGGATTCCAGTTGGAGCAGGCCGGCGAAGCCTTCTGCCCCATCCTTTTTTATGACGTGGGCGCGTTCGTATGGTTCGCCCGGGTGCTTCCCTGGGAGTTTCCCGGCTTCTCCGTGGAGCGCTGCTTCGACCGGTTGTTGCGCATGCAGGAGCGCCTGGAACAGGAAGGCAGCATCCGGGGCACCATTCACCGCTTCTTCCTGGTAGGGCGCAAACCCGGCGGCTGATGCCTGCATCGCAAGCGCAAAAAGCAGGCCCTGCATCCTTTTCCGGATGCAGGGCCTCAGCCTGTCAAAAAAGGTCGCATCATGCGGCCTTTTCTGATATACTAAAGTCAG
>CAZINY010000067.1:0-12776 GCA_964540735.1 uncultured Oscillospiraceae bacterium
GCGCCCGCGGGCGCGACCAAAGGGCTTTCCGATCGCCCTTTGGAAACCTTCGGGCTCCATACTTGATGAAACTTTTGCAAGTTATACTATTCTCAGATAAAAACGCCCCATAAGCGCAGGCGAAGAAGGGGTCTGGGGACTGGTCCCCAGGCTGGGGGGGTGGGGGATGAAATCTTCCATCGTTTTCCTATCGCAAAGCGATGAAAGGAAAAGGAGTTAGGGAGCGAAGCGTTACCTGACGACTGGTTATCGAATGGTCCAGCTCTATTTGAGAATAGTATTAGGAAGTCGATAGTTTCATCTGTATTATGCTGGTGTGAAAAAAACATGCTTTTTTCAGCAGCCTAGGGGGCTGTTGCAAAATAGCCAACCCAAAAACAACACAAAAGCCGGCCGCAGAAGAAGCCAAAACACTTCTTTTGCGGCCGGTTTTGGTTGTCGGCTGCTGCTTTTTTGTGCAGGTTGCTATCGCGTTTCCATTTTTGCAACAGCCCTGGCGGCTGTTTGTTGTAGGCAACTGCTGCGAAGTTTACCCCCGGTACAGGTAGCGGGCGATTTGCAGCTGCTGTCCCTCAAAGGTGACGGTACGGCGTGCGCCGTCCGCTTTGAAGCCGAAACGTTCCAGCAGAAAACGCAGACGGAAATTGTCGCGTAACACCCATTGATGCACCTGATTGTAGTCATCGCGCCGTAAGGCGGTCAAGGCGTGGTCATAGAGGAGCCGGTAGTCCAGCCTGTCGCACGTCACGTCCAGCGCGACCTCTTGAATCAGGCCAAACTGAGGCTCCGCCTGTTCCTGACCGTATACTACGTAGCCCTGCAGAACGCCTTCCAATGCCAGCACGTCCAGCCGGAAACGATCCTGACTGATCCAGTTCTGGAATTGTTCCTCATAGTAGGCCGGCTCGGCGTAGGCGAGCAGCGGATAAGGAAGAAAGCCGCGGTAAAGCATGCGTACATGACGCGACTTCAAAGCGGCCAATTCCGGTACGTCTGCGCCACGGGCGGCGCGAAATTCCATTTCAGCCATCGTTTACACCAACCGAATGCCGGAGGCAGTTTGCTCGGCATTGTAACGGGAAAGCAGCTTATGAATACGGTCGTAAGGGTTTAACAGCTTGGAAAGAGAACGATCATGATTCAGGGTGGCGATGATGTAGGAGATGTACTTGCTCATGTCCGCTTCCACAAACCAGTCCGCAGCCTGAAGCTCAGGGGTGCGATAGGTCAGGTTGGTGGCGATCACCCGATCGATGATGCCTTCTTCATAGGCTTTGTTGTACATTTCCAGGCCATTGGTGAACAGGGCGAAGGTCGCCGCGGCGAAAATGCGGTTCGCCTTGCGTTTTTTCAGCTCCCGGGCCAGGTCGATGACGGATTCGCCGGAGGAGATGATGTCGTCCGCCACAAACACGTCCTTGCCTTCCACGGAATCGCCCAGGTATTCGTGGGCGATAATGGGATTGCGGCCGTTTACAATGCGGGTATAATCCCGGCGCTTATAAAACAGCCCCATGTCCAACCCCAGCACGGAGGAATAAAAGATATTCCGGTCGATGGCGCCTTCGTCGGGGCTGACGATCATCATGTGATCCTTGTCAATCTGGAGGGTTTTGTCGCGCTTAAGCAACGCTTTGAAAATCTGATACGAGGGCATCACGGATTCAAAACCGCTGGTGGGAATGGCGTTTTGCACCCGGGGATCATGAGCGTCGAAGGTGATGATGTTGCTTACGCCCATGCGCTCCAGATCCTGCAACGCCATGGCGCAGTCCAGGCTTTCACGGGAGGAACGGCGGTGCTGCCGGCCTTCGTAGAGCATGGGCATAATGACGTTGATACGCTTGGCCTTTCCCCCGATGGCCGCGATAATCCGCCGCAAATCCATGAAGTGGTCGTCAGGGCTCATGGGTATTTTTTGGCCGTACATATCGTAGGTGCAGTTGTACGCGCCCACATCGCAAAGAATGTAGATGTCATAGCCGCGCACGGATTCCTTGATCATGCCCTTGCCTTCGCCGTTGCCAAAGCGCGGGCAATGCACCTTGATCAAAAAGTCCTGCCGCTCCAAGCCGGGAGCGGTACGCATATCTCCAGGAGCGGTCGCTTCGTCGGTATGGGAACGCCATTTCAACAGCCATTCGTTGACTTTTTCGCCCAGCTCTTCCGTACCGTGCATGGCGATCAGTCCCAGGGGTCCGACGGGATAAGTCAGGAAAGAATCAGAATTCCAAGTGCTAACAAAATCAGTCACGCCATCAACCTCATTCCGCTTGGATTTTCCCAACGCTCATTATACCCTATCTTGTCGAAACTTGAAAGACATTTTACAAAAAAAGCGGGGCATTTTTCCGGATTCTGGCAAATTGGAAATTGCCCGACCAGAAGACACAGGGCGGAACCGTCCCTTGGCAGCGCGCCCTGCGCCGCCGGGTGGGCGTGCAAGCCTGGGCGGCGTCTCACGCGTGTTGCGGCGCTTGCCGGATCAGGCTGGCCACGGTTTCAATCCCGCTGGTCCAGCAGAACATGTCCACGCTCTGGACCTTTTCCAGGGCATAGCCCCGCTGGCAGAGCAGCGCCGCGTCCCGCGCCAGGGTAGCCGGGTTGCAGGAAACGTATACGATCCGCTCCGGCGCCGCCGATGCCATGGCGTCAATGACGGCGGGATCCAGCCCCTTGCGCGGCGGGTCTACCACCATTACCTGCGGGCGCAGGCCCTGCTCCACCAGCTGAGGCAGCAGCGCTTCGGCGGCGGCACAGCGGAAATCCACATTGGTCACGCCGTTGCGGGAGGCGTTGGCCCGGGCATTCTCGATGGCCTGGGGCACAATCTCCACGCCCAGCACCTTGCGGCAGTGCCGCGCCAGCATCAGGGAAATGGTGCCGGCCCCGCAGTACAGGTCGCAGACGGTTTCGTCCCCGCGCAACTGTGCAAAATCCAGCGCCAGGCCGTATAGTGCTTCAGTTTGCATGGGGTTAATCTGAAAGAAACTGGCGGGATGCAGCTCGAAGCGGGAACCGCAGAGTTCATCCTCTAGGGTATCCAGACCGTATAGGGTGGTATACGAGGAACCGAGAATAACGTTTGTTTGGAGCTGATTCCGATTGAGAATAAGACTGACGGCGCCCAACGGCTGCACGCGCTCCCACAGGGCTTGGGCATGGGGCAAGGCTGTGCCGTTGATAACCACGGTTACCATGGCTTCATGGCGGCGGTTGACGCGAATCACCAGATGGCGGCACAGGCCCGAGTGGCTTTCTTCCTGGTAAGGCGGTAGGCCATAGGCGCGCATCCAATCCAGAAAAGCGCGCAGGATCTCCCCGGCGGGAGGCATGGCGTTGGGGCAATCCGTTAAAGGAATCAGCGCGTGGCTGCGAGGCGCGTAAAATCCCGCCAGCGGCTGAGCGGCGGCGCCGCCGATGGGCAGGGCCGTTTTGTTGCGATAGGCGAAAGGGCGCTCCATGCCCAGCACGGGAGGCACCTCACAGGTCAGCCCGCCGATGCGCTGGAGGCAATCGGCCACCTGGCGGCGCTTTTGCTCCAACGTCGCCTCGTAGCGCATGTGCCGGCAGGTGCAGCCCCCGCAACGCGGATAGGCGTCGCAGTCCGGCGGACGGCGGTCCGGGGAGGGCTGGACAGGCGGCGCCATGAGCCGTCCAAAGGCGAAACGCTTCTGCTCTTTTACAATGCGTACCAGGGCTTCCTCTCCGGGAAGCAGCCCGGGAACAAACACCGCCCGCCCTTCGTCCCGGCATATGCCCTCCATTTCCGCGCCCAGGGCATCGGCGCGCAGCATGCCTTGCTGATTCTTGTGCATGAAAACCTCCTGGAAATACGTTGGTTGATTGGAAGGGTACAGCTCCATTGTACACATTCCCCGCCGCCTTGACAAGCAGGGAACGCCGGGCTATGATGGAGTTATTGCAATGAAAGGAAGGATTGGCATGACCAGACTTTATGTGGTCGTACCTTGCTATAACGAGGAAGCGGTGCTGCATGAAACGGCGTCCCGACTGAACCGGAAGCTGGGGGAACTGGCGGAGGCCGGCAGAATTTCCGGGGACAGCCGCGTGCTTTTTGTGAACGACGGCTCCAAGGATCGCACCTGGGACATTATTGCGGAGCTTCATGCGGAGAAACCGGGGGTGTTTTCCGGGGTGAAGCTGAGCCGGAACCGCGGACACCAAAACGCGCTGCTGGCGGGGCTGATGGAGGCGGCGAAGCATGCGGATGCAATCGTGTCCATGGATGCGGACCTGCAGGACGATATTGACGCCATGGACCGGATGCTGGATGCCTACGACGCCGGGGCCGAAGTGGTGTACGGCGTTCGCTCCGCCCGAAAGACGGACACGGCTTTCAAGCGGGTGACAGCGGAGGGATTCTACCATTTTATGCAGCTGATGGGCGTAGACATTGTATACAATCATGCGGATTACCGGCTGATGAGCCGGCGGGCGGTAAAGGCGCTGGGAGAGTTCAGCGAAGTCAACCTGTTCCTGCGGGGAATTGTGCCGCTGGTGGGATTCCAGACCGCGCAGGTTCCCTATGAGCGGGGAGAGCGTTTCGCCGGGGAGTCCAAGTATCCCCTGAAGAAGATGATCGCCTTTGCCATGGACGGCATCACTTCTTTCTCCGTCAAGCCCATCCGCATGATTCTGCTGCTGGGGGCGGTGGTGTTCTGCGTAAGCCTGCTGATGCTCCTCTATTTTTTGATTCGCAAGCTGATGGGGCATACGGTGGACGGCTGGACTTCCCTGGCCTGCTCTATCTGGGCCCTGGGAGGCATTCAGCTGCTGAGCCTGGGCGTGATCGGCGAGTACATCGGGAAAATCTACAATGAAACCAAGCGCCGCCCTCGTTATATTGTGGCGGAAGTGCTGGATGCGCCACGGGAGGAAGAAACTTAACGCAAAGGCAGTAACGGCCAAGCATTGCGTCCTCTTTACGAAAAAGGAAAAATATGCTAACATAAGATGAATAACATATGATCGTATAAGCGGGAGGAATGCAGATGTACCGATATTCGCCCCACATGCGTAGCAGGGACGGCGGAAGCGATCAGCTGCGGCGGCGCGTACAGACCATATTTACCATGCTGTTGTTGGCCGCGGTGATTGCGTTGGCCATATTCGGCGGTAACGCCCTGCGTTACCAGGCGTCGGCGCATGAACTGTTTGTACAGAAAATACAAACCGAGTGCGGGAACGCCCTGCAGCTGTGCAATACCTTGTCCCGTACCGCCGGGTCAAGCTCGTCTAGCACTCTGGGAAAAATCCGGCAGCATGTGTACAGCATGCAGACTATCAACGACTTGAATGTGGGCCTGGAGGGAGCTTCAGGCTGGATGGTGCAGGAGAGCTATTTCTCCAACCTGTATACGCTACTGGACAATTACGAAACAAAGCTGGTGACCGGCATGACCACCGGGGACTACCAGACGCAGCTGTTGCAAACGCTGACGGAACTTTACGAACAAGTGGAATTGCTGGAATAAGCAGGAAAGTGCGCGCCGGAGATGGACGCAGCGCTTCCCCTTGGAGAAAGGTAAGACGTTTTCCAAGGGTCAAAAAAATTCCGGAAAGACGCCGGAGGGGCTGTGGCTCCTCCGGCTTTCTTTATGCGAACCGGCTTTGCCGACGGAGGCCGACGCTTCCAAGGAAAAGCGCGGACTGCCGACAAAAGCATGGTTGTTCCAAATAAATATTTGGTTTCACAACCTGCAGGCGATTCAACAAGGATGGGGCCGAAAAAGTCCAGGGGGAAAGGCGGGCACAGCCGCCCTTCTCAATCGAAACAGGCGGCGGGAAGCCGCGGCGAGTGGGGGCGCGGAACGATTCGGAAAGTCCCCTGGTCGCGCCGAGGCATTTGCGTCAATCCATTCGGACTCAATCGATAAGACGCTTTGCGGCTTGCCCTTCTGGAGAAGGGGCACCCTTGCAGGTGCGAAATCCTCGGCGCTTGCGAGAACGCAAGGAATAAACTTCCGGTAAATCCGGGAGGGGAATACGGCCGGCGCTTTCCGCCATCGGCCGGGTTGCTGGAAAAAGGGCAAGCTGAAACGACGCGCCCCTTTGCTGGATGCTGAAGGGTTGCACAGCAGGATTTGCGGAATTTTGCTTTTTTTCATGTTCCAGACCTTTTTGTGAAAGAAATGGCAGGGATGTGCCGTTCCTATAAAGAACAATAGCGAGGGAAAGCCGGCGGCGGGGGTGACGCCGGCTCGACCTGAGATACTCAGGTTCAAGAAAACGTCCTGATTGCAGCGCTTTTTCAGCGGGCTGTGAGCGCTGCGGGGATGCGTTCAAGGAGGCGGAAGGTTGTTTCACCGCAAGAAAATCGTCTGGCTGTTGATGCTGCCAGGCATGCTGGGAATCCTGGTATTTTATGTGGTGCCTTTTTTCGGGGGCGTGTACTATTCGGTAACGGACGGCAGTTTCGCCAACAACTACGTGGGGTTTGACAATTACCTGCGCGTTTGGCAGAATCCCATGTTCCAGATGGGATTGAAAAATACCCTGGAGCTGTCGGTACTTTGCGCGCCCACCATCTGGTTTCTTTCCTTTCTGATGGCTGCCATGCTCAAAAGTTTGAAGGATCGCAGCACGGGTTTCCGCAATATTTTGCTGATGCCCTACTTGATGCCGTCTTCCGCGCTGCTGCTGATTTGGTTGACCATGTTCGACTACGGCGGCGTGGTTAACCGTTTGGTGGTCGGTATGGGCTTGGAGCGGGTGTTGTGGCTGGAAGGCAACGCGCTGCGGGTTCCTGTGGTATTGCTGTATATATGGAAGAACCTCGGCTTTTCGGTGGTGCTGTTTTCAGCGGCGCTTGCCACGGTGCATCCCAGCCTGTATGAATACGCTTCCCTGGAAGGGGCGGGAAGCCTGACGCAGGCGTTCCGGATTACTTTGCCGCAGATTTGGCCCACGGCCTTTTTGGTGTTTGTGCTGGCCTGGGTGAACGCTTTCAAGATTTTTAAGGAAGTGTATTTTATCGGCGGCTCTTATCCGGACGACGCGGTTTACACCTTGCAGCATTTTATGAACAATAAGTTTGCCAAGTTGGACTATCAGGATGTGACCACAGCCGCCTACTCCTTTGCGGTGTTGGTGATCGTGATGTTCATTATGATGTACCGCGTCAAGGCGGTTCGAGGGGAGGGAGAGGCATGACGCAAAAAACCGCGCGGCGTGTACGCCGGCGCCGGCGCAATGGGCTGGGATATTATATTTCCCTGCTGGCGCTCACGGTGTTGTGCGCGCTGATTCTGCTGCCGATCATTTTTACGTTTTTGTATTCCTTCTTTCCCAAGGGAGAGATTACCAGCTTCCTGAACCAGCGGAACAATTACGACGTTACCGCGTGGATGGATGTGCCGCTTTCTCCGGCGGTATTTTCCCTGCGGCAGTATTATAAGATTCTCATTGAGGAACCGAGTTACTTGAAGCTCTTCTGCAATTCGGTGATGTATACCGCCGCGATCCTGGCGGGGCAGGGGTTGGTGATCCCGCTTACGGCGTATGCCCTCAGCCGCTTTGAGTTTCACGGGAAAAACGTGCTCATGGTGCTGATTATGATGCTGATGGTGCTGCCGTTCCAGGTCACCATGGCGCCCAGCGTGATTACCCTGCGCACGTTGGGGTTGATGGATACCGCGTGGGCCGTGATACTGCCCATGGTGTTTTCACCCTTTTATATTTTCCTGCTGCGCCAATTTATGGTGGGCCTGCCCAATGGCTTGCTGGAGGCCGGAATGATTGACGGAGCCGGGCCGGTGCGCGGGTTTGTGCATGTGATCCTGCCGGTTTGCAAACCCATTCTGGGCGCGGCGGCGGCGCTGTCCTTTGCGGATTGCTGGAACATGGTGGAGCAACCCCTGGTTTATCTGGCGAACAACACCTCCGCGCAGCCTCTGTCGGTGATGTTCAACCAGATTTCCACCGAGGGCGCGGACGTCGCTTTTGCCGGGTCGGCGCTTTACATTCTGCCAACCATGCTGATATATCTGTATTTCCAGGAAGACATACTCCAGGGCGTACAGCTGAGCGAACTCAAATAAACGGAGCCTTTGCGGGAGGAGAGATACCATTATGAAACTCAAGCGTTTTGCCATGAAGGGCCTGATTGTGCTGGCGGTGGTGGTGGCCCTGTGCATGTTCTTTGCGCGTACGGTGCAGACCATTACGACGCCCAAGGTACAAATTGTTACGGGTTCCACGGGCCGTTTTGAACAGGAGCTGAAGTTCAACGCAAAGGTGGAATTCCCCGAGAAGGAAGACATCATCCTGGAGGAAGCGGCCAAGAGCAACATTGTCATTGACAAGATCTACGTGCAGCCCGGACACTGGGTCACCGCGGGGGAAACCATCCTGACGGCGCACCTGCCCAGCTATGACGAGGACATGAAGAAGCTGCAGGAGGATTATCAGACCAAGTCCAAGGAACTGCTGGACCTGGACATCGAAAACCGCAAGCTGTCCAAGGAAAGCAAACAGAACGAGCTGTACGAACAGCTGCTGGACAGCCAGGATCAACTGGCGGAGCTGACCTATCAGACGCGCTTTGCAGCCATGCAGGCGGGAATTAACCTCACGGGCGATCCCAGTGGCTGGAGCAAGCAGCTGGCGGCGCTGAAGGATGTACCTGCGGAGATCGCGCAGGCGGTGGATAAGACCGTGGCCGCCAAGGGTGCGGTGGAGGCCGCCAAGAGCGCCTTCTTTGAGGTATACGAGAACCGCCAGCTGCGGGTAAGTAGCGAGGTGTTCAAGTATATCAACGACCGTAATACAGCCCTGGATGCCCTGAACGATTTGCAGGAGCAGATGGTTGCCTTGGAGGTGCGCAACGCGGCCCTGTCCAAGGTCACCGCGTCGAGGGACGGCTATATTGTTTCCGTGGATGTGGCGGAGGGCGATACCTACGACGGGACAAAGCTGGCCTACGCCATCAGCGGCAAGGATGCGGCGCCGGTGCTGAAGGCGCCTTTGGGCGACACAAAGCGCAACATTGCCGAAGGGTCGCGGGCGACCATCACCTCCGGCACCTATGGCGAGGAACGCACCACCGTGGAAAAGATCGGCACGGAAACGGACGGGAGCAAGTACATGCTCATCACGCTGCCTGAGAGCATGGCGGAAACGGGTTCCTCCGCTATTCGCCGGGCCATCATGGACGGCGGCGTGGAGGTCAGTATCACCTACCGCGCCAATAAGAGCACCACGCTGCTTCCTGCCAGCGCCGTGCGCAACGAGGGCGAGGGCTCGGATTATGTGTACCTGATCCAACGCAGCTGGGGCGGGGTGCTTTCCTCCGCCAGCATGAAGGTGGTCAAGACCAGCGTAACCGTGGTGGAGCGTAGCGACAAATATGTATCCATCGAGGAGGATCTAAGCTATCAGCAGATTGCGGACAAGGAAGACCGCGCGCTGACGGATGGGCAGACGGTTATGGAGTATGTGAATTGACAGCCGGAGGAGGAGCGTATGCAGAAGAAACCATGGAGGAAGCTCGTGCTCCTCGTGCTCCTGTCGGCGGCGCTGGTCTATTGCGTGATGGCCGTGAACGGCGTAGGCAATCAACTGCAATACCTGGCCAAAGCGCCTGTTACGGAAGCATCCGGCACGAATACGGACAGCGCTCAGGAGGAGCAACCCCAACCGAACCAGGCGCTGCTGGACCAGGCCAAGCAACTGGACAGCGCCATGGAAGCGCTGAGCGGCAACGTAAGCGCGTATACCCTAACGGGCATCGTGGATCAGCAGTCCTTCCAGTCGGACATTGGCAACGGCGCGCAGGGACGGCTTGAGATGCTGGGCAAGAACGCCTTTGCCGTGCGGCCGCAATACCTGCGCTATGGGCGATTATTCTTCCCGGAGGAACTGGAAGACGGCGCGGATGTCATCCTGCTGGATGAGCAGCTGGCGTTGCTGCTGTTCAATATCGGCGATCCTCTGGAGCGCACGGTTACGGTGGCGGGAAAGGAATACCGGGTCATTGGCATTCTGCGCCATCAGAAACAGGTGGGCGATCTGACCGATGCGGGCGCGTACATCCCGCTGGCGTCGGCAGCTTCCCTGGAGCTTACGGTTGACGCGCTGATGGTAACGGCGACGCCCATTGCCGGCACGGGCGCTTCCGTGGCCTTCAAGTCGGCCATGGATGGCTGGATGTCCGGTGGCAATATGATTGACCTGGGCAAGGAAAGCATGGGGGCCAAGCTATGGCTGCGGCTGTTGCTGTTCCTGTGCGGTATGACGCTGACGCTTCGGGCCGTTCGTTTCCTGAACCGCCGGGTACACGATGTGCTGCGGGATAATGGGGAACGGCTGAAGAGCAGCTATGCCATCCGGCTGATGCCGCGGTTTGCGGCGCAGACGCTGGTGCTGGGCGTAGGGTATCTCCTGTGCGCCGGGGCAGCCGCGTTGCTGATGCAATATCTGATTGAGCCGGTGTACACCTTCCCGGAGTGGATACCCGCCGTGCTGGTGGAATGGGAAGAAATCGCCACCGCTTTTTGGAAGTGCTGGCAGACGCCCGCTACCCTGGTGGAGCTGCGCAGTCCGGAATTCATGCGCCTGCGTTTTTTCGGGCTGATGATTCAGCTGCTGTCCGCTGGGTGCGGCATTGTGCTGGCGCTGCTGTATGGCCGCCTGCGTACCCGCGAGGAGCGGGAGATCCAGTCGTTGCGGGCAATGTACAAAATGGGCGCGCAGCTTTCCATCCTTCGCTCGGTTAAGCCCGGGCCGCTGATGGATATGGATTATATTCCGTTGGACCAGAACGCCGCCATGGGAAAGGTAAAGATTGAAGACAAGGAAGGCGTAACCCTGGCGCGCATTCTCAATGCCAGGCAGGTATTGGAAGCGTTGCCCAATACCGCCGCCTACGGGAGCTTCGTGCTGGAGGTAACGGACGGCCAAATTCCGCAAAACAACGGAAAATATTTGATTTCCTGCCAGCCGGAAGGAAAAACGGTTACGGAAACCGAACAGCATTATGACATGCAAATGAACATGCGCGCGCTGACCCGGCTGATTTATGGCAACAGAAGCCTGCGGGATTTCCTGGAGGACGGGGAAGGCTTTGACCTGACGCAGCGCTGTCCCACCATGGACGGGCTGTTCAGTCATCATCTGTCCCTGACGGATCAGCCGCGCGCCTAAAGAGGAGCGGCTTTATGGAAATTCGTCAGATCAAACCGGAGGAGCGCGCCGAATACGGCCGCTTGTGTTCCCTGTGCTTCACCTACCCCTTTCGGGATGAAAGCCAGGCCATTGCCGGGGAAACGGAGACGCAGCAGCGGCAATACCGCGGCGCGTTCAACGAGCAGGGGAAGCTGTGCAGCGGAATGATTCAGCTGGATATGGGATGCCACTTCGGCGGCCAGGAAGTGAAACTCCTGGGTATCGGCGGCGTGGTGAGCCATCCCGGTTACCGGAACAACGGCGGTATCCGCGCGCTTTTTGAGGAAGGTTTGCCCAGAGCGAGGCGGGAAGGGTATGTGTTCAGCGCGCTGTATCCTTTCAGCCACATCTATTATCGCAAATTTGGTTACGAGTTGGCCCAGGTATCCCGGGAAGCGACTTTTGATCCCCGGGAGTTGCGGGAGAATCTGCGCCGGGCCGCCCATACGGAACTGGTGCTGCCGGAGGATGAGACGGGCCGGGAAGCGGTGCGGCAGGTCTATGAGCGCTATGCCCGGCCGCGCAATCTTTCCGTACATCGCGATGAAGCGCGGTGGGAGAACAAATGGGGCGGAACGCCCTGGGAACAGCTGAAATATCTATATTTGTTCCGTAATGCGCAGGGGGAACCCATCGCCTGGTGGGTCGGCGAGATTGAACCCAAGGGCGAGCGCGGCCAGCTGCATTTGTTGGATATGGCCTGGACCGATACGGAAGGCATGGAGGCGATTTTTGCCATGCTCCGGGGCGGCAACGAATACCGGCAGGTGCGCATGATGGTGCCTGAAGATTTGGAATTGCGCTTCCTGCTCAGGGAACCTCACGTTCTTCAGGAGAAGACGTATTGCAACGGCATGGCGCGTATCCTGGATGTCCGGCGCGCCCTGGCGCTGCTGCCCGCGCCCTTGCTGCCGGGGAGCTTTACGGTAAAAGTTACGGATGGCCAGATTCCGGAAAATAACGGCGTGTTCCGGGTGATTGGCGATGGAATGGAGCTGCGGGTGGAAACGGCGCAGGAAAACGAGGCGGATCTGGAAACGGATATTGGCGGGCTCACGCTGCTGGTGCTGGGGAAGATGGATTGGGCGGAGTTCGCTATGATGGGCCGGGGAAAGGTACAACGCGCCAATGCTTTTATGAAATCATTGCTGGTGCGTAGGCCAACGTTCCTGTACGATGCATTTTGAGCGATGCCGTTCTGCGGCAAAGGGCTTCCTGAATAAGGGAAGCCTTTTTTTCATGCCGGAAAAGGTCATATTCTGTTTTTATGACAGAAAAACGGTTGAAGGATGGGGCAACAGCGCAATTGTGCCGATTTCTTGGAGAAAACGTTATGTCAAAACAAATCATACAATAGATTGATTTTGATGCATACTTTTATCGCACCACAACATATAGCATATATACACGAACAATAAAGTTTGCATACAGTATAACGTTCAGAAAGCTAGAAAACGCAAAAATTCTTTTGAAAAAGATTCAAAAAAGTGTTGACAAAGGAAAACGGATTTGGTATTATGTACAAGCTCCTTGCGAGGGGCGCCGAACCTTGAAAACGATACAGAGAGAGACGCAAGAAAGAACGACAG
>CAZINY010000068.1:0-10535 GCA_964540735.1 uncultured Oscillospiraceae bacterium
GCCCCCTGGTCGCGCCCGCAGGCGCGAAACCTTCTGTGCTTGCAAAAAAAATGAAGCAAAACCTTTATCAACGATCTGAAGCGGCTTCCGACACTTTTCCGAGGAAGCCGCTTCGGCCAACCACAGGTCGTCCAAAGTGGTAAGGAATTGATCTTGCAAGCAAAATCAGCAACCCGTGAAGCCGGCCTACACAAAGAGAAGTCGGAGGGGCTACGGCACCTCCGACTTGACTTCTCCCAAGGTTTTTTTCGACAGCCAGCCTGCCTTTCCCAACCGAACCGAGCATGCGAAGGCGCGCGCCCTTCGCCGGGAAAAGCGCGCAGCCTCTTCTCCCGGAAACTCAGTTGCAGCTGACCGTACCCTTCACGCCGTCCATGGTAATCACAGCACCCGACTTGAGGATGCGGGTGGCGCCCGATGCGCCGATAATCACCGGAATATCCAGGCTCAGGCCGGCAATGGCGCCGGGGCCGTCGGGATCGGCATCCTCCAGGATGAGCCCGGCCGCCTTGCGCAGCAGGGGCAGCAGCGGCTTGGTAACCTGATTGATAACCAGCACGTTGCCTTCCCGGAAAGTCTCCAGGGCATGGGCTTCGTCCCGGGCCACGCACAGGGGCGCGGTAATCTGGTTGCCGCAAAGGCCGGTGCCCGTAACCAGCATGTGGCCCACCACATGCACCTTCATCAGGTTGGTTGTGCCGGAGATACCCAGGGGCACGCCGGCAGTGAGCACCACCAGTTCGCCGTCCTTGATCAGCCCCGCGTCCACGGCGCTGTCCACCGCGTGCTCAAACAGATCGTCGGTGTTGCTTTCCTCCTGAATCATCAGCGGCACGACGCCCCAGCTCAAGGAGAGCTGACGCCATACGGTTTCGGAGGTGGTGCAGCCGATGATGGTGCAGCTGGGCCGGTACTTGGAAATGACCCGGGCCGTGGTGCCGGACTTGGTCACCGTAATGATGGCGCTGGCGCGCAGGTCGTGGGCGGAGGTCACCGTAGCGTGGCTGATGGCGCTGGTAACGTTGGTGGAGGTGGCATAGACGCGGCTGCGGAAACGCTCCTCATAGTTGATGCTGGCCTCGGCCCGCAGCGCAATGCGCGCCATGGTTTCCACGGCTTCCAGGGGGTACATGCCCGCGGCGGTTTCCCCGGAGAGCATGATGGCGCTGGTGCCGTCGTAAATGGCGTTGGCCACGTCGGTGGCCTCGGCACGGGTAGGCCGCGGGGCCTTCATCATGGAATCCAGCATCTGGGTGGCGGTAATGGCGGGCTTGCCTGCGGCGTAGCACTTCTGGATGAGCATCTTCTGCAGCACGGGCACCTCCTCCAGGGGGATTTCCACGCCCATGTCGCCCCGGGCGACCATGATGGCGTCCGCCACCCGGAGAATTTCGTCGATGTGCTCCACGCCCTCCATGTTCTCGATCTTGGCGATGATATTGATGGAGGTGCAGTTCTTCTCCGCCATAATATGGCGAATCTGCATGATATCCTCGGCGCTCCGGGTAAAGGAAGCGGCGATGAAATCGAAACCGTTGTCAATGGCGAAAAGGATGTCCTCCCGGTCCTTCTCGCTGATGAAAGGCATGGTCAGGTGCACGTCGGGGATGTTCACACCCTTGCGGTTGGAAATGGTGCCGCCGTTGTTGACCTTGCAGCAAACCTCCGTATCCGTCACCCGTTCCACAGTCATGCCCACCAGTCCGTCGTCAATGAGGATGGCGCAGCCGGGCTTCACATCCCGGGGCAGATCCTTATAGGTAACGCTGACGCGGGTTTCGTCGCCTTCCACGTCTTCGGTGGTCAGGGTGAACAGCTGTCCGGCATCCAGAGTGACGCTTTTGTCCCTGAAGGTGCCGATGCGGATTTCCGGCCCTTTGGTATCCAGCATGGCGGCCACGGGCAGGCCCAGTTCTTCCCGCAGGCGGCAAAGCTCCTGATAGCGCTTGAGATGATTCTCATGGGTATCGTGGGAGAAGTTGAACCGGGCGACATCCATGCCCGCAAGCATCAGGGACTTCAACAGCCCTTTTTCAAACAGGGCCGGACCCATGGTGCACACGATCTTTGTTTTACGCAACAGCTGCGTCACAGAGCATCTCCATCCTTCCGGGCGCCGGAAAACGGCGCGATTGAAATTGTCAAAAAAATGAACGGGTAAATCCATTTTCATATTATACACGATTTTGGGACGCTTGCAAAGAGGGGAATCGGAGGCATTTTGTCGGTATTCCGCAAAGCCTTGCATCCGCCCGCCCCCTGTGTTACACTATCCATGCCCCATACTACCCAAGGGAAAGGATGCCTGCCAATCATGTCGGAAAAAAAAGGATTGTTTGCCCGGCTGTTTTCGGGCTTGAGCAAGACCCGTGGAAATCTCACCGAAAAGGTGGACGAGATTACCCGGGAGGATCGGAAAATCGACGAGGATTTTTATGAGGAGCTGGAGGACGCCCTGCTGCTGGCGGACTGCGGCGTAAAGGCCACCACCGTGATTCTGGATGAACTGCGGGAGCAGGTGAAAAAGCAGGGCCTGCGTTACGCCGGTCAAGCCCGGCAGGTCATGATGGATATCATCACCCACCAGATGGATATTCCCCGTCCGCCCCTGCGCTGGCCCATGGTGATGCTGGTGGTGGGCGTTAACGGCGTGGGCAAAACCACCACCATCGGCAAGCTGGCCCTGCGTTTCCAGTCCATCGGCCGCAAGGTGATGCTCTGCGCCGGGGATACCTTCCGCGCCGCCGCCGCCGAGCAGTTGACCATTTGGGCCGAGCGCGCCCGGGTGCCCATCATCAAGCATGACGAGGGCGCCGACCCTGCCGCGGTGGTCTTTGACGCGGTGAAGGCCGCCAAGGCCCAGGACGCCGACCTGCTCATTGTGGACACCGCCGGGCGCCTCCATAACAAGAAGAACCTCATGGACGAGCTGGCCAAGATGCGCAAGGTCATCGACCGGGAATACCCCGAGGCGGACGTGCGCTGCATCCTGGTGCTGGACGCCACCACCGGCCAGAACGGCCTGAACCAGGCCCGCACTTTCAAGGAGTTTGCCGAAATCGGCGGCATCATCCTTACCAAGCTGGACGGCACCGCCAAGGGCGGCATCGCCCTTTCCATCCGTCAGGAATTGAACGTGCCCGTATGGTACATCGGCGTGGGCGAAGGCATTGACGACCTTCAGCCCTTTGACGCCAAAGACTTTACAAAAGCGCTTTTCGGCAAGCAGGAATGACGCCGTCCCCAGCGCGCAGGAAAAGAGGAACCGCCCATGCCCTCCCTGTCCCCCTATAAGTCCGAGCTGGATTACGCCTACGCCCCCGGCATTTTCCCCGCCATGGAATGCCTGCTTCATCGGGCGGATTGCGCCCGGCGGCTGCTTTTGCACTCCAAGGCCGCGGGTACCGAAGGCGCGGAAAAGCTCGCCGCCCTGGCGCAGCGCCATCATATCCGAATCGAGGAAGCCGACAAGGCCCTGGCCCGCATCTCCGGCAAGGAGAACTGTTTTGCCGCGGTGGTGTTCGCCAAGTTCCAGGACGCCCTGGACGTGGGAAAACCCCATGTGGTGCTGCACCATCCCTCGGACTGCGGCAACGTGGGCACCATCCTGCGCACGGCCCTGGGCTTCGGGGTGGAGGACATGGCGCTGATCCGCCCATGCGTGGACCTGTTCGACCCCCGGGTGGTACGGGCCAGCATGGGCAGCATGTTTTCCCTGCGCCTGCGGGTCTATGACGATTTCGCGGCGTACCGGGCGGAGTATCCCGGGCACGCCCTGTATCCCTTTATGCTGGACGGCTCCTGCTCCCTGCCCGAGGTCCTGGCCAAGCCGGTGCCGGAGCGCTACGCGCTGATCTTCGGCAACGAAGGCAGCGGCCTGCCAGGGGAATTTGCCCGCATGGGCCAGCCCGTGCGCATCCCCTCCAACGACCGCATTGATTCCCTGAACCTGGCCATTGCCGCGGCTATCGGTATCTACGGTTTCACACAAAAGCAAGGGAGGGAATAAACACGCATGGAGCGCATGGATTTGTACGACGCGCAGCGCCGTCCTCTGGGGCGCACAGCGGAGCGCGGGGAAACGCTCCCCGAAGGAGCGTACCACCTCATGGCCCATATCCTGGTCTTTCACCCGGACGGCCGCATCCTGATTCAGCGGCGGCAGCCCTTCAAAAAATACTGGTCCGGATTATGGGACATTACCACCGGCGGCGGCGTGCTGGCTGGGGAGGATACCGCCCGGGCCGCCATGCGGGAAGCCCGGGAGGAACTGGGCCTCATTGTGGACCTGACGGGCAAGCGGCCCGCCTTCACCATCAACCAGGGGCGTACCTTCGACGATTACTACCTAATTGAGCAGGCGGTGGACCTGTCCACGCTCCGCCTGGAGCCCAGCGAGGTAGCGGAAGCGGCTTGGGCCACGGCGGAGGAGATCCTGCAGTTGATTGCCGAAAAGCGCTTCGTACCGCTGCAGGAGGGATACGTGCGCTTCGTTTTCGGGCTGCGCCAGGGCGGCATCCTGCTGCCGGAATCGGCGTGGCCGCGCTGAGGCAAAGACAGCCAAGGACGTTCCCCCGGAGCATTCCCGGGGCTGCGGAAGGAGAAAACCATGTACAAGACAGGCGTATACTTCGGCCGGTTCTGCCCGCCCCACCGCGGGCACCTGTACCAGATTGTGGAGGCGTCCACCCGGTGTGAAAAGCTGGTGGTAGTCATTTCCGATAACCGCTACCAGACGGAGAAAATCTGCCGGGAGGCCGGCATGCCGGTGATTACCTACCAACTGCGCAAGCAGTGGCTGTGCCAGCAGGTGCAGGACATGGACCACATCGTGGTCCGGGTGCTGGATGAAACGGACATTTCCGAGTATCCCGCGGGCTGGTCCGCCTGGTCGGCCCGGATGCGGGAGGTGGTCCCCGAGGGGATCGACGCCTTCTTCGTGGGCGACCGGGAATACGAGGCTACCCTGCAATCCTACTTTCCCGAGAGCGAAATGGTGCTCTTCGATCCCGCCCGGAGCCGCTACCCCATCTCCGCCACGGAGATTCGCCACAACATCCTGGGCAACTGGCACTACATCCTGGGCCCGGCGCGCCCCTTTTTCGCCACGAAGGTGCTGATTGCCGGCACGGAGAGCTGCGGCAAAACCACCCTGACCAAGTGCCTGGCCAAGCTGTTCAATACCTCCTGGTCCGAGGAGGTGGGCCGCTATTACGCCCAGATTTACCTGGGTGGAGACGAGAGCATCTTTACCGACGAGGATTTCGGCCGCATGGCGCATCTCCAGGCCGAGCAGGACTACCACGCCCTGCGCACCGCCAACAAGGTCTGCTTCTTCGACACGGACGCCGTAGTCACCGATTACTACAGCGAGCTGTATATGGGCCACCGGAACAAGCTGGTAGAGGCTTACATCAACCCCGACCGCTACGACGTGCTGCTCTACCTGGCCCCGGACGTGGCCTGGGTCAGCGACGGCCAGCGCCTTAACGGCGACCAGGCCCGCAGGGAAATGCTGGACGAGCGTCTCATGCGCCTGTACGAGGAGTTCGGTTTCAAGGACAAGATGATCGTGGTGCGCGGGGACTACAACCAGCGCCTGACCACCGCCATCAACGTGGTGGATAACCTGCTGAACTTGCCGCAGAAGTGAGGAATACATCATGGGGAAATTGCATCGCGCCCGGGTGGCGGCCGTGGGCAGCCAGCAGGACATGCTGCGCATGACCCGCGCTATGCTGGATAACGGAGACTGGCTTCACGAGGACGAGGCATACGCGTCCCAGGAAACCTTGGAGAAGCGGCTGGAGCAGGTGGCCCGGCACGCCCGGTGGGAAGGCGGCGAGTTCTGCGGCTTTCTGGCGGAGATGATCTCCCCTACGCCCTATGGGGAACTGATTCCGGAAACCTGCCGTCTGCATGTGACGGAGCATCCCTGCGGGCTGTGGACGGCGCTGTTTTCCATGGACAGCGAGGACGCCTTCCAGCCTGAGGACTGGCTCAAGCTCCATGAACGCAGCGGGCGCATGCCGTTCTTTGCGCTCCACGCGGATGAGGATTTCGGTCTGGACAAGGGCGGCGTGATTTTCACCGGAGGGGCCTACCACGAGGACTGGAATCTCATGGGGGAAACCTGGCTGTGGCTGC
Organism: uncultured Oscillospiraceae bacterium; assembly: GCA_964540735.1. GTDB lineage: Bacteria > Bacillota > Clostridia > Christensenellales > Aristaeellaceae > Egerieenecus. Next base: position 6,148 of record CAZINY010000068.1, read on the forward strand.
AAAAACAGTATTATGCCGGACGCTCGCCGGAGGAAATTGTCCAAGCGCTCAAGCGGCTGGACGCGGTGCTGGCCCGGGAGTGGGACCAGGACGCGCGGACGCTGCTGCAAAGCTGCCTGACCCACCTGGAAAGCGTAGCGTCCGCCGCTGAGGGCGTTACCGAGCAAGCGCTGTCCCAGGCGCGGGAGGCGCGGGATTTCCAGCGTCTGTTCGCCCTGCAGGCCGCCCTGGCGGACGGGGTGCTGTGGGACGTGGAACGCGTCGCCCGCTGGCGCGCCTGCCTGGAAAGCGCTTTGGCAACATACGGCGCTTGAATAGAACGCCCCGCCGGTTTGCCGGCGGGGCGTTGCCGTTTACGCGGGAGCATAACGCTGCTCCGGAACGCATAGGCTTTCAGGGCAAAGGCAGGTGCAGCGCATGACCCTTAGCGAACTGAAAGCCAAGGATGTGGTAAATACCGTGGACGGGCGATGTATCGGCAAGCCCATGGACCTGGAATTTGATCCCCTGGACGGCCGGGTGACGGCCCTGGTGGTGCCAGGAGAATTCAGCCTGGTAAACCTGCTCCGCGGCGAGCGGTGCGGCATCGTCATTCCCTGGGGAAACATCTGCAAAATCGGGGACGACGTGATTCTGGTGGACATGACGGGGCTGATTTGAAGGGCGCGTCAGCGCAGGCCGGCATCCGTTTGCGCAGAGGCCGCATAGCTTCCAATGGGCGGCTTGGATACCGGCAGGCGCTTCAAGCGTCGTTAGCCCTGCGTTTTCCTGAAACGGCCTTCCCGCCATTCCCAAAAATCGGGCATCCGTATGTCTCCGCTTCATATTCACGGCTTGCATCCCCTCCTGCCCACAAGCAAAGCCGCCTCCTGAAGCGGGGCGTTTTCACCTTTAGCGCTTCAAGACCATCCCCGTAAACCGGTTCCGACGCCTATCGTGTAAGCGGCCGTTCCGGCCGCGCGCCGCGACGCAAGGCGGCGAAACAGAAAAAGCCCCGCTTCCTGCCTGGGGAAGCGGGGCTCGCTGCGCTTGGGAGGCGCTTATTTGGCAAATTCGGTGCTGCGGGTTTCGCGAATAACGTTTACGCGAATCTGGCCGGGATATTCCATTTCCTTCTCGATACGCTTGGCGATCTCCTTGGCCAGAATCTTGGTGCCCTCGTCGGTAACGTCGTCGGGCTTGACCATAATCCGCACCTCACGTCCGGACTGGATGGCGTAGCACTTCTCCACGCCGTCAAAGCTGTTGGCAATTTCCTCCAGCTTTTCCAGGCGCTTGATGTAGTTCTCCAGGCTCTCGCGGCGGGCGCCGGGACGAGCGGCGGAGATGGCGTCGGCAGCCTGTACCAGCACAGCCTCCACGGTTTGCGGCTCCACGTCGTTATGGTGGGCCAGAATGGCGTGGATGACGTCAGGGCTCTCATGATACTTCCGGGCCAGTTCGCCGCCCAGGGTAACATGGGTGCCTTCGGCTTCATGGTCCACCGCCTTGCCGATGTCGTGCAGCAGGCCCGCGCGCTTGGCCAGGGCTACGTCCGCTCCCAGCTCCGCGGCCATCAGGCCGGCCAGATGGCTCACCTCAATGGAATGCTTGAGCACGTTCTGTCCATAACTGGTGCGGAAGCGCAGACGGCCCAGGAGCTTGACCAGTTCATGATGGATACCATGCTGGTTGGTTTCGAATACCGCCTGTTCGCCCGCTTCGCGGATCTGGTTATCCACTTCCTTGCGGGCCTTTTCCACCATCTCCTCAATGCGGGCAGGGTGGATGCGGCCGTCCATAATCAGCTTTTCCACAGCGATACGGGCAATCTCCCGCCGGACGGGATCAAAGGCGGACACAATGACCGCTTCGGGGGTATCGTCAATGATGAGATCCACGCCGGTAGCCGTTTCCAGCGCGCGGATGTTCCGTCCCTCGCGGCCGATAATCCGGCCTTTCATGTCGTCGTTGGGCAGCGCGATAACGGACACGGTGGACTCGGCCACATGATCCGCGGCGCATTTCTGAATGGCCAGGGCAATGATGTTGCGGGCTTTCTTTTCGCCTTCCTCCTTGGCGCGGGTTTCAATATCCCGCACCATGGCGGCAGCGTCGTGAAAGGCGTCCTTCTGGATGCGTTCCACCAGCTGCTGGCGCGCCTCGTCCTGGGTCATACCGGCAATGCGTTCCAGTTCGGAGAACTGCCGGGCATGATAGGCCTCGGCTTCTTCCTGGATCTTCTGGATTTCCGCCTGCTTTTTGTTCAGGCTTTCCTCCCGGGCTTCCATGTTGTCGGCCTTCTTGTCCAGGGTTTCTTCACGCTGGTTGACCCGGCGCTCCGCGCGCTGGACCTCGTTGCGCCGCTCGCGCATTTCCCGGTCGTTTTCCGCCTTGGCCTTGAGAATTTCTTCCTTGGCTTCCAGCACTTTTTCCTTTTTGTATTCATCCGCCTTGCGGGTAGCGTCTTCCAGCAGCTGCTTGGCATAGGCTTCGGTGCGGCCGATCTTCTGCTCGGCCACATTCTTGCGGTACACAAAGCCTACCGCGCCGCCAGCCGCCAACGCCACAAGGATCAAAAGAATCCATACAATGGGTGGCATATGGGCTTTTCTCCCTCCTTTTTCTTCAAATTTTTTCTACACCTGGTTCCACGTTTCAGAAGTTGAACGACAAAAGCCGTCCGGGAACCAATCCCGCACGGCTCAAGGCTGACATCCGAAGCCTCCCAAAGTTGTCGCCGCTCCTGCTTTTCCCACCACCGCCGGACAAAGCCGAAAAGGGCGGTGGATGCCTCATAAAAACCACCTTTTACGCGCATGCAAAGCATGCGCGTGAAAGCGCCCGCCGCGCTTTGCAAGGCAGGCCCTTTCGCCAATTCCCATGCAGCAAACAGCACGCAAAAAACAACGCGCAACACGCGCCGCTTTTTCGAAAACTGCCCGCCAATATGGCGGCGCAGGAAGTAGAAAAAATCCCTGGGTAAGTTTATGGATAACAGCCAGGGAGCGTGCAAAACACTCCCGTTTCAGCCGAACATACATATTGTAGCGGGCTTTTCCCATTCTGTCAAGGGATTCCCCCGGACGGTGCGGAATTCTTCGCAAGCGGACGATACGAACAGCGCGCGAAAGGGGGACGCTGCCGCCGCCATCCGCCAAAGCCTGCGGAACGCGGGGAAGTTGCCCCCTGCCGGAGCCGGGCCGCCGTCCCGCAAAACATCCTCAGGCAGAGAAAAAGCATTCACGCTTGCATAAGCGTGAAAGAACAGCTATAATTCTGTTGAATGGTTTTACCCTTCGCATCACAGACAAAGGACGTGAACGACCAATGGCCAATTACATATTGAGTTGCTGCTCCACCGCCGATCTCTCCAAGGAGCATTTTGAAGCCCGGGATATCCACTACATTTGCTTTCATTACAGCATCAACGGCAAGCAGCTCCCCGACGATCTGGGACAGAGCATGCCCTTCGACAAGTTCTATGCCGCCATGGCGGCGGGCGCCGAAACCAGCACCTCCCAGATTAACGCGGAGGAGTTCATCGAGTATTTTACCCCTTTCCTGGAAGCGGGACAGGATGTGGTGCATGTAACGCTGTCTTCCGGCATCAGCGGCGTTATAAATTCTGCCAACCTGGCCAAGCGGCATCTGGAGGAGAAATTCCCGGAACGCAAGGTGTATGTTGTGGATAGCCTGGGCGCTTCCTCCGGCTATGGACTGATCATGGATACGTTGGCGGACCTCCGAGACGGCGGCATGAGCGCGCCGGAGCTGGCGGCCTGGCTGGAGGAGCACCGGCTGGAAATGCATCACTGGTTCTTCTCCACGGATCTTACTTTTTATATCAAAGGCGGGCGCGTGAGCAAGACCTCCGGGTTTATCGGCCAGATGCTGGGCATTTGTCCGCTGCTGAACATGGATCACCTGGGCCGGTTGATTCCCCGGCAGAAGGTGCGCTCCAAGCGCAAGGTCATCAAGGAGATTGAGGCGCGGATGGAGGAGCACGCCCGGGACGGCCTGAATTACAGCGGCAAGTGCTACATCAGCCAGTCCGCTTGCCTGGAGGATGCCCAGGCCGTGGCCCGTCTGGTGGAGGAACGCTTCCCCAACCTGAACGGCAAGGTACAAATCAATCATATCGGCACCACCATCGGCAGCCACACCGGCCCTGGTACCGTGGCCCTATTCTTCTGGGGCGACAAGCGGGAAAATTGAATTGCCGCGGCCGATTTCCGCACGGCCGCAACCAGGCGCGCAAAGAGGGCATGGATTCCGCACAGATTGCGGCGTCCATGCCCTCTGTTTTTTATAAAACGCGCAACTCCCCTGCGTCCGGCGATGCCAACGGCAACGCTTCAGCGTGTCGAAAAAGTGGCTTCCGCCACTTTTTCGAGGAAGCAAATTCG
>CAZINY010000069.1:0-10458 GCA_964540735.1 uncultured Oscillospiraceae bacterium
AGCCGGCGGATACGAATGGAAGTCGGAGGGGCTGCGGCCCCTCCGACACCTCCCTAGGGTTTTCGACAGTCTGACGGCTGCCTGGCGGAGTTGTTCCGCCAGGCAGCCGTAATAATTTGAAAAATGCGAGCGTGACCGATAAGCCGAGTTCTGTCGTGGACGATCATCTATCCAGGCCCGACGTTACCGCGCGGGCTCAAGCAGTCGTAAAAGGCGCGACGGGCAGCCGCATATGCCTTTATGCCGACCTTGCACCGGGTGGGGTTTACATCGCGGACAAGTCGCCAAGCCGCGGGTGAGCTCTTACCTCGCCTTTCCAGCCTTACCAGCGCAAGCGCTGGCGGTATATCTCTGTTGCACTTTCCTTGGAGTCGCCTCCACCGGCCGTTAACCGGCACCCTTGCCCTATGGTGCTCGGACTTTCCTCATACCCCGTTGGGGCACGCGATCGCCTAGTCACCTCGCGTGTATTATCATAAACCTTCCGGGAAAAAGTGTCAAGCGCAGGAATTGCCCTTCCTATGGATTGCCCTTCCTATGGATTGTACGGCGCTGACCCCCTTAATCGCCAGGCGCCTTGCTTTTAAGCAATTTTCCTCCGGCGCGCGCCTTTTTGCGCCGTAGCCTGGCCGCATGATCCATCTCCCCCCGGTTCTCAATGTAATCCGCCAGGGAACGCACATCCACCCGCGTACCCCCGCAGGCGCTTTTCAACCGCCCGTCCTGAAGCATTGAGGTGATGGTGGTAGGGCTACAGCGAATCAGCCTCGCCGCCTGACTTTTGGTACACGCCTCCCCATGTTTTTCCACCATGGCCGCATGCCTGTCCGGTACGCCGGCGCACAGCAGCTCCGCCAGTTGCTCCACCGGCAGCACAAGGGTAGCGTTGATGGTTTTCGTTTTCATAGCGTTTCCCTCCCTTATATGGTAGATTATGCCTGCACAGGCCCTGTTTTGACTGCACGAGCGCAACTGCCGTCCGTGCGGGCAAATGGAACAACCGTCAGGCATTTGGGGGATGGCGGCTTGTTTTTGCCGTAACTCCCCCAGCTGCCCGGGTAGCCGCCCATCATATATGCGCCCAATGCCTTTCCCGGCAAATGGATGCTTGACTTCCACCTGTGCTACTCTTATCATTTATATACTCTTTCGTCCTTTTGCAAGGACCCCCAAGGGGTTCCGCCTTTGCCGCACGCATCCAACCTCCTTCCCGTACACGACCGCCTCCCGCAACCGAAACAGGGCGGCGCAATACTCCGCCGGCACGCCGCCAACCATACCAAGGAGAAAAGGCCATGAAAAAAGCAAAAAATTTCTGTATCCTGCTACTGTTCACCCTTTGCGCCGCCACAGCCGCAGCCGCCACCGATTGGCAGGCGCTGATGCGGCAGTCCACCGACGCCGCCGTCCAGGCCGCCATGACGCAGACGCCCGACGGGCTTTCGTTGTCTGCGGAAGAACTGGCGCTGTACCGTCTGGGATTCGCACAGGGATACGATGCCGGACAGGCCGCCGAAGCTCCGGCTTCCGGCATCGCCGCCTCTGACGAACCCATGGTTTGGATTCCCATTCACGGCGGGAAGAAATATCATGCCGACGCATCCTGCAGCCAAATGAAATCCCCCTTGGAGGTTCCCCTGTCCGTCGCCCTCGAGAAAGGGTATACGCCTTGCAAGCTATGCTACCCCACGCGCTGAATCAAAAACGCCTGTTGTCCTGCATAGATTCAGGCGGGAGGGGTTCCCATGAAAAGAAAGTATTGGCCTTCGCGCAAAGCGCACGCCGTTGTTCCCCGCATGGATTGCCGCAAACCTGTCACTGAAAAAACAGGGAAATGGGTTTCCCATCATGCGCATACCTTTGCCGCAAACCGTTCCTGCCCTTCAGGAGCCGTAGATCTTCCGTTTCCTTGCCGCACCGGTTCCGGTCGGGCCGACCACGCAACCGGTCTGCCGGGCAGCGTCCTCTTTCCTGCGCCTTTCCAGCAACCAGCCGGCAACGTCGGAGGCCGCTAATGCCCAAAAAGCAAAAAGACGGCCGCTACCGCGCCAAGATTACGCCCGCGCCCGGAGAAAAGCCGGTTTATGTCAGCGCCCGCACGCTGCGGGAACTGAACGACAAGAAGCAGCACGTCCTCGCCCGCTACCGCGACGGCCTCCGGCCCCGGGACGTCACCTTCCATGGGCTGGTGACGGAATGGTTCGAGGTCGTCAAGCGTCCGCGGATTCGTTCCCGGAGCACCCTGCACAGCTATGAAAACATCATCCATACCCATATCCTTCCTTTTTTCCCGCCCCAACAACTGCTCCGGGCCGTACGCCGCGCCGATCTTCAGCGCTGTCTGGACGCCTGCGCAGGCATGTCCGGCAGCATCAGCACCCTCGTCCGCTCTGTACTGGTACACGCCGTGCGTTATGCCCTGGCGGAAAACCTGCTGGAAGCGGATATTTCCGCCGCGTTGATGCTCCCGCAGGCTTCCGTCCCCCGTGCGAAAGCCGCCTTCACGCCGGAGGAGGAGGAACGCTTGCTACGCACCGCCGCCGCGTCCCCTGACGGGCTGATGATCTATCTGCTCTATTATCTTGGGTGCCGCCGGGGAGAAATGCTGGGACTGCAATGGGGTGATTTTGACTGGCGCGCCCGGATGGTGCATATCCAGCGTTCCGTGGACTTCAACACCGGAAAAAGCAGCGTCTCCGCCGTCAGCGCCACCAAGACCTCCGCAGGCGACCGCTGGGTCCCGGTTCCCGACGACCTGGCGGCCATTCTAGCGCCCTTGCGGAGCCGTCCGCAGGACCTGCTGGTTTCCGATCAGGGCGCTCCCCTGACCTCCAACAAATTCCGCACCCGCTGGGCGCATTTGATGCACGCGGCAGGTTTTTTACGCCTGAGTCCCCGCTACGAAGCCCGCCGCGCCGCTTCCCTCTCCGCAGGCAAGCCCTGCAAGGCCCCCAACCTGTCCTATGATTACGACGCGGAGATTACCCCCCACGCGTTCCGCCACAATTACATTACCTGTTGCGTCTCCGCCGGCATTCCGCCGGAAATTACCATGCGCATCGTGGGCCACCGGGACTACGCTACCACCGTCAATATTTATACGCATCTGCAAAACGAGCAGACCCGGCGCGCCGCCGTATCCCTTGCCGGCGTGCTCCGCTCGGCAGGTTGCCGGGAGGTTGCCGCGCCTACGCAGGATTAAGCGGTGCAGATTTCGCGCGCCCTGTCCTGCCAAGCCCTCCGGGGAAGGATTCAAGCGGTCTCGCACTTTTCTCCTACAAAAACGCGAACCCTTCCTGCTGCCCCGGAACCATTTCCGGCAGCGCGCTGGACGGATTGCAGGAAAAGGTCTGCGTGCAGGTGAAGCGGGTGTATGACAGCTGCCTGCAACAGGAGCAGCTGGACGACAAAATCGTCACCATTACCAGCTACGCGCAAGTAGTCAACAACTGCTGCAACAATTGCTGCTCCGACGCTACGGAAACCACCACCCCCACCTCCGCGCCTGTGCCGCCCATCACCTTTGAAAGCTGCCGCTCCACCACCACCGAAGGAATCATCCGCAACCTGTCCGTGGATCGCCTGTGCGACCGTCCCTGCTTCGCCCGCGTCCGCGCCACCATCGACGTGCCCATCGACATCCTGTTTGTGGATAGCCGTTGCGTGGAGTACATCGGAAAAGGCGTCGTTTCCGTGGACCGGGACGTGCTGCTTTCCATCCCCGACGAGTCCATCGTACCCTACACCCTGGAGAGCATGGTCAGCGCCATCTGCGTTTCCGGCCAATACCTGGGCGACAACCGCTTCAAGATGACGGTCTGCGTCACCATCATCCTCAAGGTGCTGGCCAACGTGGAGATTCTGATTCCCAGCTACGGTTTCTGCCCCATTCCGCCCTGCGAGGAGTTTGCGGAAAACGTATGCAGCGCTGTGAATTTTTCGCCGCGCGCAGGTCAAAAACGCGCAACTCTTTTCGGGGCGGCCTCTACGCGTCCCGCCCGTTGTGTAGATTTGAAACACCTTTCCATCGAGGGGAGAAAGCCATGCAGAAGGATGCCAACTGGGATACCTTGGAGGAAGAACATCAACGGTTGTTAATTGTGGACGATTCAGAGTTGAACCGAGCGCTGCTGGCGAATATCTTTGAATCCACCTATGAAATCCAGGAGGCGGAAAACGGCAAGGAGGGGCTTGCGTTCATCCTTGCCGAGCGCGACACGCTCAGCGCGGTGCTGCTGGATGTGGTCATGCCTGAAATGAACGGCCTGCAGGTGCTTCACGCCATGCAGGAAGAGGGCTTGATGGGACAGATTCCCGTTTTTTTGATCACTGCCGAATCCAGCGAAACCGTCATGCAGGAAGCGTACCAGCTGGGCGTGATGGACGTGATTTCCAAACCGGTCATTCCCTATGTCGTTCAGCGACGGGTAGATTCCGTGGTCGAGCTGTATTCTGCCCGGCGCATGCTGGGACGAAAGGTTCACCTGCAGGAGGACCGGCTGCTCCAGCAGGCCCGCCAGCTTGCGCAAATGAGCTTCGGCATGGTGGAAGCCCTTTCTACCACCATCGAGTTCCGCAGCGACGAATCCGGCGAACACGTCCGCCGGATTCACCATATCACGGAATACCTGCTGCAACACACCGCTTTGGGCGCAGGGCTATCGCCGGAGGAGATCACTTTGATTTCCATGGCGTCCATCATGCACGACGTGGGAAAAATTTCCATTCCGGACGCCATTCTCAACAAACCTGGACGTCTGACCCCGGATGAATACGAAATTATGAAGACCCATACCAGCAAGGGCGCCGAGCTGCTCTCCCGCATACCGCAGATGCGCGAAAATCCCACTTATCCTTACGCCTACGACATTGCGTTGCACCATCATGAACGCTGGGACGGCCGGGGATATCCCGAAGGTTTGGCCGGGGATCAGATCAGCATTTGGGCGCAGATTGTTTCCCTAGCGGATGTCTACGACGCCCTGGTAAGCAAGCGTTGCTATAAGAGCGCCTTGAGCTATCAGGAAGCGCTGGACATGATCCGCGACGGGAAATGCGGCGTTTTCAATCCAAAGCTGTTGGAATGTTTCCTGGCCGTAGAGCCCGAAATTCGCAAACTTTACCTTGCCGCCGAATAACTTTCCTGCGCCGCACACATGTAAGGAGGATGCATCGCCATGGATCATGAAACGAAACTTCGTTTATCCGCCGCAGGCGTCAACGTGGACAGCGCCTTGGCACGCTTTATGAACAACGCGTCCCTCATGGAAAAATTTCTGCGCCGCTTCCCCACTGACCCCAACTATGAAAACCTTTGCCGGGCGTTGGAACAGAGCGACGTAGAGGCCGCGTTTACCGCCGCGCATACCCTCAAGGGCGTATCCGGCAATCTTTCCCTGGAGCGGCTGTTTGCCGCCACCTGCGATGTGGTGGAGGCTCTGCGCGCGAAGGATCTTGCCGCCGCGCAAGCGCATCTCCCGGCGTTGCAAAATGCTTATGACGATGTGCTGGCCGTCCTGGCCGCCTGGTGATAAAAGACTTTCCCCGGGGAGAGGAGTCATTCGCTTGAACAAAAGAAACGGCAACGCTTCCATGCACCTGATCCTGAGCTTTATATTGCTGGTGTTTATCGCCGGCCTTATGGGCTTCACTATCCATCTGGTGCGAACCAAACTGCTGCAAAATACGCAGCAATTGGGGATGGCGTTGGTAAAAAGCTACGCTCTGGAAGAAGAAACCCAACTGAATTCTTTCCGCAATTCCCTGGAGATCGGCGCGCTTTACGTGGATGTCCTGGAAGTCACCGACAGCTCTGAAGAAGAAGTGCAGCAATGGCTTGCCAAGTACTTCACCAAACTCAGCGAGACCTTTGGCGAAGGCAGCGTGGACCCTTATGTGGTCATTGACGGGAAAATCATCGCCGCCAACCCATGGGAAGACGACGGCAGCTTTCATTTTGAGGAGCGCGATTGGTACACCAAAGCCCTGGAAATGGAAGGGGAAATCGTATTTTCCGACGTTTATGAAGATACCATCACCGGCATGCCTGTTGTAACGGTATCCAAAGCCTTGCAGAATCCCGGCGATGTGTTTGCCATGGACGTTTATTTGCACAATCCGTCGCTGCATATCAGCACCAATTCGCTTCCAACGGAATATTCCTATTACTTGTTTGATTCCAAGGGCACGGTGGTTTATACTCTGACGCACTGGGACCTGGACGACGAAACCATTCAATCCTTTGGGGACCAGCTGATGGAGGGCATGCAAAGCGGGCGTCTGGTCGCTTACGACGCCTCTTTTGAGGATATTGAAGGCGTAGAACGCGGCGCCTATGCCTATGAAATGAGCAATGGCTGGTCCATCATCGTCACGATTCCATTGGATACCATCCTGTACGGCGACCGCAACATCGCGTACATGCTGCTTATTTGCGTGGGCGGACTCCTGATTGTGGCGCTTACCTATATGCTTCTCAGAGACCTGCGCAACAGTAGGCGTCTGCAAAAAGCCGATAACACCATTCAGATTCTCAGCGATTCCTACTATGCCATTTACCGCATCAATTTCCGTTCCGGCATTTATGAATCCATTAAATCCGCGCCGGATGTGGAATGCCGCATTACAACCACCGGCGATTATGAAACGCTGCTGCAAATCATCAAAGAATTGGTGGAAGAAAATACCTACGCCGCCTTTGAGGAAAGTTTTTCCCTGGAAAGCATCCGTCACCGCGTGGCCGAGAATATTCATGATTACGGCGGGGATTTTCGACGCTGTTTCGACGGGGTATACCAGTGGGTGAATATCCGTACCCTCTACGATGCGGAGCGCGCCCCTGATGAAGTGATCTGGTGCTTCCGCAATGTGGATGTGGAGAAGCGCCAGCAGCTGCAACACACCATGCTCCTGCAGCAGGCGTTGGACACCGCCAAGCAAAGCACTCGGGCCAAGTCGGTCTTTTTCAGCAATATGTCCCATGACATGCGCACGCCCTTGAACGCCATCCTGGGCTACGCGGATCTCGCCCTGCGCTCCCCGGACGACCTGCCAAAGATTCAGGAATACCTGGATAAAATTTCTTTCGCCGGGCAGCAGCTGCTCTCCCTCATCAACGACATACTGGAATTCTCCAGACTGGAAGCCGGCAAGAGCAAGCTCAATACCCATGAGTTCAACCTGCGGGCTTTCGTTGAGAAAACTGCCGAACTCTTCCGCGGACAGGCCGAGAAGGATCGCAAAACCTATTCCGTCTCCATCGAGTTTCAGGACGAAATGGTGGTGGGCGATGAATTCAAGATCGGTCAGCTGCTGAACAACATCCTTTCCAATGCCTTCAAGTACAGCAATCCCGGCGACAGCGTCCGTCTGGAGGCAAAGCAGTTCGAGTTCCAGAAACACAGCAAGTTCCAGTTCATCATTGAAGATACGGGCATCGGTATGTCCGAAAGTTTCCTGGAGCATCTTTTCGACCCTTACAGCCGGGAAACGCATTTTTCCAGCAAAGCAACCATCGGCACCGGCCTGGGCATGTACATCGTCAAAAGCCTCGTGCAGCAGATGAGCGGCGAATTGTCCGTAGAAAGCAAGCTGGGCGAAGGCTCCCGCTTCATCATCACACTGCCTTTGGAAACCACGTCCAGCGCGGCATCCTCCGCAACTTCCGCCGGAAGCGATACGCTGGCGGACCTGAGCGGCTACCGGATATTGCTGGCGGAGGACAACGAGCTGAACATGGAAATCGCTACGGAAATGCTCACCATGAACGGCGCGGAAGTGGTCCAGGCCGTCAACGGGCAGGAAGCCGTGGTAAAATTCCAGAGCGCCGCGCCTTTCTCCATCCACGCCATTCTCATGGACATGCAAATGCCCGTGATGGACGGCTGCGCGGCCGCGCAAGCCATCCGCGCCCTGGACAAACCCGACGCCGCCACCGTGCCCATCATTGCCGTAACGGCCAACGCCTTCGCCGAGGATATTGACCGCACCACCAAAGCCGGCATGAACGGGCATATTGCAAAGCCCATTGATTTCGCGTTGCTGGCGCAAACGCTGCAACGGCTGTGCAGCGTCCGTTCCAAGGATGCCGGTTCGCCTTCCTGACGCCCCAACTTTCAAGACCCGCCGCAGCGCTTTCTGAACGGAGCGCAGCGGCGGGTTCTTTGCGTCTTCTAGGGCGTCGCATCCTCCCGGGCATTTCCGGCGGCGCATCCCAACTCGGCGCGGGCCTGCGCCTGCGCACGCTCAAAAGCAGTCCGGCGGGCCTGGCGTTCCGCCGGCGTCATCCGCCGCCATTGCTGGAGCATGCGGCACGCCGCTGACTGCAATGCTTCCCCGACTTCTTCCTGAATGTCTTCCGGCGGAAGCAAAACAACCAACGCCCCATTGGGATACCGCCATTCAAAGCCGCCGTCCGCCCGTGAAACTTTTTCCAGTATTTGTTCTTTCACCTTTGCGCCCCCCCTCCCCGCAGTGTATGCATTGCTGCGGTCCCTTACCCCGGCGGCCTGCGCCTCCGCGCAGGCGCATATGCTGGAAGGTATCATGGGGGGAGGGATTGCCATGTACGCCATCTATCTTCGGAAAAGCCGCCAGGACCTGGAACTGGAGGCGCAGGGCCAGGGAGAAACCCTCGCCCGGCATCGGGAAACGCTGCTCAGGCTGGCAGCCGGTAACCAGCACAGCATCGGCGAAATCTACGCCGAAGTGGTTTCCGGCGAAACCATCCGCGCCCGGCCTGAAATGCAGCGGCTGCTGGCCGATGTATCCGCCGGACGGTGGGAAGGCGTCTACTGTATGGAAGTGGAACGTCTTTCCAGAGGCGACCCGGCGGACCAGGGACGCGTTGCGGAGGTATTCACCGTCAGCCGCACCCGAATCATCACCCCGGTCAAGACCTACTACCCGGAGAACGATTACGATGTGGAGTATTTCGAGTTTTCCCTGTTCATGTCCCGACGGGAGTATAAGGCGATTAACCGCCGCATTCAGGCAGGCAGGCGGTACTCGGTTCAGGAGGGCAAATATATCGGTAGCCGTCCCGCCTTCGGGTACCGCAAGGAAAAGCTGCGGGGAGAAAAAGGCTATACCCTGGCCATTCATCCCCAGGAGGCGGAGATTGTCCGGGAAATCTTCCAGCTGTACCTTCAGGAGAACCTTTCCCCCGCCCGGATTGCCGCCTACCTCACAGCCGTCTCCGCGCCTGTGGGCAGCCAGGGAAAAGGCTGGTCCGCCTCCCGGGTGTACCGGCTGCTGACCAACGAGGTATACATCGGAAAACTCCGCTGGGGAAAAACACGCCTGACCAGCGCCCTGGACGGTTCCGGGTGCTACAAGCGCCGCGTTACCGCCCGGGAGTATCCTCTCTACAACGGGCGGCATCCTCCCATTGTACAGGAAGGCGTTTTCCGGGCCGTGCAGGAGAAAATGCATGGTATCCGCGCCGCGCCGCGGCACAGGCTCAGCAATCCCTTGTCCGGTTTACTGTGCTGCGGCGTCTGCGGCGCAGCGCTCCGCAGCCTGCCGGATTGCGGCCGGCAGGCCGCCAGCGTCTACTGCCCCACGCCGGGATGTCCCACCGTAAAAAGCTACCGAGCGCCGGTACTCTGCGCCGTCCTGGACGCCCTTCTGCCCTGTCTGGCCTCCTTTTCCTGGTCCGCGCCGCCCGCCGGTTCTTTGCCGGACGCGTCTTCCCGCCTTCGCGCTCGCCTGGAAAAAGAGCGCGCACAGTTGGACGCACAGCTGCAAAGGCTCAGGGATCTGCTGGAGACGGGCGCGTACTCGGTAGCGGTATACCAGGAGCGGCTTGCCCTGCTTCAAGCCCGTCAGCATGAATTGCTCCGTCTGTGGGAAGGCAACCTCGCGCGCCTGCCGGAAGAGCGCGCGCCGGAAGAACCCATGCCTCCCCTGACCGAACTGTTTGCCTGCGCTTCACCGGAGCTGCAAAACGCGCTGCTGCGCGCTTGCGTAAAAGAAATCACGTTTTCCAAATCCCGCCGCGGCCATGCTAACGGCGCGGGCGTCACCTGCGGCGCTCATTGCTTCACGCTGGTTATTCGTTCCGGAGTAGCCTTTGAGTAGCATACGCTGCATCCTACGTGTGCGACGAGTTCTTCTCGCTGCCGCTGTTCCCGCCCATGTCGCTTTGCAACGAGGGCGCGGTATCTCCCAATAACTGCCACTGCAGCGGAAACCGCTGCAACGGCTGCAACAACTGCGGCTGCGGGCATACTTGATGTTCCTTCCCCAGGAAAAGGGCCGGAGAAGTTACCGCTTCTCCGGCCCTCCAGCGTGTCGAAAAAGTGGCTTCCGCCACTTTTTCGAGGAAGCAAATTCGGTCAACCAGAGGTCGCCCGAATTTGTAAGGAATTGATTTTGCAAGCAAAATCAACACCCCCGCAAGGGGGCGTGTTGCAGAAAGCAATTTCTGCGGCACGCCCCTTTTGCAAACAAATCAAG
>CAZINY010000070.1:0-10344 GCA_964540735.1 uncultured Oscillospiraceae bacterium
AGGGAGGTGTCGGAGGGGCCGCGGCCCCTCCGACTTCCATTCGTATCCGCCGGCTTTGCCGGCGGGGCGGGTTGTTGATTTTGCTTGCAAAATCAATTCCTTACAAATTCGGGCGACCTCTGGTTGACCGAATTTGCTTCCTCGAAAAAGTGGCGGAAGCCACTTTTTCGACACGCTGATGGAGCTGTCACAATGCAGGAGCATTGCGACAGCTCCACATCAGTTTTTACCGTTTACCGACTTTTACCGTTTACCGACGCTCAGACATCCAGCGTGCTGTCGGTGAAGTCCACCAGCTGGCCGCGCTGCATACGATCCTTGGCGAAGAAGCGGTTGCAGTCAATGTAGTCCTCAGGCAGCTCGGGATAGTCGGGAATGGCCTTGAGGATGCGGGCCTTGCCCGGGCAGACCGGGACGCACTGCCCGCAGCGGACGCAGGCGTCGTCCAGCACCACGTAGCCGTCCTCGCCCTGGGTAATGGCGTGCATGGGGCACTTGCTGACGCAGGCGCCGCACTTGACGCACGCGTCCTTGTCATACTCCAGGGTGTAGGCGTTGTAGTACTTGGCGCAGGCAGCCTGGCCGTTGACGCCGCGGAAGCCCATCAGGTTGCCGCAGCTGTCGCTGTGGCAGCAGCAGATGATGTCCGGGTTCTTGGCGCAGATGGCTTCCACCACCATGCCCTTGGAGATGATGTCCTCTACGATGGCGATGGCCTCGTCCTGGGTGATCTGCTTGCCGATGTCGTTCTCGATGAAGTACTCGGCCATTTCGCCCAGGGACAGGCAGGTGTTCATGGGATGCTCTTCGGGATAGGGCACGCCCAGGGCCTGCCACATGGTGCGGCACTGGCAGGGAGAAACGGTGATGGTCTTGTGCCGCTTGATGATGGCGCGCCAGTCCTCATAGGGATGGAGCTCGCCGCCTTCCACCACATCCTTGCTGATGGGGTAGGAGCGGAACAGCGGGAAGGTGGTATCGTAGCCGTTGGTGTTCGGGTCGGTGCCGGAAATACCCAGGGAGTCAAACTTGGCGACATCCTCCATGGTGCCGTGCAGCGCGCGGTCCAGCTCGCCGAACTCCCAGAAGCCGTTGATGTAGGGCATCAGGGCATAGTAGGGCTGATCGCCGCGCACCATGCGCCAGATCAGGTTGCGATGGGCCTGATCCTCCAGAATGGCGGAGGCTTCTTCCTCGGTAATGCCGGCTTCCACCGCGTAGTTGGCGGCGGTGAACGCCTGATGCAGCGGCATCTTCAGGTAGTTCGCGGCGTCTTCCTCGCTCCACAGTTCCATGATCATCTCATAGCTGTTGGCGCTGGGGATGGAGCCGATGCCCTTGCCGATGCGGTTGATGCGGTTGCGCATGCGCACGTACACGGCGGGAATTACAGTGCCGTTGCTCATGGTCAGGTCGCTGGTCACTTCGGACTCGTTCATAACGGCCTGCAGCAGTTCGTCGGACTCGTTCAGGTTTGCAAAATGCTTCAGGCCTTCCACCGCGGATTCAACGCCCTCAGCCTTTGCCTTGGCGTCCACGCCCAGCACGGACAGGATGGGCATCATGCCCATGCCCAAGCCCATGGCGCCAACGCCCTTCAGGAAACTTCTTCTTGAGACTTTTTCCATGTTTCTGCTCCTCCTTAATAGTATGATTTGCAGAGATACCGTCAAAATTTTCACTTATACTATACTGGATAAAATTGCAGTTAGTCAATTCTAACGAAACGTAAATATATCATACCTGCGTGCAAAATCACCTGGACGACGCCATTGTGAAGTACCGGGAAATCCCGGGGCAGCGTGAGCACTATCAGGCGCTGGAGGAACGGCATCCGAAGCTGGACGAGCTTCCCTTTGACCATGAGCGCCGGTTTGCCAGCGTTTTGGTTCGGGACGGCGGGAAAAGCCTGCTTATCGTCAAGGACAGCCTTGCGGAGGTGTACCAAAGATGCAGCCAGATTGAATACAAAGGCGAACGTCAACCCATCGCCCCGGAAAACAGGGCCGACATTCACGCCGTGGTAGACGAGATGCTGGAAGACGGGATGAAGGTGCTGGCGGTGGCGTATAAGCCCATGGAGCAGGCCGCCGTATCCCAGGAAGACGAGCAAGGGCTCATTCTTCTGGGCTATCTGGCGTTCTTCGACGCGCCCAAGCAAAGCGCCGCCGCCGCCATTGAGCAATTGCAGCGGCTGCATGTGCAGGTGCGCGTGCTGACGGGGGATAACCGGGAGGCGGCGCTTTCCATTTGCCGGCGGCTTGGCATTGATACCGCCCAGGCGCTGACGGGCAGCGAGCTGGAGAAACTGACCGACGACGAGCTTCCGGTCAGGACGGAGCATACCACGCTGTTTGCCGAGCTTTCCCCCAGGCAAAAGGCGCAGGTTGTGCAGACGCTGCAGGCAAACGGGCATACGGTGGGGTTCCTGGGGGACGGTATGAACGACTTGCCCGCGATTCTGGAGTCGGACGTGGGAATATCCGTGGACACCGCGGCGGCGGCCGTTAAGGAAAGCGCGGACGTGGTGCTGCTGAAAAAAGATTTGAACGTGCTGGAAGCGGGCATCCAGGAAGGGCGGAAAGCCTTTGCCAACGTATCCAAGTACATTAAAATCACGGCATCCTCCAATTTCGGCAATATTTTCTCCATCGTAGTCGCCAGCGTGTTTCTGCCGTTCTTTCCCATGACCTCCTTGCAGATTCTGCTGCTGAACCTTTTGTATGATCTTTTGTGCCTGGTTCTGCCATGGGACGCTGTGGATGCGGCGGCATGCGTGAAACCGTTGGAGTGGTCCGGCAGGACGCTGGGCCGGTTTATGCGATTTTTTGGCCCCATCAGCTCCTTCTTTGATATGCTGACATTCGCTTTTCTGTTTTTTGCGCTGTGTCCCGCCGTCTGCGGCGGAGGCTATGCTTCCCTCGCCGGCGCGGAGCAGGCGCGCTTTGTCGCGCTGTTTCAAACCGGGTGGTTCCTGGAGTCCATGTGGACCCAGGTGCTGATTCTGCATCTTCTGCGCACGCAGAACGTACCGCTGCTGCAAAGCAAACCGTCCCGCCCGGTCATGCTGGTGACGCTCCTGGGCACGCTGCTCTTCACCGCCCTTACCTTTAGCTCTTTTGGCGGATGGATCGGCTTGACCGCTTTGCCCTTGGTTTATTTTGCCTACCTGGCGCTGGCCGTGCTGCTGTACCTGCTGTGGGTCACCTTGGCGAAGCGTTGGTATGTCCGGCGGTACCATGAATTGCTCTGAGAAAGGAGGCGTCAGGCATGAAAAAGCAAGTGGGTTTTGTCGCTTTGGATTGCGCTCTGGCCAGGCGGCTTTGGGAGGAGCTTCATGCCGCGGCGTCGGCGGCTCCTTCCGCGCAGGAGTTGCAGGAGGGATTAAGGGATCTCATGGAGGGCCGAATCGGTTCCCTCATGCTGGAGCTGGAGGCGGAGCGGCCCATGGCTGCGATGGGCGGCACGCTTTGCTGCGGCGCGCTTTCCATCGAATTGAGATTGCGCAGGGTGAGCCGGGATGGAACGGAAATCGCATTGACGCCCAAGGAGTTTGACATCCTGTATTTTCTGGCGAGCAACCGTGGCGAGGTGTTTACCAAGGAGCAGATTTACCAGGCGGTCTGGGAAAACGATTATCTCCTGGACGATAGCAATATTATGGCGTTTATCCGAAAACTGCGCAAGAAAATCGAACCCAACCCCGATGCGCCGGAATACATCTTGACCATCTGGGGAATCGGGTATAAATTCAATGACAAACTGTGATCCGGCGCGCCGGAAAAGCGCCTGCGGGCTTTCCGCGACGTTCCCGGGGCATAGCGGCGGGCCGTGAAGCAAACATTCTTACGAAATCGCAAGAAAATCGCAAGGTTTTGGCCATGTGATCCTTCTTGCGGTTTTTTTATAGTGAGAAGGGATCGGGAAAAAACGGCCGGGAGGTGAAGGGCATGGAAGCTGAGGGTTGTTCCCGAAGGCCGGCGCAGCCTGCGGGCGGCGGAAAAGCCATGCCCGCATGGACTGTATTGCCTTGACTTTTTTTCAAGGAGGTAGATGTCCATGAACTGGAAGAAAAATCGCAAGCGGCTTCGTCAGGCCGCGCAGCCGTCCGCCGCCCGCGACGTACAGCGCCGCCGCCTGGAATACGCGGCGGTCGCGCCGGTCAAGGAGGTTTTGAAGGCGTTGAACGCCACGCTGTGCGGCCTGGACCCGGAAGCGGTATCCGCCAGCCGGGCCGCATACGGCAGCAATCATGTGACCCGGGAGAAAAGGAAGTCCCTGGCGAAGCGGCTGATGGATGCGTTTATCAATCCCTTTACGGCGATTCTGTTCTTTTTGGCGCTGGTATCCATGATGACCGATGTGGTTTTCCCTTCCTTTTCTTTGTTCGGGTACCGGCCGGAAGACGTGGATTGCCTGACCGTGCTGATTATTCTGACGATGGTGGCGATTTCCGGCACGCTTCGTTTTGCGCAGGAATCCAGAAGCGGAAACGCCGCGGAGAAGCTGCTGTCCATGATTACGACCACCTGTTCAGTGACCCGCAAGCATCAGGGAAAGATAGAAATACCCATGGAGGAGCTGGTGGTGGGGGACCTGGTACATCTGTCGGCCGGAGACATGATTCCCGCCGATGTGCGCATTCTGGAGGCGAAGGACTTCTTTGTCAGCCAGGCCGGCTTGACCGGAGAGAGCGAACCTGTGGAGAAAACCCCGCAAGCGAGCCAGCCGAAAGACGGCGTGACCGATTTCCCGGATATGGCCTTTATGGACAGCAATGTGGTTTCCGGCAGCGCGACGGCCGTTGCGGTATGCGTCGGGGACCATACGCTTTTCGGCTCCATGGCCTCTGCCGTCGCGGGCGAGGCGGTGGAAACCAGCTTTACCAAAGGGGTCAACGCGGTTTCCTGGGTGCTGATTCGCTTTATGCTGGTGATGGTTCCCCTGGTGTTTTTCATCAACGGCGTCACCAAAGGAGACTGGCTGAATGCGTTCCTGTTCGGCATCTCCATTGCGGTGGGGTTGACGCCCGAAATGCTGCCCATGATTGTGACCACCTGCCTTGCCAAAGGCGCGGTTTCCATGAGCAAAAAGCGGACCATCGTCAAGAAGCTCAACGCCATTCAGAACTTCGGCGCGATGGACATCCTTTGCACGGACAAGACCGGAACCTTGACCCAGGATCAGGTGGTCCTGGAATACCATTTGAATGTCAACGGCGAGGATGATACCCGGGTTCTCCGCCATGCCTATCTCAACAGCTATTTTCAGACCGGCTACAAAAACCTGATGGACCTGGCCATTATCCGCAAAACCGAGGAGGCCGAGGCCGAAGACCCCCGGCTGCTGGATTTGTCGGAACACTATACGAAAGTGGAAGAAATTCCCTTTGACTTCACCCGCAGGCGTTTGACCACGGTGGTGCGGGATCAGAACGGGAAAACGCAGATGGTGACCAAGGGCGCCGTAGAGGAAATGCTTTCCGTCTGCGCCTATGCAGAGTGCGGCGGAACCGTCCAGCCGCTGACGGATGAAGTGCGCCAACGCATTTTGCAGACCGTGGACGCGCTGAACGCCAAGGGATTCCGTGTGCTTGCCATTGCGCAAAAAAGCAATCCCTCGCCGGTGGGCGCTTTCGGCGCGCAGGATGAATGCGGCATGGTGCTCCTTGGCTACCTGGCGTTTCTGGACCCGCCCAAGGCCTCCGCCGCCGGCGCCATCAAGGCCCTCAAGGCGCATGGCGTCGCTACCAAAATCCTCACGGGGGACAACGACAAGGTGACCCGCACCATCTGCAAGCAAGTGGGGCTGGAGGTGCGGAACATGCTGCTTGGTTCGGACCTTGAATCCATGAGCGACGCCGAATTGGCCGCAGCGGCGGAGTCCATCGACGTTTTTGCCAAGCTGACCCCGGAACAGAAGGCGCGCGTGGTTTCCGTTCTCCGGGCGAACGGCCATACGGTCGGGTTCATGGGCGACGGCATCAATGACTCCGCCGCCATGAAGGCGGCAGACATTGGCGTTTCAGTGGACACCGCGGTGGACGTTGCCAAAGAATCGGCGGACATCATCCTGCTGGAAAAAGACCTGATGGTTCTGGAGCAAGGCATCATGGAGGGGCGAAAGACCTACGTCAATATGGTCAAATACATCAAGATGACCGCTTCGTCCAACTTTGGCAATATGCTCTCGGTGCTGGTTGCGGCCGCGCTGCTGCCCTTTTTGCCCATGATGAGCGTGCAGCTGATTTTCCTTAACCTGATTTACGACCTGTCCTGTACGGCGATTCCCTGGGACCATGTGGACCAGGAATTCATCGCAAAGCCTCGCAAATGGGATGCCTCCAGCATCGGCAACTTCATGGTATGGCTTGGGCCAACCAGCTCGATTTTCGATTTCACCACCTATCTGTTCATGTACTTTGTATTTTGCCCGTTGGCGGTATCCAACGGCATACTGTTCAACGACCTGCCCGCGCACTTTCACGGCATGGCGTTGGCGGCCATGCAGGCAAAGTATATCGGGCTGTTCCAGGCCGGATGGTTCGTGGAGTCCATGTGGAGCCAAACCCTGGTCATTCACATGATCCGAACGCCCAAGCTGCCGTTCCTGCAAAGCCGGGCTTCTGCCCCGCTTACGTTGCTCACGCTGGCCGGTATGGTGGTGCTGACGGCGATTCCCTTTACGCCGCTTGGAACGGCGCTGGGCTTTGTGGCCCTTCCCGCCGCCTATTTCGCCTATCTGGTTCCCTGTATTTTGCTTTATATGGCGCTGGCAACCAGCCTGAAAAAGGCTTATGTCCGGCGGTATGGCGAACTGCTGTGAAGATGGGGGGCGCTTTCGATGCAATGGACCGCGCTTTGGCTTCGACTGTTTGGAACGGCTTCTTTTCTGGGGATTGACATGGGCTTCTGGGTGGGAATGGCGGCGGTTTGCCTCATGGTCATACTGATGAATATTGTGTTTTGGAAAGCGAAGCCCTAGCAGGTGGAGGGCGCTTCGCCTGCTAGGGCTTCGCGCCGTCCGATGGCGGCCTCAAAAGCGCGGCAAAGCCATTGGAATTCCCCTGGAATGCGTCGGTAAAAAACGCCTGCAAGGGAAAAACCAATGGCAAAGCAGCGGGATGCCGCAAACCGGGCGGAAGCGCTGGGAAAATACGCCGGGTCCCACGGCGCGCTGAGACGGGAGACCCGCGGGGAGATTTGTCATGGAGGGAAAACGGAAGCTGCGCCGCCAAGGGCAGGCGAAAGGGCAGCCTATCGCAGGAAAACCGATTCTTCCGGGAGCGCGGTCCCGACGCTGTTGACAGGCACGAGCTGTATCAGGGAAATGTGGTACAGAAAGCTGACGCGGCCTGCGAACTGCGTAGGGATGGCGACGGCGGCGGCATCCTGCACGGGGCTGATGCTGCAGGCCTCGACGCCGTTGATATACAGGATGAAGCTGGCGGGATAGGCGTTGAGCTTCTTGGCGGGATCAACCGTCAGGGTCACTTGCAGGTCGAAGGTATGCTGCGCGTTTTCCGTCATGCTTGCGCTGAGGGTGTACCCGCGGGGGATATACTGGGTCGTCCCGTATTGGCGCAGGGCGCCGGTCTGCGTGGCGGGTGAAGCGTCCGTCAGCGCCAGATAGGCGGATTGCATGAAGCCATAGACGTCGCCGGCTTTCACATGATACCAATCGTTCACCTGTCCCAGGACCAGGACCCTGTCCCCGTTATCGTATTTGCCCAGCACTTCCGCCTGTAACGAGGGCAGAGCCCGCAGGTTCAGCCATGCTTCCTTCGTGGAATTGGAGACATAGGCGACCGGCGTTCGAGGAGGAATGCTCTCGGGATGGCTGCCAAAGTAAAGAAACTCCGTTTTCATGTAGCCGAACCTGTTGCCAACGGAGACGTATACCCATTCCTGCGCGGGGTCGCCATAGCAGACGACCTGGGTTCCGGTGTAGTACAGCCCCAAGGATGCGGCCTGCGTTGAAGGCGCGCTCCGGAGATGCAGGCGCTGCTCGTTGATGTTGTTGACAACGGCGCTGCAGGATGCGGTATACGTCGGCTGCGGCGCCTGGGCGTCGGCCGGCGGCGTTGCCTCCGGGGAAACCGGCGTGAGGAGGACGGACGGATCGTTCCCGGGAAGCAGCGGATCGCCTGGCCCGGCTTTTTCCAGATTGCCGGCGGTGACCCATCCGGTAAAAAAGCCCAGCATTTCCGAATAAGCTTTGATTTCAACCCAATCGCCGGAAACTGTCAGCACATCGCAGGGGGCTCCCACGGGCAGCGCGCTGATCACGTCGGACGTTTCATCCGGCAAAAGGTGAATATCCTTGCTCCCGCCGATATTCATGTAGCCCTGGCCGATGGTAATGGAGGAGGCGAAGGCGGCGTCCGCCATCAGCAGCTGTACGCAAACCGCCAGGATGCAAAGGATTTTTCCATAAGGGCGTTTGGCTTTCCTTCCGGGGCGCTGTTTGCTTGCCATGGATATTCCTTCCTTTCTGTCCCTCGGCCTGCGGACGTGCCAGGACGGCGCAGCCTACGGAGGCCGGGGATGGTTCCTTTTTCACTCCAGAAATTCCAGCGCTGATATGGGAACAAACCCCCGCAGAAGCTGCGCCCCGGCGCATTCCACATAGGCCCATTCGCCCATGGAGGCCAGCCACGTGACCGTACTGCCTGCCGGCAGCGTGGCCACGACCGCCTGCGATGCCAGGGGGTCGTCCGTCAGGATGGTTTGTTCCGTTGTCCGGACGCTGACGGGCGTATACTGCAATTCGGAGACCGCCGCTTTCGCGGGGAGCGCCGTTTCGGGAATCCAGCCGATGCGCATATGGCCGCTGGAAATATCATACTGGATCATGATCCATCCGTTTTCCCGGCCGAAAACCTGAATCCAGTCGTTGGTGCTGACGCTGGCCTTTCCGTTGCCTGCCCGGCCGTATTCCTCTCCCGGCCCCTGATAGACCTCGTATTTCCGGCCGCCGGAAAACGAGATTTTTTGGGCCGATAGGGTACCGGAGGGAATGGAAGGCGGGGTGCTCAGCTTTTCACGGGCTTCCTGGACGGTCCTGGGAAAGGCGGAAAAGCTGAAATACCGCAGGTTGGTCTGGTAGACGCCGTACACCCATACGTCGGTCTCCGCGCCTTTCACCCATCCCGTATTGTACAGGTGCAGCGCGTTGTTTACGGAGGTATCATAAAACATCAGCGGATCATAACAATACATGTGCGTCAGGCGCCAGACGCCATCCTCTTGCTGAACCCACTGGCACCTTGCTTCCATGGTTTCATTGTTGAGAACATAGTAGGAAGAAAATCTGGGCCCGGCAAGGCCGTCGTTGGCCTGCCAATCGTCGCACAGAAGGATCGGCGCGCTTACCTGCGGCAGCGCCGCGGGATTGTACCACTTATAGGCCCACTCGCCGTCCTTCCAGCCAAAGGTCACCAGCACGTTTTCCCGCCCGCGCTTGACTACGGCGAAGGCGCATGCGCTGTTGCTGCGATTTCCCTCCGGGTTGACCCAGCCGGTAATCTCCCAACCGCTCCAGCGGCTTTCCTGCAGGTAGTCCTTGACGCCCTGGGGCAGGTGCTCGACGCCCTGGGTGGAGGTTTGACTGGCCTGGGCCGTTGCCAAACACAGGATCCCCAACAGCAGCGCCAGGGCAGGAAGCCACATTTTTTGCCGCATACCTTTTCATCTCCCGTTCCCTATTTCCGCTCCTTGCGCCGTGCAAGTCGCTTTGAAACAATGCATTTTGGCCCCCTTTGTTTGATTTGGAGGCTGGATGGGTTTCCATGTGACGCGTCTAACCAATTAACGATCCGATGATCCAAAAACTTCAAGGCGCAGGATGCCTGCGCAATATTTTTTTGCGTAGAACCGGGCGCTGCTTTTGCAGCAGGCTGCAAAACGCCTGCGAGCAGGCCGCCGGATAGCGGCGGAGAGGCCATAACGCCCGCAACCTGCGCCGCGGGCCGAAGAACCAGGCAATCCGCTGCGCTCCCGCCCGGCGCGGAAGGAAGTTCATGCAGCCCGGCCCGAAAGCGCAAGCGGAGCGCCCCTGCCGCAGAACGCGCAAGGGACGAGCGTTTTAAGCCGCCTGTCCCTCTTTGCCTGCATCCCATGGCCCGTCCCCAGAAAACCTGCTGTAAATAAAGGAAAAAAGCTCTGGACAAAATCGAAAAGGTTTGCTATAATATCCCCCGTGAGTTTTGCCAATATAGCTCAGCTGGTAGAGCGGCTGATTCGTAATCAGCAGGTCATGGGTTCGAGTCCCATTATTGGCTCCACTTTTTATATGCCGAGGTGTAGCGCAGTTTGGTAGCGCGTTTGGTTCGGGACCAAAAGG
>CAZINY010000071.1:0-9816 GCA_964540735.1 uncultured Oscillospiraceae bacterium
TCTGGTTGACCGAATTTGCTTCCTCGAAAAAGTGGCGGAAGCCACTTTTTCGACATGCTGCGGCCCGGCGGAAGCAATTCCGCCGGGCCTTGCATATGGCAATAGAAACCGGGAAAATACTTGCTTATGGAAAGAATGCAGTGTATACTGTCCCTATACCTGTTTTGGAGGACACACCATGAAGGAGGCGCTTTCAATGGATTTTGAACGGATACGTCAAGTGGACGCACAGGTAGCGGATGCCATCGAGCAGGAGCTGGAACGCCAGCGCGCCCATATTGAGCTGATCGCATCGGAAAACTTTGTTTCCCCGGCGGTTATGGCAGCCATGGGGACGCCTTTGACCAATAAATATGCCGAAGGCTATCCCGGAAAACGGTATTATGGCGGTTGCCAGTGCGTGGACGTGGTGGAAAACCTGGCCCGTGAGCGCGCTTGCCGCCTCTTTCAGGCGGAGCATGCCAACGTGCAGCCCCACAGCGGCGCGCAGGCGAATATGGCGGTTTATTTTGCCATGCTGGAGCCTGGCGATACGGTCATGGGAATGAATCTGTCCCATGGCGGCCACTTGACCCATGGCAGCCCCGTCAATATGAGCGGCAAGTATTTCAAGTTTGTGCCCTATGGCGTGGCCCCCGAAACGGAAACGATCAATTATGAGGAAATGCGCCGCATTGCGCTGGAATGCAAGCCCAAGATGATTGTCTCCGGCGCGTCTGCGTATCCCCGCGTTATTGATTTTGCGGCCATCCGCGCCATTTGTGACGAAGTGGGCGCGTTGATGATGGTGGATATTGCGCATATTGCCGGTTTGGTGGCGGCTGGGCTGCATCCCAGCCCCGTGCCCTATGCGGATTTTGTTACCACCACCACCCACAAGACCCTGCGCGGTCCCCGGGGCGGCATGATCCTGTGCAAGGGCGAATATGCCAAGGCCATTGACAAGGCGATTTTCCCCGGCACCCAAGGCGGCCCCCTGGAGCATATCATCGCGGCAAAGGCCGTTTCTTTCCAGGAAGCGCTGCAGCCTAGTTTCCGGGATTATCAGGAGCAGATTTTGAAAAATGCCAAGGCCATGGAGCAGGCGTTCCGCGCCGCGGGGGTCAAGATGGTATCCGGCGGTACGGATAATCACTTGCTGCTGCTGGATTTCACCGGCACCGAAATGACGGGCAAAGAACTGGAGCGGTTGTTGGGCCTGGCCAATATCACCGTGAACAAGAATACCGTCCCCAATGAAACGCGCAGCCCCTTCGTGACCAGCGGCATCCGCGTAGGCACTCCCGCGGTCACCACCCGCGGGCTCAAGGAAGACGATATGCAGCGCGTGGTGGATTGGATGATGCGGATTATCCGCGAGGGCGAGACGGCTTGCCCAGCTGTGAAGGCCGAGGTGGAGAGTTTCATGCGAGGCTTCCCGCTTTACCAGGATTGATCGTGCTATCAATACGATACGATACGAAGCGCCGCCGGTCTTCAACAGAGACCAGCGGCGCTCGCTTATTATTTTTGCTTACATATCTTCCATTTGCATCATGCGGATGATGCGGTTGAAGTCCTTGATAAACTGCTCGGAGGACAATTGCCCATCCATGTATCGCTGAAGCAGCTGCGAGCCGTCCGTCGTGATGTTGGCATAAATGCTGCTGGTGCTGATGTACAGGTAGGGCTCAATTTCCCGGTAAGTGGCAATATTCTCTGCGGAAATCATGTATTTGTTCTTGTCCATGGAGTTCAGCCATTCCTGCGCCCAAATTAGGGCGTCCTGAAGCTCCCGCTGCTGATCTTCATCAGCGGTTTCCATTTGGGCTTTGAGACTGTCAATCTGTTTCTGCGCCTCTTCCATATTTCGCAAGATCGAGGGATCTTCTACGGGTTCATTGGCGTCCGGGCAGAGCGTGATCTCCAGGGAAGCGAGCATGTTCTGGGCCGCGTACTCCAAAAAGGTAACTGCCAGGTCCGCATTCTGGGAATTGGGATTGATGAGGTAAACCTCCATGGACATGGGAATGGCCGGGGTCATGCCCTCGTCCAGGGCAAGCAGCAAGGGTTGGTAGTCCCAGCTGAAAATGTTTTCCTGGGGTGTGTAGTACAAATACTCCGTCATCAGGGAGCTGGGTAGATCATCCGAAGAGGAATAAGTGATGATGCCGCTGCTGGTATCTTCGGGATTCATTTCAGCCAGCCGGGGGGATACTTCGTCCAGCTTGGCCAGCAGTTTGCGCATTAGGGGAGTATCGAAGTCCAGGGTCTGGCCAGTGGCGGCATAGTAGGCGGTATAACTGTTTACTACTTGGCTGAAAAGCTGGCTGCGGATATCATAAACGTTTTCCAACAGCGTAAGGTCTGCGTAATCGTAAGCGTAATCATTCAGCCAATCTACGGCGAAGTCCATGAATTCTATCAGCGTTGTGGGCAGCTCATCCTCCGTCATGCCGATTTTCTCCATGACCCCCGGACTGTAACCAAAGCCGTTGGCGTAGGCGCTGGAGGGGAAAGCCCACAGGTGGCCGTCCTGGAAGAAGGCCGCGGTGAAAGTGGGATTCATGCGGGCCACCTGTTCCATGAGAATAGTGGAATTGGATAGATCAACGCAATAGCCCTTGTCCCGAAGCTGTTCAAAACCGCCCCATTCAATGCTGGTCACGTAGATGTCTGCGGAAGCGTCGCCCGATATCATGCTCTGGGCGATTGTCTCGGCGTTGTAAGCGGAGGTTTCTGTGGTAACGACAGGAATCTCCGGGTGCGCCTGCATGAAGGAGACCATGATGTCGTCCTTATACGACTGGGCGATGCGCAATGCCCGTTCCGGCTTGTTTGCAGGGTCTGTATCCGAGCAGAG
This sequence comes from uncultured Oscillospiraceae bacterium, assembly GCA_964540735.1. Classification (GTDB taxonomy): domain Bacteria; phylum Bacillota; class Clostridia; order Christensenellales; family Aristaeellaceae; genus Egerieenecus. Next base: position 2,843 of record CAZINY010000071.1, read on the forward strand.
GAAAGTGCCGCTGTTGTTGTCGATGATGTAGTATTTTCCGTTTAGCAGCACGCTGGGGGAGGAGCTGTTCAAATACTGCAAGTTCAGATAAGCGCAGGCCTCCTGCTCGCCCAGGGCAACGCGCCGGTACAGAGAATCGTCGGTGGCGGTATAGATGGTGTCTGTTTCCGGGTCGTAGGCCAGGCAACCTTGTTCGGTATCGGACAGAGAAAGCAGCTCGGTCATTTCACCGGTGGCAATATCCAGGCTGCACAGTGTGGGCATAATCACCTCGGGGCCGCTGTAAGCCTCCTCCTGGTCCCAATAGCGGATTAGGAGCGTGCCCGGCAAATAAGCGCACATGGAGGTCAGGCCGCCGGAGGCGACCAGCCGCGTGGCGCCGTCCGGCAGTTGGATCTCCCACAGGTCATAGTGCGCCCAGGAGCCATCGGAAGATGAAATAAGCAAATAAACCGCGCCGTCCTGGACGACCATGCCGCCCATATTGAACCAGCTGCCATCGGAGCCTTCCACCATGCCAATGGGATCGCTGAAAAGAACAACGCCATTGTCGATGGCACAGCGCCGCAGCTGACGGCTCTGGAAGAACATATAGAGATCCTTGCCGTCGGAAGCGATGGCAAGGGGGGAATCCGCAATCTGGTATTCATCGCCCTCCGCGGCGTAGGTCATATCCTCCAGGGGAAGGGCATAACTGGCCTTGACGCTTCCGGGCACTTCCGGGTCCAGCTCATAGAGGTTGCTGTAATCAATGGCATAGAGTTGGTTGCCCAGAGCGCACATGCCGGAAAAATAGTAGGGCTGCTCGTTATCCGTACCGACGGCGGTTACGCCTCCGCCGATTAGCTGGGCGGAAGCCAGCGGCATGGAAAAGGCTGCATACAGCGTAAGCGCCAGCAGCAACGCAAAAAAACTTTTACAAATACGCATGAGAATCTCCTTTTTCGTGTTGGATTTTGGGGGGCGAACCATTCACGGCGCCGACGGCTCGCCGTGGAATGTCGCCAGGGGAAGCGCCATGGCGAGCCGCCCGGCAAAGCTGTTGCCGTGGGCGTCCGGCTTCCCTTCGCCCAGAATAATATGTCGCGCGCCGTGCGCCTTGGCAAACGCAATGATGGCGTCCAAGGGCTTTGGGGAACATAGCACCGTCATTTCCGCGCCGTTCTGAGCGCTGGTGCTGTACAAATAATCCAGGGCTTCGGTAACAGCGGGGTTGCTCAGATCGTTGAGTCCGTTTCCTACCACGGAGAGCACCAGAAGCGGCAAAGCTTGCTCCTGGGCCACCTGCGCCCCGCGGTGAATCAGCCGTTCACACATTTTCTGGCCGGTAACGCATACCAGCACGGTTTCCATAAGGCACCTCTTTCCCGCGCGTTCACAGCACCTCCAGGTTGGCTACCGCGCGGTCATGATAGGTCACGCGCAATTGATCGCCTTCCTGGAGCTGAGGAACGGGCTTTTCCATATCATAATAGAACAAACGGTCGTCCTCCTCGTCGGCTGGGTCGCCGGCGGAAACGATCATTCCACGGTAGGATACGCCGTCCACCATGGAAGGCTGGAGATCCATACGCTTGAAAGTGCCTTCCAGCACTCGGGTGCGTCCCTCCAGCACGCCCTGCAGGTGACGGGCATAGCAGCTCAGGGGTTTAATGGCCAGGTCGTAAACAAAAATAAGCAGCGCGCCGGCCAGGCAGCTGAACAGCGAGGTCATCCATTCCACACGAATGACCAGGGAATACACTACGCATGCCAGCAGTATTGCTTCCGGAATGGCCAGAAGCATCCAACGCTTTTTCTTCTGCGCAAGAATCTGTTCCAGATCCGTTTGCGTATACATGTCTCGTTCCCTCCTTCGAGCGCGCTAGGCGCTTTGCAATCTATGTCTATTATCGGCTATTTTGCCAATTCGGTCAAGAGGGATGAAAGTCTTTTGCAATGGACACAATTTTGAACTTTGTGTAAATAAACGCCATTGCCCAATACGGACTGTTATGTTACAATTGTTATATGCTTTAGCCACAACGCTCTATCTGGAGCACGGCGTGAACATGACTTGGCGTCGGACGTTGTGACGATATTACGAGAGGATGAATTCTGTGTCCATGCGTCGTTCTGCCGCGCGCCCTGAGGCGCTGACCTTGGCGGCCCTGAACGGGTTTTATGCTTATATGTATTGTATGATGATTTCCAACGCCCTAGTGGACATGCCCATTCTGGGCGGGGCGCTTTATATGTGCGGTCAGGTGGCAATGGTGTTTTCCAATGTATGTACACCGCCATTGCGCAACTACTACACGCCTCGGGTACGCATATGGACAGGTATCTTGTGCGGAACGATATTGCTGGTGAATCTGGTCCTGCTGGTTTTTTATCCTATCGCTTTGGAAGATCCAAGGGTCTGGATACTTTTTGGCGTGATCTTGTTGCTCCTTTTGAGCAAAAGGCTGGGGCATCGTCTCATCCGGCGTTGCGTGGTAAAAATCATGCCGGAACGCAGCTTTATCCTGCGGTACGGGTTGCTCCAAGGCATTTGCGTGCTTGTTGCGGCGGGAGTTCTTTTTCCTTTCCTGCCGCCTGTTACCGCATGGCAGATGCTGGGCGGGTTTGTGCTTGTTTCCGCCATGGACGTTTACGGGCAGCTTAAGGACAGGGCGGAACAGCGCGCGCTGATGGAGCCGGTGCCGCCGGAAGAATATGCCAGCCTGCGGGAGAAGGTTGGCAAAGCCAACGCCTATACAAGCTACCAGTCCCTTTTTACGTGCGTTCTGATTGCCCTCGAGATTAGCATGGTGTTCATGTATACATTCCTGGCGGTTACCGGCGAGCAGCTGCTGGTTTGCATGCTGGTGTGTGCGGGATGCTCTTTTACCGCGCGGGAAGCGGCGGAGTGGTTCCTGCGCCGCAAGGAGCGCAAACGCAGCGCGGACCCTACGCTGCTGCTGCTGGTAGGCTTGTTTCTTTGGATTTATAGCCTGACCCTTTTTGGAAACGCCATGGAGCGGCGCGCGCCGCAATCTCCCGAAGCCTATTTCAGCTTGATGCTGTGCAGCGTGGGCGTGTCCCTGTGCATGAGCGTGCTCATGCGCATGGAACATATCATGGTGCAAGTGGCGCAATTTTCCGCCGGAAATGAGCTGGGTGGATACCGGCAAATGCGGCGCGCCGGCGGGGAGTGGGCCGCGTTGATCGGCGGCATGATCGTGCTGTGCGCGCTAACGGCGCTGTGCTTTGCCGCAGGGAAGGATTTGCCGCGCAACGGTCCGGAATTTGCGGCGCGTTTTCAACCGCTGTTGATGATTCCCGCTATGCTGACGGTACTGGGCGCTTTGCTGGGCGCGCTGCGCTTCCCCCTAAGCCAGCGCTACATGGAGAAACTGAACCGTTTCCTGCGGTTGCGCCAGGAAGGAGGCGAAAACCCCGCCCTGGAACGCCAACTGGAGACCGTGGTGGTAAACCCCCATCGCCAGCCCTTCTTCATCAATACGGTGAAGGCGTTCCTGCGGCCTTTTTTCCGGCACACCCTTCAAGGGGTGGAAAATATCGTGGAGGATACGGACAATCCGCTGGTCTTTTTATGCAACCACGGCGAACTCTATGGGCCGCTGGTGGCCATGCTGAATATCCCTGTTCCTGTGCGTCCCTGGACGATTTCCGAGATTTCTGTCAACAAGGATGAAATGGCGGCATATGTATACAAGTATACCATCAAGCGGCAGCGCTGGCTGCCCGAATGCCTAAAAATGCCCATTGCAAAAATGCTGGGTCCCATTTCCGTATGGGCCATGAGGTGCCTGGAGAGCATTCCCGTGTTCCGTAACAAACCGCGGGATCTGATGAACACTTTCCGCATGTCCGTGGAGGCCATGCAGGCGGGGGATAACCTGCTGATTTTCCCGGAAAATCCCAACGCTGCCGGAGAGAACCACGGATATGAACGCCAGGGGCTGGGAGAACTTTTTTCCGGCTTTGCCATGCTCGCGCCCATCTACTACAACAAAACGGGAAAGCGCTGCCGTTTTTTACCCGCGTTTGCGCACCAGAAAATGCGCACGTTGACCTTTGCGCCGATTATTACCTTCGACCCCAACAACGATCCAACGGCGGAACGGGACCGCATTGTAAGCGCCTTGCAGACTTCCATGCGCGCCATGTACGAAAAGGAAGAGGCCAAATTCCGGCAAAAAAACAAACGATGAGCGGTCGTAGCCAGCTGCCGCGCATCGTTTGTCATGGGACAATGGCGGGTTATTCGCAATCGAAAATCGCCTTATGGGCGATGAGAGGCGTGTATCGCTCTTTCCACTGGAGGTGAGGCTCCGAGACGTCATACGCGTCCAGGGCCTCTTTTTCCATGGAGATGACGATCAGCAGGTCATAGCGGTTGGAGCGCGGGATGACGTTGGGATGTACGGATACGTCGTGAACGCCAGGAATGCGCAGGGTGTCCAGAAAGAGCTGACGAATGGGCGCGATTTCCGGCTGGGGAATCCCTTCCGCCCACTTCACAAGAATATGATGGCGCATACATGGTGCCTCCTTGTATGGAATATACGCTATCATAACAGCTTTCCCGCGAATCCGTCAAGAAAAAGCACCCGCGCCGCCCTTGCAAAGCAAAGGAAATCCCGCTATAATAAAGAAGAATTTCAGGGAGGTGCCATATGTTTACCGGTTTTCCGGAGGAAACGCTGCGATTCTTTCTGGATATACGCTTCCATAACCAAATCAGCTATTTTGAGGAGCGCCGGCAGGATTTTATCCGGGATGTGCAAACGCCCTTTTATGATTTCATCACCGAGCTGGCGCCTCGGATGCAACGCATTGACCCGCAGATGGAAATCCGACCCTATAAGTGCCTGGCGCGGATCAGGCGAGATACCCGGTTTACCAAGGATAAAAGCCCCTATCGGGATCATTTGTGGCTGCTCTTCCGCCGGGCGGCGGAACCGCGGGAACAGTCGCTGAATTTCTGGTTTGAACTGGGGCCGGAGGAGCTGGGCTGGGGCATGGGGTTCTGGGGAGAGAACCGCCCGGCCATGGACAAGCTCCGCCGGGAGCTCGCGGCCCGGCCCGAAGCATTCGCGCGGCTGCTGGACGGTTGCGATTTGCCGGGGCATCATATGGAGCTTGCGGGGACGGCGTTCAAACGCCTGGCGCTGCCGGACAATCTGCCGGAGGAACTGGCGCCGTGGTATCGTGCCCGGGAGTTGTTCATCGTACGGCAGAAGCCACAGCTGCGATGGGCGTACAGCCCGCAGATTGTCGAGCGCGTATGGAAGGATTATCGCGCGTTGGCGCCTTTGTATCAATTGCTCCGCGGTATGGCGGACGAAGTATTGACGGATCAGACCGACCTGTAAGGAGGTTGACGGTATGTTGGATTGGATGAAACTGAAGAGCGGTTCGGATGTACGGGGAACGGCGCTGGGGGAAAACGCCCTGCTGACGGAACGGGTAGCTCAATGCCTGGGCATTGCCTTTGCCCGCTATGTAGCGCAAAAGGAAAACAAGCCTGTAACGCAGGTGACCATCGCCCTGGGAAGGGACAGCCGCCTGACCGGGCCGGCGCTGCTTCAGGCTACGGCGGAGGGAATTTCCCGCGCGGGGGCTACGGTGCTGGACTTTGGCATGTGTACCACGCCGGCCATGTACATGAGCATTCTGACCCCGGGTTTTCAGCCGGACGGCGCCATTATGATTACTGCCAGCCATCATCCTTACGACAAGAATGGACTCAAGTTTTTCCTGAGGGACGGGGGCCTGGAAGGAAGCGAAGTTTCGCAGCTGTTGACGGACGCATCCGTGCTGACGCCTGAAGATATGCCCATCGCCGGCGCAATCATCCATAAGGATTTCCTTTCCACCTATATGGAACAGCTGAAGAGCCGCATCCGCAAGGGGTTGGAAACGGAGCTGGCTAAGCCCTTGCTGGGGCTGCATGTGGTGGTGGATGCCGGGAACGGCGCGGGCGGCTTCTATGCGGATATGCTGGAGAGCCTGGGCGCGTGGATCGAGGGCAGCCAGTTCCTGGAGCCGGACGGCCGTTTCCCGAACCATGTGCCGAACCCGGAAAACGCCCAGGCCATGGCCTCAGTGCGGGAAGCGGTGCTGAAGGCGGGCGCGGACCTGGGCGTGATATTCGACGCGGACTGCGACCGGGCCGCCATTGTGGATGCGGACGGCCGGGAGATCAACCGGAACCGGCTGATCGCGCTGATTTCCGCCATCCTGCTGGACGAAAAGCCCGGGCAGACCATCGTGACCGATTCGGTTACATCCTCGGGGCTCAAACGGTTTATCAACGACTGGGGCGGCGAGCATTACCGGTACAAACGCGGCTATCGCAACGTCATTGACGAAGCCATCCGGTTGAACGCCGAAGGCGTTGCATGCCCCCTTGCCATTGAAACCAGCGGTCATGCCGCCTTGAAGGAAAACCATTTTCTGGACGACGGCATGTATCTTGTGACGGTGCTCATCGTGCGCGCCATGAAGCTCAAGCAGCAGGGCTTGACCCTTGGCAGCCTCATTGCGGATCTACAGGAACCGGTGGAGAGCATTGAGCTTCGCCTGAACATCCAGGAGGAGGACTTCCGGGAGGCGGGGAAACGCGCCATCCAGAAGGTGCTGGATTATGCCAACGCTGCGGAGAAATGGCACATTGCCCCGGACAACCGGGAGGGCGTGCGCATTTCCTTTGACCTGGATGGAGGCATGGATAACGGATGGTTCCTGCTGCGGCTGTCGGTGCATGATCCCGTGCTGCCCCTGAACGTGGAGAGTGACGTGCCCGGCGGGGTCAAGCAGATGCTGCAAAGTCTGTATCAGGTGCTTTCCGGATGCGCGGGCATTGATACAACCCCCATAGCGCAGGCGCTTCAGGAGAGTAAATAAAAAGGAATGAAACAATGAGACAGGGCGCGTTGCAAAACACGCCAACAAAAAAGACGAGGTAAGGAACCACAAAGGGG
>CAZINY010000072.1:0-9178 GCA_964540735.1 uncultured Oscillospiraceae bacterium
AAACCCTCACTAGAACCTGAATCTAGCGCGTCTGCCAATTCCGCCATTCCCGCAGGCAGTGGATGGGGGTGGATTCGAACCACCGAAGTCGGTGACGGCAGATTTACAGTCTGCTCCCTTTGGCCACTCGGGAACCCATCCATATTTATGAAGTTCAGCCTCGCTTGAGGCAGGGATAAATCGGAGAAAAGAGCCGCTTAAAGCGGCTCGTGTGCGGGAAACAGGACTTGAACCTGCATGAAGAAAACCCTCACTAGAACCTGAATCTAGCGCGTCTGCCAATTCCGCCATTCCCGCAGGCAGTGGATGGGGGTGGATTCGAACCACCGAAGTCGGTGACGGCAGATTTACAGTCTGCTCCCTTTGGCCACTCGGGAACCCATCCATGAAAAAAATGTTTCCTCTTGCAAAGAGGATGGAGCTGGCGATGGGACTTGAACCCGCAACCTGCTGATTACAAATCAGCTGCTCTGCCAATTGAGCTACGCCAGCATAGGCTTTCATAAGCGGAGCTTGGGAACAAGCCTGAGAAAGCGCGACCCGGAAGGGGCTCGAACCCTCGACCTCCAGCGTGACAGGCTGGCGCTCTAACCAACTGAGCTACCGGGCCACGAAAGTGGGCCTTCAGGGACTTGAACCCCGGACCAACCGGTTATGAGCCGGCCGCTCTAACCAACTGAGCTAAAGGCCCAAGTCCTTGAAAGCAGCAAAATGGTGACCCCGCCGGGATTCGAACCCGGGTAGCCGCCGTGAAAGGGCGGTGTCTTAGGCCTCTTGACCACGGGGCCACGTCATTTCCGTCGGAGTGAAGGTTCTGGTCGGGGTGGCGAGATTCGAACTCGCGGCCCCATGCTCCCAAAGCACGTGCGCTACCAGGCTGCGCTACACCCCGGTGCCTTCTTCCCACAGGGTAATCCCCGCGGGCGACGCATTACATATTACACGATTGGCCCGGCTTTGTCAACGGGTTTTTTCAATTTTCTTGCATTTTTCTTCGCCGGCCGTCCGGAGCTTTTCCTTTGTTTTCCCCATTTATATTGTAGAAAAGAGTTGTATCCCTGCGCCGAATTGTGTTACAATCATAGCCGGCGCGGGCAGTCCGCGCCGGAGTATGTAAAGGAGATACGCATGAACACACAACCGCGCATTCTTGCGCAGGAGGTTTCCTACACCTACGAGGAAGCGGAGACTCCCGCGCTTCAAAAGGTTAGCGCCACCGTCGCCCCCGGCGAATTTGTGGCCGTGCTTGGGCACAACGGCTCGGGAAAAAGCACTTTTGCCAAGCTGCTCAACGCGCTGTATATTCCCACGGACGGACGTCTGCTGGTCTGCGGCCTGGACACCCGGGAGGAAGACAAGGTCTGGGATGTGCGCCAGCACGCGGGCATGATCTTCCAGAACCCGGATAATCAGCTGGTAGCCACCGTGGTTCGGGAGGACGTGGCCTTCGGTCTGGAAAACCTGGGGGTGCCCACGGAGGAGATGGTCCGCCGCATTGACGCCGCCCTGGAAGCCGTGCATATGACCGAGTTTGCCGCCTCCGCCCCCCACCTGCTTTCCGGCGGGCAGAAGCAGCGGGTCGCCATTGCCGGCGTATTGGCCATGGAGCCGGAAATCCTGGTGGCGGACGAAGCCACTGCCATGCTAGACCCCTTCGGCCGCCGGGATGTGCTGGGAACCGTCCGCCGGCTGAACAAGGAAAAGGGCATTACGGTGGTATGGATTACCCACTATATGGAGGAAGCCGTTCAGGCCGACCGCATCCTGGTGGTCAGCGACGGGGAAATCGTTAAGGAGGGCGCTCCCCGGGAAATTTTCCGCCAGGTGGACGCCCTGCGGGAGCTTCACCTGGACGTGCCGCCCATGACCGCCCTGAACGCGCAGCTCCGCGAAGCCGGTATGCCCCTGCCGGACGGCGTGCTTACCGTGGAGGAAATGGCCGAGGAGGTGGCAAAGCTGCTATGCCCATCGAAGTAAGGCATCTTACGCATACGTACAGCCAGGGCAGCGCCTTCCAGGCCACCGCCATCATGGACGTCAACCTGACCATTCAGGACGGGGAGTTTGTGGGTGTCATCGGCCATACGGGCTCGGGCAAGTCCACCCTGGTGCAGCACCTGAACGGGCTGCTGACCCCCACCTCGGGCCAGGTGCTCATCGACGGGGAGGACATGAACCAGAAGGGCGTGGACCGCCGCCGCATCCGTCAAAAGGTGGGGCTGGTGTTCCAGTACCCCGAATATCAGCTTTTTGAAGAAACCATCGCCAAGGACATCGCCTTCGGCCCCAAAAACCTGGGGCTTTCCCCCGAGGAAGTGGACCGCCGTGTCCGCCGGGCCATGGAATGGGTACACCTGGACTATGACCGCTATGCCCAGCGCTCCCCCTTTGAGCTATCCGGGGGCCAAATGCGCCGGGTAGCCATTGCCGGCGTGCTGGCCATGGAGAGCAAGGTGCTGATCCTGGACGAACCTACCGCAGGGCTGGACCCCCGGGGCCGCGACCGCATCCTGGATATGGTGAAGCAGCTCCACGCCCAGGGCGGCGTCACTGTAATTATGGTCAGTCACTCCATGGATGATATTTCTCGCCTGGCCACCCGTCTGATCGTTATGAACAAGGGCCGTCTGGTGGCCGACGGCGCCCCCCGGGAACTGTTCCGTCAAGTAGGGATGATGGAGTCCGTAGGCCTGGGCGTACCCCAGGCCACCAAGCTCTGCGCGCTGCTGCGCAAGCGCGGCGTCGATATCCCCGACGATCTGTATACCATTGACCAGGTGCGGGAGCATCTGCTGCGGCTGTGGAAGGAGGCGCCCCATGCTCGGTAACATCACCATGGGACAGTACTACCCCACCGACAGCATCGTGCACCGCCTGGACCCGCGGGTAAAGATTCTGTTGACCATCGGCTTTATCGTGGGCATTTTCCTGGTGCATTCCCTGTGGGGCTACGCGCTGGCGCTGGTCTTTGTATACTTTATGGCCCGCCTGTCCCACGTCCCTTTCAAAATGCTCATGCGCGGGCTGCGTCCGCTGCGCTTCATCCTGGTGCTTACCTTTGTATTGAATCTGTTCTTTTCCGGCGAAGGCGCCGTGCTGTGGCAGTGGAGCTTCATTACCATCACCCAGGAAGGGCTTTTCCGAGCGGTACATTACTGTCTGCGGCTGCTCTTTCTGGTCATCGGCACCTCGCTGCTCACCCTGACCACCTCCCCCGTATCCCTCTCCGACGGCCTGGAGCTGCTGCTTTCCCCCCTGAAGGTCGTTCATTTCCCGGCCCATGAACTGGCCATGATGATGAGCATTGCGCTGCGCTTCATTCCCACCCTGCTGGAGGAAGCCGACAAAATCATGAAGGCGCAGATGGCCCGGGGCGCAGACTTTGAGTCCGGGAACCTCCTGGCCCGGGCCAAGGCCATGGTGCCGCTGCTGGTGCCGCTGTTCGTCAGCGCCTTCCGCCGGGCAGGCGACCTGGCCATGGCCATGGAATCCCGCTGCTACCGCGGCGGCGAAGGCCGCACCCGGCTTCGGGTGCTCAAGCTCACCCGGGCCGACCTGTACGCCAGCCTGGTCATGGCGGCGTTCATCGCGTTAATTGTGGCGGAGGGCCTGCTGGTATGAGGCGCATACTCTGCACCGTGGAATACGACGGCACCGCCTACGCGGGCTGGCAGCGCCAGCTCAACGGCCTGGCCGTGCAGCAGGTGCTGGAAGAAGCCTTGTCCCGCGCCACCGGCGCGCCTGTGACCATCACCGGCGCCAGCCGCACGGATGCTGGGGTGCATGCCCTGGGGCAGACCTTCCATTTCGATACAGAAGCTTCTATCCCGCCGGAAAAGTATCCCTTCGTACTCAACACCATGCTGCCCCGGGATATCCGCGTGCATCAGGGCCGTCAGGTCCCGCCGGACTTTCACGCCCGGTTCCTGACCTGCGGCAAGCGCTACACCTACCGCATCTGCAACAGCCGGCACGGCACCGCCATGCGGCGCAACCTGAGCGCCCATGTGCCCCTGCCCCTGGACGCCGAAGCCATGGACCGCGCCGTGCAAAACCTGCTGGGGCGGCACGATTTCGCCGCCTTTCAGGCTTCCGGAGGCTCGGCGAAAACTACCGTGCGCACCCTGACCCTGGCCCAAGTAACGCGGCAGGCAGAGGACGTAACGCTTGTGGTGGAGGGCGACGCCTTCCTGTACAACATGGTGCGTATCATCGCGGGCACGCTCATCGAAATCGGCCTGGGACGGCGGGCGGCAACCGCATTCTGCCAGGCGCTGAAAACCGGCGACCGCCTGGCCCTGGGGGTAACGGCCCCCGCCTGCGGCCTGGAGCTGACCCGGGTCGATTATCCCGAAACCGCCTTCCTGAACCCCGCGGCCATCCGCTGGCATCAGGAATGAAAAGCGTTCTTTTCCCGGCTCCCCCCTCATAAGGTGGTACAAACCTTGGAGGGGGGATTTTTCATGAAAAAGGATAAGCGCGCGCCTGCCGGCCGGGAAGCCATTCCCCCCGACCTGGCCCAGCGCTGCCTGCGCATCGCTGATTACATGCTGGAGCATCACGCCACCGTCCGGCAGGCCGCCAAGGCCTTTGGGCTTTCCAAGTCCTCCGTACACAAGGAAATGCACCAACGCCTTCCCTTGCTTCATGACGGCCTGGCGCGGCAGGTGGCCCTGCTTTTGCAATACAACAAGGCCGTCCGGCACCTGCGCGGCGGCGCCGCCACCCGAAAGAAGTTCCTGGACGCCCGCGCCGCGGAGGAATCCGTTCCCGAAGCGCGGCGGTAGTTTACTTTACCGTCTGAACATGCTATAATGCCTATGATATACGAATTTTTTGATAAGGCAAAGGGGAAGGTTACGTGGCTGCAGTCAATGACATCGGCATCGATTTGGGCACTTCCAACGTGCTCTTTTATATGAAAGGCAAGGGCATCGTGCTGCGGGAGCCCGCGGTGGTAGCCATCGAGCGGGACAGCAAGAAGATCCTTGCCGTCGGCAGCGACGCCTACCGCATGATCGGCCGTACCCCTGGCAATGTGCTGGCCATCCGCCCCCTGCGTCAGGGGACGGTAACGGACTTTGACCTGACCAACACGCTGCTGAAATACTTTACCATGCACGTCATCGGCCGGCATCTTTTCTCCCGGCCCCGGGCGGTGATTTCCGTCCCCAGCGGCGTGAACGAGGTGGAGAAACGCTCCATTATCAGCATCATGTTCGACGCGGGCATGCGCCGCACCCAGTTGCTGGACCGACCCATTGCCGCCGCCCTGGGCGCCGGGCTCCAGTTTGAGGAAGCCTATGGCACCATGATTATTGACATGGGCGCGGGCGTCACCGACATTGCCGTGCTCTCTCTGGGGCAGGTAACGGTGTCCAGCTGTGTGCCCATCGGCGGGGATTATTTCGACGACGCCATCATCCGCCACTTGCGAAAAAAATTCAACCTGCTCATTGGCGAACGCACGGCGGAGGAGCTGAAGATCAACATTGGCAGCGCCGTTCCCCGCCTGGAAGAAATCGCCATGGAAGTTACGGGCCGCAACCTGATTACCGGCCTGCCGAAAACCATGAAGATCTCCTCCACCGAGATATATGAAGCCCTCAAGGACCCCATCAGCGAGCTGATCGAGGCCATTCAGGCTGTGATTGAGCGCACGCCGCCCCAGCTGGCCTCGGATATTTTCAACGACGGCATCGTGTTCACCGGCGGCGCGGCAGCCCTTACCGGCCTGTGCGAAGCGGTTTACGCCGTGATGAAAATTCCCTGCGGCGTGGCTGACGACCCGCAGACCTGCGTGGTCATGGGCTGCGGACGCGCCCTGGAGGATTACGGCGCCCTGCGCCATCTGCTGGGGAATGGACGCGGCAGGTAAAGCCTGCGCTCCCCCTGCCATTTCAGGCGGAAAGCGCCGCCGATCCCCGGGCCGGGGCATAGCCACGGACCGGGGGACGGGGCGCTTTCCGCTTTTTCCATTCCCGTGACATGAAGCGCCTTCTCCACCGCATATGCTTGAGCAAAGGGGGCGAGGCGACGATGTCCGACCTGGAGCTGTTTGCCAGGCTGATCCAGTGCGAAGCCGGAGGCGAAGGAGACAACGGCATGCGCGCCGTTGCCAGCGTGGTAATGAACCGTGTGCGCATCGACTACGGGGAATACGGCCGTTACAACAACCTGCGGGACGTCATTTTTCAGGCGGGGCAGTTCAATTGCGCCCGCACGGAGCTGGGCGGCCAGGTCAATTTACAAAACGTCTACAACATGAACCCCACCCAGATCCATTACGACATCGCCAATTGGGCCATTGCCGGGAACCGGCTGACCAACCTGAGCCAGGCGCTGTGGTTTTACAATCCCTATTCCGTAACTTGCCGGAACAATTTCCCTTCCGCGGTGGGATATTTTGTCCTGCGCGTGGGAGACCATTGCTTTTACAATCCCGCGCCGTCCTACGCCGATACCTGACCGGCGGCGCGCCGTACCAAGGAGGAACTATGGCAAGCGCGTTTACGCTGACGGACCTTTCCCTGCATTACAGTGAAAAACATCTTCTGGAGCATGTATCCCTCACCGTCTCCGAAGGGGAAAAAATCGGCATTGTGGGCCGGAACGGCGCGGGGAAATCCACCCTGCTGCGCCTGCTGGCCGGGGTAGAGGAACCGGACCGCGGGGAAGTGGCCCGCAAACGCGGGTTGACCGTGGCCTATCTGCCCCAAACGCCCGCCCTGGCCCCGGAGGCGACCATCACCCAGGCGGCGCTGGATTATCTGCCCGCCGCCACGCCCCAGGAGCGGGAGGCCGCCGCCTATGAAGCGCAGACCATTCTCTCCCGCCTGGGCTTCACGGATTTTCAGCAGAAGGTCTCCGCCCTTTCCGGCGGGCAGAAAATGCGCGTGGCGCTGGCCGGGGTGCTCTGCCGCCCCACCGAAGCCCTGCTGCTGGACGAGCCCACCAACCACATCGACCTGGAAACAGCCGCCTGGCTGGAGGAACAGTTGCAGCGCTACCGCGGCACGCTTCTCTGCGTCACCCATGACCGGTATTTGCTCCAGCGGGTGTTCGGGCGCATCTTTCACGTAGGCGACGGCGGCGTGCAGACCTACCAGACGGATTATGCCGGCTACCTGGAGGAGCGGGCCCAGCGCGAAGAAATGGCGGCGGCTACCCTGCGCAAGCAACGGAGCCTGTACCGCACCGAACTGAGCTGGATCCAGCGCGGTGCCCGCGCCCGGAGCACCAAGGCCAAGGGCCGGATCGACCGCTTTGAAGCCCTGCAGGAGAGCGTTCGCGAAGCGCCGCCGGAGGCCAAGCTGGACATCCGGAGCGCGTCCAGCCGCCTGGGCAAAAAAATTCTCGCCTGCGAGCATTTGGGCTGCGAGTTGGGCGGACGCACGCTGATCCGCGATTTTTCCTATACGCTCCTGCGGGACGACCGGGTGGGCATTGTGGGCGACAACGGCGCAGGGAAAACCACCCTGCTGCGCCTGCTCAGCGGCAGTCTCCCGCCCACCCGCGGCAAGGTAGAGCTGGGCGAGACCGTCCGCCTGGGCGTGTTTGCCCAGCACTGTCCGCCCTTGGACCCGGAGGCCCGGGTCATCGACGCCGTTCGGAACGTGGCCGTTCACGTTCAAACCCCCGATGGGGAGATGTCCGCCACCCAAATGGCAGAAACCTTTCTATTCCCTTCGGGCATGCAGTATCAGAAGGTATCCTCCCTCTCCGGCGGCGAACAGCGCCGGCTCTACCTGCTGCGGGTGCTGATGGCCGCCCCCAATGTGTTGCTGCTGGACGAACCCACCAACGACCTGGACCTGGACACCCTCAATGTGTTGGAGGACTATCTGGACAGCTTCCAGGGCGCGGTAATCGCCGTGAGCCATGACCGGTACTTCCTGGACCGGGTAACCCGCAAACTCTTCGCCCTGACAGATGGGGAGCTGACCCCCTACAACGGCGGCTGCGAGGATTATCTGGCCGCCAAGGCGGCCCGGGAATCCGCCCCGCATCCTGAAAAGAAGCAGGCCCCCCAGCCGCCCCGGGAGCGCAGCGCCCCCAAGCGCTTCACCTTCAAGGAGCAGCGGGACTTTGCAACCATCGAGGGGACCATCGCCGGCCTGGAGGCGGAACTGGCGCGCCTGGGCAAGGAGCTGGAGGAAAACAGCGCCGACTATGCCCGGGTTACAGAAATCATGGCCGGGCAGGAGGAGACGCAAGCCGCTCTGGACGCCGCCATGGAACGGTGGATGTACCTGCAGGAGCGCTATGAGGAAATTCAGGCCAGCCAGGGGGATAGCACGCGCTGAGCCATGCGCCCTCCCCGCCGGGGAAGGCAGGAAAACATTTTGACCAATTCAATTGTTACATTTTTGACCAATTCAATTGTTACGTGCTTGACAATGTGATGCCATCGGTGTTATGATAAGGGCATCAAGCGACAGTCGCGAAGGGAAAATTGCACAACCGGGGTCAATGATTGAGAAAGGATGTGGTTTCTCATGAAAAAACTGTTGGCTCTACTTTTGGTTGCCGCCATGGCCATGGGCCTGTGCAGCGTAACCTACGCCGAGGAAGCGGACGGCATTGACCAGGCGCTCATCGACGCGGCCAAGGCCGAAGGCGAACTGACCGTATACGGCAGCTGCGAAGAAGCATATTTGAACGCCGCCTGCGACAAATTCCAGGAGCTTTACGGCATTACGGTAAACCGTCAGCGCCTGTCCACCGGCGAAGTTGCCGCCAAGATTGAGGAAGAAAACGGCAATCCCAGCGCGGACGTATGGTTTGGCGGCACCACCGATCCCTACAACGAGTCCGTGGCCAAGGGGCTGCTGGAGCCTTACGAGGCCAAGAACGCCAGCCACCTGCTGGGCGACATGTACCGCGACAAGGACGGCTGCTGGTACGGCATCTACAAGGGCATTCTGGGCTTCATGTGCAACACCGAGGAGCTGGAGCGCCTGGGCCTGGAAGAGCCCAAGGACTGGGACGACCTACTCAAGCCCGAGTACAAGGGTCTGATCTGGATGTCCAACCCCAACACCGCCGGCACCGCCAAGCTGGTCATCAACACCATGGTGCAGATGAAGGGCCACGATGAGGCCATGGAATACTTCGTGGAACTGGACAAGAACATCGCCCAGTACACCAAGTCCGGCTCCGGCCCCTCCAAGAAGGT
>CAZINY010000073.1:0-8830 GCA_964540735.1 uncultured Oscillospiraceae bacterium
TAACCCGCAAAAGGTTCAACAAGGATGGGGCCGAAGGAGTCCAGGGGGCGACCGGGAAGCCCCCCTGGTCGCGCCCGCAGGCGCGAAATCTCCAGCGCTTGCAAGAAAGCAAGGGAAAACTTGTACAAAAAGAAGCAAAAAGCCTTTGCCAATGGTCTGAAACGGCGAAAGTCGCTTCAGACCGTTGCAATAAGCATATTTTTCATGTGTATATAAGGAATGAAATTTCAGACTTCCTAACCCGCAAAAGTTTCAACAAGGATGGGGCCGAAGGAGCCCAGGGGGCGACCGGAAAGCCCCCTGGTCGCGCCCGCAGACGCGAAATCACCTGCGCTTGCAAGAAAGCAAGGGAAACTTGTACAAAAAGAAGCAAAAAGCCTTTGCCAACGGTCTGAAACGGCGAAAGCCGCTTCAGACTGTGCGTGTCAAAAAAGTGGGTTTACCCACTTTTTTGACACGCAGGGAGTTCACGTTTGCAGGCGGTTTGCAGCAAAAAAGATAATTGTTACAACCTTGACAAAAAATTTCTTCTGTTGGCAGGAAATAGGAGGATAATGGAGAAAATAAGAAATTGGGTAAAGTTTGAACCCTTCAAATATCCTCATGCCATGTGGCATAGACCGCAGGATTCATGGAAGGAGAGCGGACATGAACAACACACAAGACCTGAAGCAGGTGCTGCAAAAGAAGCAGGAAATCCTGCAGGGGAATGCTGAGCGCGTGGCCAAGCAGCGTGCCCAGGGGAAACTGACTGCCCGGGAGCGGGTGGCCAAGCTTGTGGATCAAGGCAGCTTTGTGGAAATGGATGTCCTGGTTAGCGAGAAAGACGGCGGCGCGGGTGTCGTGACCGGTTATGGCACGGTACAGGATCGTCCCGTGTATTTGTTTGCCCAGGATTTCACGGTTCATGGGGGCGCCATGGGGCGTGCGCAGGCCAAGAAAATCCTGAAGGTGCTGGACTTGGCGCAAAAAACCGGCGCGCCTGTGGTGGCCCTGTGCGACAGCAACGGCGTGCGCCTGGACGAGGGCGCGGCGGCCATGAACGCCTATGCGGAAGTATTTGCGAAGATGACCCGCCTTTCCGGCGTGTGCCCCATGATCGCGCTGGTGCTGGGTCCTTGCGCGGGCGGCGCGGCCATGATCAGCCAGATTGCCGATGTGAGCATCATGGCGGAAAAGGTGGGCCAGCTGATGGTCTACGGTCCCCAGGTGATGAACGCGGTCAATGGCGAGCAGTTTACCGGCGAGGCGCTGGGCGGCGCGAAGGCCATGGCGGCCCAGGGCGGCGTTGCGCTTACCGCCGCGGATGAGGACGAGGCCATTGCCCTGGCGGTGCGGGTGCTGGATCTGCTGCCCGGCTCCAATGCCGAGGACGCGCCCCTGGTGGATACCGATGATATGAACCGGCTGCTCCCGGCGATTGCTCCCGATGACAGCGATGCGCTGATGGCGGGCATGGCCGACGGGGCGAGCCTGGTGGAGCTGTATCCCGAATGGGGCAAGGAGCTGCGCGTGGCGCTGTGCCGCATGGGCGGGCGCAGCGTGGGCCTGGTGTGCGGCAATGCCAAGGAGAACGAAGGCATGATTTCTCCCGCCGCCGCCGCGAAGGCCGCGCGCTTTATTCGCCTGTGCGATTGCTACTCTCTGCCGGTGGTCAGCCTGATTAACAGCAAGGGCGTGGCTGTTCCTTCCGCCAAGACGCAGTCCTGGACCATGATTACTTCCAGCCAGCTGCTGTACGCCTATGCCGAAGCCACCTGCCCCAAGGTATCCGTGGTGGTGGGGAACGCCATCGGCCAGGCTTATGTGGCCATGGGCGGCAAGGCTAACGCAGACGTATGCTATGCCTGGCCCGGGGCGGTCATTTCCGCTCTGACCCCCGACGCGGCCGTGCAGGTGCTGTACGTGGATGAACTGAAGAACGACAAGAAGCCCGCCCTGGAGAGCCGCGCGGAGCTGGAAGCCAAGTATGCCGCCGATGTGGCGGACGGCGTGGCTGCCGCCCGGGACGGCATGATCGACGATGTGTGCGATCCTGCCCAGACCCGGAAGCTGATCCTTGCGGCCCTGGAGATGCTGTCCTCCAAGCGGGATTCCAATCCGCCGAAAAAGCACGGCAACCTGCCGCTGTAACGGAAAGGAACGTGTGATAACATGGATATGCTGATATTTGGCCTGAGCGTAACGGTGGTGGGCATGCTGATCGTGTTCTTCGGCCTCGTCATCCTGATCGGCTTGATCAAGCTGGTTACCATGATGACGAACGGGGAAAAGCCCCGCAAGGAAGCGGCGGCTCCCGCGCCGGCGCCCGTTCCCGCTCCCGCAGCCGCGGTTCCCGCGCCTCCGGCGCCCGTTGCGCCGGCTCAGGACGATGCGCTGATTGCCGTGATTTCTGCGGCGATTGCGGCGGTTATGGGCGAAGATCGGGGATTTGTGGTGCGTAGAGTGCGCCGGGTATCCAACGCTCCCGCTTGGCAGAAAGCCGGGCGCGAGGAGCAGGTTTACAGCCGCTTTTGAGCAATGGAAAACTTTGAAATGATTTTGAGGAGGACAACATCATGCGTAAGTTTATGATTACCGTTAACGGCGCCAGCTACGAAGTGGAAGTTGAAGAAGTCGGCGGCGCGCCCGTTGCCGCGCCCGTGCGTCCCGCTGCGCCTGCCGCGCCTGTCGCGCCTGTGGCTCCCGCCGCGCCTGCGGCTCCCGCTGCCGCGCCTGCGCCTGCCGCTGCTCCCGCGCCTGCTGCGCCCGTCGCTCCTGTGGCCGGCGAGACGGTGAAGGCTCCCATGCCCGGCAACATCCTGGATGTCAAGGTCAAGGCCGGCGATACCGTGACCAAGGGTCAGGCGCTGGTGGTGCTGGAAGCCATGAAGATGGAGAATGAAATTCCTGCGCCCCGGGACGGCAAGGTGCTTCAGGTGATCGTCGCCAAGGGCGCTACGGTGGAAGCTGGCGCGGCGATGGTGGTACTGGGCTGAGTTTGCGTCCGGGGAAAGTGAGTTGATACGATGTCGATTGATATTCTCGGTACGCTCAAGGAGCTTTACCTGACCTCCGGCATCGCCATGTACGCGTCCAATCCGCAGGCGCTCATCATGGTGGCGGTGGCTTGCTTGCTGCTGTACCTGGCTATTGTTAAGAAGTTTGAACCGCTTCTGCTGCTGCCCATCGCCTTCGGCATGCTGCTGACCAACCTGCTGGGAAGTGACATTTTCCACGAGGAACTGTTTGCCGGCGGCCATGTAAATTGGGGGCTGTTTGGCGGGGCAACCCTGGTGAACTCGGCAAATTTGGCGGATTTGAGCAACCTGACCATCAATGCCGCGGGCGCTATTTTGACGCCCTCGGGCTCGATCCTGGGCAACATCACCGCGACGCTCTCCGAAGCGGTGCGCCTGACGGAGACCGGGGCCATCGTGAGTCAGGCTACGGGCGAAGTCATTTACGAGTCCATCAATGTGGTGCTGAACAACGGCTGCTATCTGAGCGACGGCCAGGTGTTCAACGCCCTGGGCGAACTGGTGGCAACCTCCGGCAAGACCATCAGCGCGGGCCTGCTGGACTATCTGTATCTGGGCGTCAAGCTGGGCATTTATCCCTGCCTGATCTTCATGGGCGTTGGCGCGGGCACCGACTTTGGTCCCTTGATTGCCAATACCAAGACGCTGCTGCTGGGCGCTGCGGCGCAGCTGGGCATCTTCCTGACCTTCATGGGCGCGGTGCTGCTGGGCTTCAACGCCTCTGAAGCTAGCGCCATTGGTATCATTGGCGGCGCGGACGGCCCCACGGCCATTTGGCTGACGGGTAAGCTGGCGCCTCACCTGCTTGGACCCATCGCCGTGGCCGCGTACAGCTACATGGCGCTGGTACCCGTGATTCAGCCCCCCATCATGAAGGCGCTGACCACCAAGAAGGAGCGCTCCATCGTGATGGAGCAGCTTCGTCCGGTGTCCAAGAAGCAGAAGATCCTCTTCCCGATTATCGTGACGATTCTGGTAGCGCTGCTGCTGCCCTCCGCCGCTCCGCTGGTGGGCTGCCTGATGCTGGGCAACCTGTTCAAGGAATGCGGCGTGGTGGAACGTCTGAACAAGACGGCCCAGAACGAGCTGATGAACATCGTGACCATCTTCCTGGGCGTGACGGTGGGCGCTACGGCTACGGCCAGCACCTTCCTGTCCATCAATACCCTCAAGATTATCGCGTTGGGCATTGTGGCCTTTGGCATGGGCACCGCGGGCGGCGTGCTGCTGGCCAAGCTGATGAACAAGCTCTCCGGCGGCAAGATCAACCCGTTGATTGGTTCCGCCGGCGTGTCCGCTGTTCCCATGGCGGCCCGCGTCTCCCAGAAGGTGGGGCAGGAGGCCAATCCTGGCAACTTCCTGCTGATGCACGCCATGGGCCCCAACGTGGCCGGCGTTATCGGTTCTGCCATTGCCGCGGGCGTGCTGCTGTCCATGTTTGGTTGACGGTCGGACTTTTTGACTGCATAGTAAGGAGGATTTTCCTATGCCGAAAGTGCAAATTACCGATACCATCCTGCGTGACGGTCATCAGTCCCAGGCTGCCACGCGGATGCGGACCGACGAAATGCTGCCTGTCTGCGATATGCTGGACAAGGTGGGCTATTATTCCCTGGAGTGCTGGGGCGGCGCGACCTATGACGCTTGCCTCCGCTTCCTGAACGAAGATCCCTGGGAGCGCCTGCGCAAGCTGCGCAAAGCCTTGCCCAACACTAAGACCCAGATGCTGCTGCGCGGCCAGAACCTGCTGGGCTACCGCCCCTATTCCGACGACGTGGTGGAGTTCTTTGTCAAGAAGGCTGTGGAGAACGGCATTGACATCATCCGCTGCTTCGACGCGTTGAACGACCTGCGTAACATGGAAACCGCCGTGAAGGCCACCAAGAAGTATGGCGGCATTGCGGAAATCGCCATGAGCTACACGGAGTCTCCCGTACACAGCGAGGATTACTTCGTCAAGCTGGCCCAGGACATCGAAAAGATGGGCGCGGATTTGATCTGTATCAAGGACATGGCCAACCTGCTCCTGCCTTACAAGGCGTACAGCCTGGTGAAGCGGCTGAAGAAGGAAACCAGCCTGCCCATTGTGCTGCATACCCACAACACCACCGGCACTGGCGACATGGTGCTGCTCAAGGCCATTGAGGCGGGCGTGGATGTGGTGGATACCTGCTTGAGCCCCCTGGGCAGCGGTACCTCCCAGCCTGCTACGGAATCCCTGGTGGCGACGCTGAAGGGCACCGAGTATGACACGGGCTTTGACCTGGATCTGCTGGCGAAGCTGGCGGAGCACTTCCGCGGCGTGGCGGACCGGCTGACCAAGGAAGGCTGGCGCGATCCTTCCCGCGTGCTGGGCGTGGATGTCAAGACGCTGCAGTACCAGGTGCCCGGCGGCATGCTGTCCAACCTGATCGGTCAGCTGAAGGCGGCCAACGCCATGGACAAGTATTACGACGTGCTGGCGGAAATCCCGCACGTCCGCAAGGACTTTGGCTATCCGCCCCTGGTGACGCCTACCTCTCAGATCGTGGGTACCCAGGCGGTGATGAACGTGCTCTACGGCGAGCGCTACAAGATGGTGCCCAAGGAGAGCAAAGGCCTGCTCCGCGGCGAGTACGGCAAACTGCCTGCTCCCGTGAACGAAGCGGTGCGCAAGCAGTGCATCGGCGACGACAAGGTGATTACCTGCCGCTTTGCCGACACCCTGCCCCCGGAGCTGGACAAGCTGCGCGAGGAAATGCGCGAATGGTACCAGTGCGAGGAAGACGTGCTGACCTACGCCATGTTCCCCAAGGTTGCGCCCAAGTACTTTGAGTATCGCCAGGCGCAGCAGATGAAGATTGACAGCGGCATGCTGGACAAGGCCGATAAGACCATGCCCGTGTAAGCGCTGCGGGTATCGCAGGGGGGTTATGTCCCGACAGGGACATAACCTCCTTTTTTTGCATCCCTGATGGGAAGAAAAGCGAGGCAACTGTTTTCGACGCCGGATATGACAATTGAGAACCGGCTGACAGGTTTTTACACGTTCCGCATTGCGCGCAAAGAAGTCCTTTGCTATAATGGCACCTGAAAAAGGAGGTGTTCCCGATGATTCGGCTGGAACACGTGAGCAAGCAGTATGGAAAGGGAAAAGTCAAAGCCCTGGATGATTTGACGCTGCATGTGGAGAAGGGGAAGGTATTCGGTTTTATCGGACCCAACGGCGCGGGGAAGACCACGACCATCAAGCTCCTTACGGGCATTCTCGCGCCTACGGAGGGAAAGGTGCTTATCGGCGGGCAGGATATGGTGGAAAATCCGTTGGCCGCCAAGCGCATGATCGGCTTTGTACCGGACAGCCATGAAATGTACGAGCGGCTGACCGGGCTGGAATACCTGAATTTTATGGCGGATATTTACGGCGTGGACGCCGCTGCGCGGAAGGCCCACATCGAAAAATATCTGGCGCTGTTCGAACTGGAAGACGCGGCGGGGGACCAGATTCGCAGCTATTCCCGCGGCATGAAGCAGAAACTGACCATTATCGGCGCGCTGATCCATCAGCCGCCTGTGTGGGTGCTGGACGAACCCATGGTGGGTCTGGACCCCAAGGCTACCCACTTGCTGAAGGAAGAAATGCGCCGCCACTGCGAGGCAGGAAACACGGTGTTTTTCTCCACCCATGTGCTGGACGTGGCGGAAAAGCTCTGCGACGAGATCGCCATTATCAACAAGGGCAAGCTGATAGCTGAAGGCACGCTGGAGGAACTGCGCAGCGGCGAAAAGGGAGCGAGCCTGGAACAGCTGTTCCTGGAGATGACCGGCGAAGCGGAGGAAGCGACGGTATGAGTAGCTTTGGCATCCTGATGCGGCTGCAGATCCGCAACCGTCTGGCCGTGCTGCGCGGCGGCGGCCTGCGCGGGACGGACGGAAAGCTCAAAACGGGGAAACTGGTGGGCGGCATATTCATTGCCCTGGCTTATCTGATGATCCTGGGCATGGTGGTAGGGTTTGAATTCCTGCTGTTTGAAGGGCTGCAAGCCATGGGCCAGCCTGAGCTGCTGCTTGCGATGGCGTTGACGGTGGTCATGGCGGGCATGGTGTTCATGAGCTTTTTCTATGTGCTGACATCCCTGTATTACGGCCGGGATACGGTCTTTCTGGCCAGCCTGCCGGTGAAGTCCAGCACGGTGTTCGGCACGAAGCTCACGGAGATTTTGCTGGGGGAGACGGGGATTGCCGCCCTGGCGTTGCTGCCGGCAATTATTCTGTATGGCGTGCATGTCCAGGCAGGCGCGGCTTATTACGTATCGGCGGCGCTGGTGGCGCTCACCTGCGCCATGATTCCCGTAGCGGTAGTGACGCTGTTGGCTACGCTGATTGTTCGCCTCACAGGGGGAAGCCGTCACCGGGATGCGGTGATGATGATTTACAGCGTGCTCATCATGGTGGTGGTGCTCACTGTGGAGCTTTCCTTCATGGGGCGCATTCCCGAGGATGCGGGAATGGCATACTTCATCCAGCTGATGCTGGATAAGCAGGCGCTTATGCGCCAGGTCGCCCAGGCTTTCCCGCCCTCCTGGTGGGCCATGCAGGGGCTGCTGGGGAATGCAGGGAGCCTCTTGGGTTATCTGGCCTGCGCCGTGGGCGCTTACGGCGCTGTGTGGCTGCTTCTGGGGGGCGGATACCTGAACCGTACCCTGTCCTTGACGGAAAACACCGTGCGGCGCAAGGCGCGCAAACGCCGGGAGATTCGTCCGCACAGTCCGCTGTTTACCTTGTTCCTGCGGGAATGGCGGGAAATCCTGCGCACGCCGGTGTATGCCTATAACTGCTTGACGGGTTGCATCATTATGCCCCTGATGCTGGTAGGTATGTATTTTGGCGGACGGGAAGCGGCGGAGGCGGACAGCCTGAGCGTGATGCTGGCCCTGGCGCAGGGGATGCTTTCTCAGGTGCCGCAGGCGTATCTGTTCCTGGGGCTGGTAGCTATTATGACCTTTGTGTGCTGCATCAATCCCGCGGTGGATACGGCTGTTTCCCGGGAAGGGGGACGGCATATGCTCAGCCGCATGATGCCGGTATCGCCTCGGACGCAATTGCAGGCAAAGCTGCTGATGGGCATGACCATCAATTTGATTTCTGCGATCGTTGGGGCAGCGGTTTTCCTGTGCGCCCTGCCGTCCTTTGCGCCGGTTATCCTGCTGGCGCTGCTGTTTACCCAGGTGACGAACTGGGGGATGTCTTCCTTCAGCCTGGCCTTGGACGCCGCGCGTCCCAAGTTCCACTGGCGCAACGAAATGCAGGCCATCAAGCAGAACGGCAATATTGCTCTGGGCATGTTGATTTCTTTCCTGCTGCTGGTGGTGCCGGTGTCGGCGTTTTTTCTGGCGCATAGCCTGAGCCTGGAACTGCGCACCGCCGTGGTGGTGGGCATATGCGTGCTGGAATCGGCGATTGGCTATTGGATTCTGATGCGGGTGGCGGATACAACCTATGCCCGCATGGAGGATGAAAACTGAGGGCGCATCTTTTCAGCGACTGATTCGGCCAGACGGCGAAAGAACCGCTGGGATGACGCCGGAGGGGCTTCGGCTCTTCCGGCCTTCATTCGCGATAACTTTGGGCGACTTCTGGTTAGCCGAAGCTGTCTTATGGAAAAGTGGCGAAAGCCGCGCTCAGACTGTCGAAAGATCCCAGAGAGGTGTCGGAGGGGCCGTAGCCCCTCCGACTTCCATTCCTATCCGCCGGCTCTGCCGGGTGAAGGTTGGCCTTTCGCACGAAAAGCCAAGTCGCTTTGCGACCGCTGTTTTTCCTCAAGGAAAAAC
>CAZINY010000074.1:0-8824 GCA_964540735.1 uncultured Oscillospiraceae bacterium
GAGCACGACATGAACCTGGTCATGGGCATCTGCGAGGGTATCTGCGTGCTGAACTACGGCCGCATCATCGCCAAGGGCACCGCGGAGGAGATTCAGCAGAACCCCGTGGTTATCGAAGCCTACCTGGGCAAGCAAAAGGAGGATGCACCGTGAGCGAGAACCGCAAACCGCTTCTGCAGGTGGAGGATATCAACGTATATTACGGCGCGATCCACGCCATCAAAGGCATCAGCTTTGAGGTATACCCCGACGAGATTGTAACCCTTATCGGCGCCAACGGCGCGGGCAAATCCACCACCCTGAACACCATCGCGGGGCTGCTGCGCCCCCGCTCCGGCCGGATTACCCTGGAAGGCCAGGACCTGGCAGCCGTTCCCGCCAGCCGCATCGTATCCCGCGGCATGGCCCTGTGCCCCGAGGGACGGCGCATTTTCCAGCAGATGACCGTGCGGGAAAACCTGGAAATGGGCGGCTACACCCGCCCCAAGGCGGAGATTCCCGCCTCCCTGGAGGAGATGTTCACCCGCTTTCCCCGCCTGAAGGAACGGGAAAAGCAAATCGCCGGAACCCTCTCCGGCGGCGAGCAGCAGATGCTGGCCATGGCGCGGGCGCTGATGAGCAAGCCCAAGCTGCTCATGCTGGACGAGCCTTCCATGGGCCTTGCGCCCATCCTGGTGGAGCAGATTTTCGACATTATCAAGGAGCTGCACGCAGCGGGCGTCACCATCCTGCTGGTGGAGCAGAACGCGCAAATGGCCCTGTCCATCGCAGACCGGGCCTATGTGCTGGAAACCGGGCATATCGCCATGATCGGGGCTGCCTCCGCCCTGCTCAAAAACGACGATGTGCGGAAGGCCTATCTGGGAAGCTGATACAGCCTAAAGCGGCGCGGGGGGGCTTTTCTGTGAAAAGCCCCCCCGCGCCCGAAAAGCCCGCTGATGGGCATGCAGCCCGGTAACTGATAGCTTGTTTTTCAGAATTGACCTCCAGCAAGGCAAAGCGCCGCATTCCCGCGTCATGTCGAGGGAATGCGGCGCTTTGCTCTTATTGGGCAACCGGTCGGCACAGGTTAACGGTCTCCCGGCGCAGGGCCTGCAGTTCCGCCAGGGACTCCGACGGGGACGCGCCCGCCAGCGTAAACACCCGGTTCATGCGCCGGGCATAGTCTGCCGGATGCAGCGGAAAACCGTCAATGCGGAAAATCGCTTTTTTCTCATTGAGGCACCACCGGGCGTTGCAGGCAAACAGCGCCTGGTTCAGCGCCGAAGCGACCCGGAAAAGATGTCCCGTAAAATAATACAGATCGCCATTGGGCAGGTTTTTCTCCGCAAGCTCGCAGGAAAAGCCCGCCTCGAACAGAAAGAACCGCGCCAATGCCCGCTGAAGCGAAGGAGGATACGTTTCCGCCCGCGCTTTCAAGTCTGCGAGGGACGGGTCTGCCGCATACAGCAACCGGCAGCTGGCCAGTTCTCCCCGATACATCACGTCCAGATAGGCGTGGGGATGCCCGGTCTGGTAATGCGGGGTAAATTCGCCCCGCTCCGTGCGCGCTATCACGTCCTGAACCCGGGACACATCCCGCAGAATCAAGTCCACATGCACGCCGTCCATCACCAGCCAACCGCCGCAATTCACCCAGGGGCCCCAGCCGCCTTCCCCGCAAACCAGGTTTTCCCGGTGCTGGTCATCGAGCTTTTGCGCCAGGCGGCTAAGCGTCTCCGAGTCCAGCTGACCATGATGGTAATAGATGCCGATGTCCACATCGGATTGCTCGTTGGCCGTACCGGTTGCCCGGGAACCGCCCAGCGCAATGCCCGCCACAAAAGGGCATACCTTTAGCGTGTCCACGATTCGCTGAATCCTTGCATCCATATGCTTCCCCGCTTTCCTGTCGCGCATCGGTTCACCCGTTTTACAGCAGCCGGAGTCCGGGCGCCGCGTTGAGGTTCAAGGACGCCAGTTCCCCCTTGCGCAGGCGGTAATAAGCGGCGGAACCGATCATGGCGGCGTTATCCGTACACAGCTCCAATCGCGGCATGTATAGCGGTATCCCCGCGGCGTCGCACTTTTCCTGCATCATCCGCCGCAACAGGCGGTTGGCGGATACGCCGCCGGCCATGGCCAAGGCGCGGGCGTGCGTTTCCCGGGCCGCCAGCACGGCCTTTTCCGTCAGGCTGGAAACCACCGCCCAACGGAAGGATGCGGCCATATCCGCCCGGGGCAGTTCCTCCCCGCGCTGGGTCATTTTGTGCGCGGCATTGAGAAAGGCGGTTTTCAGGCCGCTGAAGCTGTAATCGTACCGGCCTTCCGGGTGCGGCGTGGGCAGGGCCATGGCGTGGGGATTCCCTTCCTCGGCCAGCTTGTCCAGGGTGGGTCCGCCGGGATACGGCAGCCCCAGCACCCGCGCCGCCTTGTCAAAGGCCTCTCCCGCCGCGTCGTCCATGGTCTGCCCCAGCAGGCGATACTCCCCATAGTCCCGCACTTCCACCAGATGGCTGTGGCCTCCGGAAACCACCAGGCACACAAAGGGCGGCTCCAGTTCCGGGTAGGTCAAGTAATTGGCGGAAACATGGCCTTCAATATGGTTCACGGGAATCAGCGGCTTGCCCGCGGCATAGCTCAACCCCTTCATGCAGCTCACCCCGGTGAGCAGCGCGCCCACCAGGCCGGGGCCGTAGGTCACCGCAAAGGCATCCACCTCCTGCAGGGTCATCCCCGCCTGCTCCAGGGCCTGGTCCACCACCCGGTCGCATGCCTCCACATGCGCCCGGCTGGCAATTTCCGGCACAACGCCGCCGTACAAGGCATGCAGGTCAATCTGGGAAAACACCACATTGGAGCATATGCGCCGCCCGTTCTCGATCACCGCAGCGGCGGTTTCGTCGCAGGAAGATTCCAGGGCCAGAATCCGCACCCGTTCCTTGCCCTGCAATTCCGCCAGCAGTTTTTCATTCTCCATGATCGCTTTTGTCTCCTTTTCGTATGGCGCTCCGCCAGTCCGCGCCGCCCCGGCGCAGGGCCAGCTCCATCCCGGCCTCGCCCAGGCACAGCGCGCCCAGCCAGCTTCCGCCTATAAGCGCGGCATAATGGACAAAGAAATCCGTGGGCATTAGGCGGATCAACAGGTCCGTGGCAGGATCCAGCAGCCACAGATCATTGGTAAAGGTCAGACGGTGGAACAGGATAAACAGGGAATCAAAGTCCGCCGCACCCCAAACCAGCAGCGCCGCTAACGCCGTCAGCACCGCCCGCAGGCCGTCCCGGAAACCGCGCATGGCCTGCCGGTCAGGCCGGCGCAGCAAATAGCATGCCGTAAGGCAAGCCAGTGACAGCGCCACCGTTCCCAGCGCTATCCCCCGGTCCAGCTGAAACAACGCCCGCACGTCCGCCATATGTTCCTGCTCCTTGGCGTTGAACGCCGCCTCCGTGGCCACGCCGTTCACCGTGGCGCTAAGCTGGAAAGTATCCGTTTCCCCGGAAAGGTAGCCCGCGATCATCGTTGCCGCCTGCGGATAATCCTCCGTGGCCAGGCCCGTGCTCTCCGGCGGCGCATGCCGCTCCATCAGCGACAGCATCAGCTGCGGGCTGCCAGCCAATGCATCCGTAATCAGGGTCAAAAGCGCCAGGGCGGCGCTGACAGCCAGCACCGCCCCGAGAATCCGACGAAATATGCGCATGCGAAGCCCTCCGGCATGCTCCCAGGCGAGCGTAACCCACATCGCCGTGGAGAATCCTTACTGCATTTTCAAGTACGCGGTAACAAAGCCTTCCAGGTCGCCGTTCATCACGTCGTCAATGGCGCCCACTTCATATCCGGTGCGGTGGTCCTTCACCATGGTATAGGGTTGGAAGACGTAGGAGCGGATCTGGCTGCCCCACTCGATTTTCTTCATCTCGCCCTTGATGTCCGCCATCTGTTGTTCCTTCTCCCGCTCCCGCAGTTCCAGCAGGCGGGCCTTCAACATTTTTAAGCAGGTGGCGCGGTTCTGCACCTGGTCCCGCTCGGTCTGGCAGGCCACCACAATACCCGTGGGGAAGTGGGTCATGCGCACGGCGGAGCTGGTCTTGTTCACGTTCTGGCCGCCCGCGCCGCTGGAGTGGTAGGTATCCACCCGCACGTCTTTCATATTGATTTCAATGTCGTCGTTGTCGTCCTCCAGGATGGGCGCCACGTCCAGAGAGGAGAAGGAGGTATGCCGCCGGGCATTGGCGTCGAAGGGGCTGATACGCACCAGCCGGTGCACGCCCTTTTCCCCACGCAGATACCCGTAGGCATGGTCGCCGCTAACCTCAAAGGTCACGGACTTGATCCCCGCCTCGTCCCCGTCCAACAGATCCAGCAGCTTCACCTGGAAACCCATTTTTTCACAGTAGCGGGTATACATGCGGTAAAGCATCTGCGTCCAGTCCTGGGCTTCGGTGCCGCCGGCCCCGGCATGCAGGGACAGAATGGCGTCGCTGTCGTCGTAGTCCCCGCGCATAAGCGTTTCCAGCTCCAGGGCGTCGGCCTGCTCCTTGAGCTTTTGCAGCTCTTCCCCGACTTCCTGGACCATGCTCTCGTCGTTTTCTTCCTTGGCCAGGGAGATCATGACCTCGATGTCGTCGGCGGTGGAGAGCAGTTTTTCATAGTGGCTGAGCCGGTTCTTCAGATGCCCCAGCTTCTGGTTCACCTTGGTGGAACGCTCCAGGTCGTTCCAGAACTCCGGCTGATTCATTTCCTCGCTGAGCTCGTCAATCTGCTCGCGCATATGTCCCACCTGCAAGGCCTCTCCAGCGGTGAGAATCTGCTGGCGAACAGTTTCCACATCGGTTTGATATTGTTCCAGTTCAATCATGGTATTCCCTCATTCCATCGGTTCGGTCGGGTGAAAACGCACGCCGGATCAGTGGAACCAATCCACCGCTGCGTCTATGAGATCCATTACAACGTCCAGGAGATCGCTCCAGTGCAGGCGGCGCTTCTTCTTTTCCTCCTGCGCGTCATCCTGCGGCTGTTCCTGTCCGGCGCGGTTTTTGTCCTTCATTGGTTGCAACCTCCCGGCTACGGCGGGGTACCGCCCGGGTTCCTTCACCCTTGCGCGTCATTGCGTCCGCAGCAGTTCTTGTACTTCTTGCCGCTGCCGCAGGGGCAGGGCTCGTTGCGGCCTACCTTCTGGGAGGCGGCTACCTTGCGGGGCTGCCGGGGCTGGTCGCCCGCCAGATGCGCCTCCACGGGCTTGGCCTGCTGCACCCGCTCGGGGGTTCGCTCCACCCGCGCCTGATAGATGCGGCGCACGGTATCCTCCCGGATGAAATGAATCAGCTCGTCAAACATGTGCCCGGACTCGATCTTGTATTCCACCACGGGGTTCTTTTGGGCATAGGCGCGGTAGCCGATGCCGTCGCGAAGCTGGTCCATGGCGTCGATGTGATCCATCCAGCGGTTGTCCACGGCGCTAAGCAGCATCACCCGCTCAAACTCGCGCATATCCACGCCCAGACCGGTGAGCAGCTGCTCGCGCTCCTGATAGAACTCCCGCGCCTCCGCCTGCATGGCGGCCACCAGGCCTTCCTTGTCCCCGTCCTTGATAAGCTCGTCCTGCGCAGCCAGGAACTCATGGCGCAGGCAGAGGTTTTCCAGATAGTTGGTCAGGGACTTCACATCCCACTCGGTGGGCTCGTCGCTGACGCAATCATGCTGCATGCCATAGTCAATGACGCTGTCCGCCATTTTCAGGATGGAGTCATGGACGTTCTCGCCCATGAGCACCCGGCGGCGCTGGCCATAGATGACCTCGCGCTGGCGGTTCATGACGTTATCATACTCCAGCACATGCTTGCGGATGTCAAAGTTGCGGCCCTCAATGCGCTTCTGGGCGCTTTCAATCTGCTTGGTGAGCATGCCCGCTTCCAAAGGCTCGTCCTCTTTCAGGCCCAAGCGGTCCACCATGACGCCGATGCGCTCGGAACCGAACAGGCGCATGAGGTCGTCCTCCAGGGAGATGAAGAACTGGGTGGAACCCGGGTCGCCCTGACGGCCGGCACGGCCGCGTAGCTGATTGTCAATGCGGCGGCTTTCATGCCGCTCCGTGCCGATGATATGCAAGCCGCCCGTCTGCAGCACCCGCTCGTGCTCCGCATCGGTCTGCTGCTTGAATTGGGCTTTCAGCTCCTGATACCGGGCCCGGGCCTCCAGAATCTCCGGGGCCACATTCTCGTTATGACCCGTGGCCGCCTCGATGATCTCGTCGTCGAAGCCCTCCTGACGCATGGCGCGGCGAGCCAGGAACTTGGGGTTGCCGCCCAGCAGGATGTCCGTGCCGCGGCCAGCCATATTGGTGGCAATGGTCACCGCGCCCCAGTGTCCCGCCTGGGCCACGATTTCGGCTTCCTTGCGGTGGTTCTTGGCGTTCAGCACCTCGTGGGGAATGCCGTGGCGCTTGAGCATGTCGGAGAGCATCTCGCTGGTTTCCACGGTGACGGTACCCACCAGCACCGGCTGCCCCTTTTGATGATGCTCCTCAATGGAAGCCAGCACAGCGTTGAACTTGGCGGCCTTGTTCTTGTAGACCACGTCGTTGAGGTCCTGGCGGATATTGGGGCGGTTGGTGGGAATCTCCACCACGTCCAGGGCGTAAATGGCCTGGAACTCGCCCTCCTCCGTCTTGGCGGTACCGGTCATGCCCGCCAGCTTGCGGTACATGCGGAAATAGTTCTGGAAGGTGATGGTAGCCAGGGTTTTGCTTTCCCGCTCCACCTTCACATGCTCCTTGGCCTCGATGGCCTGGTGCAAGCCTTCGCTGTACCGGCGGCCCACCATGAGACGGCCGGTGAACTCGTCCACAATAACCACCTGGCCGTTCTGCACCACATAATCCACATCCCGCTTCATCAGGGCATGGGCGCGCAGGGCGCAATGGATATGATGGTTCAGCTCGGCGTTTTCCGGGTCGTTGAGGTTCTCAATCTGGAAGGCGTTTTCCACCCGCTGAGCGCCCTCGTCGGTAAGGGCTACGGCCTTCTTCTTTTCATCCACGGTATAGTGCTCGTCCCGCTTGAGGGCGCGCACCACCGCGTCCGCCTTCTCGTACATCTCGGTGGACTTGCTGCCCTGGCCGGAGATAATCAGCGGCGTGCGTGCCTCGTCGATGAGGATGGAGTCCACTTCGTCCACGATGGCAAAGGCATGCTCCCGCTGCACCAGGTCGCCCTTACGGATGACCATGTTGTCCCGCAGGTAGTCGAAGCCCAACTCGTTATTGGTGCCGTAAGTGATGTCGCAGGCATACGCCGCCCGGCGCTCCGCAGGCTCCATGTCATGAACGATCAAGCCCACGGAAAGGCCCATGAAACGGTGCGCCTTCCCCATCCACTCGCTGTCGCGGCGGGCCAGGTAGTCGTTCACCGTAACGATGTGGACGCCCTTGCCCGTCAGCGCGTTCAGATAGGCGGGCAGCGTGGCCATCAGGGTTTTGCCTTCGCCGGTCTTCATTTCGGCAATACGCCCCTGATGCAGCACGATGCCGCCCAGGATTTGCACATGGTAGGGCCGCTCGCCCAGCACCCGGGCATCCGCCTCCCGAATCGCGGCAAAGGCTTCCGGCAGCAGCTCATCCAGGGTCTCGCCCTTTTCCAGCCGCGCCTTGAACTCGGCGGTTTTGCCCCGCAGCTCCTCGTCGCTCAGGCGGCGGTAAGGCTCGTCCAGCGCCTCCACCTGCTGCGCGATTTTTTCCAACTTCTTGATGGCGGCATCCGATCCGCCGCCCAACATTTTCTTGATAAACTCCAGCATGCCGTTCTCCTTTACATTACGCAGGGTGCGCACGAATTTAGCGCACGCGGTATATTATAGCATGCGCAAGGCCCTCCTGGCAAGGATTCCAGGACATTGAGACAAAAGTCGCGGGAATTTGCATGAAACCGGTTTCATGCGTCGCCTATATGGGACCGGCCCGCCCTCCGCCTGCGGCAGAAAGCGGGCCGGCCGGTTCACGCGACAACGTAGCAGTAATCCAGGATTACCCGTTGATTTTCATCGGGCGTGGTGTAACGCGGGCACAGGCAGTTTTCAAAGGACCAGGTTGTTCCCGCGCTGTCCAGCTGCGCTTTCATGCCGTGTTCCGCCAGCGCCCGCAGGCATCCGCTGGTGTCGTGAACCTCCGCCTCCCGGCCGTACAGCCAGCAGACGCCCAGCTCCGTGTCCGGGAAATCCAGGGCGACAAACGTACCGGGGACCGCCGTACCCGCAGGCGCAAACATGCCAATCCAGTATTCGATAAGCGCGCCGTCCTTGCGCCGTTCCAGCCCCACGTAACCGCCGCCGTTTTCCCAGATCCTGGTGATCGCCTCCACGCCGCCCATGGCTGCCTCTATCTCGTCAAACCAGCCGTTGGCGAACCATTCGCCCCAGTGGTCAAAGTCCGCGTACTTTTTCCCGATAAACCGCACAACCGGCATGGTTTCCCGAAACACCCGAATGATTTCTCCCATAGCGACCCTCCCCCATGATGAAAACAAGGGAAAGGCGTATAACCGTCTTTCCCCTGCCGGCGCAAAAACTGCGCGATTCTCTTTACTTGCTGCTGGAATAGTTGGGCGCTTCCTTGGTGATGGTGATGTCGTGGGGGTGGCTCTCCACCAGGCCCGCGCCGGTGATGCGGATGAATTCGCCGTTCTTGCGCAGGTCCTCCACATTGGGCGCGCCGCAGTAGCCCATACCGGCGCGCAGGCCGCCCATCATCTGGAAGACGGTGTCCGCCACCGGTCCCTTGTAGGGCACGCGGCCTTCCACGCCTTCGGGCACCAGCTTCTTGGCGTCCTCCTGGAAGTAGCGGTCCTTGCTGCC
>CAZINY010000075.1:0-8715 GCA_964540735.1 uncultured Oscillospiraceae bacterium
ATGTGAAAACCCAGTTCATGCTTGATGCATGACCGGGTTTTTCGACAGGCTGAGCCCTTCTCCTTCACAGAGAGGGGTTATTTTTGTTCGGTTTGAATTTATCGCTTGACATTGTAGCAACGAGCTTATGACCGGGGACGAGCTGTCGGTCATGGACGGCGGCAAGCGCATTCTGCAACTGCGGGGCATCCAGCCCTTCCTGTCGGACAAGTGCGATACCTCCAGTATGACCGCCTGCAAGAGCTGAACATGCCCTACTTCGACTGCTGGGCTAGCCGCTTCGGAGAAACCGTCACGGCGCTGGAGCTGGTACCGGAAGGCACCGGCTACCGGGCAAGAACGAGATTTAACAAGTTTTTCAACCTCCCGGAGCTGATGAACCTGTTCAAAGAGGTGGCGGACATCAAGACCGCCGATCAGCTGAACTTGCCTACCCCGGAGGTGGAATACCACAACATCGTGGCCCAGCCTACTGAACACCAAAAAGAGATGGTGCAGGTTCTCTCCGAGCGTGCCTCCAGGGTACACAGCGGCAGCGTTGACCCCTCAGAGGACAATATGCTCAAGATTGTGCGCTGCTACGCGCAAAAGTGTATCTCCCCCGCAGGGGGACATTATTAAAAGTGAATAATGGGAACGACCAACCTATGCCAAACGATATGCAAAGAGCAAGGAAATACGCTTTATAGGCAAGATCATCCCGCTCCCCATTGGCTATATTCAACACCACCCGCCAATTCATAAAAAGAAGTCAGTGAACAAGTATACTGCTGTTGGACGGGCGAAAATACACAAAAATCTGGAGAGTGTGGACATGACAATCCTGCACATTCTCATGAGGAAGCCCATTATGAGTACCACGGTGGAATACAGCGATAATTGTATATCCCTCTATGTGGCACAACAAGGGAAATGTGCCATTACCAAAGAGCACCTATCCCTCGAAGAAGTCCATTGCCACCACAAAACGCCTAAGTCGCTGGGCGGTGGGGACAACTACGCAAACCTGATAATTCTGCATGAACGGATTCACAGACTGGTTCACGCAACGCAAAAAGATACCATTTCTGCTATTATGCAGACTATACAGTTCAATAAACAGCAACTGGAAAAGCTGAATAAGCTCAGAAAATTAGCTGGAAACGAAGCGATTACGTTTGAGCAACAGACCACCTGCTGCTGATTAGGATGACGATTTGTAAATGATGGAAGGCCGTGTGAGGGGAAACTCTCATGCACGGTTTGGAGTGGGGGGAAAATCTGGAGGTGAGTTCACCAAAGGATTACCTATCATTATAGGATCTGCTCATTGCCTCGCACGACCTGGATTGTCCCTGGCGGCCCGGCGATCTGGAGCAGCGCGCAGGCCGGATTGTGCGACAGGGCAACAGGAACCCGGAAGTGCATATTTACCGCTATGTCACCGAGGGGACATTCGACGCTTACCTGTGGCAGACGGTGGAGAACAAACAGAAATTCATTTCACAAATTATGACCTCTAAATCGCTGGTGAGAAGCTGCGACGATGAGGACGAAACGGCGCTTTCCTTTGCCGAGATTAAGGCTCTGTGCGCCGGAGACCCTCGTATCAAGGAGCGCATGAACCTGGATGTGGAGGTATCCAAGCTGAAGCTGATGAAAGCCGACCACCAGAGCAAGCAGTACCGTCTGGAGGACCAACTGCTGAAATACTTCCCGGAGGAAATTGAAAAGCACAAAGGCTTTATCCAAGGCTTTGAAGCAGACCTGAAGACCCTGGCCGCCCACCCCCACCCGAAGGACGGCTTTGCCGGTATGGAGATCCGGGGCGATGTGCTGACCGATAAGGAGAACGCCGGTGCCGCCCTGCTGGAGGACTGCAAGGAGGTCAAAAACTCCGAGTCGGTGCAGATCGGCAGCTACCGGGGTTTTGCCATGTCGGTGACATTTGACGCATGACGGCAGGAATATACATTCCTGCTGAAAGGCCAGATGACCCACCGGGCAAACCTCGGCACAGACCTGCGCGGCAATCTCACCCGTATCGACAATGCGCTCTCTCAGATGTCGCAGCGTCTGGAGGCAACCAAGGCCCAGCTGGACAATTTGTACCAGCAGCAGGCCGTTGCCAAGGAAGAAGTGGGCAAGCCCTTCCTCCTACGGCAAACGCTTTCCACACTTTGCGCCGGTACTTCGGGACATTTTGTCCCAAAGTACCGGCCCTTTCTGCCTACAAAAAGGAGGTACTATGTACGAACAGGATAACCCTCTGAAAACCGTGGAGCTGTCCACCGAGCAGAATTACAACATGATCGACGGCCTGCTGAACAACGCCCCGGCCCTGCCGCCCCAGCCCCCGGAAAAGGAGCTGGACAAGGTGAAGGAGCCCCCCAACAAGCACAGGAGCCGGGAGCGAGAGGAGCGGTGACAAAGAAACGCGGCCGCTGTGTCCATCTTCATGTTATGGTGACGCCGGAGGTGCAGGCGCTGATTGGGGAACGCATGGCCGAGGCGGGTATTTCCAACATGGGGGCCTATATGCGGAAAATGGCTTTGAATGGCTATGTACTCCATGTTGACCTCTCGGACATCCGGGAGCTGGTGTCCCTCCAACGGAGGTGCGCCAACAACCTCAACCAAGTGGCAATCCATGTGAACGCCTACGGCGGCATTTACCCCGACGAGATCAAGGCCCTGCAACGGGACTACGCTGACCTTTGGGGTCACTTCACAAATCTCCACCCGGAGAGCGCGCCTTCCGTGCGGTATCGTTTGCAAAATCATCCGCTTTGTGTTACCATACTCTTTATGGAACAGAGCGCCATAGAGAGGGGATTACCATGCGAATTCTGAAATCGTCGGAAGACTATTTGGAAACCATGCTGATGATGTCGGAGCGCCACGGCTATATCCGCTCCATCGACATCGCCATGGAATTGGGCGTGACCAAGCCCAGCGTCAGTTATGCCGTGAAACGCCTGCGGGAAAATGGCTATATCACCATGGAGCGGGACGGATTGATTACCCTGACCGACAAGGGAATGGAAATTGCCGCGCGTATCTATGAGCGGCATAGAGTGCTGACGCAGATGCTGGTTTCCTTGGGGGTTGATCCCCAGGTAGCCCGGCAGGACGCCTGCAAAATGGAGCATGACATCAGCGACGAAACCTTCCAGGCCATTAAGCGCCATCAGGCCCAGGCGCAGGAAAAGGGCTGAAAGGCGCGCCGTACTCCTTCCAGCCCATGGCGGAAGGGGATTTTTTTACCCGCGCATTTTTTATACGAAGGAGCGAAGCCCATGCGCATTTCGGATATACTTCGGGACGGACGGGTGCATTTTTCCTGCGAGGTTTTTCCGCCCAAGGTTTTTGCGGACATGGAACAGGCGGCGGCCGTCACCCGGGAGATCGCCGCGCTCGCGCCGGATTTCATTTCCGTGACCTATGGCGCGGCCGGGAAAACCCCGGCGCATACCCTGGAACTGGCCCGGGTGGTGGAGCAATGCGGACGGACGTCCCTGTGTCACCTTACCTGCCGGCAATCCACCCGCGCGCAGGTGGAGGAGGTGCTGGCCCATATGCAGGCGGCAGGCCTGGAAAACGTGCTGGCCCTGCGGGGAGATCCGCCCAGGGACGGCGCGGCGGCCGGGGAATTTCCCTATGCGGCGGAGCTGATCCGGCTGATCAAGGCCCGAGGGAATTTCTGCGTGGGCGCGGCCTGTTATCCCGAAGGACACCCGGAAAGCCCTTCCCGGGACAAGGACCTGGACTACCTGAAGGCCAAGGTGGACGCCGGGGCCGATTTCCTTACCACACAAATGTTTTTTGACAACAACGTGCTGTACCGCTTTTTGTACCATGCCCTGCGCCGGGGGATTGAC
This sequence comes from uncultured Oscillospiraceae bacterium, assembly GCA_964540735.1. Lineage (GTDB taxonomy): Bacteria > Bacillota > Clostridia > Christensenellales > Aristaeellaceae > Egerieenecus. The sequence continues at coordinate 3,861 of CAZINY010000075.1, forward strand.
GTGCCTGTGGTAGCCGGGGTCATGCCCATTACCGATACCCGGTTGTTGAAGCGGACGGTGCTGCTGTCCGGGGCCACGCTGCCGCCGCGCTTCTTATCCATGGCCGACCGTTTTGGCGACAAGCCTGCGGCCATGGCGCAGGCGGGGGTGGCTTTTGCCACCGAGCAGATTGTGGACCTGGTGTCCAACGGCGTACAGCATATCCATGTGTACACCATGAACAAGCCGTGGATTGCCCGGGCCATCCGGGATAACCTGTCGGAGGTGTTCGGCCATGATGCCCTTTGACCGGCGGGAAGCGCTGCGGTACATGGGCGTTCGGGGCACGGAGGACGCGGAGCTGGCGCCCCTGGTGGAGGAAGCGGCGGCGCTGTTGGAGCCGCTGGCCTGCTATCGGGTGCTTATGTGCCGCCTACCCCTGCGTTGGACGGGGAGCTTGTCCCTGGACGGTATCCCTCTGGCGGGAGAGAGCATCCGGCGCTTTTTGCGGGGATGCGGGGAGGCGGTGCTCCTGGGCGCCACGCTGGGCAGCGCCGTGGACGGGCTGGTGCGCCGGGAAATGCTGACACGGCCCGCCGTTGCCCTGGCGGTGAACGGATGCGCCGCCGCCATGCTGGAGCATGCCCTGGACGAAACCTGCCGGGAACTGGCCGCGCAGGCGGCGGAGGAGGGTCGCTCCCTCACCGGGCGATTTTCCCCGGGATACGGGGATTGGCCCCTGGACGTGCAGCCTGCGCTGCTGGAACGCCTGCGGGCGTACCGCATCGGGCTCGCCGTGCATGCCGGAGGGCAGCTCCAGCCTGAGAAATCCGTGACCGCCCTGTGCGGGTTACGGCACGATGAGGAGGAACGTAGGTGAAGGGGTTTGTGCGCGAGGATCAACGGTTGTCGCTGTGCGGGTTGAACTGCGGGCTGTGCCCCATGCGCCTGGGCGGGCATTGCGGCGGTTGCGGAGCAGGCAACCAGTCCTGCAAAATTGCCCGGTGCAGCCTGGAACACGGCGGCGTCGCCTACTGCTATGCGTGCGCGGATTATCCCTGCGAGCGCTACCGGGAGCAGGACCCGTACGACTCCTTCATTACGAGCCAGCACCGCTTGCGGGATATGGAAAAGGCCCGCGTCATGGGGCCGGAGGCCTATGGACGGGAACAGGAGGAAAAGGCGGCGCTGCTGGGGGAGATGCTGGCGCATTATCAGGATGGGCGGAAAAAGACCCTGTATTGCGTGGCGGCCAATCTGCTGGAGCTGCCGGCGCTGCGCCGGGCGCTGGCCCGGGCGGAGGAGGCGGCGGAAGCGGAGCGCCCCGCGCGCCTGGCGGAAGCCCTGCAGGCGGAGGCGGCGGCCCGGGGCATCCTGTTAAAGCTGCGGCGCAAACCTGCGGCATGGAATCCGAAAGCAAAAGAAACGGGAGGGGAACACCCATGAAGTTGGAGGAACTGCTGGGACGGCGGCTGGTTTTTGTGGACGGCGGCATGGGCACCATGCTCCAGGAGGCCGGGCTGACAGGCGGGGAAGCGCCGGAGCAATGGAATCTGACGCACCCGGAGACCGTACAGGAGGTACACCGCGCCTATCTGGCGGCGGGCTGCGATATTGTCACCGCAAACACCTTCGGGGCTACCGGCGCGCGCTTCGGGACAGCATTGCAAGGGATTATTCAGGCGGGCGTACGGCTGGCGCGCCAGGCGGTGGAGGATGCCGGGCACGGCCTGGTTGCCTTCGATATGGGCCCTACGGGAAAGCTCCTGGCGCCTTATGGCGAGTTGCCCTTTGAGGAGGCGGTGGCCCTGTACCGCCAGGCGGCGGCATGGGGGGCGCAGGCCGGAGCCAACCTGATGCTGATTGAAACCATGGGCGACCCATACGAAATGAAAGCGGCGGTGCTGGGCGCCAAGGAGGCGTGCGATTTGCCCATCCTCGCCACCATGATGGCGGATACCTCCGGACGCCTGCTCACGGGAGGCACGGTGGAAACCATGGCCGTGCTGCTGGATGGGCTCGGGGTGACGGCGCTGGGGTTGAATTGCGGTCTGGGCGGTTCGGAAATGCTTCCGCTGCTGCGCCGGATCCGGCGGGTAACCGCCAGGCCCCTGCTGTGTTCGCCCAATGCGGGATTGCCGCGGATGGAAGGCGGACGAACGGTTTTCCCTGCTACGCCGGAGGATTTTGCCCGGACGCAGCGGGAACTGGCTCGGGAAGGCGCGTGGCTGCTGGGCGGCTGCTGCGGCACGACGCCGGCGCACATCCGCGCGATGGTGGAAGCCTGCCGGGAGGCGATGCCGCAGCCGCCGGAGCCGGTTACGGGGACCTGGATTTCCTCCGGCAGCCAGGCGATCTGCCTGAATGACGCCCCGGTTATCATTGGCGAGCGCATCAATCCCACGGGCAAAAAGCGTATGCAGGAGGCGCTGCGCAGCGGCGATGTGAATCATTTGCTTAAAGAGGCCGTGAACCAGGCTGCGGCGGGAGCCGCGGTGCTGGATGTGAACGTGGGCCTGGGCGGCGTGGACGAGGCGGCCTGGATGGAGCGGGCGGTGCCCGCCATCCAGGGGGTGTGCGCCTGCCCCTTGCAACTGGATACCGCCGACCCGGAGGCGCTGGCCCGAGGGCTGCGCGTTTACAACGGCAAGCCGCTGATTAACTCCGTCAGCGGAAAGCAGGCGGTGATGGACCAGGTCTTTCCCCTGGCCAAGCGTTATGGCGGCACGGTGGTGGCGCTGCTGCTGGACGAGGAAGGCATACCCGATACGGCGGAGGGCCGTGTCGCCATTGCGCGTCGGATTATTGCAGAAGCGGGCCGGTATGGCATCTCCAAGCGCGACCTGGTTATGGATGCCCTGACCATGACTGTTTCCACGGGCGAGCGCAACGCGCTGGTGACCCTGGAAACCCTGCGCCGCTGCCGGGAAGAGCTGGGGGTGCGCACGGTGCTGGGCGTATCGAATATTTCCTTCGGCCTGCCCCAGCGGGAGAAGCTGGCAGGTCCGTTCCTGACCCTGGCCATGGGCGCGGGGCTGGATGCGGCCATCCTGAATCCGCTAAGCGAGGCCATGCTGGACGCTTGGCAGGCGTCGCTGACCCTCACCGGGCGGGACACGGGATGCCGGGCATACCTGGCGCGCTTTACAGGCGCGGCGGAGGCGAAAATCCCTGCGGCGGCGTCATTTTCCCTGGAGGAGGCTATCCGCCGGGGCTTGCGGACGGAGGCGGAGCGTGCCGTCCGGGAGCGGCTGGCGGAGGGAGAAGCACCCATGGCGCTGGTGGAGGAACGGCTGCTGCCTGCGTTGACCCAGGTAGGGGACGCTTACGAGGCGGGTACGCTGTTCCTGCCCCAGCTGCTCATGAGCGCGGAAGCGGCGCAGGGCGCGTTTGCTCTGGTACAACGCGCCCTGGGGGAGCACAGCGCCGCCGTGCGCCATCAGGGCCGCATTGCCCTGGCTACCGTGGAAGGAGACATCCATGATATCGGCAAAAATATTGTGAAAGTGTTGCTGGAATCCTATGGCTTTGAAGTCGTGGATTTGGGGAAGAACGTCAAGCCGGAGCGGGTGTTGGCGGCGGTGCAGGCAGAGAAACTGCATATGGTGGGGCTGTCGGCGCTGATGACCACCACGGTTCCGGCCATGGAACGCACCATTGCGCTGCTGCGCCGGGAAGCGCCGGAATGCCGGATTGTGGTGGGAGGCGCGGTGCTGACCCCTGAGCTTGCCGCCGCCATTGGCGCCCACGCCTATGCCCGGGATGCCATGGACACCGTGCGCTTTGCCCGTGCCAACGCTTGAGCCCATGAACGGCGCACGCCGCGCGCCGCAATCTGGAACCGAGCAGGAGGAAGAAGCATATGTGTCTGATTTGCCAACGGATTCAACAGATCAAGGAAGGCAGCAATCCGTATTTTGTCATGGAGCTGCAAACGGGCTATGTGGTGCTGGGGGATCATCAACACTTTCAGGGATATACGCTGTTTCTGTGCAAGGAGCATCAGACGGAGCTGTTCCATCTGCCGCCGGAGTATAGAAGCAAGTACTTGGAGGAAATGTCCCTGGTAGCGGAGGCCGTAGCCAGAGCATTTGGCGCGGAAAAAATGAATGATGAGCTGTTGGGCAATGGGGATACGCATTTGCACTGGCATTTGTTTCCCCGCAGGTCCGGCGACCTGGAAAACTACGGAAACCACGGCAGGGGACCGGTGTGGTGGTATCCCATGGAAAAAATGTATGACGACTCCCAACGGCCGTCCGCGGCTGAATTGGAAACCATGAAAAAGAAGCTCCGGACGGAGCTTCACAGACTGTTGAAAAACTCCTAGGAAGGTGTCGGAGGGGGCGCGGTCCCCTCCGGCTTTCATTCGTGTAAGCTGGCAAAGCCGGCTGATAAGCATAGAAGCCGTAGACAGAAGCCGGAGGGGCCGCAGCCCTTCCGGCTTAGATTATTCTTAAGAAAACATATTTTTCATGCGCCTATATGGAAAATAAAATTTCAGCCTTCCCAACTTGCTTCCCAACTTGCAAAAATACAACGAGTATGGGGCCGAAGGAGTCCAGGGGGCGATCGGAAAGCCCCCTGGTCGCGCCCGTAGGCGCAAAATCTCCTGCGCTTGCAAGCATACAAGGGACAACTTGAAAAATGAAGCAAAATCCCTTGCCGACTTCTCAAATTGCTGAAAAAAAGATATATTTTTTATGCGTATATATGGAAAATAAAATTCAGCCTTCCCAACTTGCAAAAAATATAACGAGTATGGGGCCGAAGGAGTCCAGGGGGCGATCGGAAAGCCCCCTGGTCGCGCCCGTAGGCGCAAAATCTCCTGCGCTTGCAAGCATACAAGGGACAACTTGAAAAATGAAGCAAAATC
>CAZINY010000076.1:0-8290 GCA_964540735.1 uncultured Oscillospiraceae bacterium
CCGAAGGGGTCCAGGGGGCGATCGGAAAGCCCCCTGGTCGCGCCCGCAGGTGCGAAATCTCCTGCGCTTGCAAGAACGCAAGGGAGAACTTGCAAGAAAATGAGGCAAAATACTTTGTCGAAAGTCTGAGCGCCGGAGGGAAAATCCCTCCGGCGCTCAGACTATTTCATTACCGGCATGCCAACATGCCGTAGGTTTCCGGCCGCCGGTCATGCATGCGCAGGGTGTGCAGCTCCTCCATAGCGTTCAGGTCCAGCTCCACGGTAAGCTGCTGCGCGGCGTCCGGGGCAGCCTGCGCCAGCACGCGCCCGTCGGGGGCCACCGCTTCGCTGGGCGTTCGTATGCCCGTAATGGCCTCCCCGTAGGGCACGGACATGGCGCCCGCCACAAAAATGCCGTTTTCATAGGCCCGGGCATGGGCATAAATGCTCTCCCATCCCCAGGTCGGGCAAATCACCAGCCGCGTCCCCGCCAGAGCGTAATGGCGGCATACTTCGGGAAACTGCATATCCCAACAAATGCACAACCCTACCCGGCCGAAATCCGCCTCCAGCACGCAGTAGCGGTCTCCCGCCGCCAGGGAGCGCTGCTCGTCCCCGGCCAGGTGCACCTTGTCATACACCGCGGCCACGGCTCCCTGCCGGTCAAACACCGTCAGGCGATTGCGCACACCTTTCCCATCCCGGGCATAGTGCCCGGCGGCCACATAACAGCGCCGCGCCTTGGCAAAGGCCGCAAATCGCGCCAGCAGCGGCCCCTCCCGAATCAGCGTTTCATAGGAAACCGGCAGCTGCTTTTCCAGGCCGGGGAAATTCACCGCCTCGGTGGTCACCACCAGGTCGGTAGCCGGCGCCTGCTCCATCAGCGCAAAGGTCTGCTCCTCCATCTCCCGGACGCCTGCCTGCGCTTGCTCCAGGGTCAAGGAACGCTCCTGATGCGCGAAGTCGTAAAGAAAATTCTGCTTGGGCTGAATCAGCGTCAACCGCATAGCCTCACCACCTGCAAACGGGCTTGCCCAGGAGGCGCGCAATGCCCTCGATGAAGTAATAGTCCCCGTAGGTCATGGCAATGTGCCGGTCAGCGCTGTTATGATACGCGCCGGTGCAACGGGTCAGCAGCGCAGGATACTCCTCGGACCAATCCACATGCCGCTCCGCCAGGGCACGCAACAGTTTCTCCGCCGCGTCCCGGTACTTGCGTCCCGCTTCTTCACCCAGCAGGTCCGCCAGCTCCAGCATGCCGCAGGCGGCGATGCCTCCGGCGCAGTCGTCCTTGATAACGGGAGACGGCGGCTGGCGGAAATCGCAATCGGGCAGCCAGTCCTCGCCCACCGCTTCCATGAAGCTGTCGGCCACCCGCCGGGAGGTTTCCAGATACCGCGCCTCCCCCGTGTGCCGCGCCGCAATGGCAAAGCCATACAGGGCCCAGCCCTGGCCGCGGCTCCACACGGACCCCGGCGCATACCCTTGACCGCCGGGCTTGTCCAGCACCGCCCCGGTTTCGGGATCGAAAATCACGATGTGCTCCGCCGTGCCATCGTCCCGGATGAAGTGCCGGATGACAGTGTCCGCGTGCCGTTGGGCAATCAGGCGGAACCGCGGGTCCTGGGTCTGTTCGCTGGCCCAGTACAGGATGCTCAGGTTCATCATGCAGTCAATGATCGCCCAACCGGTGCATTCCCCGTTCCACGCCCGGATAAAGCCGTTGGGATTGAACCGGCCTGCCAGCAGGTTCGCGGCAAACGCCGTCCGCTCCCAGCTTTTTTGATTTCCCGTCAGGTCATAGTCAAACCCCGCGGAAATGCGCCACATAAAGCCCACGTCATGGTGCAGGTGCGGGAAATCTCCGAAGGCCGCGTCCAGCATTTCCTCTGCCCGCCGGGCTTCCCGCAGGTAGGCTTCCTCGCCGGTTGCCGCATACAGCTGCCACATGGACGCGGACCAAAACCCGTTGGTCCACCAGCAAATGCCGTCCATGGGGCCCGGCTGCCACTGTCCCTCCGACACCGTATAGGGGATAAAGCCGCACTGCCGCGCCTTCTCCATGGCGGCGGGCATCTTCCGGCAGATTTTCTCCAGCGCTTCCTGCGCCCATTGCGGCTTCTTGTCCATACTGCACTTTCCTCCATGCATCGGCGTCCGCCAGGGCCTCCCGGCAGCCGCCTAACTATTTTCTGAATCCAAATGTTGTTCCCGCTTCACCTCGTGCCGGGAGGGGCGGTCATGCAGATAGTCGTCCACGGCCTCCACCACGTTTTCCCCCATTCGCTCCAGCTCCCCGCCAAAGCTGCCCGCGATATGCGGCGTTACGAATACATTGGGCATTTCCAACAGCGGATGCCCCTGGGGAAGCGGCATGGGGTCGGTGGAATCCAGAATGGCCGTTTTGGTGGGGCACTCCCGCAAGGCGCGGATCATGCCCTCCTGATCCACCGGCAACGCCTGGGAGGCGTTGATGAACGTGGCGTAGGGATGCATGGCGCTCAGCTGCGCGTAGCCGATCATCCCCTTGAGGTTGGGCCACTCCGGTAAGTGGCAGGATACCACATCGCAAATACTGAACAATTCGTCCAGCTCCACCATGGTGACGCCCAGTTCCTTGGCCTTGGCGGGGGCCAGGAACGGGTCGTTGCCATAGACCTTCAGGTCAAACCCTTGGAGCAGACGCGCCAGGCGGCGGCCCACCCGGCCCACGCCGATGATGCCCACGCTGGACTGGTAGTTACCGCTGCGCCGGGTGGTTTCCGCCCGGGCCGCGGCATAGCTTTCCGGGTCCCGATACCTCCGCGTACCCCGCTGGCAGCCTTTGGTGGCCAGAAGGATCTGCGCCAGGGTATACTCGCTGGCCGGTACGGCGTTGGTCTCGCCGGTGCAGTAGATCCGCGCGCCCATCTGGTAAAAGGGCGCCCCGAACACGCTCACCACGCCGCCGGCGTAAAACACGGCCTTGACACGGGGCAGATAGGTTCGCACCGTATCGTAGCTCATCTCCGGCATGCCCCAGTTGCTCAAAATGATTTCCGTGCGGGCCAGAAGCTCCCGTTTTTCCTCAAACTGGGAAAGGAACACAGGCTCCGTTTCCAGCTCCAGCTTATCCTCCAACTGCTCCAGGACGTAGTCGGAGTACACACGGAAGAAATCCACCGCGTGGTAATTGGGGTGCCGGTCGTCTGCCAGCAGAATGGCGTACATGCATATCCCTCCGTTTATGATGGAAAAGCGGGTGGAACCGCTTCAATGGATTGGCTTAAAAATGGGGGACAGGGAGCTTGCCCTGTCCCCCCGCTTGTACGGATTCATTGTACAGACGACGCGGATACCTGTCAATGGCTCACTGGTTCTTCGCGTCCAGGAACGCCTGCACCTGGTCGATCACCGCCTGACGGATCACTTCGATACCCGCGGCCTCGGCCTTCTCCCAGTACTCGGCCAGCTTGGCTTCGGTCTCATCGCCGTAGGTGCCGTGCATCAGGGGACGGATGTACTCACTCTGCACCGCGGTCACGGCGGCGAAGGCGTTGGTCAGCTCGGGCGTGGCCTGGTTGTCAAACACAAAGCCGTCCAGCACGGAACCGGTGTAGCTGTCGGGATCGTTCATGTAGTTGAAGTACGCCTTCACATCCTCGTCCAGGTCGGCGTTGGTGCGGATGAAGTTGGGGTTCCAGGTCAATTCATAGCCGGGGAACACGTAGGCATTATCGCCGGCCAGCTTGGTGTATTCGCCCGCATCGTTCAGGGTGAAGTCCTCGCCCAGGATGCCCAGCTCAAACAGGTCGTGGTTTTCCTCGCTCTGGAAAATCCAGTCGATGAACTTCATGGTAGCGTCGATGTTCTTGGCATAGTAGGGGACGCACAGGAAGTTCCAGGCGGTCTGGCCGGAGGTCACATAGAAGCCGGGGGTCATGTTGCGCAGGTTTTCGTTGTAGATGAACATGCCCAGCTTGGCGCCTTCGATCTTCTCAACGGCGGCCTTGGTGGTCTCGTATCCGCTGATGTTGCCTTCAATGGCCGCGCACAGCCCGGTGTAGAACAGGTTATTGGCGGCGTCTTCCTCGGTGATGGAATTGGGCTGGGTGTACTGGGCCCACTTGGTCAGGGCGTTGATGGCGCGGTCGCTGCGGGTATTGGTATTGTAGGGCTCGGGGAAGTTGGCGTAATATTCGTCGGGCGCGCCGATGGTGCCGGCGCCCAGCACGGTCTTGCCATCCTCGCTGATGGCCACTTCAAACTCCATGCCCACGGCGGTGCCGGTGCCGGAGAATTCAAACACGCCCGCCTGCTTCTTTTCCAGGATGTCGCTCTCCAGGTAGTACATGGCGCGGCTGCCGCCAATGCCGAAGGGCGCGACCATATTCGTTTCGTTTTCCTTTACGGCCTGGAAATAGGCTTCCAGGCTCTCCAGGCTGTCCACAGTGATGCCGTACTTCTCGGCCAGGTCGGCGCGGTAGTAGATGCACTGCAGGTCGTTGGCCGCCTGGGTGAAGGGAATGGCGTAAATCGCGCCGTTCTCATCCGTCACCTGCGCCAGGTAGCTCTCGGAGAAAGCAGCCTTCAAGCCCGGATATTCATCGTTGTTGAAGTAAGAGGACAGGTCCGCGTACATTTCCTGGCTGATCATGGTGGACATGTTCATCCAGTAGGCGTCAAAGACCAGGTCGCAGGTCTCCTCGTTGCCGATGAGCAGGGGCATCTTCTCCCGGTGATCGGCGCCGGTATTCCACACGATGTTCAGCTTGATGTCCAGGCCGGAGTCCGCGTAGAACTTCTCCAGCACCTTGTCCATGTTCTGCGCTTCGCCGAACAGGTAGATCTTCAGCTCGGTTTCCGCGGATGCGCTCAGCGCCACGGAAAGAGCCAGCATGAGCGCCAGGACCAATGCGACGATTTTCTTCATGATTCGTTCCTCCTGTCGTTGATGGGGATAAGCGTTATCTCACAGGCGGCATGCGCCTAAGAGCCGTAGGGGTTACCCCTTCACCGAGCCGACAATCAGGCCGGAGGTGAAGTACTTCTGCGCGAAGGGGTAGGCGACGATGATGGGGCCGATGGTCACGATGGCCGTGGCCATTTTCGTGGTGGTGGAGGGCAGCGTGCTCATGTCCACCGCGAATCCCGCTTGACCGGACATCTGCTTCATCAGCTCGATATTGCGCAGCATTTTCATAATCAGATACTGCAAGGGGAAGCGCGTGGAATCCTCGATGTACAGCATGGCGTTGAACCACTGGTTCCAGTAGGCCACGCCGTAGAACAGCGCCACCGTGGCCAGCGCCGGCAGGGATACCGGCAGAATGATCTGCCAGAGAATGCGCATGTCGTTGGCGCCGTCAATGCGGGCGCTTTCATGCAGCTCCGCCGGGATGGCGGAAAAGAAGTTGCGCAGCAGGAACAGGTTCCAGGGGTTCACCAGCACCGGAATAATCATGCACCATACCGTGTCCCGCATGCCCAGGTATTTGGAAATGAGCATATAGGTGGGAACGATGCCGCCGTTAAAGAGCATGGTAAAGTATGCGAAGAAGGAAATGGCGCCCCGGTACTTGAGCTTCTTCACCGACAGCGGGTAGGCCATCATGGCGGTAACAACCATGGACAACGCCGTACCGGCCACGGTCACGAAGATGGACACTTTGTAGCTATCGTAGATCTGGCTGGTGGAGAAGAGCATCTCATAGGCCAGGGTGGAGAAATCCCGGGGCAGGAAGGAATACCCGTCCCGCAACAGCGTGCGCTCCGTGGAGAAGGAGGCGCTGACGGCCACCAGGAACGGAATGAGACACATCAGGCAGAAAAGGATAATCAGCGTGTACACCACCACGTCCATCACGCGGTTGCCGGCGCTGCGCCTGCGATGCTTCATGACCACTTCGCCCATTGCCTTCCCCTCCCTTAGAACAGCGCGCTGTCCGGCTCCAACCGGCGCGCGATGGTGTTGACCGTCACGATGAAGACAAAGCCCAGCACCGACTGGAACAGACCCGTGGCCGTGCTCATGCCATAGTTGCGCAGCATGCGCATCATGCGGTACACATAGGTGTCGATAACGTCCGTGGTGGAAAACAGCAGGCTGTTATCCCCTACCAGGGCATAGATCATGCCGAAGTCACCGTAGAAAATGCGTCCCACGCTGAACAGCGTCATCAGGATGATGGTGGGCTTAAGGATCGGCACGGTAATGCGGAAAATCTTTTGCAGCCGGGTCGCGCCGTCGATATCCGCCGCCTCGTAAATCTGCGGGTCGATGCCCACAATGGTTGCGATATAAACGATGGCCCCATAACCGGAAGCCTGCCACACCTTCAAAAAGACCAGCAGCGCCGGCCACAGCTGGGCGTCCGCGTAAAAGTCCACCGTGTGTCCCGCCGCCTGCATGGCCTTGGCAAGCATGCCCGTGGTGGGATCAATGAAGGCGTCCAGGAACAGCGCAATCACCGTCCAGGAAACAAAGTTCGGCAGGATGGATAGGCTCTGGGTGACGCGCTTGAATTTCTGGTGCTTCACCTCGCTGAAGAGAATGGACAGCACCACGCTGGCCAGCGTGGAAAAGAAAATGAACAGGCAGTTGAGGAACAGCGTGTTCCCCGTCACCCGCCAGATGTCGCCGGTCTGGAACAGGAATTTGAAATTATCCACGCCGTTGAAGGAGGAACCGAAAATCCCCCAGCGCATGGAGTAATCCTGAAACGCCATGACCAGTCCCACCATGGGCAGGTAGCTGAAAATCAGAAAAAAGATGATTCCCGGCACCGTAAGCAGGTAGAGCACGCCGTTTTGCCGCATCTCGTACATGAACCCGTGCTTTTTAGGCTTGACCGCCCGCTGCACTTCCTGCATGTGCTGCACCCCCTTGCTTTCATGGCTAAATTGTACGTGAATCCACCAAATGGAACAAGTCCCAAAAACAAAACAAACGGCGATGTGCGCTTTTTTGCACACCGCCGTTCCCATGCAACCCCGAAATTCTGGAAAACGCGCCGTTTTCGTTCCCTCCCGTGTATAAAAAAGCGACTAACGCCGCTCCGACTGCCGCAAATCCGCGCGGAATTCGTACGCCGTTTTCCCCGTGTGTTTTTTGAACACCGCATAAAAATAGCGGCTTTCCGTAAAACCGATGCGCAGGCTGATGTCCTTGGCCGTCAGGTTGGTCTCCCGCAGCAGCCGGCACGCCTCCTCCATGCGCAGTTGCTGGATGTAATCCTTTGGGGTTTCTAGTCCGCTCTCTCGGAACAACCGGCGCACTGTGTTGGTGGACAGCCCCGCATGCTCCGCAATGGCGTTGATGCTCAAGTCCGGATTCGTATAATTGCCGCGGATGTAGGCCAGCACCGCATCCATCTGCTCCTTGTGCCGGTCCTGGGTGCCTTTTCGGCTCTTGCGCTCCATGGCCACCATGCCGAAGTCCCGCACCAGCCGCAGCTGCTGCTCAAAGTGGTCGCATTCCTCCAGGGCGGTATAGCACCCCACAAAGTCGCACTCCGACCGCACCTGTTCCGGCATGGCCCGATACAGCTCCATCAGTAAATGTCCCACCGCGGAGAAGCCGAACTTCACGCTCTGGGTATACACAGCCGAAAAGAACAGCAGCAAATACCGCTCAAAAGCCGCCGAGTCTTCTTCCAGGAAAGCGTCCACCACCGCAGCGCGTTCCGCTTCCGGGTAAGGCGGCGCGGCGCCCACGCGCATGGATACGCTCTCATAGGCAATGTCCTGCCCATGACCGAACACCATGCGGTAGCGGGTGGCAATATGGGCGTTGCGCAAACTCTCCGGGACGTCCTGTGGGGCAATGGCATGGGTGCCGATGCCCACCGTCAGGCTCAGCCCATCCCGGGCCATTTCCTCCCGGATGCTGGAAACAGGCGCATACAGCGGCAACAGGCTGATAAAGCCTTCCCGGATGAGCACCACAACCACGTAGGCCTCGCTGCCCATGACGCATTCCGCCGGCGCGAAGGCCCGGGCGCTGACCTGCAGCAATTTCTGCCGGGCGCGGTACATCCCGTCCATGCCCAGACGTTTTAGCTGCCTGCGGTATTCGTCCACCCGCAGCACCAGCACCAAGTAGCGTTGATGCTCGTCGCAGGGAATACGCGCCTCGTGCAGGGCCTGGCAGAGGTTCTCCGGGGCATCGAATGCACCGGTAACCCAGCGGTGCAGGAGCAGGTCTCGCCTCTCGTCCAAGCCTGTCACCCCTCTATCGACTGTTTTCCGCAATCCTTTCTACGCTTATTCTACCCAGGTGTCACCGCGCAGAAAAGCCGCGAAAAAAGCGCGCTGCGCCAAACATTGAC
>CAZINY010000077.1:0-8154 GCA_964540735.1 uncultured Oscillospiraceae bacterium
ATGGTACTTGGCTGGACACGGCCCGGGAGAGTAGGACGTTGCCGGAATCCATATATGAGAAGCAGCAGCGCTTCTCTTTTTTTTTGCATTCAGGGGTTGAAAAAAAGGAAAAAAATTACTATAATAAAACTTGTCTGAAATTGAGATGCAAATCCATAGAAGATACGAATCAATTAGGGAGGAAAACAGCATGAAAAAGAAGATGGTATTGTTTTGCGTGGCGGCGCTGCTGCTTTGTATGGCGGTGAGCGTGGCACTGGCAGAGAGTTGGGTGTGTTCCAGTTGCGCAGAAACCAACACGGGAAATTTCTGCTCCAACTGCGGACAAAAAAAACCTTCGCCCGCTCCTTCCACTTCTCAGCATACAATTTCCAATATCGGTATCACCGTCCAGGATAATGGGGATGTGCTCATGCATTGGGACGACAGCGCCGCCGCGCCGCCCTATGATGTTTATTATACAATCGCAGGCTGGAATTCGCCCCAATATAATAGTATCGGCTATCAGGGGACCAGCGTAACGGTGTACCATCTGATTCCTGGCGTTACCTACACGTTGACCGTGGCCAATGCAAATGACATTGTTTCCACCGAGTATACTGTTCCTCGGCCTATCTATACAGAGTTTGCCACTGGCGGCATGTATCTGAGCCTCTCCCAGACGAAATTTTCCCTTACAGATTTGGAAAAAAATCCAGCGGAATCTTTTGAAGTGCAGCTCCGCTGGCCACGGCTGAGGTACGATCGTGAGTACACCGCAAAGATGGTGCTGAAAACGCCCTACGGTTATACCAGCAAAGTGATTCGTTGGGATACCTTAACCCTGGAAAACAGATACGATCATTATTACTGGACTTATGCCATGAGCGAATGGATGGAAAGCATAGAGGCAGATTACGGTTCTGTACCTACGGGAGATTACACCTTTGAGTTTTATCTGGATGGGCAACTGTACGATTACGCCAGTTTTACGCTTGGCTGGTAATGCGCCCTTGCGTAGAGAAGTTTGAGAAGGCTCTCTTAGGCTATCACGGAACCCATGGAGAGAGCGAAGGAACCACAGTCCCTCCGCTTTCCGTTACAGGTCTGAAGGAAATGGGATTGATCACGAAAAGATCCTGCGCCTCAGCCGCTGCCTGTCCCCCATTTCGCGCGTTGTTTGCCCTTTGTCTGGGACAAAGGCCTCAAAGGCTGTAGGAATAAAGTGTGACAGGAATCGAAATGCAAATCTATCAACATACTGGATAAATAGGGAGGAAAACGGCGTGAAGAAAAAGGTGGCATTGTTTTGTGTGGCGGCGCTGCTGCTTTGTATGGCGGTAAGCGTGGCAATGGCAGCCAGCTGGGTATGCCCCAGTTGCGGAGAGAACAACACAGGAAATTATTGCTCCAATTGCGGTCAGAAAAAACCCTTGTCCTTGTCCCTTTCTCAGCACACGCTTTCCAATATCCGCGTCACTACGCAGGATGATGGCAATGTTGTTGTGCGTTGGGATGATAGCGCCAACGCATCGCCCTATAAAGTTACGTATACAACAGAGGGATGGAATTATAGCTGGTACACAAGCGATGCGTATAAGGGGACCAGCGCAACGCTGTACAATCTGACGCCCGGCGTGACCTACACGCTGACCATATCCAACGCGAATGATGAGGTTTCTACTGAATATACCGTCCCAAGACCCATTTATACGGAATTTGCCACCGGCGGAAAGTATATGAGCCTCACGAAAACGAGATTTTCCCTTTCAGAACTGGAAAAAAACCCGGCGGAGGGACTTCAAGTGCGGATCAGCTGGCCGCAGTTGAAGTATGATCGGGAGTATTTTGGCAAGCTTTCATTGAAGACGCCCTACGGCTATTGTAGCATGGTGCGTTATTGGGATAGCTTTACCCTGGAAAATCGGTACGACTATACCTACATGAATTATGCCATGAGCGAATGGACGGAGAGAGTGGAAAAGGATTATGGCTCTGTGCCAACAGGAGAATACACCTTTGAGTTTTTTCTGGATGGCCAGCTTTACGATTACGCCAGCTTTACCATCGGCTGGTAATACGTCGTCATTGAGGGGAATTCTTCTCCTGATGCGAAGGAGGGGATGAAGGTCCGGTGATCATTCGGATATATCAAAAGCTAATTTTGAGGAGGCCAGCTGCTAGGCCTCCTCTTTTTGTAGTACGTGATGAGAGGAATTAACTTGTATTTTCGGAGAAAATAGACAAAAAAAAAGAAATATGCCGGGAATCCTTTTCAAACTGATTATTTCACGATACAATATACAATACGGCATACCGTAATTTTCTGTAAAAGAATGCCGGACCGGTGGACGAAATAAAGCAGGGGGTTCAAGTAAATGATAATGTCCCGTGATACCGCCCTGGAGGAATGGGCGCGGCGTGCCTTGGCGGGAGAAACCATACCTGATACGGAAACGGAAGCGCTGGGCCCGGTTTACGGTTGGCGGCTTTTACGCTGGGAAGCCGATATCCCCTTAACGGAGGAACAACAGGAGCAACTGCAGGCCTATGCCCGGACATCCATGCGCATGTTGGGCGTCTGCGCCTGCCGAGAAGAGGAAGAGGATGCCTTAACCCTGTTGATAAGCTGTACGCAATATCCGGCGAAGGCGCATCGGGATGTGGCGCTGTGGTTATGTATCCATGACCTGACGGAAAAATGTTATTTGATTCTGGAGCAGGAAGGCACTTTGATGCTGGGAGAGGAACAGGAGCTGCCGCAGGACGCTGTGAAGTGCCAGGATATGACCGAGAGCGCGGAATGGTGGACCAATGTCAACCCCATGACGCCCGCCCAGGCGCGACAACATCGGACCCGGCTGCAAACGATTTTGAAGCGGCGGCAATATGCGGCGCTGGCAGGTTATGTATCCCGTGCTTTGCGCGGAGAGCAAGAGCTGAGCCGGATTTGTTTCGCCTTTGTGCCGCTGCTGATTGAAGCGGTATGGAGCCAGCACGCGGAGGTATCCCTGGAGAAGCTCACCGAAGGCCTTCGCCTGCAGGAAATGGCCCGCAAACCCCGGGAGGCGCTGCTGGATTGGTTGGGCCATATGCCGTCGATTTTGCGGGCATGTCCTGCCACGGGAAATCAGGCGCCCATTGAGCGGGTGATTGCCGGTATTCGAGCGGACTGCTCGCTGCCCTATTCCCAGGGGAATCTCAGCCGTTCCCTGGGGCTGACGCCGGCGTATTTCTGCCGTCTGTTTCATGAAAAAACAGGCCAGCATTTCTCCACTTTTCTTACGCGCACGCGCATGGAGAAGGCGCAGGAGCTGCTTACGCCTCCGGTGTACGGCACGCTGCAGGAAATCAGCCAGGCTTGCGGCTATCCCAACAAGAGCTATTTTTGCCAGGTGTTCAAGAAATACACCGGCATGACCCCCGGCGAATTTGAACAACAGAAGCGGGAGAGTCAATCGTGAGTACACGCATACGCCGCCTGCGCAATCCCCTGCTGGATACGCTCTGCCACCTGGAGGGAAACGCCAAGCCCTGCCTGCTGCTGGAGCCCCTGTGGGGGATTCCCTATAATCTCTATCTGCCCTTCGTTTCCGTATATATGGCGGCGCTGGGGCTTACGGCTACGGAAATTGGCCTGGTATCCACGGTGTTTTTTATCAGCCAGATGATTTGGGCGCTGTTCAGCGGCCCTTTGACGGATAAGCTGGGACGGAGAAAATGCACCGTTATTTTCGACTGCCTTAGCTGGTCGGTACCCGCGCTTCTGTGGACCTGCGCGCAAAATTTCTGGTGGTTCCTGATTGCGGCGATTTTCAACGGCGCCTGGCGGGTGACGGAAAACTCCTGGAACCTGCTGATGGCGGAGGACGCGCCCCCGGAAAAGCTGGTGCATTATTTCTCCATCGCCCATGTGGCGGGGCTGATTGCCGGGTTTGTGGCGCCGATACCGTATATCTTTGTGCAGCAGTACACGGTGGTGCCTACCATGCGAGTGCTCTATGGTATCACCTTTGTGATGATGACCGCCAAATTCCTGATTCTGTTTTTTACTGCGGGGGAAACCGCCGTGGGCAAGCGCCGCATGGCGGATACGCAAAATGTGCCCATTTTTTCCTACCTGATGGACAGCCCCCGGGTGCTGCGGGCCATGCTCCGAAACCGCCGGGTGATGCTTACGGTGGGGGTGGTGGCGTGCTTTGCCACGGTGCAGAATGTGTACGGCACCTTTTGGCCGCTGCTGGTGACGGACCGGCTGGGCATCGCCACGGAGAATCTTTCCGTGTTCTCCACGCTCAAGAATATCCTGATGCTTCTGTGCTATTTCCTGGTGGTGCCCCGGATACGCCTGGAGCGCTTCGAAAAGCCGCTTCTTTGGAATCTGGGGGGACTGATGGCGGTGAACGCGCTGATGGCGCTGCTGCCTGCGGGGGGCTGGGCATACAGCCTGGTGCTGGTCGGCGTTGCTCTGGAGGCGCTAACCATGAGCGTGCTTAGCCCGTTGGCCAGTTCCTTGCAGATGGTCAGCGCCGATGGCGAGGAGCGGGCGCGGATGATGGGGTGGTTCTATGCCCTGTGTCTGGCGGTGACCTCCCCCTTCGGGGTGATTGCCGGTGCGCTGAGCGAAATGAACCGTATTTTGCCCATGTGCCTGAATCTGACGCTGCTGGCCTGCGGATTGGCCTCTTCTGCGGGGCTGGCCCGGCAGCAGAGGAGCGCGGACTTGCCTGCGTAAATGCGTATGAAACCAATTCCTGTTAGGCAGGATAAAGAGGGGTGCTTATGACGTTTGTTACAGTAGAGGGCTACCGGCTGCCGGCGGATCAGGCGGAAAAATTTCTGACGGACCGGGAGCAGGTAGCCCGGCAAATGACGGCCTTGCTGGCTACCCGTTATGCCCGGGTGTGCTGCGCCACGCTGCATCCCGAGGATGGACCGGGGCTGGCCGCCTATGACGCCGCTGGGGAACCGGCATTCTTCTTTCCCCTGGACCCCGGCCACGTGGCCTGCGCCATGCAGGCGAAGGACAGGCTGGAGGATTTTCTGGCGGACTGTCTGTGATCGTTTGCCCCCATAAAGGAGGAACTTGATGAAAATCATCATCCGATTGCTTTGCCTCTGCCTGGCTGTGTGCCTGGCGTTGCCTGCCCTGGGCGAGGAGCGCCAAGAGAGCGCCGCGCCTACCGTGCGGGTATGGTTGCGCCGCCTGGGTCTGACGGATCGCGCTGATTTGACGTTGGACGGCGTGTATACAGCCCGGCTTCCCAGCGGTGTGGAAATGAGCTTCCCCAAAGGAAGCCAGGTCACCGTATTGGTGCGCTCCGGAGAGCTGTATCTGTTTTATCAAGGCATGAGCCTGCGTGCGGGCGCGGGGCTGCAATTGGTACGCAATGCTTCGGAAAGCTCGGAGAGCGAAGGTATCCGCTTTGTGGAGGGCGGCAATTTCTATCCCGGCGATTTGACCCTGACGCTCAACGACCAGGGGCTGCTGCGTCCGATATGTACCCTTTCTGTGGAAGACTATCTGCTGGGCGTGGTGCCCTATGAAATGAGCAACAGCTTTCCGCTGGAGGCGCTGAAAGCCCAGGCGATTTGCGCCCGGACTTACGCCCTGTCCCATGTGCGGGGAGATGCCGATTATGACTTGGAGGACACCACCAACGATCAGGTGTTCCGCGGCGTAAACCTTACCTATGGCAACGCCATTCAGGCCGTGCGGGATACCGCCGGCGTGGTGGGCACCTACAAGGGCGCGTTGGCTTCCTGCTATTACAGCGCCAGCAACGGCGGTCAGACCGAACTGGTGGAAAATGTCTGGAGCGGCCAGGGAGACTGGAGCTATTACCAGATGACCGACGATCCCTATGACCTGGAAAATCCCGAGAGCGTGGTGCGGCGCGCCACCCTGAAAAAATCCGGGGAGGATATTCCGGAGGCGTTCCTGCATCTGCTGGCGCAGCAGCTGGCGGAACAAATGGCCGCCAAAGGGTTTGATCCCACGGCGCAGGGATTGCGCATTGACGGCATATCCGCCATGGAGCTGCATACGCCCAAGTATGACGAACCCAGTCGCATGTGGAGCAAGCTGGACATCACCTTCAACTGGTCCGGCCGCACGGTGAGCTATCCTCCGGCGGCTACCGCTACGCCGGAGGCGCTGCCTCTGGCAACCGCCCAGGATGAAGAAATCAGCCTTTTTGCCCAGGAACAGACCGCGGCTGCGCCCACGGCAAATGCCGAAGCTTCGGGGCAGCCTGCGGAGACGGCCCTTCCCAGCCCTACGCCTACGGCTACCCCGGCGCCTGTTTACGGGGAGTGGGAATCCATGGGGGAAGTGACCCTGACGTTGGATGTGTTCCCGCAGCTGGTACGCGCGCTGGAATTGAGCATCAGCGGTTCGGACAACGAAATGCTCACGCTGACAGAAACCGACGAAGCTTTCCGCCTGGAGGCGCGGCGCTACGGTCACGGCGTGGGTATGAGCCAGCGGGGCGCTCAATGGATGGCCGCCATGTATAACAAGACCTACGCGGAAATTTTGGCCTTCTATTATCCGGGCATGGAGCTCATGCGCACGGGCAGCGCCCAGCCGGCTTTGCCTACCGTGCAGCCGGAGCTGGCAGCCACCCCCGGCCCGCCCGCCACGCCTACCCCACGGCCCACCCTGATGCCCGTGACCGGAGCGTTGCCGGAAGGGGCGTATTTGGCCGCCGTTACGGGGATTGAGGACGATTCCAGCCTGAACCTGCGGGCGGAGCCCAATACTTCCAGCGAAATCATCATGCGCCTGTACAAGCATCAGCAGCTGGTGGTGCTGGAGACCTGCGAAGATCCTGCCTGGGTGAAGGTGCGCACGGACGTGGTGGAGGGGTACGTAATGGTCAGTTTCCTGGAGAAGCTGGACGCCACCCCTGCACCGGCTACGGCCGTTCCGGCTGTGGCCGAGACTTCGGAAGACGCCGCGGCAACGGCAGGGACGCCCGCTGCGGCGGAAATAACGGCGTCGCCTACTCCCGCCGCATCCGCGGCGGCGGAGACGCCCACGCCTACCCTGATGCCTGTGACCGGAGCGTTGCCGGAGGGAGCTTACCTGGCCACAGTGGTGGGGGATATTGAGCCTTTCAGTTTGAACCTGCGCGCGGAACCCAGCCTGGATGCGGAGGTTATTATGAAGCTGGACCGCTACCAGGAATTGGTGGTGCTGAAGGTCTGTGAGGACCCCGCCTGGGTGGAGGTGCGCACGGATGTAGTGGTAGGCTATGTGATGGCGGAGTATCTGGAAAAAGTGCCTGGATGAGGCACGCTCCCGGCCATGACTGCAAAACAAATTGACCTGTAAACGTGGCTTGAAAACAGAATCAAAACGCTTTTCCAGGAAGCGAAAAAAGCGCCCCGTATCCTTGCGGAACGGGGCGGCAAACGGTAAACTCCGGGAAGCATCGGGTATGCGCCCTCCGATGCCTTCCCGGAGCTTTTTGCATGGTTTATTTTTCCCCCATGGGTTTGAGGATGTCCCGGTCCACCCGCCGGAACAGAATCAGGCACAGGGTCAGGGAAACAATCTCCGCAATGGGGAAGCTCCACCAGATGGCGCTCAGCCCGCCCAGCTCGGAGAGAATCCACGCCGCGGGCAGCAGCACGATGAGCTGGCGCATCAGGCTCATGAGCAGGCTGTAGAAGCCCTTGCCGATGGCCTGGAACACCGTGCTCAGGGTAATGCCTACGGCGGCAATGACGAAGTGGGTGCAAATGGTCCGCAGGGCGGGCACGCCAATGGCGGTCAGTTCGCCCGCGGATTCGCCCTCCGCCTCAAACAGGCTCAGCAGGAATTCCGGGCACACCAGGAACAGCACCGTGCCCACCGCCATGATGATGACCGCGTAGATCAGCGCCACGCGGATGGCCTCATACACCCGCTGGCGCAGCCGGGCGCCAAAGTTGTAGCCCACAATGGCCACCAAGCCGTTGTTCAACCCGAATACCGGCATGAACACGAAGGATTGCAGCTTGAAGTACACGCCCAGTACGCTCACCGCCACGTTGCCATAGGCGATAAGGATCATGTTCATCAGCACCGTGAGCACGGAGGAAATGGACTGCATAATCATGCTGGGGAAACCTACCGCCAGGATGTCCTTCACCGCCCGGGGATGGATGCGGAACTCCCGCAGGGTG
>CAZINY010000078.1:0-7872 GCA_964540735.1 uncultured Oscillospiraceae bacterium
GGCCTCCCGCAGCGCGATGCCCGTGCGCTTCTTCCACGCCTCGGCCGTGTCCGGGTTCAGGGGTTCGCCGGCCACGGAGCAGTGCTTCAGGCTGCTCAGGTCATACTTGGAGAAGTCCTCCTGGAGCATGTAGCGGTACATGGTTGGCGGAGAGCAGTAGGTGGTGATGTGGAATTTCTCGATCATGCCCAGCAGCTCCGCAGCGTTGAACTTGTCAAAGTCATAGACGAACACGCAGCTGCCGCCCAGCCATTGGCCATAGAGCTTGCCCCACACGGACTTGGCCCAGCCGGTTTCCGACACGGTCAGGTGCAGCCCGCCGTCCTCCACCTGGAGCCAGTATACCGCCATGAGGATGTGCCCCAGGGGGTAGTAGTAGTTATGGGTCACCATCTTGGGCATGCCCGTGGTGCCGGAGGTGAAGTAGAGGAGCATGATGTCCTCATTCTGTGCATAGGCGTCGCCGGTGGGCTTTTCCCACACGTCGGAGGCGGCGGCAAAGCCCTCGTCATAGCTCAGCCAGCCCGGGCGCTTGGTGCGCACCAGCACGCGGTTTTTCAGGGTGGGACAATCAGGGGCGGCTTCCTCCACGGCGTCGGCCACGCAGGTGGTGTGCTCCGTGCAGACGATGGTGGTCACATCCGCCGCCTGCACCCGGTAGCGGATATCCTTGGCAGTGAGCAGGTGCGTCGCCGGAATGGTGATGGCGCCGATCTTGTGCAGGGCGATGATGATGGGCCAGAACTCGTGATGCCGTTTGAGGATGAGCATCACCGCGTCGCCCTTTTTCACGCCGATGGACTTAAAGTAGTTGGCCGCGCGGTTGGAATCCAGCATCATCCGCCGGAAATCGTAGCGCACCACGTCCCCCTCGGGGTCCGTCCACAAAAGGGCGGGGCGCTCCGGGTCCTCCCGGCCCAGGCGGTCCACCACGTCGTAAGCAAAGTTAAAGGAAGCGGGACGCTTCAGGCGGAAGTTCTTGTTGAAATCCTCATAGCTGATAAAGTCACCCTGAACGTCCATATATTCATGATATAAAGGCTGCATAGCCAGGACCTCTCTTCCTATGGATATGTAGGCAGGGGCATTACTCCTTGGTATCCTCTTTGATGACCACGGCGATGAACCGGCAGTCGCCCTCCACGGCGTACATGGCATGGGCCAGGGAAGAATCGTAATACAGGCTGTCCCCCGGGCCCAGGAGCAGTTCATTCCCGCCCAGGACGATTTTCAGGTAGCCCTCCAGCACGTAGTCGAACTCCTGTCCCTCGTGGCTGTGGGCCTGCTTGACCGTACCCGGCGCGTCCTGCTCCACGGTGACGATGAAGGGCTCCGCCAGCTTGTGGGCGAAATTGTACGCCAGGTGCTGGTAATGGTACTGCTTGCGCCGGTCAAAAGCCAGGCCCTGGCCGGAGCGGGTGAGCACATACCCCCGCAGCTTGGGGCTTTCCCCGGTGAGCAGGTCAGAAATATCCACCCCCAGGGTTTCCGCAATATTGAACAAATGGGAGAAGGAGAAGTCCTTGGTACCGCTCTCATAGGCGGCGTACTCCTCCAGGGTCATGCCGGATCTTTCGGCCACCTGTTCCTGGGTCAGGCCGGCAATGTCCCGCAGGTCGCAAATGCGCAGGGCAATGAGCTGAATCTGATTCATGGTAGACCTCCTTGTCTGCATGGGAAAGAAAAAAGGGTAGAAAAAAAACCTGCTTCCTCAAATACCGAGGCGCAGGGCATGTTACAAAGCAAATGGCGCTGCGAAGGACGTCACTTCGCGCATTCCGTCGGCTCCAACAAGCCCTAGCCTATCACGCGGCGCCGTCCCACCTTACTAAGCACAGGAGTGCCTTTCACGCGGGCTGCTCGGGAGGGATGCGATGTTCCCCGTGCCTCCGGCTTGCACCAACCGCCGGATCTCTGAGCGCAGAGGAGGAAAACCGTGTGTCTCCGTCAAAAGCATTTGCAGTGGATATTTGATTGCAGCTATGATAGCATATGCCTGGAAACGCTGTCAAGGCAGCGAATTGTTCTTCCCTTGTTTTTTACTGGGAGGAAAACGGCAGATTGATCCGTTTGCTTGTCAGAACTGGCGGAGGTGATGGAAACAGGTGGATACATTAACCTTAAAACGCGCGCAGAAAGGCGACCCGGCCGCCTTTGAAGCGCTTTTCACACCCCTGGAGGGCCGGGTCTACCGCACCTGCGCGCATGTGCTTGGCCCCGGAGAGGACGCCCGGGACTGCGCCCAGGAAGTCCTGCTCAAGGCCTTTCGCACCCTGAAGGATTTCCGCGGCGACTGCGCCCTGGAAAGCTGGCTGCACCGGCTTTGCGTCAACGTATGCCTGGATACCCTGCGCAAAAACAGGCTGCGGGCAACCCAATCCCTGGAGGCGCTCATGGACGAAGGCTTCGGCCCCGCCGCGCCCGCGGACGGTCCGTATGCGTCCCTGGAAAAAAAGGAGCGCATGGAAGCGGTGCGCCGGGCCATCGCCGGACTGCCCGAGGACCAGCGCCTGGCCTTTACCCTGGTGGTGCTGGAGGAACTCCCCTACGAGGAGGCGGCGGAGAAGCTGGGAACGGCGGTGGGCACCGTCAAGAGCCGGGTCAACCGCGCCCGGGAAAAAATCAGCAAAATTTGTTTATCCGAAACGGAACCTTTGGATCTTTCCCACGTCCAACTCAGTGAAGGGAGGGCGGTCAAATGAATTGCGAACAATATGCGGCTCTCCTGGACAAGCTGTGGGAGGACGCCATCACCCCGGAGGAAGCGGCACGCCTGCGGGAACATGAGCAAAGCTGCGACGCCTGTGCCCGGCGCCGCAGGGAGGCGGAACTCCTGCGCGACGATCTGGACGCCCTGGCGCAAGAAGAGCTTCCCCTGCCGGAAGGCTTTCACCAGGGCTGGATGCAACTGGTGGAACAGGAGGCGGACAATATGCGGAAAACGTCGGAAGCCCCCAAGGAACAGCGGCGGCATTTCACGCGGTTCCTTTCCCTGGCGGCAGCCGCGGTCTTCCTGGTGGGCGGCACTCTGCTCACCCGGGATCAGCTGCAGCTGACCGCGCCCTCCGGCCGGACGGAGGAAACCAGCGACGACGCATACAGCGGCGGCACAAGCGGCTATACGGCGTCGGATACGCTGTACATGAGCGAAAACACCCGTTCCGCCGGCGTGGAGAGCTACAGCCTCAGCGCCGCCAACGGCGGGGTGGAGGAGACGGCGGAGAGCAAGATCATCCGCACGGTGTCCCTTTCCCTGGGCAGCGGAACCTTCACCCAGGACCTGGAAACCCTGCAAGGGCTGTGCGAGGAGGCGGGCGGCTGGATCAGCTACATCTCCGTCAGCGGCGACGAAGCGCAAGCCAGCCGCCGGGCCAGCCTGACCCTGCGCGTTCCCGAGGAAAAGCTGGACGCCTTCCTCCAGGGCGCGGGAGAGCTGGGGCGGGTCATCAGCCAGACGGAGACCGCCCAGGATGTCACCGCCTCCTATCAGGATATAGCCGCCCGCCTGGCCACCCAGCAGGCCAAAATGGAACGCCTGCAGGCTCTCATGAGCGAAACGGCCACGCTGTCGGAGTTGCTGGAGTTGGAAAGCGCCATTGCCGACACCCAGTATACCCTGGACAGCCTGCAAAGCCAGCTCAACCAGACCGACGACCAGGTAGCCTACGCCACGGTAGATGTTTCCCTGCGGGAGGAATCCAGCGCCGACGCCGTGACCACCCGCGAGCTAAGCCTGGGCGAACGCCTGCTGGCCGGTTTGAAGACCGGCTGGGGCACCTTCTGGAGCTTCTGCAAGGATATGCTGGTGTTCCTCAGCGCCACGCTGCCCTACCTGGTTGCCCTGACTGTGATTGTGATTCCCGCGCGTATCATCATCCGAAAAAAACGTCATGAAAGGAGCGAGTAATCCATGAAAAAAGTCCTGTCCCTGCTGCTGGTTCTCTGCCTTGCCCTGTTTTCCTGCGCCGCCTTGGCGGAGGATGCCGCGGCGGACGCCCCCGGCCAGCTCACCGTCACCGGCGAGGCGCAGGTAATGATCCCCGCAGACTATGCGGAACTGACCCTGGGGGTTTCCACCCTGTCCGAAGCCGTCTCCGAGGCCAGCGCCACCAATAGCGCTACCCTGGACGCAGTTATCGAAGCGCTGCACGGCATCGGCATCGCCCCGGAAGACATCGTTACGGAGAACTTTTCCATTTCCCCGGTATATGACTACCAGTACGGGAAACTGGGCCAAAGCCAGAGCGTTACCGGCTATCAGGTGGAAAACCGGGTAAACGTTACCGTCCGCAACGTGGACCAGGTAGGCGCCGTGCTGGACGCCGGCGTAGCCGCCGGCGCCAACGAAGCCTTCGGCATCAACTTCCGCTCCAGCCAGGCTGCGGAGGCTTCCAATCAGGCGCTGCAAGCCGCCGTGGCCGAAGGGCAGCGCAAGGCGGAGCTGCTGGCGCAGGCCTGCGGGCAAACCCTGGGAGCGCTGATTTCCGTTACCGAAAATCCCTATGGCGGCAACGGAGGCGTAACCCTCAAGTATGATGCGGCCACCGCCGCCGGCACGACCATTCTGGCCAATGACCTGACGGTCTCCGCGCAGGTGACGCTGACCTATCAGCTGGCGGATTAAGCGCCTCGAACATGTTACGCGCCCGCGCCTTTTCATCAGGCGCGGGCGCGTTAGCGTGTCGAAAAAATGGCTTTCGCCGTTTCAGACCGTTGACAAAGGTTTTTCCGCAAGTTGCGCAGAGCATTCTTGCAAGCGCAAGAAACTTTGCGCCTGCAAGCGCGACCAGGGGGCTTTCCGATCGCCCCCTGGACCCCTTCGGCCCCATACTTGTGGAATCTTTTGCAAGTTAGGTATTCCATGCTCGCAAACGCAAAGGGTTTCGCGCCTGCGGGCGCGACCAGGGGGGCTTTCCGATGGTCCGCAAGCTCAATCGTCGCGGCGTTTCGCCGCTTGTTTCGGTTGAGAAAGGCGGGCGTATCATAGCCGCCACTGGCGGCTACGCCAGACTGTCGAAAAACCTCTAGGGAGGCGTCGGAGGGGTCGCAGCCCTTCCGATACCTCCCAGTCGTTTTTTTACGTTCTAGCCTTTCCCACTTCCGCCGGATAGCCGCGCCTACGGAAGCTCCGAAACGCTGCGCAGGCCGTTTTCCGTAAGCTCGTACACCGCGGTGCATACTTCGCCGAGGTATTTCCGGTCGTGGGATACGCTGATAATCGTCCCGCCAAAGTCCCGCAGGGCGCGGCGCACCACGGGGCCGGAGAGCGGGCTAAAGTTCCGGGTGGGTTCGTCCAGCACCAGCACGTTGGCCTCCTGCAGCACCATGTCCAGGAACAGGAGCTTGGCCTTTTGCCCGCCGCTGAGGCCGCCGATTTTCCCGCCGGTTTCCTCCTGGGTAAAGCGCATGCTGCCCAAGTAGGTCCGGGCCCTGGTGACCTGGTCCTTGGCGTAGCTTTCCACCAGGTGCTGCATGGGCGTTTTCTCAAAGTCCAGGGCTTCCCGGTAATCCTGGGGCATATACGCCGCGCGGATGTCCCGCCGTTCCTTGAGCTCCGCCCAGATGCGGGCCAGCAGCGTGGATTTTCCCACGCCGTTGACACCGGTGATGCCGACGCGCTCCTTTCCGGAAACGTGCAGGCGGATGTCCCGGGCCAGGCAACGCCCATGGGCCTGCAGCGCATCCAGCTCCAAATCAAGCACCGTTTTGCCCGCGGGCAGCGTGATATGCTCCGCAAACCTGGTGAGGATGGCCTCCTCCTCCTGGGGGAAGTCCAAAAACCCCTCCTTTTCCCGTTCAAAGCGCTTGCCCATGGAAATCACCGTATGCATTTTCTTTTTCAGCAGCCGTGCGCCGCCGGGGTCTTGCCGGGTGATGACCCGCTGCTCGTGATCCACGCGGTTGTAGATTTGCCGCCATTTTTCCATCTGCCGGTTGTAATCCTCCCGCTGCTTTTGCGCCACCTGCTCCTGATGGGCAAAATTCTGCCGCCGGTGGGACAGGTATTCGCCGTAGCCGCAGCGGGCCACGGAGATCCTCGGCCTGGTTTTCCCGGACAGCTGCTCCATATGAATGATCACATTGGCCGCGCGCTCAATGAGCGTCTCGTCGTGGGAGATGAACAGCACCGGCTGCCTGCACTGCGCAATGAACTCCTCCAGCCAACGCAGGGTGGGTAGGTCCAGGTCGTTGGTAGGTTCGTCCAGCAGCAGTATATCCGGCTGCGCCATGCACAGGCGCGCCAGCTGCGCCTTGACCTTCTCCCCGCCGGACAGGTCGCCCATTCGCTGCTGGGAGAAAAGGAAATCCACGCTCAGTCCCATCTGCGCCAACAAGCCGGTATACAGGTAATATTCCGTATCCGCGAAAAAGGCGCAAAGCGGCATATCGCCGTATGCCTCGTCCATGGTCTGGGGCAGGTACGCCAGTTTGCAACGGGTGACCACATCGCCCGTACAGTCACAGTATGCTTCCACCTGCTCCGGCGCGTAAAGGTATTTCAGCAGCGTGGACTTCCCGTTGCCCTCCTCGCCGATGATCACCGCCTTGTCCCCGCTTTGCAGGGTAAACGAGAAATCCTTGACCAGTTCCCTGCCGTCTTTTTTCAGGGCAATGCTTATATTTTTCAATTCCAGCATGCGTTTCCTCCGAACAAAAAAGCTCCATTTCCATGACAAATCTTTGCCCGTGGAAAATGGAGCATGGTTTCAAGGAAAAACGCCCTGGTCCTGGCGCAGGCGCAAAAAAGGCGCGGAGCCACCCCCGGGTTCGCAACCAATCCATCCAAATTCCAACGGCAAGCGCACCTGACGGAGCGTCCTTCAGGTGAAACAGATCTGCCATCCGGTTCCTTTGGATTATTGATTGCGCATGACCGCACCCCTTTGCCTGTTAATATTGGTATTATATAGCGCATCCTGGAACATTGTCAAGCCGCACGCTTTCCCGCTGTCCGGTTTGCTTCCCGAAGGAATTCATGCTACAATCAGTGTACAGGAGGTGGAACCATGGCAAAAACCCTGGTGGTGGCGGAAAAGCCCAGCGTGGGCCGGGACATTGCCCGGGTACTGGGCTGCCGGGAACGGGGCGAGGGCTGCCTGACCGGCGAAAAATATATCGTCACCTGGGCCATCGGTCACCTGGTAAGCCTGTGCGAGCCGGACGAGGTGGACGAGCAGTACAAGCGCTGGAGCTACCAGACCCTGCCCATGCTCCCCCAAACCATTCCCCTGAAGGTGCTTCCCGCCACCAAGGGGCAGTTTAACATCGTATCCGCGCTGATGAACGGTTCGGAAACCGACAGCGTCATTTGCGCCACGGACGCGGGGCGGGAGGGCGAGCTGATTTTCCGCTATATTTATGAAAAATGCGGCTGCCGCAAGCCTATTTCCCGCTTGTGGATCAGCTCCATGACCGACGAAGCCATTCAGGAAGGGTTCCAGAGCATCCGCCCCGGCGCGGACTATGACGGGCTGTACCGCAGCGCGGTGTGCCGCTCCCAGGCGGACTGGCTGGTGGGCATGAACGCCACCCGCGCCTTCACCCTGCGCTACGACACGCTGCTTTCCGTGGGCCGGGTGCAAACCCCCACCCTGGCCATTCTGGTCAAGCGCCATGAGGAAATCGCGAATTTCAAGCCCGAGGGCTTCTGCACCCTGACGGCTTCCTTTGGGGACTATGAAGGGCAGTGGTTCCAGGAGGGACTGGACCCGGATACCCATCTTCCCGACAAAGCCCGGGTGCAGGCCATTGCCGCCCAGGTGCAGGGCCAAACAGGCCGGGTGCTCTCCGCCGAAACCACCCGCAAGCGGGAGCCGCCGCCCCAGCTTTACGATCTGACCAGCCTGCAGCGGGACGCCAACCGCTACCTGA
>CAZINY010000079.1:0-7561 GCA_964540735.1 uncultured Oscillospiraceae bacterium
GCGAATGCGCCAGCTACAAGTCCCGCTGGTAACCCGGCCTGTGCGCGGGGGAGCGTTCCTGCTCCCCCGCGTCAGCATCCGAATTGCTTTCCTCAATTGTTCAGGCATCCGGCCGCAACCGTCTCCGCTTTCCCCTTCTTTCAACGGTGCGGCTTTGGGTTCGATGCCATCCTTTACCCCATACTCTGCGGTTTTTGGGATCCGCGCGCGGGAGGTGCGCCGATGGCAGAGCCTATTACCCCAACGTTAGCCCATAGTCTGGAGCGGCTGGACGCGCTGCTTCACCGGGACGTGAATACGGACATGATCCGGCGCCTGCTGCGTTTGTTTGGCCGGGACGCGGCCGTTTTTTTCGTGGACGGTATGTGTTCAGGGGAATTTCTCCAGCGCTTTGTGCTGGACCCGGCGCTTGCGGTGGCGGAAGCCTCCACCACGCGTCCGCTGGATCAGGCGGTCATTCTGGCCCTGCCCGTGGGAGACGTATCCCTTGCCACGGACTTTGACACGCTGGTGGAGGGGATCGTCAACGGCAAGGCGGCCGTGCTGGTGGAAGGAATGGCCGGCGCGGTCTGCGTGGATATCCGTTTTTTCCTGCGCCGGAGCATCTCCACTCCCCTGAACGAAAATGTGGTCATGGGTCCCCATGAAGGCTTCAATGAAGCGCTTCGGGACAACATTACCTTGCTGCGCCGCATTTTTCACACGCCCGATCTCATCGGCGAGATGACCACCGTAGGCACGGCAAGCCCCGTGAATCTTTGCATACTATACCTGCAAAAGGCGGTATCGCCCGTAAGCCTTGCGCGCATTCGCGAGCGGCTCAAAGACATTCGATGCGACCACCTGTTGAGCATTGGCGCGCTGGAACAGCTCTTGGAAGACCATCCATTTTCCATGCTTCCCCAGTGCATACTCACCGAGCGTCCGGACCGGGCCGCTTCCTTCCTGCTGGAGGGACAGGTAGTCGTCCTGATGGATGGCGCG
Organism: uncultured Oscillospiraceae bacterium; assembly: GCA_964540735.1. Classification (GTDB taxonomy): domain Bacteria; phylum Bacillota; class Clostridia; order Christensenellales; family Aristaeellaceae; genus Egerieenecus. Next base: position 985 of record CAZINY010000079.1, read on the forward strand.
CCTCAGGCGTTGGTCATGCCCGTGAGCTTTCTGCACCAGTTTCATACATCCGAGGACACAGCCCTGCGCTGGCCTTATGGTTCTTTTCTGCGCGTCATCCGTCTATGCGGGGCCGCGCTGACCCTGCTTTTGCCAGGGCTGTTTGTGGCGCTGGTATTGTTCCATCCCGCGGCGCTGCCGGTAGCGCTGCTCACCTCCATCCTGGAAAGCCAGGCCGCCGTACCTTTGTCCATTCCTGTGGAAACGTTTATGATGCTCATCATGTTCAATCTCATCAACGAGGCCGGCACGCGGGTACCCGGGGTGGTGGGTACCTCCCTGGGAACGGTCAGCGGCCTGATTTTGGGCCAGGCTGCGGTGGAAGCCAATCTGATCCATCCGCTTTTGATTATTGTGGTGGCAGTGAGCAGCCTGGGCAGCTACGCCCTTCCGGACTACGAGCTCTCCCTGGCCTTCCGTATGGGACAATTGCTGTTTCTTCTGGCGGCCTGCCTGGCCGGCCTATACGGCATGGCGGCGCTGATGCTGATCGTCCTGGTGCGCCTATGCGCCCTGACCAGCCTGGGAGCGCCGTACCTTGCGCCTCTGGCCCCCCGGCGGCCCCGGAATCCTGATCTGCTGTTACGCCTGCCTCTGTGGCGGCAGCGCCTCCGGGCCTATCTGGCCAATCCGGCGGACATGCGCCGTCTCTCCGGACGAATGCGGAATTGGAGGCGGCCATGAGCGGGTTGTTTCAAACGCACACCTCCGTACGCTCCCCCATGACGGAACTGGCCCAACGTCAGGAAGCGGAGCGTTGCTGCCAGCGTGCAGAGTTGCGGCTCTACCTGCTGGTGACGGCGCTGAGCCAAGGAGTCACCGTGCTCTTTGCCCAGACGGGAGCGGCCGTTACCTGGATGACGCCCTTGTGCGTGCTGCCCGGGCTGGCGCTTTGGGGCTTGGGAACCCTGTGCAAGCGCCTTGCCGGCGCGCCTACCCTTACGGAAGCCTTCCGAGCAGGACTGCATCCTTTGGCGGCGGCGCTCTGGCAAGGCTACGTAGCCCTGGCGCTGCTGTGGCAGGGAGAGGCTGCCCTGACAGAAGTGGTCTGCCTGTTCACCGAAGGCGTGGTCATGAACATTGCGCCCTTCGGCATGGCGGCAGTCACGGTAGCAACAGCGCTGTGCTGCTGCCAGCGCAAGGGGCTTCCCCGTTGCATATGGCTGCTGCGTTACCCTCTGCTGGCGCTATTGGCCATGCTGTTTCTCGAATTGGTCTGGAACGGGCATTGGGATTATCTGCTTCCCATTACCGGCGCGGGAGAAGCGGTCAACCGCGCGCTTTGGTTGGATCTGACAGCCATGGGCTGGCCGCTGATGCTTTTTGCAGAGCTTCCCGCCCGGGAACAGGGGCAGCGCCGGGATACCGGTCCGCTGCCCGCGCTGCTTTTGCTATGCCTGCTGTTGGGCGCAGTGGCTTTTTCCTTGCCTACGGAGCTGGCGCTCACAGGCAAGAACCTGGCCGACGCCATGCTGCTGCCCATGGTCTTTCTCACGCCGGTGAACCGTCTGCTGGCCCTTACCGGTTGGGTGCTGGGGCTGCTGCTGGTTCTGGCTGTTTCCCTGCGCAGCAGCGCTGCCCTGGCTCCCGGCAAGCCCACGCGGGAACCGCTGCTTTGCCTGGCCCTGGGCATTGCGCTGCTGCTTCCGCATCTGTGGGACGAGCAACGACTTCGCAGCCTGCTGAAGCTGATGCAACCCTATGTGCTGCTTCCCGGAGCGCTGATGATTTTCTGCCTGCTTCCCGGCGCCATATTATACCAAAGGAGGCGAAAGCCGTGAGACGATTACTGCTGCTCCTGTTAGCTTGCCTGTGCCTTGGAGGATGCGCTTCCCTCCCCGGAGAGGAGCGTTCTTTTGCCCTGTGCCTGGGCGTCCACACTTCCACCTCAGGCGTGGAGGTGGCGGTACAGCTCCCTAACTATAAGGGAGACCGAAAATACCTGGTACTTTCCGCCGCCGGGGACAGCTTCGACGAGGCGCTCTCCTCCTTGACGGCAGTATCGCCCAGCCGGCTGCATTTCGGGCAGCTGCGCCTTGTGGTTTTCTCCCGTGAAACAGCCGCTTCGGCGGATTTTCCCCAGTTGGTGGCAGAAATCTCCGCGATCCCCAGCATGCGCCTGAGCGCCATGGCCCTGCTCACCGAGGACAGCGTTTCCCAGCTGCTGGAGGCGTTATCGCCGCAAACAGGTGTGCGCCTGAGCAAATACCTGGATACGCTGCTGCGCACCCAAGTGGAACTCGGACTTTTGCCCGGCAGCACCCTTTCGGATATGCGCCGCATGGGCCAGCGTCAAAGCCCTGCGCTGGGCTTGATGGCCCTTAAAAAGGCAGGACTTCCTCAGGACGGCCTGGACACCCAGGCGGAAGCCCTTTCCGCAGGTAATGAAGGGGAAGTCATCTTTGGAGGATGCGGGCTCATTGGACAGGACGGCTTATTGCACGATACCCTTTCCCTGCGTGAAACCCAGCTGCTTACCCTGCTCCTGGGCCGTTCCCGGGATCTTCCCTTGACCTGGGAAGAGGCGGCCTTTATGCTGCACGTAAAGGAGCTCTCCATAGACTGGACGAAGGGACAGGTAACCGCAAGAATCGTGGGTCGGGCCTTAATGACCCGAGGTTCGCCCGCCCAGGCGGAAGCCCTGCTGGAGGAAGATCTGCGCGCGGTCATGCGGCGGCTGAATGCGGCCTCCTGCGACGCGCTCGGCCTACGGCGTCAGGAAATGTTTACGCATCCCTTTTCCATGGGAATATCCACGGAAGAATGGGCGGAAGCCTTACATCGCCTGCAACTGGAAGCGGAAGTAACCCTGTTGCCCCAGGCCTAAAAATACTTTTGTCCCCAATGACAGGCAAACCATGCGCGGATTGGGGGACAGGGGCGGGGCGCGGCTGGGAAGGCGCTGGGGGCGGGGCGAACGAATCTGTTTTCTCGAAAGGAGCGATGAGACTGTTTCTGGCCGTTGACAAAGTATTTGGCCGCATCGCTTTTGCAAGTTTGATATTGTGTTCTTGCAAGCGCAGGAGATTTCACTCCTGCGAGGCTGGGCGCGCTGCAGAAAGCAATTCCTGCGGCGCGCCCTTTTTGCAAACAAATCAAGAGGGAAACGGCGGCATAGCGCCAAAAGGCAACCAGCCAAAGCGGAAAGGGGGATAAGAAACCAGGGCTGTCGAAGAACGGGCCCGCGTGCGGACAGCTTTTCAATTTTTGCCAGCGCTATGGAAGCATTTTGAGAGACGCGCGCGTTTTAAGCCGGTTGTGTTCCCGCTTCATTCCTGGTTTTTTCCGGTCAAACGCCAGGAAAACAGCTCCGGGCGAATATTGCCTTTGCCGCTGGTGAGAAAGCGCCGAAACCCCAAATTTTCAGCAGCGCAAACGCGCCCTCCACCTGGATAGAGCGGCGCGCACGCGGTTGAACGCCGGGCTGGGATGAAATATTGCGTGCAGCCTGTTCGCGCTTTTCCCGGAAGGTCCTTTGCATAACAACTTTCTTGGGCTCCTTGGGGGCTTTTGCCCGGCAGAGGCCCTCCGCCGCTTCCCGGCAGCGGCCCATGTCCTGTGATCCGGCGCTTTTTGCTCCTCCAGCAGCTATTTGAAGCCGCTCCCATAGGGTCAGGCTTCCTTCAGTTTCCGGCTGGAACAGCTCCCATACAGATACCCATGTGCCATGGCCTTGGACAACAACCGCGGACCCGCTGCCGGTTTTCGCTCCCTGGGCGAATACGCTTTGTACCGTTTCCCGTACGCCGGTTCCTCAGGTTGGGCGCTTAGCAGGCGGACAGGCGCGTTGAGCGGTATGGCGATTTCCGGATTCAGCGCAAAAGCCGGTTGACCGTGCCGTTCCAATACCTTATACTGGTCTTGCTTTTGATAGGGTTTTTTATCTTAAATGGAAGGACGAGGTTTGCATACCCTTTTGGAGTTCCTTGCCTCGCCGTTTTTGCTGGTGTTTTGCAACGCGCCCTCTGGAAGGTGGAAAAAGTGAGTAATACAAAGAAAATACTGTATGCAGTACTGTGCGTCTGTCTGCTGTTCATCTCTGTCGCACAGGCAGCCTCCACAGAGCTTGCGCTTAGCGGCAATCAGGTATCCGGGGAAGTAAGCGTCAACGGCTGGACCTTCCCGGTGGACGCGTGCCTGACAACGGCTCCCGGCCTGGGCGGGAACATCCTTTGCACGCCCATGACCTTTGAACGCGCCGCGTGGGAACAGGCGCTGGAAGCATGTTTCCCGGACAACGGCAGCGCGCTGGCAGAACAATTATGTATGGAAAGCGGCATGGTTTCCGCCTCCCTGCGGTATGTGGACGGGCTTACCATGTACCCGGCCCTGTTGCCCGCTTCCCAGCAGGCCATGGATTTCCCCCTGGAAGGCGCTTTGGCCGCCAGCTTGGCCTTTTGCCAGGCGGTGGGATTGCAGGTGGATGCTCAACCTTTATCCTGCGCATGGCTACTGAACAACGATCTGGGCGTTCGCATGACCCTGCAGCCGGAGGAAGCGGCGTCCTATGGGCAGGAATTGCTCATGGAAGTGTGGCTGCCGCTTTGTGCCGATGGCAGCGTACTGATTCCCCATGTACAGGTTCCACGCTACCACGGCGCCATCAGCTTCAGCGGCTCCGACGAGCTGCTGGCCCAAACCCCGGGCGCACGATTCCTCTTTGACGCGCAGGGGGCATTGCTGTGCTTCCAGGCTTCCCTCATGGAACTTTCCGTGACGCAGACGGCGGCGGAAGGCATGGACTGGCAGGACGCATTGGATGCTTTCCTCACGGAATATACCGAAAATCCCCAGGTGCAGATGCTCCTGGCAACGGCCCCCTACACCATTACCTCCATTCGCAGCGCCTGGGATCTGACGGAAGAGAACACCGGCAGTCGCGGATGGATGATTACCCTGTCCTCACGGGCGCCCCGGGAAGATTCGCCCACAGGCTGGCGGGACCGGTACTATACGGCGTTTGTTTACGGAGGAAGCACATGAAACGTTGGATTTGTCTATTGCTGATCCTTGCAGACTCAAAAAGCTGAAGGAAAAAAGCTATTTACCCGTCATCGCGTCACCCCTGCTGGAAGAAGAGATGGCGGGGTGGTATCCCGCCATCCAGGAGTGCTTAACGACCTCCCAGGGCGTGGTCGCCGTACCCTATGACCTGACGACCAATGAATGGGGCGTGGATCCTGACCTGTGGGCGCAGCTGTTTCCGGGAAAAAGTCTGGATACCTGGATGGACTATTTGCAGCTGGCCGCTGCCTGGCAGGAAAACGAAGCATGGCAGGAGGAATATACCCTGACCATGAGCGGACTAACCCAGATGGATGTGGCGAGGAGGCTGGTACGTTCCTACCTTACCTACTATGAAACGGAGGAAGCCCCCTTATCCTTTGACCAGCCGGCGTTTCTGGAATGCCTGGAAGCCCTGCGGACGCTCCCGGAAGATCAGGACGCCACAGAGGACAGCGAGGCATGGAATGAGCAACTGAATCGGCCCACGGTGATTCAGGAAGCCATGGAGAACATTGGAAGCGCCGCAGGCGTGGGGGACAGCTTTGTGGCGATTCCAGAGCCCCGCTTCACACAGGAGGACGCCCCTGTGCTCCAGGGAGAGATGCGCATGTATGTGATCAACCCTTATTCGGAGCACCATGATCTGGCGGTTCGCTTTCTGGAAACGGTTGTGGAAGCCATGCCGCAGCAGATGAAAATCCGTTTTTCTCCGGCCGTGGAAGCGCCCATTGAAAACCCGTACTGGACCAAGCGACAGGCGGAAATAGCGGAAGAAATGAGCGCCCTGGAACAGTTGCCCGAACTTACGGAAGCGGCGCAAATCAGGCTGGACAGCCTGCGCTGGGCGTATCAGCATGAAAGCGACCGCTATCTGGTCACCCAGGCGGAAAAGGAACGCTATCAGGAATTGACCCCGTATCTTCGGTTCCATCTAAGTTCAAATTTCTTGGGATTCCAGAACGGAAGCAACGTGGACGCCTTACTGGCCTATGTGGAGCGGTACCTGTCGGGATATCTTTCTCTGGACGCGTGCATTCAGGAGATGGACCGTGTTTCCGCGCAGATTTATTATGAGCAGTAAGCAATTTGCCGCAAACGTTTCTTCGATAATCCCAGCGGGCGTGTTGCGGAAAGCAATTTTTGCGGCGCGCCCTTTTTGCAAACAAACCAAGGGAAAAGCGGTGGCATCGCGTCTGCTTTTGTCCCCGATGGCAGGCAAACGATACGCGGATTGGGGGGACAGGGGCGGGGCATAAAAAAGAGGCCCGGGAGGGCAGGCGGGCGCCTGGCTTTCCCGGGCCTTTGTGTATGGGCGGCGCTTGCGTGAAGCGCGGGCGGGGGGCATCGTGGCGGCGTTGCATTGGGCGCGCGCCGCGCCGGTTGATGGACGCATGCGTTTCACGCGGCAGCGGGGCATGGGCGCTGGTTTGGGCGCGGCGTCAGGATGTCTGGCGGGGGAGCAGCTGTTTCACGGCGGCTTCCACGGTGGCCAGCACCTCCTGGCTGTCCACGTCGTAGCCGTGGTCGCGGA
>CAZINY010000080.1:0-7070 GCA_964540735.1 uncultured Oscillospiraceae bacterium
AAAATGTGCCTTTTTTCAGCAATCTGAGGGCCGGAAAAGTTATCGCTTTTCCGGCACTGCGTCCGTTGACAAAATATTTTGCCTCGTCACTTTTGCGAGCCATAATTTTTCCTGCATGCGCAGGAGGTTTCGCGCCTGCAGGCGCGACCAGGGGGCTTTCCGGTCGCCCCCTGGACTCCTTCGGGCCCCATACTTGTTGTTACTTTTGTATGCTTGGAAACTGAGAAACTCATTTGTCCCGTGTTCAGATGAAAAACAACGCTTTTTCGACAGCGGAGGGCCGGAGAAGTTACCGCTTCTCCGGCCCTCCAGCGTGTTGAAAAAATGCCTCTCGACACTTTAGATTGCTTGCAAAGGCTTTTGTTTCTTTTCTTGCAAGTTGTCCTCTGCGTGCTTATAGGCGCTGGAAGTTTCGCACCCGCTTCCTGCTGCAGGGGAGCAATTGTGTTTTCTGTTCATTGATGATAGATTTTCCGAAGCGTTTCGGTCATGGAGCCGTCCTGTTCATAAACGATCAACGGAGGCTCCGGCTGCAGCGTTGGCCGCGCATCCTTGACCGCCTCCACCAACACCAGGTTGGCCGGTTTATCCGCCCGGGGATAGACCAGGCGAAAACGCTTGGGCGTCAGCGCCGCCCGGGCCAAATCGTTCATCAGGGAAAGCATCATGGGCGCGGGATAAATCAGCGCCATACGTCCCCGGCCCCGCAGCAGCCTGTACGCGGCGGTGAACCAGGGTTTTAATCCGCGGGCATCCTGATGCCGCGCCAAGTCCTTTTCCAGACCGGGATTGTGCAGCGTAGCGCCGGGGGCGCCGTAGGGCGGATTGCACACCACTACGTCCACGCTGCCGGGTTCCAGCAGCGTTGGCGCATCCTCCACCGAGGCCAGATGCACGTGAATCCGTTCGTTCAAGCCGTTTAGCTCCACGCTGCGACGGGCCATATCCGCCATATCCGGCTGAATTTCAAAGGCTTCAAAGCGTCTTCCCTTTCCCCGCCCCCACAGCAGCAAGGGGAGGACGCCCGTGCCTGTGCCGAAGTCCGCCACAATGCTGGAAGCTTCCGCCCGGACAAAATCGCTGAGCAGCACGGCGTCCATGCCAAAGCGGAACCCGTGGATCTTTTGAAGGATTTTCAGGCCCGCAAATTGTAGGTCGTCCAATCGCTCGTCCCGTTTCATGACGCGCTCCCTTCCGCAAAGATCAGATAACGGGTTTCACAGTAGCCTTCCAGCTGCTGCGCGTCCCAGCGCACCTTGCACCAGGAATCTCCGCGCTGCGTTACCACCAGCTGCGTTCCGTCCGGCAGCTGTCCCAGCAGCTGCGAGGCCGTGTCGCACGCGGAATATAGACCGATGGTTGCGTCGCCCACCGTTGCCGGCAGGTCGTCCGCCTCCCGCAGGGTAGCGTCCATGGGCGGCATGGTGGGAGCGGCCGTGACAGGCGGAGCCGTAAGGGACGCAGGCGGCATGGTAATGGCAGGCGGCGGTACGGTAAGCGTCGGCGCGCTCGTCTGTTCCGCGCCGGTCCCGCCGGAGGGCTCCGTATACGTCAAATAAGCGGACTGCACATAACCGCTCAATCCCTGGTAACGAACCTGGCTCCAGCCGCCGGAGGTCAGCAGCACCTCCACCTGGGCCAGACGTGGGATCACTGCCGCCACCTGCGCGGTGGTGGACGGGCTTACCCGCAAGTTCAGCCCGCCGGAAACCGTCCATACCCAGGCCTTCTGGGTTTCCTGCGTGGCGCTGGGCGCCTGCGTTACCGCCTGGCTTTCCGGCTTGGTCAGGGTCAAGAACCCGGACTGGACATAACCGGTCACGCCTTGATACGTCACCTTGCTCCAGACGCTTCCCCAGCTATGCAGCGCCACCTCCGCCAGGCGCGGAATCGTGCGCAGCACGCGGGCCGAGGTAGACGCCGTCTCCCGCAGGTTCAAATCCCCGGAGGGCGTCAGGACCCAAGCGGCGCTCGCCGCCGCAGGCGTCGGCGTGGCCTGCTGCGCGGGATTGGTATAGGTCAGGAAGCTGCTCTGCACATAACCGGTGATCCCCTGATAGTTGACCTGTACCCAGTCTCCGCCCTGCGTGTATACCGTTACTTGTCCCAGACGGGGAATCAACGTCAGCACCCGCGCAGATGTGGACGCGCTCTCCCGAAGATTCAGCCCGCCCGAAGGCGTCAGGACCCACGCGGTTACGGGGGCCGCCGAGGTCGAGGTGGGGCGCGGCGTAGCCGTGGCCTGGTTGGGGTTAGTCGTGGTCAAGAATTTCGTCTGCACATACCCCATCAAATTCTGATAGCTGACCCTGGACCAGTCGCCGCTGCTCTCGTACACCGTAACCAGCCCCAGCCGCGGGATTGCCCGCAGGATCTTCGCGTCCGTGGAGGGGTTTTCCCGCAGGTTCAGGCTCCCCGAAGGCGTCCATACCCACGCCGCATAGGAGGCCGCCGGAAGGTCCGTATCGGTGCCCAGAGACGGCGTAGGCGTCGGCGAAGCCTCCGGCTGCGTAAAGGTAAGGAACTGTGTTTGCACATAGCCCGTCACGCCCTGGTAGGTAACTTGGCACCACACGCTCCCCTGCTGCAATACCTCCAGCTGCGACAGCCGGGGAATGGTACGCAGAATCCGCGCGCCGGTGGAGGGGCTCTCCCGCAGGTTCAGGCTCCCCGAAGGCGTCCATACCCACGCTTCGGCGCTGCCAGGCGTTGGCGTCGTCTCCGGCAGCAGCGGATTGGTGTAGCTCAAGTAAGAGGACATGACATAACCCGTTATGCCCTGATAGCTGACAACGCACCAGTCGCTTCCCTGCTGAATCACCGTCAGCGACGCCAAACGGGGAATGGTGCGCAGAATCCGCGCGCCGGTGGAGGGGCTTTCCCGCAGGTTCAGGCTCCCGGAGGGCGTCCATACCCACGCCTGGATACCGCCGGGCGCAGGCGTAGCCGTAACGGCAGGCGTAGGCGTAACGCTGCTGTCAAAGCGGAGGAACTGCGTCTGCACATAGCCCGTCCAGCCGTTCCAGCTTACGCGGCACCATACGGCTCCGTACTCCAGCACCGTAAGCTGCTGCAGGCGCGGAATCCGCGCCAACACCTTGGCGCCGGTGCTGGGCGTCTGCCGCAGGTTCAGGCTTCCGGACACCGTATAGACCGTGGCCGTGCTGCCGGCAGGCGCGCTCCCCTGGGAAAGATACTTGGTCATAACATAACCGGACAAGCCGTTCCAGCTTACCATGGTCTAAATGCTTCCCGCCTGCACAACCGTTACCTGGGCATACTCCGGGATCTGCGCCAACACCTGCGCGGCGGTGCTGCCATAGGCCCGCAGGTTCAAGCTGCCTCCTCCCGTCACCACAGTGGCTGTGGCGGCATTGGGCGCGGCGGTAGGCGCGAGCGTCGCCGTGGGCGCAGGCGTAACCAGGTCCGTACCGGTCCCCAGGCCAGGCGTTACCGTCGCCTCCGGGGTTACCGCAGGTTGGGTCGCCTCAAACACCAGGAATTCGTTCATGACATAGCCGATGATGCCGCCATAGTTCACCTTGCTCCAGCTTGCGCCTTTCTCCAGCACGGGCAGGCGGGTAGAGGGATCAATGGTAGCAAGCACCTGGGCGTTCCGGGAAGGCACCGCACGGAGGTTCAGCGTACCCGAAGGCGTGGTCACCACCGCATAGAGCGTGCCGTCCGCGGAGCCCGTTCCGCTTTCAAAGGTAAGGAAAGAGCGCATGACATAGCCCATGCTGGATTCATAGATCACGCGGCACCACTCGCTGCCCTCTTCCAATACGCCCACCAGGCTGTTGCGGGGAATGGTCCGCAGAATCCGGCTGCCCGTTTGCGGCAGGGCGCGCAGGTTCAGGCTCCCGGAAACCGTGGTCACCCGGGCATAGGACTGAATGGTGGCGCTCTGATCGTCCTCGGGGAAAGAAAGGGATACCGTGGCCACATAGCCCGTCAGCGTGCCATAGCGCGCCTGGGAAAAAGGCGTAGCCCGCTGGGTCACCACAATGCTTTCTCCCCGGGGAATGTACGCCAGCACGGCGCTGTACGCATCCGCAGCGGCAAACAGCGGCAAGGTTGCGTCAATGCACTGCACCACCGCTTCCACTTCTCCGGGTTGCAGGGGCGACGTGTTCTCCGCCGGAGGTTCCGCAGACCCGCCAAAGGTCAGATAGGAGGACATGATATAGCCATACGTCCCATTCACATAGACCCGGCACCACGCGCCGTCGTTGCGCAGGGCCGTCACCACGGTGCCATGGGGCAGCTGTGCCAACACCTGGGCCGAAGTGGACGCGCTGGCCCGCAGGTTCACCGAACCCGTTCCCGACGCCAACGTCACCGTGGCCGCGTTACCGGAAGGATCGGCCACCTGGCCGGGATAAGTGGTGGAAAAGGTCAGGAAGTCCGTGGAGGCATAGCCCGTCTGCGCGCCATACTGCACCCTGGCCCAACCGCTGAGCTGCTCAAACACAGGCAGCACCGCGCCGTTGGGTATGGTGGTCACCACCCGGGCGGAAGTGCTGGCGCTTTCCCGCAGGTTCAGCGTACCGGAAACGTTTACCGTGGCATACCCTGCCACGGAAGTGACCGCCATTTCCCCCGAGGTGGGCGGCGTTCCCTGGAAGGACAGCGCGGAAGTTTGGACATAGCCTACAATCTCCCCGTACTTGACCTGGGTCCAGCTATCCCCACGGCTAACCACCGTCAGCAGGGCGCCATTCATCACGGAAGTCAGAATCTGTCCGTCCGCAGCGGCGCTGGCGCGAATGGCCAAACGGTCTGTATTGGAAACCAGCTTCACCGTGGCCGTGGACTGCCCGCCGCCGGTGATTTCTGCCGGTTCCTCCGTGGAGGTCAGCACGTCGTCTCCGCCGCTCTCCACCGGCGAAAGAATCGTATGGGTGAAGGTATACTGTACCCGTACCGAATCCTCGTAATAAAATCCCAGAATTTGATCGTAGGTATAGCCCAGGCTGGCCATCTGCATGGCGCCGCGCTGACTCATGCCCACGCCATGCCCATAGCGCCGCGCCTGGAGAATCCAGTTGCTGCCGGATTCCTTTACGCTCCACAGCTCGTTGGAGGAACCGTTGATGCCAAGCCCCAACGCTGTTTCCAGCTCCGTGAAAATATTGCAGGTCAGGGTCAACGGCACATCTCCGCCCGGCGTCTGGCAAACCACGTCAAAGTCCACCTTGGTATACAGCCGGCTGGGACTGGCAAACTTGGGGGTATGGGGCGTCACGCCGGTGATTTTTGTGATACTGCCGCTGGTTCCCTGCGCGCTGAGCGCGGCCTGCGCCTTGCTGTTCAGCAGCGAAGTGAGCCCTGCCTTCTGGCCCGCGGCGTTATAATCCGCATAAATGGTAGCCGAACGCACGGTGGACGCCGTGTTCATCAGGTCGAAAGGGTCGTCCTTCACCTTGAGATAGGCGTACCCGGAGCTGCCCCAGGCATTCGCCGCGCTCTCTGTCTGTCCGCCGTTGGAAGCCGTATAGTAGCAGGAAGTCAGCTGCCCGCCGTTGGTCAGCACGATGCCCTTGGTGGCCGTCACAGCCGCGGTACAGTTGGTCGTGCTGTCTGAATTGCCATAATAAACCTGATCATTGGTAGTATCCACCACATCATAAAGGGAGGAGGACCGCAGGTTCATCTTGTTCAGCGTATAGGTGCGCGCGGCCACCGCCTGCGCTTTCAAAGCCTCCAGGGGCGCGCTGTCGCCCATTTCATAGGGCAATACGCCGTTGAGATAATATTCGATATACACATGCACAATGGGATAAAGCCGGTAACCGGAACCGCTTTTCTGGGCCGTCAAATACAAATCCCCGGGATATAGATTGCCGCTCTTGCGCGCCTGGGCAATTTTCAACCCGCTGGAGCCCGATGTTGCGTGCCGGCGGAAGGCCACTTCCTGCCCCATGGCGGTGGTCTGGCCGTTGCGCGTCAGTGAAATCATACCTGTCTGCGTGTCAAAGGTCACGCGGACGGTTTCCCCGCTGCTCATGGCCAAGCTGGTATTTCCGCCCAGGGTATAGCTGCCGGAAACCGTAATATCCAGCTGCGTAGGGCTTCCCAGGGACGAAAGATAAACCCGTACCATACCGTTGGTAGCCGCGCTGCGCACCGTCAGCGGCGCAGCGTCCACCTCCGTCGCGCGGGCTGCCTGAGGCGCGGCCGATATCGCAAGGCACAGCGCCAACACTACGGCCATCACGCCGCGGAAAAAGCCTGCTTTCATCTTCTTATCCTCCTTGGGACGGTTACACATGCGTAACTTCGTGTTCCATTGTATCACACCCGTGACGGGAAGCCAATACCCCAGCCCGGTTGCGCTTCATAGTAGACAACGAATTACGCCGCGCTTTTCTGCCCGGAAAATTCTTCCTGGATTCAAGAAAAAGAAAAGATCATGCGTGGGCAAAACCGTCCCACGGCGGCGAATACGCCATGAATCGCCGCGCATAGCAAAAACCCCCGCCCTCCAAAGGAGGACGGGGGCAGGTTGCGCCGGGAATTTACTCCTGGCCAGCCATTCTCTTGTAGTTCTCGCGGCGGAGCTTGGCGTCTTCCTCAGACTCCTCAAACAGCTTGGCGGCCGCATCGGGGAACATCTTCGCCAGAGAGGTGTAACGCACCTCGCCCTTGAGGAAGTCCTGATAGCTCTCGGTGGGCTCCTTGCTGTCGATGGTCATGGGATTCTCGCCGGCCTCAGCCTTGGCGGGGTTGTAGCGGTACAGGGGCCAGTAGCCGCAGGCCACAGCCTTCTTGATCTCCTCCTGCGCCTTGCCCATGTTGATACCATGGTTGATGCAGGGCGCGTAGGCGATGATCAGGGACGGGCCGTGATAGGCTTCAGCCTCGGTCATGGCCTTGAGCAGCTGAGCGGGATTGGCGCTCATGGCCACGGTGGCCACGTACACATAGCCGTAGCTCATGGCCATCATGCCCAGGTCCTTCTTCTTGGTCCGCTTGCCGGCAGCGGCGAACTTCGCCACGGAACCGGTAGGCGTGGACTTGGAAGCCTGTCCGCCGGTGTTGGAGTACACTTCGGTATCCAGTACCAG
>CAZINY010000081.1:0-6992 GCA_964540735.1 uncultured Oscillospiraceae bacterium
GAAGGTTGGCTTTTCGAAGGAAAAGCCAAGTCGCTTCGCGACCGCTGTTTTCCATGCTTGGAAAACAGCGCCTTGCTGGGTTGTTGATTTTGCAAGCGCAATCAACGGCCCAGCCAGGCGCTGAAAGCGCTGCTCCGCGAAAAAACGGAGCCCCCTGACGGATTGGACGAATCCGGTAGGAGCGCTCCGCTTCTTGCGCGTCATGAATGGCTTGCCTGTGCAGGCGGTATGTTACGCTTTGAGCGCGGGTTCCTCGGTGCCGCTCATGCGCCAGGCTACATAGAAGCCCAGGGCGAAGGTGGCCAGGCTGACCACCAGGGTGCCCCAGCCCAGGCCGCTCATGTCCGTGGCCATGAGGATAGCCACCGGGGACGCGGCCACCAGGCCCAGAATGGCGCAGTAGGTTTGCCCTTCCCAGCGTGCCAGCAAGACCTCAATGAGCTTGGCAATGGCGAAAATACCCACGATAATTCCGAGGCCGAAGGGCGCCAGGATGCCCAGGTAGGTTGCCACCGCGCCCCAGTCGCCCTGGGCCAGGCCCGTAAGCAGGCCGGGGATGCCCACCGTGACCACAGGCTCGTAGTAGCCCAGAATCTTCAGAACCATGGAGCCGCTGACTCCGGGGATAATCATGGTGGCGGAGGCCACCGCGCCCAGGACGAACAGCTTGAGCACTTCCAGCACGCTGAGCTGGATGGAGACGGAACGCTCGCTCTGGAACAGCTGCATCACGATAATCAGCGCGAAAAACGCGACAAAAAGCACGGCGCCCACCGCGCCCTTCTTTTTGCCCTTCACCTGGCGCAGGATGGCGGGAAGTCCTCCCAGAATCAGTCCAATAAACAGCGTATTGGTGGGCAGGGCATAGTTTTCAAAAGCCCATTTCAGCGCGAAGCTCAGCAGACCAATGGCCACCGCCATGCCCACGGCATAGGGCAGCAGGGTCATGACGGACTTCTTGAACTCCTTGAACAGGTGGGTAATGCAGTGAATCAGCGTGTCATAGATGCCCATGGAGACCATCATGGTGCCGCCGCTGACCCCGGGGATGATGTTGGCCAGGCCGATGACCATGCCCCGGAGCATTTCCAGCACGAATTTCATAGGGCAATCGCTCCTTCCAAATGCATTTTCATGGGGAAGCTCAGGCGTTCCCGGTACCGTCCAGGCCCAGCTCATGGGCGTAGGGCCGCATGCCCTCGATGCAGATGGCGGCCACATCCTTCACATCCATGCCCAGCATGGCGCAGCCGCCCTTAATGAGCTCCCGGTCGCATTTGGCGGCAAACTTCTTGTCCTTGAACTTCTTCATGAAGCTGCTTACCTCCAAGTCTTGCAGGCCGTTGGGGCGCATCCGGGCGCAGGCGCCGATGATGCCCGTAAGCTCGTCCACGGTATACAGGCTCTTTTCCAGGTTATTCACCGGCTCCACATCCGAGCACACGCCATAGCCGTGGCTGAGAATGGCGCGGATTTCCTCCTGGGTGAGGCCGGCTTCCGCCAGCGGCTCCGCCGTATGCTGCAAGTGCTCCTCGGGGTAGCGTTCATAGTCGTAATCGTGCAGGTAGCCGATGGCGGCCCAGTGCTCGGCGTCCTCGCCAAAATGGGCGCCCATGGCCCGCATGGCGGCGCTGACGCTCAAGGCGTGCATGCGCAAATGCGGCTCGGTTACCATGGCGTCGTTGAGTTCCTTGGCGCGTTCCATGGTCAGCATGGGATGATTCCTTCCTTTCAGCAAAAGAAAATTTGTCCGGCACGGGTGACCGGGCTTTGCATGCGGTAGCCGCCCCGGAGGATGCCCCATACCCGCATGGGTTTGGCCCGGCGTTCCAGGGACAGGTAACGGTCAATGACCATCCGGGCCGCGTCCGGCAGCGCGTCGCCGTAGGCCTCGGCAAAGTCGCGGGTATGGCGGTAGGTCAGGGCAATGCGCGCCTTGCCCCGCTCCCGGGCGGAAAGGGCGCGCACGCCGCGCTCCGCCAATCCCGCCGCGCTGGCGCCCATCTCGTTATTGCCGTGCTGGCGGTAGTCAATCAAGGGCCGCGGCAGGCACACCACGTGCCCGAAGGCTGCGGCGGTCAGGGCCAGGAACCAGTCGTGCATGTACATTTTCGCCGGGTCCCCGCAGCGCAGGGCGAGCTCCCGCAGGGGGCGGTTCATCAGTACGGTGCAGCCAGTGACGTTGTTCTGCACCAGCAGCCGGGGAAGCTCCACCGCGCGGAAGTCCCAGCCCTGGTGGGCAAAGAAGCTCTCATGCAGCACCCGGCCGGAGGCGTCCACCACCCGGGCGTCGCTGTGTACCAGCAGGGGCGTTTCCCGGCCCCAGCGGGCCTCCGCCGTCGCCATGGCCTCCAGCCCGGCTTGCAGCCGGCCGGTATGCCATACGTCGTCCTGGTCGCACAGGGCGGTGTAATCTTCGCGGGCCTGCCGCAGCAGGCTCCAGAAATTGCCGACGGCCCCCCGTACCCGGGATGGGCTTTCGTCCTCCGTAAGCAGAAAGCGGCTGTCCGCCTCCGCCTGACGCCGCAGCAGCGCCGGGGTGCCATCCCCGGAACCGTCGTCCTGCATAAGCACCCGGAAGTCCGCTACCGTTTGGGCGCGAAGGGATGCCAGCAGTTCAGGCAGGTAGGTTTCGCCGTTGTAGCAGGCCAGCAGCACCTCCGTCACCACTTCCACCCCCATTTATGGAAGTACTGGAAGATGGAGCGCACCTGCCGCAGGTTGCCCCGCAGCGTGCGGGTGTTTTCCCGGGCCCAGGCATGGGTCACCGTCATCTCCGGGTGGTAGACGATGTCCCCCAGCCGCTCCGCCCGACGGCTCAGGTCCGAATCCTCCTGGTAGAGGAAAAAGCGCGGGTCAAAGCCTTCCAGCGCACGGAAAGCTTCCGTGCGGATGAACAGGAAGCATCCCGTGGCAAAGCGCACCTTCCGCGGCTGGGTTACCGGCTCGTCCGCCAGGGTGAATTCCCGCCGCCAGCGCCGGAAGCAGCCGCCCAGGCGCTCCAGCCGTCCGCCCAGCAGGTGGCGCACGGTAATTTCACCTTTGGGCAGGAACTGTTCCGTACCGTCCTGGTTCATGACCCGGGGGGTGAGGATCACCGCTTCTGGGTGCTCGTCCATCCAAGCCGTCATGCGCGCCAGCAAGTCCGCGGGAAAGGTTACATCCGGGTTGCATAGCAAATGATAATCGCTGTGCAACAGAGGCAATGCCACGTTGTTCCCCCGGCCGAAGCCCAGGTTTTCCTCCTGGGGCAGCAGGCGTATGTCGGGAAAGCGCTCCGCCATGCGGGCGGCCAGGCCGTCGCCGCTGTGGTTGTCCACCACGAAAATTTCCGGCCGGGGCGCGCTGTCCGTCAGGCAGCGGAGCGTTTCAAGGGCCTGTTCCCCGGAACGGTAAAGCACCATGCAGGCGGAAACGCGCGGGCATTCCTTCACGGGTTCCACCCTCCTCGCTTGTATTCATGACAACCTCTATTGTACCCCGCGCCGGGTCATTTGTCCAGAAAAGTATGGTATTTTCCGGTGAACAATGGTATACTGAACCCATGCAGCAAGGAGTGAGGCCCATGAAAAAGCAGATTCTGAACACGGAAAGTTACAGCCCCCTGTACAAGCAGCTGATGCAGAAGCTGCGCGCAGACATCCAGAGCGGGGTTTATCCCGTACACAGCCGCATCCCCTCCGAGCAGGAGCTGTGTGAAACATATCAGGTGAGCCGGGTCACCGTGCGCAAGGCGCTTTCGGAGCTGACCCAGGAGGGCCTGCTCAAGCGCCACCAGGGCAAGGGCACCTTTGTGGGCATCCCCCGCATCCAGAAAGACCTGCGCAGCGTGAACAGCTTCCATGACGCCTGCCGGATGATGGGTTGCACCCCCGGCACCCGGGTGCTGCATGTGCAGTGGGCGCATCCTGAGGAGGCGGACCGCGCCGCCCTGGGCTGCGAGGACGACGGCATGGTGGTGGAGATCGTGCGCCTGCGCCTGGCGGACGGTATGCCGGTCATGCTGGAAACCAACCGTTTCCCGCCGGCTTACGCCTGGCTCATGGAGGCCGACCTCTCCGGTTCGCTGTACGCCCTGCTGGAGGAAAAGGGCGTGGAAGCCCGACAGGCCATCCATGAGGTTTCCCTGTGCTACGCCACCCCCGCCCAGGCCAAGGCCCTGGAAATCGCTCCCGGGGACGCGTTGCTCTCCCTCCATGAAGTGATCTACGACCAGTCCGGCCATCCGCTGCACACCTCCCGTCAGGTGATCCGCGGGGACCGCTTCACTTTCCGCATTTGATATGATCGATTGAAAAGAGGTTTTTCCGCTGAGTACATCCAACGCTTCCAAGTTCGCCATTTTTGTAGATCTGGAAAACTGCGGCGCCAAAGTGGCCACCCTGAACAGCATTCTGGAAAAGGTCAAAATCCGCGGGGATATTCTGCTGGGCAAGGTCTATGGCTATACCGACCGTTTCAGCGACCTGAAGGAGATACTCCTGAGCAACACCTTTACGGTGGTGCCGTCCCTGCGCTACGGCATTTCCCAGAAAAACAACGCCGACATTCAGCTGGTGATCGACGCCCTGGAGGTCGCGTACAAAAACGAGCTCATCGACAGCTTCTGCATCGTCAGCGGCGACAGCGATTACACGCCCCTGGTAGGCCGCCTCAAGGCCATGGGGAAGTTTGTGCTGGGCATCAGCCGAAGCGAAGCCGCCAGCACCATTTTCATCAACGCCTGCAACGAGTTCCAGTTCCTGGAGAGCGTGGGCGGACGCAAGGTAGCCGCCCCCGCGGCCAAGCGGAGCCGGCAGTCCGCTTCGGAAGAAAGCATGGACGAGGCCGAGCTGAACAAGCTGCTGTGCTCCATTTTTGAAGAGCAATCCGACAAGGATGAGATGTATGCCAGCGAGCTCAAGGGCGTGCTGCTGCGCCTTCGCCCGGATTTCAACGAAAAAGCCTACGGCTGCGCTACCTTCGGCAAACTTCTGTCCAATCTGGCGGCCAAGTTTGGTTCCCTGCGCATCAAAAACGACAATTTCAATGTAATGGTCAGCCTCAACGCGGCCGAGCAGGAGGCCATGCCCCAGCTTACCCGGGAAAATTGGCGGGAGGCTTTTGCCGCCCAGCTCAAGGCCTACAAGGACGGCGGCTTCGACCGGGTGAACCCCTCCATCCTCAAGGCGGACATTCTGACCACGTACCCCAATTTCAACGAGCGCGGCATTGGCTTCAAGCGCTTTTCCGACATCATGAAGCAGCTGGAAAAAGAAGGCATGCTGGTGGTGGAAATGGACGAGCAGAAAACCATGCTGATCAAGCTGCTGTAACAAGCGCGGCGGCACAGCTCCAAGGCTGTGCCGCCGCGCTTTTTGTTAGGGGTTCGGGCGTCATGCTGCTCCTTTACAGGAAACGTGCTCCGTTTGCAACTCAGCTGCGGATGACCGCATTGTACTTCTCCGCGGCTGCCTTGAGGATCTTGTCCATGGCGGCAGTGATCTCCTGCTCGGTGAGGGTGCGGTCCGCGCCGCGGAACACGAAGGCGAAGGCCACGGACTTCATGTCCGCGCCCAGGGCCGCGCTGCGGTATACGTCGAAGAGCTTCACATCCTCCAGGATCGCGCCGGCGGCCTTGGCCATGTCCGCCATCAGCGGGCCCACGGAGGTGCTCTCCGCCATCACCAGGGACAGGTCGCGGCTCACGGCGGGGTAGCGGGGCATGGGCTTCACCGCGCCCATGGGCTGGGACAGGGCGGCAATGGTTTCCAGGTTGATTTCCGCCACCAGGGCCCGGGCGGGCATGTCGAAGTTTTCCCGCACGGCGGGATGCACCTCGCCCAGGGCGCACAGCACGGTTTCGCCCTGCATCAGGCGGGCGCAGCGGCCCGGATGGTGGTAGCTCTCCCCGCCGGGCACGATGTCAAAGGCAATGCCCCGGTGACGCAGCAGCTGCTCCACCGCGCCCCGCAGGGTGTAGAAGTCCTCCTCCTTGCCGTAGACGCCCAGGCACAGGGTCTGGGTCTCGGTGGGCAGGCCCTCAGCGGTGGGGTGCAGAGGATCGAACACCGCGGCGGCCTCGTAGAGGCGGGCGGTTTCGTTGCCATGGTTCATGTTCAGGGCCAGGGTTTTCAGCATGCCGGGCACCAGGGTGGAACGCATAACGGAGGTGTCCTCGCCCAGGGGATTGCGAATCTGCAGGGGCTGGAGGCGCTCGTCCCCGGCGGGCAGGTTCAGCTTTTCAATGTCCTTGGGGCTGAGGAAGGAGAAGTTCATGATCTCGTAATAGCCCATGCCCTGGAGCTGACCGGCCAGATCGTCCTTCAGGCGCATGCGGTCGCTGCGGCCGCCGGGGGTGGTTTCACCCCGGAGCAGGGTAGAGGGGATCTTGTCGTAGCCGTAGATGCGCAGCACTTCCTCGGAGAGGTCGGCCTCGCCTTCCACATCCTGGCGGAAATCCGGCACCACGGCGGTGAGGGCGTCGCCCTCCCGCTTTACGTCAAAGTACAGCGCGGTGAGGATGCGCTCGATCTCTTCCGGGGGAATATCCACGCCGGTGCGCTGGGCAATGCGCTTGCAGGAGCCGGTGACCACCTGCTGCTGGGCAGGGTTGGGGTACAGGTCAATGACGCCGCTGACCACGTCCCCGGCGTCCAGCTCATTGATGAGCTGGCAGGCCCGGTCCATGGCCTCCATGGCGGTGCGGACGGAAACGCCCTTCTCAAACCGCCCGGAGGACTCCGTGCGGATGCCCAGGGCGCGGCTGGTGACGCGGGTGGACGCCCGGTCGAACACCGCGCACTCGAACATCATGGTGTGGGTCTTTTCGGTGATTTCGCTCTCCTCACCGCCCATGATGCCCGCCACGCAGGAGGGCTTGCTGGCATCGCAGATCACCAGCTGGCCGGGGGTGAGGGCATGGGCCTTGCCGTCCAGGGTGGTGATGTGCTCGCCCTCCACGGCCCGGCGCACGATGATGTGGCGCCCTTCCACCATGTCCAGGTCAAAGG
>CAZINY010000082.1:0-6633 GCA_964540735.1 uncultured Oscillospiraceae bacterium
CGTCATAACGCATCGCCTGCGCTTCGCCCTTCTGGGCCAGCGTCATGGTGATGGCGGCGGTCAGCGTGGTCTTGCCGTGGTCAACGTGGCCGATGGTGCCGATGTTAACATGCGGCTTTGTTCTTTCAAATTTTTCCTTAGCCATGGGAATTACCTCCTTGCTATACGCGATACTGCGGGGGCTACCCCGCTGTACTCAGGCGATTGATGCGGTGTTGGAGCGGGTGATGGGAATCGAACCCACGTAGCCAGCTTGGGAAGCTGGAACTCTACCATTGAGTTACACCCGCATGTCCGCATCAAGCCCTTGTAGACTTGCCAGACAATGGTTATTGTAGTCAATTTTCCTTCCATTGTCAAGGGGTACGCGTGGGTTTTTTGTATTTTCGCCCGCGCTCTTTGGGAAATTTGCTTTCCCTTCCTTTTTTATATTTCCACACCCCGGGAAAAGCATGTGCGCCCCGGTGTTTTCATGTCCCGCGCACCTTGCAAGCGCGCCGCCTGCCGTGGTATACTACGTACTGTAAAATTGTATACACGCAGGAGGTATCCGTGTCGATGAAGCTATGGGGCGGACGATTCAGCAAGGCCACCGACGGACTGGTGGACGATTTTCATTCCAGCATTTCCTTTGACCAACGCTTGGCAGAGCAGGATATTACCGGTTCCATCGCCCACGCCACCATGCTCGGGGAGCAGGGCATCATCCCCCGGGAGGACGCGGAGCAAATCGTGTCGGGCTTGCGGGGGATTCTGGAAGATGTCAAGGCCGGCAAAATCACCTGGCATGTGGATGCCGAAGATATCCACATGAACGTGGAAACCCTGCTGACCCAGCGCATCGGCGAAGCAGGCAAGCGCCTGCACACCGGCCGCAGCCGCAACGACCAGGTTGCCCTGGACGTGCGCATGTACGCCAAACTGGCCTGCAAGGAAACCCGGCAAATGCTCACGGATCTGCTGGAAGCCCTGCTGGATATCGCCCAGGACAACCTGCACACCATCATGCCCGGCTATACCCATCTGCAAAAGGCGCAGCCCATTACGCTGGGGCACCATATGATGGCCTATTTTCAGATGTTCCTTCGGGACCGCGCCCGTTTTGAGGCAGCCTACCGCTCCGCAGACGTAATGCCCCTGGGCTCCGGCGCGCTGGCGGGAACCACCTATCCCCTCAACCGGGAGCGCGTGGCGGAGCTGCTGGGCTTTTCGCAAATCACGCAAAACAGCCTGGACGGCGTGGCCGACCGGGACTTTCTGCTGGAGTACCTTTCCGCCGCTTCCATCTGCATGATGCACTTGAGCCGTTTCTGCGAGGAATTGATTCTGTGGAGCAGCGGGGAATTCCATTTTGTGGAAATGGACGACGCCTATGCCACGGGTTCCTCCATCATGCCCCAGAAGAAAAACCCCGACGTTGCGGAGCTGATCCGCGGCAAGACCGGCCGGGTCTACGGCGACCTGATGGCGCTGCTCACCGTTATGAAGGGGCTCCCCCTGGCCTACAACAAGGATATGCAGGAGGACAAGGAAGCCTTCTTTGACGCCCGGGATACTTTGGTCAAGGGGCTCACCGTGTTCACCGCCATGCTGCGCACCGTCACCTTCCGCAAGGACATCATGGCGCAGGGCGCCTCCGGCGGCTTCACCAACGCCACCGACTGCGCCGACTACCTGGTGCGCAAGGGCGTCGCTTTCCGGGACGCCCACAAGGTGGTGGGCGAACTGGTAGCCCATTGCCTGACGGACAACAAGGCGTTGCTGGACCTGTCCCTGGAAGAGCTGCGGGCATTCCATCCCGCCTTTGACGCGGACGTGTTCGACGACCTGAGCATGCTGGCCTGCGTGGAACGCCGCCGCATTCCCGGCGCGCCTGCCCCGGATATGGTGCAGCAAGCCATCGACGCAGGCAGGGCGGCCCTGTAAACGCAAGCGGGAGGGACAGTCCATGCTTTCATGGAAAGAGGCCAGCCTGGCAGAAATGCCTTTCCGCCAGGCCATGCTCGCCGACCCGGCCACCATGGCCTACAACGCCCCCTGGGCGCCGCCCACGGGATGCCTGGCGTTTCCGCCCCAGCAATGGGGCGCCTGGCTCGCGCGCTGGACGGGGCATGCGCCGGAGCGCTTTTGCGCCTATCTCATCGCCCCTCATGGGCAGCTCGTGGGTGAAATCAGCTGGCATGATTACGGCGAGGAAATCAGCACCGTCATCCATGCCGCCCACCGCGGCAAAGGCTATGGTCTGGAAGGGTTGCAGCTATTGGCGGAGTTGGCCTTCCGCCATCCGCAAATCGCCTGCCTGCGGAACTGCTTTGAAGCGGCCCGCACGCCGGCGCTGGTCACGCACCGGCAGGCGGGTTTTGAAATCGACGGCGAGGAAAACGGCCTGCTCAGGCTGCGCCTGTCCCGGGAACGCTGGGAACAGCGCAGGGCGGTTCGCCTCTCCGGCGGCGCTTCCTGATTTGGAGCTTTTGCTTACAGGATTCGATGGGGAAAAATCTTCGTTTCGCCTTTCTCAATCAACCCATGTCCGCGGGCCGTTTTACGCATCATCAGGGAGGGAGCATCATGGAACACCGTAACGGAAGCTGCTGGCTGGATGTGGACGGGCATCCCATTCAGGCTCACGGCGGCATGATCGCCCGATTTGGAGATACCTGGTACTGGTACGGGGAGAACAAGGACGCGGAGAACTGCGTCCGGGACGGTCTACCCCTATCCCGGGTAGACGTGGTGGGCGTATCGTGCTATGCCAGTCCGGACCTGCTGCACTGGAAGCATCTGGGTGTGGTGCTGCCCGCCGTGCCGGACGATCCCGCCCATCCCCTGCATCCCAGCCGGGTGCTGGAGCGCCCCAAGGTTTTTCAGGCGTCCACCGGAAAATATGTCATGTGGTTTCACGCCGACAGCCCGGATTATACCTTTGCACAGGCCGGATGCGCGGTGGCGGATCAGCCTCAGGGCCCATTCCGCTTTGTGCGCACCGTGGCCCCCAACCGGCGGGATTGCCGGGATATGACCCTGTACCACGATCCGGTTAGCGGCCGGGAATTTCTGGTGCATAGCGGCGACTGGAACAAAACCCTGTACTTCTCGGAGCTCACCGGGGACGGCCTGGACTTCACCGGACGCTGCTTTGCCCAGATGGTCAACCAGGAGCGGGAAGCGCCGGCCCTGTGTTACCACGATGGACTGCACTACTGCGTCACCTCCGGTTGCACGGGCTGGGCGCCCAATAGCGCCCTGTACGCCACGGCCCGCGAGCTGTGCATGGACATGAAGCTCATCGACAATCCCTGCGAAGGGCCCGGCTACCGCCATACCTTCGGCGGCCAGAGCACCTGGATTCTTCAGGCCGAGGGGCGGTACTGGCTGCTGCTGGATCACTGGCAGCCCATGGATCTGCGCCACTCCGGCTACAGCCTGTTGCCCATGACCTTCACGGGAGATCAGCTGACCGTGCGCTGGCAGGACGCCTTCACCGGCATTGGTTGACATTTCGAACCCGTCTGCTTTTCGGTCCATCACATCAGCATGAACGTCATACGGAAGCTCTCCGCCCCGTTCCGGAGCTCGGAACCTTCCATGCGTACAGAGGAGGATTGCCGGATGCGCGGCATTGAACGCTCCAACCGTCGTTTTTGGCTTCAAAACATACTGCTTTTTATTTTGATGGTCACGTTCGCTTTCGTGGGCGTATACGCTTCCGGCCAGAGCGCCTATCGCTCCGCCAATGAGCTTGGGGCCATGACGGCAGATTATCTGAACCTGCAAGTGGACGCCTTTATGGGGCAATATGAGCAGATTCTAGAGGACGCGGCCTACATGGTCAACGCCATGATCAACCAGGGCGCTTCGGCATCGGAGGTGGAGCAATGGATTACCGCCTTCTCCATGGAATATGACGAAACCATGCAATATGACGAAAGCGGTATCTATGGTGTAATCCACGGCCAGGGCGTGTTCAGCAGCGGCTGGCGTCCCGGCGAGGAATATGACATTTTTGCCCGTCCATGGTATCTTCAAGCAGTAGCCGCTCCAGGACGCTGCGCCCGTTCCAAGGTTTATCAGGACGCCCGCACCGGCACCACCCTGGTCAGCCTATCCAAGCTTCTGGACGACGGCGAGAGCGTGCTGGCTCTGGACATCCGCGTGGGCGAAATTGAAGTGGAGTGGGAAGAAGGCAGCGACGTTTTTCCGGGAACAGCCACTGTGGTGGATCAAGCTGGGAGCTTATTGCTTCATCAGCAAATCGGTCAAGAACATATCAGCTGTGAGATGGACAGCTACACCCAGGAAGATTATCTGGCAATGCTGGCTCAATTTGAAGGCGCCCGCGGCATGGTGCGCTGGGATGGAGAATTGGACAGCTATCAGAACTATTATATTGTGGGCGAAGATGGCTGGACTTGCATTGTCACCATCCCCCTCTCCGTCATTACCCAGGACGCAACCAACCTTTTCTATCTACAACTTGTCCTTCAAGCCGCTTTCCTGTTATCCATCATCTATCTAGGGATTCAATCCTACCGGGCGCAGCGCCGCAACCGGCAGGCGGTGGACTGCTTTGAGGCGCTGGGGCAGACATACTACTGCGTAGCGCTGGTGGACGTCAACAAGCAGCGCTGCGAAATAACCAAACAGGAAGGCAACAAGCCCACAGAAGGCTCGGATATCCGAAGTTACGAGACGTTCCTTGCGCAGATTCAATCCCATATGCGCCGTTCGGAGGACTGGCCCGGCTTCCTGGAGCAATTCTCCCTGGCGCAGCTCCAGCAGCTGTGCGACGGCAAGCAGGAGCGCCGCTATCTGGAGTTTGAGCGCAATTTCCCCGAGGGTCCCCGCTGGGTGAGCGCAGAGGCGTTCGCCGTGGAAAACAGCCAGCAGGTCATCATCGCTTTCCGCCTCATCCATGACAGCAAAACGGCGGAGCTAGCCAAGAACCAGATGCTCCGCGAATCCCTGGAAAGCGCGCGCATGGCCAACCAGGCCAAGAGCGATTTCCTTTCCCGGATGAGCCATGACATGCGCACGCCCATGAACGCGGTCATCGGTTTTGCCAACCTGGCGCGTCACAGCCTGGACGAACCGGAAAAAGCCACGAACTGCCTGGACAAGGTTACCGCGGCATCCCAGCAATTGCTGCACCTGATCAACGAGGTGCTGGACACAGCCAAGATTGAACAGGGAAAGATGGAACTGCATATGGCTCCGGTGGATCTGGCGGAGCTGCTGGAGGAAACCGCTTCCCTGTTCCAGCTTCAGGCCAAGGCGCAGCACCAGCGTTTCTCCCTGCTTCCCCTGGCGTTGCAGCACCGGCGGGTCATCACCGATGCGGGCCGTCTCAACCAGATTCTGAACAACCTGCTGTCAAACGCCATCAAGTACACCCCTGCCGGCGGCTCCATTGCCCTGCAGGTCGAAGAACTGGCGGGCGACGCCCAGACCAATCAACCCATTTACCGCTTCATGGTATCCGATACGGGCATTGGCATGAGTCCGAAATTCCTGGAGAAAATTTTCCTGCCCTTCGAGCGGGAAGACACCTCCATGACCGGGACAACCAGCGGCGTGGGCCTGGGGATGGCCATCACGCACAATATTGTGCAGATGCTGGGCGGACAGATTCAGGTGGAAAGCGTCCAGGGCAAGGGCAGCCGCTTTATTGTTACCATCCCCTGCGCGCTGCCGGAGGATACGCTCGACGCCTATGAAGGAACCCCGGACCCCGGCGCGGCCTTCAGCCTGCAGGGACGCCGCCTGCTGTTGGCGGAGGATAATCTGCTCAACCAGGAGATCGCCCTGGAGCTGTTGGGCATGGAAGGCGCGGAGGTAACTGCCGTGGAGAACGGACGAAAAGCCGTGGAGGCCTTCGCGCAGCATCCGCCGCAAACCTACGAAGCCATCCTGATGGATATTCAAATGCCGGAGCTGGACGGCTACGCCGCCACCCGCGAAATCCGCCGGATGGACCGGCCAGACGCCGAAACCATCCCCATCCTTGCCATGACGGCCAACGCTTTTGAAGACGACATCGCCGCCGCCAGGGCCGCCGGCATGAACGGACACATTGCCAAACCCATCGACATGACCAAGGTCAAGGCCGCGCTGGCGGCGGTGCTGAAGCCCGAACCCTGAACGCGCCAGGAAAGCGCCGCATGGAAACAGCGTTTAACCTCACGATGCTTGCAAATGCGTAACGCACAATACAGCATGTCGAAAAAGTGGCGGAAGCCACTTTTTCGAGGAAGCAAATTCGGTCAACCAGAGGTCGCCCGAATTTGTAAGGAATTGATTTTGCAAGCAAAATCAACACCCCCGCAAGGCGCTGTTTTTCCTTGAGGAAAACCAGCGGTCGCAAAGCGACTTGGCTTTTCGTGCGAAAAGCCAACCTTCAACCGGCAGAGCCGGCGGATACGAATGGAAGTCGGAGGGGCTGCGGTCCCTCCGATACCTCCCTGAGGTTTTTCAACAGCTTGAGCGCCGGAGAGAAAATTCCTCCGGCGCTCAGACGACTGAAAAAAGCATATTTTTTCACACCAGTATAAGAAAGATGAAACTATCGACTCCCTAACTTGCAAAAGTGTCATCAAGTATGGGGTCCGAAGGGGTCCAGGGGGCGATCGGAAAGCC
>CAZINY010000083.1:0-6096 GCA_964540735.1 uncultured Oscillospiraceae bacterium
AAAATGCGCGGCGTACACCGCGTCGAAGTTCTCCACCTCCCTCGCCTCCTTTCATTGGTTGGACGCGGAAAAGCGTTTTTCGTTACAGGGATCGGGGGAATTTTTTTCATGGACAGCCCTTCTATCCGGTAGGATAACATAAATGCAGCCTTCAGAAAAAGGCGGCGAAAACAACCCGGAAGCGTTCAGCCTGTCCAAGCATTCCGGGCAGGCATTGGGGCAGCAAACTCCCGCAGGCTGCCGGCCAAGGGGGCAGGATGCTCTGACGGGAAAAATCAACCCAAGGACGCGAACCCCTTTGCAAAAAACGCGGCGCGCCCTGTAAGCAGGACGCGCCGCGCAGACGCCTTTTCAGCACGCATGATTGCAAAGGTTTTCCGTAAAAACGTTACGCAGCCATGCAGGCGAAACGGATGATGAAGATGATGGACAGCACCGCGGTCAGGGGGCTGATTTCCTTTACCTTGCCGGTGCACAGCTTGAGCAGGGTGTAGGAGATCAGGCCGAAGGCAATGCCGGTGGCGATGGAGTAGGCGAAGGGCATCATGACGATGGTCAGGAAGGCGGGAATGGCCTCGGTCATGTCGTCCAGCTCCAGAGACTTCACAGAGGAGAGCATCATGACGCCCACGATGATGAAGGCGGGAGCGGTGGCGGCGGAGGGCACGATACCCACCAGGGGCGCCAGGAACAGCGCCACCAGGAACAGCACCGCCGTTACCAGGGAGGTCAGGCCGGTACGGCCGCCCTCGCTGATACCCGTGGAGGATTCCACGTAGGTGGTTACGGTGGAAGTACCCATGAGCGCGCCCACGGCGGTGCCGATGGCGTCGCACATCATGGCCTGACGCATGCGGGGCATGTTGCCGTCCTTGTCAATCATGCCCGCCTTGTTGGCGGTGCCCACCAGGGTGCCGATGGTGTCGAACATATCCACCAGGGAGAAGCTTAGCACGATCATGATGATGGAGAAGATACCGCCCAGGAGTCCGTTGGTGGTGTCCACCAGGCCGTTGAAGTCCAGCTTGAACAGGCCGTTGTTCACCCAGCTGCCGAAGTCGGGCAGGCTCCAGCTGAAGTTGGTGACGTTGGTCACGCCCATGGGGATGCCGATGATGGTGCTCAGGATGATGGAAATGAGGATAGCGCCCTTGACCTTCAGCTTCATCAGCACGCCGGTGATTACCAGACCGATGAGGCACAGCAGCGCCCCGGCGGTGTCGGCGTTCCAAACGTTAAAGGAATGCAGGGCCACGGTGGTAGAATCGCTGGCCTGGATCACCTTAGCGTTCAGCAGGCCGATGAGGGTGATGAACAGGCCGATACCGGCGCTGATGGCGATGCGCACATTCTTGGGAATGGCATGATAAATCGCCTCGCGCAGACCGAAAGCGGTAATGACGATGAACAGCAGGCCGGAGATGAACACGATGGCCAGGGCCTGGCTAAAGGAATAGCCGCTGCCCAGCATCACCGTATAGGCGAAGAAGGCGTTCAGGCCCATGCCGGAAGCCTGGGCGAAGGGGAGCTTGGCGTACACCGCCATGAGCAGCGTGCCCACAAAGGCGCTCAGGCAGGTAGCCACAAAGACGCTGCTGGCTACGGCGGCCGCCATTTCGGTTTGCCCGGTAATGACGTAGAACTGGTTCAGGATAGTGGGGTTCACGAAGATAATGTACGCCATGGCGAAGAAGGTCGTCAAACCTGCCATGATTTCCACCTTCATGGACGACCCTGCGGCGGTCACGCCAAAGAACTTGTCCAGACCGCTCACTTTCTTTTGCTGTGTCACGGATGATTCCTCCAATACATTTTTACCGCGCCTTCCGCGGCGAAAAGGACAAGGAGAAGTATATCACAATTTTTGTAAATTTCCATACTTTTTTCAAATATAAAAATTTTTTGTTCGGGAAATAGCGCGGCAGTTTACAACATGTTGAAACACGGGAGCGGGAATCCATGATAGAATAGAAAAAGAAACGCAGAAGAACCCGCGAGGAGGCAAAGGAATGGCTACGCTGCTGCTGGTGGAGGATGACCGCGTCATCCGTCAAATTCTGTGCGCGCAACTGACCCTGGTGGGGCATCGCTGCCTGGAGGCGGGGGACGCCGGCCAGGCGCGGGAACAAGCGGGGAAAACAGCGCCGGACCTGGCGATACTGGATGTGATGCTCCCGGGGGAGGACGGCTTTTCATTGGGGGAGGAGCTGATTGCGCGGGAAATACCGGTGCTGTTTCTCACGGCCAAAACCGCGGTGGCGGACCGGGTGCGGGGGCTGCGCATGGGCGCGTTTGATTATATGCTCAAGCCCTTTGAGCCTTCGGAGCTACTGGCCCGGGTGGAAAACATACTGCGCAGAACCCGGAGGGAAGAAACGCGGTTTGCCTTCGGCCCGCTAACGGTGGACCTGGCTGCCCGGCGCGTTTTCCGCAACGGGGAGGAGCTGAGCCTGACCAGCATGGAGTTCGGCCTGCTGGAAGCGCTGGTGCGCCGGAGAAACGTGGCGCTGAGTCGGGAGGAGCTGCTCCAGAAGGTATGGGGATATGCCTACGTGGGTCAGACGCATACCGTGGACGTACATATTCAGCGCCTGCGCAGCAAGATCGGAGCGGAATATATCGATACCGTGTACAAGTATGGCTACCGCTTTCGGGAGTGTGGCGGGGAATGAGAAAACGTATGGCCGCGGCCATGGTGGCGCTGGTGGCGGCGCTCATGTGGGCGGGTATGAACCTGGTATCCGAACGGAGCGTCAGCCTGATGCTGGAACGGGAACGGACCCGCGCCCTGCAGGAAGAGGCCGCCATCGCCCGGGCGGTGGCGCTGGAGATTGATGGAGGGGACTATGCGCGGATGCAGCAAGCGGCGCAGACTGTCCAGGAAAAGTATGGTTCTGCGACGCTGCAGGTGGCGCTTGTGTACAAGGGAATGGCCATGGCGGGGGCGTCCCTGCCTGCGGCGGTTGCGCCTCTGCTGGAGGCTTCCGCGGAACGCGCCACGCTGCTGGACGCCGCAGGACAGCAGCTGCATGTGGCGCACCGGCTGACGCCGTCCCTGACGCTGCTGGCAAGCTCAGACGTTTCCCCGGTATACGCGCTGCGAAATACGCTGTGGTGGTGGACGCTGACGCTGTGCGGCGCGGGCGTCGTGATCGCGGCGCTGCTGGCCCTGGGAATCAGCGGCCTGCTGATCCGCCCGGTTCGCCAGTTGGCCAGGGCTGCCCGGGCTTTGGCGCGGGGGGAGTATGGCGCGGAGATTCCGCCGCCTTCACGGGATGAGCTGGGCGACCTGTCCAACGCTTTTCGGGCCATGGCGCAGGCCATCTCCCAGCGGGAAGCCTGCCTGCAGGAGCAAAACCGGCGGCAGCAGCGGTTCATCGACGCGCTGGGGCATGAGATGCGCACGCCCCTTACGGCCATCGTGGCGGGAAGCCGTCTGCTGCAGCAGGCGGAGCTTCCCCGGGAGCAACGCTTCGCCCTGCTGCAAACCCTGGCGCAGGAGGCCCGCCGCCTTTCCGGCATGGACCAGCGATTGATGACGCTGACCCGCCTGCGGCAGGAAGACATGGAAATGCAGGACTTTTCCCTGCTGGAAATGTGCCGTGAGGCGGTGGGGATTTTTGATGGCGTGACGCTGGAGGGGGAGGATACCTCCATGACAGGAAACCGGGAGCTAATGATTCAGCTGGTGCGCAACCTGGTTGCCAACGCCCTGCGCGCCGGCGGAGAAGCCCCCGTGGAGCTTTCGGTGACCGCCGACGGCCTGGCTGTGCGGGATAACGGCTGCGGTATGACGCCGGAGCAGGCGGCGCAGGCTTTTGAACCTTTTTACAAAGCCGACCCCGCGCGTACCCGGCAGGCGGGCGGCGCGGGCTTGGGATTGACCCTTTGCCGGGAAATTGCCCGGGTGCATGGCGGAACCCTGAGCCTGGAAAGCAAGCCCGGCGAAGGCACCTGCGTCCGGTATCGAATGGCAAAGATGTGAGAAGTTGTTGATTTTTCCGTGCGTACTTGGAGACAGGCGGCAGGCTATACTGGATATGCAACCGGACGCGGGCGGCCGCCGCGAAAAACCGGTCCAATATGGAAAAGGAGTGGAAACGATGTTTGCAAAGAAGTGGATTGCCATGGCGCTGTCAGCGGCCATGCTGGCGCCGCTGCCTGCGCTGGCTGTGACCGAAGGGCAAGTGGAAGAAGCGCCGGAGGTGAGCCTGGACTTGTCCCTGAACGTGGACGGGACGCGGTATCTGCCGGATGCCAGCGTATATGCGGGAAGCGGGCAGAACTTGCCCGCCTGGGGGAATAGCGATACTGCGATTGCGCCCGAAATGGCGCCCGGAGACGATGGATTTTCCGATCCCTATCAGTATCCAGGATTGACCCCGGGGGAAGCCGCCCGGGCGGAGAAACTGCTGGAAGCCTATGCGCAAGGCGCGGCCCAGGGCGACGGCGCTGCGGTGCTTTGCGCCCTGACGGATGTCGCCGTGGCCGTCTATCCCCTGAACCCCGAGGATTACGATGGGGAGCGGGTATACCTGCTGTTGCCTTCCACCTGCCTGACCGACGAGGAGCTGCTGGCCATTATAGACGCTTATCACCAGCTGGGAATCACCTTTGATCCGGCGGCGCTGAGTTATCGCAACTGCGCCCGGGGCGGCGGCATGGAGTGCAGCCGCTTTCTCACCCAGGAGGAGCGCGCACGCTACGACGGCATGGCGGCGCAGATTGAGCGCGGCGTGTTGACGGAAGCCGCGATAGCGGGTGCGGAAACGCAGGGCCTGGTGGCGCAGGTGGACGGCCGCTACTTTTGCGGTATGGAAAACTTTGCCCTGCGTCCGTACCGTTCCATGACCGACGAAGAACTGGCGGCGCAGCTCTTTGCGCTGGGTTATACCGCGACGCCCACGGACTATACGGCATATGAAATGGAGGCGCGCCAGGTGTGGCGGCAGTTGGGCGTGCCCCTGAGCCTGGGGAAGGTGGAGATCTCCCAGGGCGCCTATATCCCCAGGGAAATGGACGGCCAGGGAAAGGTACAATGGGCGGGCGGCAGCCAGGAAGCCGTGGTGCTCAGCGCCGAGGATGACAGCGGATATCAGCGCAGCTTCATTGCCTGGTTCGACCAAAAGACAGGCGAACTGATCCGTTACGGCTGGAACTACCAGCACCAGGATATGCCGGACTTCGTCGCTTCCGCGGAAGCGCCAGGCGTCCGGTATGTCGCTCACGCGGAAACCATGGATGAAGCCGAATACCTGGCGCTGGCTGCCGCTGCGGGAGACTGCCTGGCGGAAGGCCGTGCGCTGGCTTGGCAACGCCAGGGGACCACGGCGCTGGCAAACTGGGAATGCGCGATCTGCGCTGCGCAGCTGACGGATGCGCTGTGGCTCAAGGTCTATCTGGACCCTGCCGATGGAATGGTGCATGGCGTGGAAGTGGAAAAATATCCCTCCTTTTTAATCGAGGAGGAGACGCTTCCCAACGGGTAAGCCTTTTCGGACGAAGAACGGGGCAGCGCGGCATGCCCGCGATACAGCCTTGCGCCGGGAATCAGGACGCCGCGCCTTCCCGCAAGCCAGCACGGTAAGACAATGCCCGTTCCGACGCTCCCCACGAGAGAAAGCATGCTTTCCCATGCGGCATAAGAAAAAGGAAAGGATTGTTTCCTAGCTTGCAAGGGGAGCAACTCGTATGGGCTTCAAGGCGCCGGGAAGCGACCGGCAAGCCCTGGCGGGAAATCCCCAGGGCTTGCAAAAACGTAAGAGCGATTTGCAAAACGCAAAGCTTTAGCGCAATCCGCATCGGCCAAGAAAGGCTGCTTAAACAGCTCCTTTCCCTGGCCGATGACGGCGCGCTATCCTTTTGCCGGGAGGATATTCATCAGCGACCGTTCCTTACGCCTTCGGGCTGCTTCCGGTTGACCGGAAGCGCCGCCGCAAGAAGAAGGTTTGCCGCTTTTCCGGCACGCTAAAGCGCCGTCCCCTGATGGAGAGACGGCGCTCAGACTGCTGAAAAAAGCCTATTTTTTCACATTAGCATACAAAATGAAACTTACGACTCCATAACCTGCAAAAGTTTCAACACGTATGGGACCGA
>CAZINY010000084.1:0-258 GCA_964540735.1 uncultured Oscillospiraceae bacterium
GGCGTTCACCAGCGCGGTTTTCAGCTCCTCCCGCCGCCCCTGGCCCCACAGGTTGCTCAGCACCACGCCGCTGCCCATGCACAGCCCCAGGAGCAGGCTGGTGAGCAGCACCATCAGGGAAAAAGCGCTTCCCACTGCCGCCAGGGCCGCCGCCCCCAGATACCGCCCCACCACCCAGGTGTCCACCAGGTTGTACAGCTGCTGGAGCAGGTTGCCCGCAATCAGGGGCAGGCTGAAGCGAATCAGTCCCCCGCGGAC
>CAZINY010000084.1:268-504 GCA_964540735.1 uncultured Oscillospiraceae bacterium
GATGCATGGAAACGCCTCCAAATTCATGGCCGTCGCACTAGCGGCAGCGCGTCGCCGGCAGGTTGCCTGGTTAAAAGCCCCTTGCGGCAGAAGCCGCGGCGCCAATGGCCAGCCGCTTCCCCCCTCATTCCGCCATATGATGAATATACGGCATTTCCGGCAGGTGGTGAAAGCGGTAGAAGCCCTCGGCGTTGCGGTGGAAGAACAGCTGCTTTTCCTCCGGAGAAAGCAGGGAG
>CAZINY010000084.1:514-2056 GCA_964540735.1 uncultured Oscillospiraceae bacterium
AAAGGTCCCGGGCCTCCAAAATGGCCCGCACCGCCGAGGGATAGGGATAGAATTCGCGGTTGAACAGCCAGGTGATGCCGCCGCTCTCGATGTACACGTTGGGATAGCGTGCCAGGCGGACCTGCTCCTGCCAGCGGGGCGTGGTGACCATGCCGAAGTGGCCGATGGCCACGCGCAGGCCGGGATATTGCTGGATCATTTCCCGGAGGGAGGCGGTTTGCGCGTCCCCGTCGGCCAGGTCCAGGCCCACGAACCTGTCCTCCGCCGCCGCGCGGCGGAAAACCTCCGCATGATGGGTCAGGTCCTGGTCGGCCAGCCGGCCCGCGCAGATCTTGACGCCGTCGGCCCAGGCGATGTCCCCCAGGGGCTTTTCCTCATACAGGGCGCTGACCCGCAGGCGCAGGGGGTGCTCCGCCCGGACCCTTTGCAGGTATGCGTCCTGGTTGCCGTCGATGTATTCCTGGGTCACCACCGCGCCGGCCACCTGGGCAAAGTCCATGTTGGCCAGGAGGCGCTCCGCGCTGTTCACACCGTCGGTGATGTAGGCGGGAGTCATTTGGCGCACCTGACGGCCAAACTGGCTCCTTCCGCCGCCCAGGTCGTACACGGGCAGGCCGTCCACCATGCCGTGCTGCTTTTCCCACAGATGCGTGTGCGCGTCAATCATGAGCCGTCGCCTCCGTGTCAGTCAAAGGGGTAGGGATAATCCACCAGGTACTTGTCCGTGAGGCCGCACTCGTCGATGAGCTTGAAAAGGGTATAGCGGGTGCGGTAATCCTTGCCGCAATGCATGGAGCGGCACAGCAGGTCCCGGGGAATATGCTCCTCCTCGGGGGTCATCTCCGCATGCAGGGCGGTCATGACGGCCCTGATTTTCTCCAGGGGCGGCATGGCAGCGATCACGGCGCGGATGTCGTCCGCATGGGCCTGCGCGGCGCGGATGCGGCGCTCCTGCTCCTCCCAGGGGAGGAAATCCTCGGGGTTTTCGCGCATGATCTGCGCGCCGCCCTCCGCCGCCGGCTCTGCGGCAAACCCGTTCATCGTGAATGTCCTCCAGGTCCAGGGCGGAGAGATCCTCCCGGGCAAAGCGCTGGAACATGGGCCACACCATGAGCGTGCTCACGCCCACGGAAGCGCCGTGCATGGGGGGTTCCTTGCCCTGCTGCACCAGGATCATCTCCCAGTACTGGGCGATGTTGTGCTCGATGGAGGCCACGGCCCGGGTGTTGTCGATGATCATGATGGTCACGCCGGAGAGCAGCAGCGCCTCGATGAGGATGCGCATGCCCTTCTCGGTTTTATGGGCGATTTCCTCCACGTTGTCCACCAGGGCGTTCACGGCGTTGGTGACCATTTCCACGCAAACGGGACAGCAGGGTTCGCCGTTGATGATCTGCCCCAGCTGCCAGTCCGCCTTGGCGATGTACTTGCCCAGCACGTCGCCCACGCCGCTGGCAATCATGGGCAAGGGCGCGGTGGCCAGCACGTCCAGGTCGCAGACGATGATCTCCGGGCAGACGGCGGGCCGCTGAATCTTCAGCC
>CAZINY010000084.1:2066-5882 GCA_964540735.1 uncultured Oscillospiraceae bacterium
GAAGCATAGCCGTCCATGGAAGGCGCGGTACCCACGGATACAAAGGGCAGCCCGGTGCGCTCGGCGTTGATGCGGGTGGTATCGGTGACGGTGCCGCTGCCCACGGCGATGAGGAACTCCGTCTCCCGGGTGATGGAGAGCAGCACCTCGCCGCAGGAAAGGTCGTCGGGGAGCATGTCGTGTTCCCGGTGAATCACGCAGGCAACCACAGAGAAGCCCGCGCCCGTCAGCGCCTTTTCCACCTGGGCCCCAGCCACGCGGTAGGTGTTGTCGTCCGCCACCAGCACGCAATGGGCGCCCAGGCCGCGCCTGGCGATATAGTCGGGAATCCGGGGCAGGAGTCCCCTGCCGATATAGATGTCCTTGTCGATGGCGCGATGCTTGCAGCCGCAGCTGCAGTCCACGCCGGTGATGGTCATTTTGCAATCCTGGTCGTAGGAAACGGTCACAGCCATGGGAATTCCTCCTGCGCGCTCAGCGGTTGATGTCCACGTAGTCCCTGTTCCAAATAACGGCGGTCTTCATGGGCGCGGCCTTGCAGTAGATGCGGTTTTCGTATGCGCCCATGGGGTCGGTGGCGAACTCCTCCCGGTCGATGAGCCCCACAATTTCGTCGTAGCGGCTGCGGGCAAGCATGTCGATGGCCTTTTCCATGTGGTCCTGGCGGAAGTTGATGGAGCCGAAAATCAGGTGGTTTTCAAAGCCGAAGGGCATGGTGTCAAAGGCGATGCGCGGCCCCAGGGAAAAGGAATTGTACAGCCCGTTGCAGCCCAGCGCCCCATGGGCAAAGGCAATCTGATGCTCCACGTTGGCGCCGCTGACGCCGATGAAGGTGGTGGCCCTGCCGCCCAGGGCGGCGACGATGGCCCTGGCGCAGTCAGCGGGATCGTCGAAGTCGTTTTTCACATAGCCGGCGCGGGCCTGCTCCAGGGCGAAGCGCACCTTGGGGCTGTCCTCGCCGCTGCGGCCCACAAAGACGATCTTCGCCTCCGGATGCGCCCGGCGGATGGCATCGCCCACAAACATGCCCGTGGTGCCCAGGCCGAAGATCACCGGGCGCTGGAAGATTTCGTCCGCGGCGATGCGCCGGGCCGTTTCCAGGTCGCAGCCATGGCGGCGGGCCGTCTGGCGGAACCAGTGGGCGCTGCCCAGGTCCTCCATGCGCTCCAGCTGGAACAACATGCAGGCGAAGGGGTCGGGAAAGACCATTTTCTTGGCAAAGGAAAGGTCCAGTTTGCCGCCGTGAACATAGCCGTCGGGAATCTGCAAGAGCATGTCGGGATTGACGTACATGCCGTCGCAGAACAGGCCGTCGGCCTGGTCGCAGCCGTACTCGAAATACGTTTCGTCCTCGGTGTAGCGGGTGGGGTCCACGCTGTCCCCGCCGCGGATGAGCACGATGGCGAAGCGGTTTTGCGAAGGCACCCACACCACGCCCTCATGGCCGTTGACGAGCCGCTTTTGCCCCGCGGGGAACTTGGGACCCAGCAGACCCTTGCGGCCCATTTTCATCAGCTCGTGATCCGTGCCGCAAAAGCCCACCATCACCGGACGCACCAGCACGCCTTCCTTGCAGGGTTCGCCCCGCAGGCGCTGCCGGGGCGGGTTGATCAGCTCCACCTCCCCGTAGACCAGGGGGCGTTCCGGATCGTTCTGAAAATAGGTGCCATAGGCTTTCATCGCGTGTTTCCTCCTTGTCCGGGCATGGCAAGCAAGGCCGCCGCCCGCAAGCGCCTGGCCTTATTCCAGCGTGAAGGACAGCAAAGCGGCGCTGCCGTCGCCATGGTAGGTCAGGTAGAGCGCCTGTACGCCGTCGGGGATGGCTACATCGGCGCTAAAATCCGTCCAGATATTGGCGAATTTCAAGGGCACGCGGCCCAGCTCAGGACCGTCCCAGGCCGTCTTGACGCTGAAATATCCGCCCGCATATCCCCGGACGCGCAGCGTAATTTTCTTCACGCCCCGGCAGTCAAAATACTTGAAGCCGCAGGTGGCCGTGTCGGTCATGTTCATGATATAGCCGGGTTCTTCATCCCCGTCCCGGCCGTCCTGGGTAATGCGCGGGAAACGCCCGTCCAGCCAGAAACCGTTTTTCCCGGAACCGCCGGTATACATATTTTCCTCCCGGGTGAACAGGTTGCAGGCAATGTAAGCGGGATAGGTTCCCTTGCCCGGCAACGGACCGCCGTTCAGGCCGCAAGAGGTCATTTCCACCTGAGGAATTTCCCCGCCGGGCAGCAGCCGCACCTGCTCCGCCATGCCCTGGCGGCTGTAATTGGTGCCGTCGGTGTGCCGGTGATAGAAAATATAGTACGCGCCGCCGATTTTCACCAGTCCGCCGTGGTTGTTCGCGCCGTAATACATGGGTTTGTCCGCGGGCTTGTAGCTGGAAATCCCGATGTCGTTATTGCTCACGATTACGCCCCGGTAGACAAAGCCGTGATCCGGATAAGCGCTGGTAGCGTAGCACAGCTCATGCATGACCACGGAGGAATACACGAAGTAGTACAGTTCGCCAAACTTGCGGATGGAAGAAGCTTCGAAGAATTCATGCCCCTCAAAACCTGAACCGGCGGCGTAAGGGCCGGAAGGAATCAGCGTCCGAGGCTCCTGGATCACAGTGAGCATGTCCGGTCCCAGCACGGTAACCATGGGGCCGTGGCGGCTGGCGTCATGCGCCCAGCAGAAGCCTGTATACAGATAGGTCCGGTCTCCTTCGGTAAGCACGCCGGGGTCAAACTGCGGCTCGTCGCCTTCCCGCGCTCCCAGCAGCTGGCCATCGGGATAGCGGACATAGCCCAGGAATTCATACCGGCCCGCGGGCGTATCGCAAACCGCCACGGACACTACGTTCACATGATCCAGCACGTAATACAGGTAATAGCGTCCGTCGGGGCCCTGGGTCACGTCCGGAGCATAGAGGCACATGGAGCCATCGCGGTTGAAAGGATCGTTGGTTTTCCGGTAAATC
This sequence comes from uncultured Oscillospiraceae bacterium, assembly GCA_964540735.1. Taxonomy (GTDB): domain Bacteria; phylum Bacillota; class Clostridia; order Christensenellales; family Aristaeellaceae; genus Egerieenecus. The sequence continues at coordinate 5,038 of CAZINY010000084.1, forward strand.
ACGCCTTCGTAGCGCCAATCGCCAAGGTTGTCCGTGGGTGCGGACCAGCATACATAGTCGTTTAGGCAGTACACGTGACCATGGAAACGGTCGTGGGAGCCATACACGTAAACCCGGTCGCCAAACACGTGGGGCTCGCCGTCGGGGGTGTACTCCCAACTGGGAAGATAAGGATTGTAGACCTGCATAACGCACATTCCCTTCTTTCGTTCTTCGTCCGGTTGTATGGCCGTCGCTTTCCTGCGCCGCAACGCCCACCACATCAAAGGTTGTGCGTATTTTTTCGTGGCGTCCCAGGCGGAATCCTGCCAAGACCGGGAATTTGCGCCCGTTTCGCGCGTTCTTTCCGCAAGTAGGCCGGCGATCCCCCCGGCGGCGTAACAGTTGTAACAATCCCTCTCCGCAGCGCGGACTTTCCCCTTTTTCCCCGCCGGCTTCCTGTCATCGCCATTGCCAGAAAGAGACCGCCGTGCTATAATGCTAAGGGTTATACCCCATGAACCGACGCACTGCGACACGCCGCGGCACAGCCGCGCCGGATGTTTCATAAGGAGGAACCCGGATGACGCAAATACCGCCTGCATCCCGCAGACAGTCCGCCCAGCGGCGGAGCGCGCCGTCTTCCAAGAAATCCCGGGCAGGAGTCATCCTGGCGCTGGTAGCCTGCGCGGCGGCCCTGGCGCTGCTGGTGCTGATCTGCCCTTGGGAGCCGGTGTCCCACGCCACCTATTCCGTGGGCTCCGAAGACGGCTCCGCCCAGGTGGGTACGCCCACCAACGCCTATGACGGCCTGCGCATCAGCGAGCTGATGACCTCCAACCAGGGCAGCGTCCCCGACGACAAGG
>CAZINY010000085.1:0-1600 GCA_964540735.1 uncultured Oscillospiraceae bacterium
CGATGCAGAAGCTGTCGATGAGCTCGTTTTTGTACGCGACCTCCAGGGCGTCGATGACCAGCTGGATGTCCGCATTGTTCTTCTGGGAAATGCCGTAGCGCAGAGAGGGCACCACCGTGAAGGTGTTGCTTAGCAGGATCTCCTTCAGGTCGCTGAAACGGTCGGTGTAGCCGTAGACCTTGCCCAGCAGGATATCCCCGCGAATCTTGACCTTTTCCAGGATGCTGTTGAGCGTGGCTACCTTGGCGCCGCAGTTTTCCAGATCCACAAAAATGGCGAACTTGGACGGATTGGACGTACTCAGTGGAAAAACCTCTTTTCACAAAATATCGGAAACGTCAAATGCGGAAGGTGAAGCGGTCCCCGCGGATCACCTGATGAGAGGTGTGCAGCGGGCGGCCGGACTGATCGAAGATGACCTCGTGGAGGCAAAGCAGCGCGTCCCCCGGCGCGATGTCAAGGGCTTTGGCCTGGGCGGGGGTGGCGTAGCACAGGGAAACTTCATGGATGGCCTGACGGGCTTCCACGCCCCTTTCGCCCAGCAGCGCATACAGCGAGCCGCTCAAATCCGCTTCCATCAGCCAGGCGTAGGCAGGGGGAAAACGGTTGGTCTCCAGCATCACGGGCATGCCGTCGGCCAGGCGCAGGCGCACGATTTCCACGATCTGCTCCTCCGCTTCGCAGCCCAGGGACGTGCGGTCCTCTTCCTCCGGGTGAACCCATTGCACGTGCAGCACCCGGGTGCCGGGGGTGCAGCCCATCATCCGGCAGGCGTCGTGGAAGCTGTTTACGCTGCGCAGATCCTTTTGGATGCGGGGAATGCCCACAAAGGTTCCCTTGCCCTGGTGGCGCTTGAGCAACCCCTCCTGGGTCAGCTCGGCAAGCGCTTTGCGAACGGTGACCCGGCTCACCTGATACGTCTCGCACAGCTCCTGCTCCGAGGGAATGCGGCTGTGCACGGGGTAGACGCCGCTCTGGATGTCCGCGCGCAGCTTCTGTATCAGCTGTTTGTACAGGGGGCTGTAGCTATCGGTGTTCAGAATCTGCTTTTTCATGGGAGTCACTCCTTGCTGCATAAACTCAGTATACCATTGTTTGCTGGAAAATACCATACTTTTCTGGACAAATGGCCGAGCGCAGGGTACAATAACACTTGTCATGAATACAAGCGAGGAGGGGGAAAACGTGAGGGAATATCCGCGCGTTTCCGCCTGCGTGGTGTTTTACCACTCTGGGGAACAGGTCTTTGATACGCTTCAGTGCCTGGAAAACAGCCTTCCCCGGCCGGAAATCTTTGTGGTGGACAACCACAGCGGCGACGGCCTGGCCGCCCGCGCGGCAGAGCGCTTCCCTGATATACGCGTGTTGCCCCAAGCGGAAAACCTGGGCTTCGGGCGGGGCAACAATGTGGTGTTGCCTTTGCTGCACAGCGACTATCATCTGCTGTGCAACCCGGACGTGACCTTTCCGCCGGACCTGATCGGCCGCATGACCGCGTGGATGGATGCGCATCCCGAGGCGGTGATTCTTACGCCCCGGGTGATGAACCAGGACGGCACGGAGCAGTTCCTGCCCAAGGGGGAAATCACCGTGCGCCATT
>CAZINY010000085.1:1621-3167 GCA_964540735.1 uncultured Oscillospiraceae bacterium
GATGCTTTCTGCTGATCCGCACGGAGATTTTCCGCGCCCTGGAGGGCTTTGATCCGCGTTTTTTCCTCTATCAGGAGGATTCCGATCTCAGCCGCCGGGCGGAGCAACTGGGGGACATCGTGTACCACCCCGACATGGCGGTGACGCACGCCTGGGCCCGGGAGAATACCCGCACCCTGCGGGGAAATGCGCGGCAGGTACGCTCCATCTTCCAATATTTTCAAAAATGGGGGTGGAAGTGGTGACAGAAATACTGTTGGCATGCTATAATGGAAAAAAATACCTGACGCAGCTATTGGACTCCCTGGGCGCGCAGGAGCAGGCGGATTTCCGGGTGCTTATGCAGGACGACGGATCCCAGGACGGCACCCGGGAAATTCTTCAGCGACGGGCGGAGGCGGACAGCCGCTTTCAATTGCTGGAGGATGCAAGTTCCAACCGTATCCATGGGGCTATCGGCAATTTCTGGAGCCTCCTGGGGCAGGCGCAGGGGGAATATACCGCCCTGTGCGACCAGGACGACGTCTGGCACGCGGATCGTTTGCGGGCCGGTCTGGAGGCCATGCGGGACGCCGAAGCCCGGTGGGGCAGGGAGACGCCCTTGCTGGTGCATAGCGACGCCCGGGTGGTGGATGCTGCCGGTCAGGTGCTGCATGAGAGCTTTTTTGCCCACCAAGGATGGGATTTCCGTGCGGTGGGACTTGCGCGGTTATTGGTGCAAAATAACGTAACAGGCTGTACCTTGCTGATGAACCGACCCCTGCGAGCGCTGGCGCTGCGCTGTGGGGATCCGAAAAAAATGCATATGCACGATTGGTTTCTGGCGCTTACCGCCGCGGCCTTTGGCCACGTGGTATGCCTGCCGCGTCCGCTGGTGGACTACCGCCAGCACGGGGACAACGAGATGGGCGCCAGCGCCGCGGGTTTGGCAGAGCGGGGCGTGCGGGCCCTGTCCGCCCGGGAACGAGGCAAGGCGCGCATCGCGCTGACGTATCGCCATACGCGGGATTTCGCCGCGGCGTACGGTCCCTTGCTGCCCCCCCGCGCCCGGGAGACCATCGAACGCTATCTGGCCCTGGAACAAAAGACAAAGCCCGCCCGGGTATGGGGCATTCTCCGGGGCGGATACCGCATGCAAAGCCCGGTGACAAGAGCCGGACAAATTTTCTTTTGCTGAAAGGAAGGATTTTCTCCATGCTGACCATGGAACGCGCTAAAGAACTCAACGACGCCATGGTGACCGAACCGCATCTGCGCATGCATGCCTTAAGCGTCAGCGCCGCCATGCGGGCCATGGGCGCTCACTTCGGCGAGGACGCCGAACACTGGGCCGCCATCGGTTATTTGCACGATTACGACTACGAGCGTTACCCCGAGGAGCATCTCCAGCATACGGCGGAACCTCTGCTGGCCGCGGGACTGACCCCGGAGGAAGTGCGCGCTATCCTCAGCCACGGCTATGGCGTGTGCTCGGAGGTGGAGCCGCTGAACAACCTGGAAAAGAGCCTGTATACCGTGGACGAGCTTACGGGCATCATCGGCGCCT
>CAZINY010000086.1:0-1069 GCA_964540735.1 uncultured Oscillospiraceae bacterium
CCGCCACCTTGAAGATGCGGCTGGCCAGCCCGGAGACACGCCGGATGGTGCAGGCGTTGAGGTTCTTCTTGCGTCCGCGCTCCCCGGCCGTGGCCATCCAGTCATAGAACTGCTGGATGGTGGCCACGGTCACCTGGTCCATGGGCATGTCCCCCAGAAAGGGCAGGATGTTCAGGTCCAGGTACAGCCGGTAATTGACCACGGTTTTCGGAGCCAGGCGGGCAATGAAAGTGGGGGCGTAGGTTTCTTCCACAAACTGGCGCACCGTGGGCGTTTTGTGGACGCGTGCCTCCCCCACGGCGTCCGCCGGAACCACCAGCCCCGCCGCAATGGCCTGACGCAGGTAATCGTCGAGGATTTCCTGCTGGGTTTCCCCGGAGAGCCAAACGCATTGATCGCCGATCTTTGCGCGCTGTCGGATTCTTTTCTTGGACATGTCGAATGCTCCCTTCGACATATCCGCCCCGTCGGATGTGGAGTTTTCAAGGTGGGCGGAGGCCGTCTGCTTCCCGTAGGTACGCAGGGCGTTCCCTTTGCGCACGGCCTCCGTAGGAACTTGTAGCACACGATGGTCATGCAATGCAATCTCACCTCCTTTGCTTATCGTTCCTGATGGTTTTTGCCGGTGTCGCTGCGGGCTCTTTCCCGCGCTTCCCTACCGGCGTAGGCGGCCAGCACCTCTGGAGGGATGCGCTCCAGCACGCGCAGGGCTGCGGCGTAGTCTTTGCGCAGCTTGGCGTCCTCCAGCTGCTTGGCAAAGCTCCTTTGCTGGGTCTGCTCCAGCCGGGCGTTCAGCTGCTCATTTGGGGCTTTCAGGGTCTGGTTTTCGGCCATGGTATCCGTGAAGGCAATGTTGTATCGCTTGAGCTGTGCCCGCATCTTGGCCACGTCGGGAAGATACCGGTCCAGCACTTCGCCAATCTGCTGGGCACGGGCCTTGTAATTGAGCAGGTTCACCCCGTCCAGCAGGGCTTCCAGGCGTTCCTTTTGCTTGTTGAGCCGGGCCATTTGCTTGAAGACCTGGGGCGGGATGTGGTCCCGGCCTGTTTCGGCGGCGCTCTCCCCCCGC
>CAZINY010000086.1:1079-1831 GCA_964540735.1 uncultured Oscillospiraceae bacterium
AGGCGGTTGTCCTCCGTGAGGGGCACGAAGGTCACGTGCATGTGCGGGTTTTTTCATCCAGGTGAATCACCGCGGAAAGGATGGTTTCCGGCCTCTGCCGTTGGGTGAGAAAGTCCAAGGCATGGCGGAAATAGGCGCAGATTTCCTGTGGGTTTTTGCCGCGAAATAGCTCGGGGCTGCCGGTCATTAGGGTTTCCACCAGGCGGACGCTGTCCGACCGGGTGCGGCAGCCTGCCTGGGCGATTTGGCGTTCCGCCTCCGCCCGGTAATGTCCACGAGGTTCCACCAGGTGGACGTTCAGGTGGCTACGGCTGGTATCCACATCCGGGTTGCTGGCGTAGCGCTCCTTGGCGCGCTCGTTATGGGCCTCGATGCGGCTGATCTCCGGGCCCTTGTACTTGGCGAAGCGCAGAATGGCGTACATGGGTTGGCTGATAAAGCTCACCTCCTAAGCGTGTTTTGGAAAAAGGCTGCGTACATACGTACCTGCGTACCGTTGCCCTGTACGTATGTACGCAGCCATGGGCGTTATGCTTTACTGGAAACGTCGTTTTCTGTAAAGGGGTTCCCGGGGGAAAAGTCCTTCTGCCAGCCGTCGCAGGTCTGCATGGGGAGTTTCAGCAGCGGTTCGATGCCGTGAAAGCCCCATACCCGGCGGCCTGCCGCGTTGAGCTGGTTGTTGTTGTGCGCAATGTGATAGCGCTGCTGGTTGTCCACCAGAAAGTCGCTGAAGCTGCGGGGCTTGAGGGCGG